>JAOAAX010000009.1 GCA_026418675.1 Chthoniobacterales bacterium | reverse complement strand
GGGGGGGGGGGGGGGGGTCGAGGCCGTGGGTCCAGGCTTTGAGGTAGAGGCCGGAACCGCCGACGAGGATGGGGTGGTGGTTGCGGCTTTGGATTTGAGCGATGAGGGGGTCGAGGAGCGTGGGGAGTTTGGCAGCGTTGAGGGGTGTGGTAGGGGGGAGGGAGCCGTAGAGGTGGTGAGGGGCGAGGGAGAGGAGGGAGGAGGTGGGCTGGGCAGTGAGGATGGCTAATCCGCAGTAGAGCTGGTAGGGGTCGGCACAAAGGATTTCGCCGCCGATTCGTTGGGCGAGCTCGGCGGCGAATGCGGATTTGCCGGCGCCGGTTGGGCCAGCGATAAGGATGGGGAGCGGGGGTGTCAGGCGGCAGAACGCCGTGGCTCGGCTTCGCTGGATTCGGAGGGAGAAGAGGTTGTTTGGGATGGGGGAGCGGAAGGGGAGGTGGGTTGTGCTTGGGCTGTTTCGGGGATCTCGCCGGTGGCAGAAGGGGCGGGAGTTTCGGCTGGAGCGGATGGGGTGCGCCCTGCTTTGCGTTGGGAAGCGCGGTCCTCGGCGAGGGCTTTTGCGCCGCTGACGACGAGTTTGCGGCCCATGTATTCTTTGTCGTGAAGCTGCTCGACGGCGCGTTTGGCTTCTTCGAGGGACTGCATTTCGACGAAGCCGAATCCGCGGGACTGGTTGCGCTTGTCCCAGATGATTTCGACGTTTTTCACGATGCCGACGCCTTTGAAGAGCTCGAAGAGGTCACTTTCGGTGGCTGCGTAGGGGAGGTTGCCGACGTAGAGGCGAGGAGAAGTGACTTCACAGAGCTCGGGGTTGCGCATGGCCACCGGCTCGCGTTTGGCGGGGGAGCCGCGCAATGCGTCGGATTTTGTGGATGAAGAAGTCTGTTTTTTTTCTTTTGAGTTTTCGCCTCTGAAGAAGGCGACGATTTTCTGCCAAAAGGAGAGTTTTTTGTCTGTTTTTTGTGAGCGGGATTTGCGAGTGCTCAGCCGGGAGAAGGATTTGGAGGTGGAGCGACGTTGCCCACGACGGCTTGAAAATTTGGATGTATCGGACATTTTTTTTGTTTGGTTGAGGTGGTGTGTGCGGGGCTGTGGGATGCGGGTTCGCGCACCTGCGCGAGAGGGAGTTGAGCCGAGGCATCGGGAGGCCCCGCGGGTTAAGTTTTTTTTGAGTTGGAGTTTGATTTTGAGTTTGCGTTGGATGGCAAACGGGGATTGGCGATTTGCTGAGGGGCCGACGCGAGTGCCGAGTGTGGGTCGAAAGGGCCCGTGTTTCGAGTTTGCCGGGTTTGGTCAGGCAGAAATGTTGGAGTAGAAGGGATAGGAGTGAAAGGAGGACCTTGCCCGGTGGGACTCGGAGGTTTTGGCAAAGGGTCGGTGTGGGGGAATAGGATTGCCCCTGGGAGCCAATATGCGTTTGCCCGGTCATGGGGGAAATTGAAATTTTACACGGGATGAGCAGGAATGCAAGGGTTGGGAGAAGGGGGGAGGGGAGGAGGGAGGGTGGATGTAAAGGACATTGTGGTTCGGGAGGGAGTGGATGGTTTTTGCTTGGGTTTTTGGAAAGAGGGTTTAATTTGGAGTGGATAGATAGGTTGAATGATGTTCCCCGAAGAGTTTCCAAGAGTGAGCAAGGATTTGTTGGCGAATGAAGCAGAGGGGAGAGGGTTTGTGGTTGAACCATTGGAGAAGGGAGGATCGGGGCGGCTGTTCTACCGGTTGCGATTTGGGGAGCTGTCGGTTGTTTTTGTGAAATACAACGATCATCGGGAGGAGAATCGGCACTATGTGGAAATAGCAAGGTTTTTGGCGCATTGTGGAGTTTCTGTTCCAAAAATCTATTTTCATGATGAGGCAGAGGGGATGATCTGGATGCAGGACTTGGGGGATGCGGATTTGTGGAGTTTTCGGCGGGATGACTGGGAGGTGAGGTCGGAGCTGTATGGGTCTGCATTGCGGCAAGTTGCGCGGTTGCACGGGCGTGGGGTGCGAGAGCTGAGCCGGTTCAGCGTTACGCTTCAGCGGCAATTCGATGAGACGCTGTATCTTTGGGAGCAGGATTACTTTTTTGAGCATGGGGCGCGTGGGGTTCTTGGGCTGGGGGAGGAGGAAATTCGGGCGCTTTCTGCGTTGCCTGCGTTGAGACGGCTCGCGGAACGGTTGGCAGAATTGCCGCGGTGTTTGATCCACCGGGATTTCCAGTCGCAGAATGTTTTAATCTACGAAGGGACGGCGTGGCTGATTGACTTTCAAGGGATGCGGTTTGGGTTGCCACAGTATGATGTTGCGTCGCTGATTTATGACCCGTATGTCGAATTAACGGAGAGGGAGCGCGCGGAGCTTGTGCGGGTGTATTTGTCTGCGGCGGAGGAGGAGGGGTATGAGCCACCTGGGGATTTTGGAGAGGTGCTGCTTGGGTGTGCGGCGCAACGTTTGATGCAAGCGCTTGGGGCGTATGGTTTTCTTGGGTTACGATGTGGATACACGAGATTTTTGCGATATGTGCCTGCGGCGAGGCGGTCGCTGTGCGAGGTGCTGTCGCGGATAGAAGGGCTCGAACCGGCAATTTCAATCCTGGAGAATGCATGTGAACCTACCCACTGAAACAGTAGTTATTGAGAATATTTCACCGTGCATAGACGGTGGGAGATACATGATCAAACGAGTCGAAGGGGACGACATTGTGGTGGAGGCGGATGTTTTTAAGGATGGCCACGATGTTGTGCGGGCATTGCTAAAATGGAGGCGGATTGGGGAGACGGGATGGAAGGAGACGGCGATGAAGCCGCTCGTGAATGATCGGTGGAGGGGGGTTTTTACGCTGCTGGAAGCTGGGGATTACGAATATACGATTGAGGCGTGGGGGGATGCGTTTGCATCGTGGCAGGCTGAATATCGGAAGAAGCACGACGCTGGTTGGCAGGACTTGACGAGCGAGATTTTGGAAGGGGCGGCGATTGTGCGAGCAGCGGTAGGGCGGTGCCATAATTCGAGGGATGTGGAGGCCTTGGAGGCATTTGCCCAGCAGCTCGAGAGATCCACGCAAGATAAGGAATTGGCACGGCGTATTGCCGAGAGTTCGGATTTGGCGGCACTGATGGAGAGCTGGCCGGATCGGTCGCTTGCGACGGAGTATAAGCCGGCACTGCGGGTGCGCGTGGAGCGGAGAAGGGCGTTGTTTGCGAGTTGGTATGAGTTTTTCCCACGCTCAGCGGAAGGGAAGCCAGACTCTGGTTCGACGTTCCGGGATTGTCTTGGGCGTATTGATGATGCGAAGGCAATGGGGTTTGATGTGATTTACTTTCCGCCGATCCATCCCATAGGGGAGACGAATCGGAAGGGGCCAAACAATTCGCTGAAGTGCTCGCCGGGAGACCCGGGGGTGCCATATGCGATAGGGAATTATCGGCAGGGGGTGAATGGAGGGGGGCACCGTGACGTGGCGCCGGAGCTCGGGACACTGGAGGATTTTGAGTGGTTGGTTGGGGAAATTCGGAAGCGGGGGATGGAGCTTGCGTTGGATTTTGCGATTAACTGTTCGCCGGATCATCCCTACGTGCGGGAGCATCCGGAGTGGTTCTATAAGCGGCCGGACGGAACGATCAAATACGCGGAGAATCCGCCCAAGAAATACGAGGATGTCTATCCGTTGAATTTTCACAATCCGAATTGGAAGGAGTTGTGGATAGAGCTGCGGGATGTGCTGCTTTTCTGGGCGGAGAGAGGGGTGAGGATTTTTCGGGTGGATAATCCGCATACGAAGCCGGTGGCGTTCTGGGAGTGGGTGATTGAGGAGGTGCATAGGAAGTATCCGGATGTGATTTTTCTGAGCGAGGCGTTTACGCGGCCGAAGATGATGAAGGTTCTAGCAAAGGTAGGGTTTTCGCAGAGCTATACGTATTTTACTTGGCGGAATACGAAGTATGAGCTGACGGAATATTTTACAGAGCTGACAAAGACGGAAATGGCGGAGTATTTCCGGCCGCATCTCTTCACAAATACGCCGGATATTTTGCCGTTTTTCCTGCAGCATGGGGGGCGGCCGGCGTTTTTGATTCGGGCGGTGCTGGCGGCGACGCTTTCCCCGCTTTGGGGTATCTACAGTGGGTTTGAGCTTTGCGAGAATCAGGGGATCGAGGGGAAGGAGGAGTATTTGAACTCGGAGAAGTATCAATTCAAGGGGCGGGATTGGAATGCACCAGGCAATATAAAGGATTTCATTGCGCGGCTGAATCGGATCCGGCGGGAGAATCGGGCACTGCAGCTTTTAAGGAATCTGGAGTTTCATCCGTGTGATAATGAGCAAATCCTGTTCTATAGTAAGGTGACGCCGGCAAAGGACAACATTCTGCTGATCATCGTTTCGCTTGATCCGTGGCATTCGCAGTCTGGTTTTGTGGAGGTTCCGATTGGGAATTTTGGTTTTTTGGAACGCGAAACGTATCAGGCGGAGGATCTCTTGACAGGAGAGCGTTACCTTTGGAGTGGGAGCCGGAATTACGTTGCACTGAATCCCCACGATCGGCCGGCGCATATCCTGCGAATCCGACGGTGGACAGGGCGTGAGGAGACTTTTGATTATTTCCAGTAAGCGGTTTTGTTGGTTTGGAGGTTGTTGGAGTGGTTATGGTGGTTATGGGAAGTAAGCAGGAGAGAGGAGGGTCGGCGGTTTTGAAACTTCGGTTTGGTGAAGTTTTTTGATTCGTTCGGATGGAGCAGCGGAGATGAGAGGAGGGGTAAATGTAGCGAGTGGATGGTGGATAGGGGTGATGGCAATGGTTGTAGGGTTTATAGGGGTCTGCGGGCAGGTTGAGCCTGGGGATGAGCGGAGGGAGCTTGCGCTTGCCGCATGGGGGAAGATTGGCAGACAGAGTTTTGGGGAAGCTCAGAGGGAATTTATGGAGTTTTTGCCGAGCGATCCGGAGGGGAGGTTGGGATTGGCTTTGAGCCAGTTGGGGGAATCGCCTGGCGATCTAAAAGTAAGGAAGGAAGCTCGGGAGATTTTGAGCGAGGTGGTTCGGGAAGGGGTCGGAGATGAGTTGGAATGGCTGGGGCGGTTTTTTTCAGCCCGGATTATGGAAAGTGAGATGCAAATGAGCGATGAGGTGAAGGATGTTTATCGGAAGCTAATTGAAGCGAGATCGGGGAACCCGCTGATTGAGCTTCTGGCATGTCGGTTGGCATTGGAGAAAATTTACCGAGCAGGGACAGATCGGCAAAAGCAGGAGGAGGTTTTGAGTTGGATGAAGGGATTGGAGGGTTGCCTGCAGACGCGTGCCGGACGGAGGGAGTTCTACACTTCGGTGGGATTTGCATTGCTTGAGAATGAAGGGGACGAGGAAGTTGCGTTGGATTATCTGCTGCGTGCGGATGCACTTGGGCAACCGTTGGAGCAGCTGCGGGCGGATTGTGTTTTGGCGATTGCCGGGGTGGCTGAGAGGGTGGGAAAAATGGAAGTTGCGCTCGATTATTATCGTCGTTTTTTGAAGGAGTTTTTCCGCGACAATCGGCGGTATGAAGTGGAGAGGATTGTCGAGAAAATGGAGGGAGGGGGAGCAGATGGTGGGAGATGAGATGAGGGATACGTGGTGGGAGAATTTGCCTTTGGGGTGGCGGAGGGGAGCGGTGTTTGTTTTTTTGGCGCTGGGGGTGGGATGGATTTGTATGCGGAGTTGTGGAGTGCGTGGGGAGCTTTTTTGGGGGAGGAGGGAGGAGGTGCGGGTGGCGCATTGGCAGTTAGAAGCCGGGATGCGTGAAGCATTTGAAGCGGTAGCGAGGGAGTATGAGAGGCGGAATCCTGGAGTGCAAATTGTTCAGATTCCGATACCGGAGAAAATTTTTCGGCAGTGGTTGACGGCGCGGTTGCTCGGTGGGGATTCGCCGGACATTGTGGAGATTGGACTTGGAACGACACCAGAAGTTTTGGCACGGTATTTTGTGCCGCTGGGGGAGATAGCGGGCAGGCCGAATCCTTACAACGTTGGGACGGAGCTGGAAGGAGTGGCATTCAAGGATACGTTTTTTGACAGGATGCTGGGTGGATTTAATCCGCTATTGAGTGAATACTACGCTGTTCCGCTCTCTGCTTTTACGAATCGGTTGATGGTGAATCTGGATTTGCTAGAGCGGGTGACAGGGAGACGGGAACTTCCGGAAAAATTTGAGGTTTTTTTGGAGGTGTGTGAGCGATTGCGGAGGGAGGGGGTTGTGGATGGGGAGAGGATTTTGCCGATTGTGCTTTCGCGTAGCTACGCGGTGAATTTCATGCTTTGGCTGTTTGGGAGTCAGACGCAACGGTATTTGCGGGAGATTTATCCCCCTGGGTATATGCAAGCGCATGCTTGGCTGACGACGCTGCTGTATGCACGAGGGAAATGGAGTTTGGAAGCTGAACCTGTATCGAGAGGGATGGAGCTGATGCAACGGATTGGGCGTGTTTATCCAACTGGCTTTCTTCAGCTTACACGAGAGGACGCCACGTTCCAATTTTTGCAGGGGCGAGCGCTGTTTTTAGCGACTGGGAGCTGGGATGCGGCGAGTTTGAGGGAGCAGGCTGGGTTTGCAATTGGAGTGATGGATTTACCGTTTCCAGAGGCTGGTGAGGGGCGATTTGGGGAATATGCGCTTGGGCAATTGTCGGAGGCAGGTTTAATAGGGGGACTAAGCCTAGGGGTTACGCGTGGTAGTCGGAATCCGAAGGTTGCAGTGGATTTTTTACAGTTTGCGGCGAGTCGATTTGGGAATCAAGTTTTTGCAGAGAGGAGTAAGATGTTGCCGTCAGTGCGTGGTGTGAAGGCCGATCCATTGGTTGAGGGGTTTGAAATGCGGCCGGAAGGATACACCCAGGGTTTTTTTCTTGCGGATCGGGCGCAGCCGGATGCGATTCGAGCAGTAAGCACAAATTTGCATTATTTGATAGAACCGGATGGGAGCGTGGAAAGATATGCGGATTCGCTTCGATTGCCGTTGCTGCAAGGATATGCGACGGACGCCCGTCGAGGAATTCGTTCGCGGGAGATTCCGATTTGGAGGACGGAAATCCAGCTTGGTGGGATGTGGATGCTGAGTAAGCTTGACCCGAATAATAAAGAGTTTGAAGAGAAGATGGATCGGATGATTGCAGGGCTTGGGATGCAATACCGACTGAAGGCATTGCAAGGGGAGGTTTTGCGGTCGGTAAATGTGCTGCTTCGGAAGCAGAGAGCTGCTGGATTTGGCGGGGAAGAGGAATTCCTTAGTGGAGGATCAGATGGCAGGAGAGGAGTGAGTGGATTGAAGTTGCGGGAGGGACAGGAAAATCGAAGGGGAGGTGAGACTACGAAGGAGAGGGGGATATGGGTTGGGCGAAGGGATGTGGGGTTGGGATTTGGTGTAGAGCGTGGAAGATGAGAGGAATAAGTAAGAAGAGGGCATGGCGGGAATGGGGGTTGTATTTGTTCGTTTTGCCTTCGCTGGTTGCAGTTGGGACTTTCTGTTACTATCCTGCTGGGAGTGCGGTCTATAACAGCTTTTTTCGTTGGGCTGGTGAAGAGAGTCGGGAGTTTGTGGGATTTGAAAATTTTGCGAATGCGTTGGAAGATTCTGTATTTTGGGGGTCGTTTGTGACGGTGGGGGTTCTGGCTGCTGCAAATGTAATTAAGATAATTCCGTCGGTAGTTTTGGCTGTTTTGATCCACCGAGTTTGGAGTGAACGATGGCGGTATTGGTATCGGGTGTTGGTGGTATTGCCGATGGTGGTGCCTACGCTCGTCACGCTTTTTCTGTGGAAGTTTTTCTATGATCCGAACTATGGGATTTTGAATCGTATTTTGGATGCGACTGGAGTGAAAAGTTGGCTTGTTCGGCTGGACAGCTTTTTTGGGTGGGGTGTGTTTTTTGGGGATGTGCCGATAGCATGGCTGGGGCAGCCGGAGCTTGTGCTGCCGTCGTTAATCTTTCTTGGTTTTCCGTGGATTGGAGCTGTTGGGGTGATGGTTTTTCTAGCTGGGCTGCAACGGATTGATCCTTCGCTTTACGATGCGGCGGAACTGGATGGGGCATCCGGTTGGCAGAAGTTTGTTTTGATCGAGCTCCCGTTGCTTTTGACACAGATTCGGCTGATGCTTGTGTTGCTAATTGTTGGGACGTTGCAAGGATATGGTTTGCAACTTTTGTTGTTGGGTGAGGAGGGAGGGCCTGCCGGGCGAGGGATGACACCTGGTCTATGGATGTTCAATCGGGCGTTTGTGGCAGGGGGGTTTGGCTATGCGTGTGCTCTTGGTTTAATTTTGTTCGGGGTGATAGTTTTGATTCCATGGGCGTTTCACCGATGGATGAGGATTGAGAAGTAAATAAAAGACAAAAAAATCTTTTAAATTATGCGAAACGAAAATAGGAGAAGGAGCAGTGGTTGGAAGGGGGTTGGTATTCATGCCGCGATATGGATGGTTCTTGTAATGGAGTTGTTTCCCTTGTGGGTGATGTTGCAAACGAGCTTTAAAGACAACCGACTCTTTATTCAGGATCCGTGGTCTCCGATTTTTTCTTGGGATTTGGCGTTGAGGAACTACAAGGAGGCGCTGGGGATATTGCTGCCGGGTGTAGTGAACAGTCTTGCATTGAGTGGAGTTGTGACTGTTGGGACGCTTTTTCTAGCGTTAATGGGAGCGTATTTTTTTGCAAGATACCGGATGCCGTTGTCTGGTTTTTTGTGGTGGGTATTTCTTGTGCTGATGTTGCTTCCGGCTGTAGTGAATTTGGTGCCGGTGGTTTCGGTACTTGGGCGGCTGAAATTGCTCAATTCGTTGGTGGGGCTTGGCTTGGTGGGGATAGCTGGCGGGCAAGTTTTTTGTATGTATGTGTTGCGAGGATTTATAGAGGAAATTCCGCGGGATTATTTTGACGCTGCGGAGATAGATGGAGCATCGCATTGGAGTCAGTTGTGGCGGATTGTGGTGCCTTTTTGCTGGCCTGTTCTTGCGACGCTTGGGGTGCTGGTGTTTGTGAATCAGTGGAATGATTTTTTAGTTCCATTGGTAGCGTTGAGGGACCCAGAACTATTTCCTGTTGGGGTAAGGCTCATCTATTTGGATGGGGAGTATATCAAACGATGGGGCGTTATTACCGCAGCGTTTACGTTTTCGAGTTTGCCTCTGTTGGTATTGTTTCTGATTGCTTCCGGGGCGTTTGTGCGTGGTTTTGAACGGCCATTTCTGAGGTGAGGAGGTGGGTATGAGATTTGGAAAGGGAATTCGAATGGGATAAAAAAAGAGGAGAAGATACATTATGGCAACGATCGAGTTAGTAGGAGTCAGCAAGATTTTTGAAAGGAGTGGCGGACGGAGAGTTGAAGCGGTCAAGAAACTGGACTTACAAATCTGTAATAGGGAGTTTGTGGTTTTGCTAGGACCGTCTGGCTGTGGGAAGACGACGACATTGCGGCTGATAGCTGGTTTGGAGGAGGTTACGACCGGGGAGATTCGGATCGGCGGGCGAGTTATGAATGGGACACCTGCGAAGGACCGCGATATAGCGATGGTGTTTCAAAACTATGCGTTGTATCCGCATATGACGGCATATGAGAATATGGCTTTCGGGTTGCGATTGCGGGGGGTGAACCGGAGTGAGATTGACCGGCGAGTGAGGGATGCAGCCGGGATTTTGGGGATAACGGATATTCTTGACCGGAAACCGGGGACGTTATCGGGAGGGCAATGCCAGCGTGTGGCAGTAGGGCGAGCAATTGTGCGGCAGCCAAAGGCATTTTTGTTTGATGAGCCGCTGTCGAATTTGGATGCGAAGCTGCGTGCACAGATGCGGACAGAGTTGCTGAAGTTGCATCAGCGGTTGCAGGCGACGATGGTGTATGTGACGCATGATCAAGTGGAGGCGATGACGATGGGGGAGCGGATCGCGGTCATGCATA
The DNA here is from genome assembly GCA_026418675.1 of Chthoniobacterales bacterium. Classification (GTDB taxonomy): domain Bacteria; phylum Verrucomicrobiota; class Verrucomicrobiia; order Chthoniobacterales; family DYNR01; genus JAOAAX01. The sequence goes on along the minus strand of JAOAAX010000009.1, from coordinate 61,005 downwards.
ATGGAGAGTTGCAGCAATATGGGACACCAATCGAGATTTATCGGCGGCCTGAGAATGTGTTTGTGGCTGGTTTTATTGGGACGCCCGGGATGAATTTTCTGCATGGGAGTTTGCGGTGTGAGGGGGGGAGGATTTATTTCCAAGCAGCAGATGTGGATAGTTTTAGGATTTCGATGTCGAATTTTAATGGGGCGAGTCGGTGGATGGGGCGTGATTTGCTGCTGGGAATGAGGGCTGAAGATATTAGCCCGTTAGGGATTGGGAAAGCGCCGAACGAGAATACGTTTTTGGCGACTGTAGAGTTTGTGGAGACGCTTGGAGCGGAGTCTATGGTGTATATGAATATTGGAGAGGTAACGCTAGTATCGAGAAGTCGAGAGGAACTGGACCGGAGGGAGGTGGGACATCGGGTGCATTTTGAAGTGAATCCGGAGCGGTTGTATTTATTTGATCCAGAGTCGTCGAAGCGAATTTATCCTGAATGAGGGCGGAGGGAGTTGCGGTTAGGTAAAGTGCATGTATATTCTCTTTCATGTTTGTGAGTCCTAAGAGTAAAGAGGCAAGATTGTGGACAGGGAAGTGGATTGTGCAATTAATTGTCGTTGTGATTTTTGGTGTAGTAAATAGTTGGGTGAGAGCAGGGACGTGTCTTGAGACTAAGTCGGAGGTAAAAGTTCGTGTCGGTGTGGAGTATTGTTGTGGAGGTGATGGAGGTTGCTGTTGTGAGCAGGAGTTGGGAAAGAATCTTTCCAAGGATGATGGAGTTGTGGGTGGGGAATGTGTGTGTTTGCCCTGTGTTGTGAGTTGTTTTGTAGGAAAAGTTTTTGTTTGTGGAGAGGATGCTCTTGTATTGGATTCAACTGGGAAGAAAGCGTTAGAGAATCGAGAGGAGCGGTTAAGTTCAATTCGCCATCGGCCTCCCTCTCCACCTCCGAAGGTAAGGACGTGAAGTTAGCCGTCGGGGCCGGAGTTTACTTCGGCCGGAACTAGGAGGAAACTTTTAAAAGAAAGGAAATCCGCATGAAATCAATAATCATTGCAATTCTACTTGCTCTTGCAGCGGTTCCAGCCTTTGCAGAGGGGGGCAATAAAGGCCCCAACTGTGCGAAATGCTGCAAGGAGAAAGCTTGCAAGACTTGCTGCGGAGATAATTGTGCGAATTGCCCTGGTTGCCAATAAGATCCCTGCAGCGGAGTTAGTTGTTTAAAAAAGCGAAATACGAACTGGGCTCCCGAAAGAAAGGGGGCCCAGTTTTTTGTAAAGAGGGGTGGGTGAGAAGTGGAACAAATGGAAAGGACGGAAAGACGTATTGGAGAGGACTGAGAATTTGCTTGAGATAGGGAAAAATGGCGGAGGATAATTTGGGATCAGACTGTGAGGTGCGAATTAAGTAAGCTCTATGTGCATGTAGTATTTTCGACGAGGTTGCGGGAGCCCTGCCTGCAGATGGAGTGGCTGAGGGAACTTCACCAAGGGATGGCGCGGATTTTGGAGCAGATGGGATGTCCGTCCATCCGGACTGGCGGTGTGAGCGATCACGTTCATTCTTTGTTTATATTGTCGAGGGAAATGAGTCTTGTTGAAGCGATACGGCGGTTGAAACAGCGGTCAGCAGGGTTGATACGGAAGCGATATGGGATGACCCATTTTCAGTGGCAGGAGGGTTATGGAGCTTTTTCGGTTTCGGCGTCGAAGGTTCGAGAAGTATCAGAGTATATTTTTCGGCAGGAGGAACACCATCGGCAGCGGACTTTTCAGGAGGAGATGAGGTTGTTTTTTCGGAGGTATCGTGTCGATTTTGAGGAGGAGGAGGTGTGGAAATAATGTGGGAGTTGTGGGAGTTTTTTCAGGTCGGATGGAGTTTTGGGGGAGGTGACGTTCTTCGGTAGTGGGAAATGATGCTGCTTTGGATATGGGGGATAAGAGAGAGGGGGAGTCTTTCCGGGTTTTTTGTTACGGAGGGGCAAAGAGATTTGAGGTTCGGAGGTTAGGGATACGAAGTTTTCGGTGTTACCGCGAGGGGGAGTTTGAGTTTGGAGCAGGGTTGAACCTCGTGGTTGGGAGGAATGGAGTGGGGAAGACGAGTTTGCTTGAGGCGGTGTGTATGGTTTTGCGCTTGCAGTCGCCACGGAGCGCAAAGCCTGGGCCGTGCGTGGCATGGGGAGAGAGGAATTTTTGTTTGGAAGGGGACTTTGTGGAAATCGGAGAGGGGGGATGGGAGAGGGGAGTTCGACTAGCAGTCGAAAATGGGGAGGATGGGCGACGGTTGTGGATTGATGGGGATTGTGTAAGGGATAGCGATAGGTATCTGAGTTTGGGGCGGGTGGTTTGGTTTTCCGGGGAGGATCGGGAATTGGTGCGGGGTTCGGGAACAATGCGGCGGAGATATTTGGACTTTCTCTGCTCGCAGTTATTTCCTGGTTACCTGAAGGTTTTGCGGGATTACGAGAGGGCGCTGCGATCAAGGAATTATTTGTTGCGAATGGGGGCAAGGCGAGCGGAGGTTGAAGCATTTGATGAGCCGTTAGCGGGTTTGGGGAAACGATTGCAGGAGTGCCGACAGTGGGTAATGCCTAAGGTGAAGGAACGGGCGGATGAGGTTGTGCGTTGGTTAACGGATGGGGTAGAGAATGTCGAGGTGAATTATCTGCCCTCGGGAGGTAGTGAACTATTGAAGAGATTGCGGGAAAATTACGAGGAGGATCAGCTATTGAGGATGACGACCTTGGGGCCGCATCGGGATGATTTTGCGGTTTTAATAAATGGTAGAAGCGCAGGGGATTATGCTTCGGAAGGGCAACAGCGAACTTTGTCGCTAGGTTTACGGTTTGCGCAGGCAGCTATTTTGATTGAGGTTTGCAAGCAGAGTCCGATTTTGCTGATGGATGATGTGATAGCAGAGTTGGATGGTGAACGGACCGAAAGAGTTTTACGGATTTTGCTTGAGGGGAGTCAGGTTATAGCTGCGACAGCCAGGGAGGGGATACTTGATATGGCAGGGAAGATGGGATGGAAGGTGATGAGGCTGAAGGGTTAATTTTTCGATCAGAGGAAATGAGGTATTTTAGAGAGGATTTGGTAAGTGAGGGTAGCTCCAAGCCAAGCTAAGAAGGACATGAAGAGGAAAAGGCCGATTGCCCAACGCCAGTTGATTTCCTGGGCAACAACGGCGATCGTAGCTCCACATTGGAGGCAAAGCGCAAAGAAAACCATGATGGCCCAAACAGTAGGGAGTGAAAAAATGGGGTAGCCGGCTTTTGGGCCTGAGGGCCAAGTAGCAGAGGAGAGAGCGGAATGTAGGTCGGCGGATTCTTCGCTGATGTCGCCGCCAAGGTTGTAAATGATGCCGAGAGTTGAGATGAGGACTTCACGGGCTGGGAAGCTTCCAAGAATGGCAATGGTGATTTTCCAGTCGAAGCCTGCATACGAGAAGATGGGCTGGAGGAATTTGCCGAGGCGCCCGAGGTAGCTTTGCTCAAGGTAAGCAGATGTAATAGTGTGTTGGAGTTTTTCGGAGAGAGGAGAGTTTGGATCCGAAAGTTGGGCATGGATTTGTTCGGAGGGATAAGAATTCGCATGGGTTTTTAGGAATTCGCTTCGAATTTTTGAAGCAAGTTCTGGAGGGCGAGGGAAGTAAAGCAAAGCCCAAAGGATAATCGAGATGGCGAGGATGATGGAGCCGGCACGTTGGAGGAAATCGCGGGCGCTCTCCCAGAGGCGGGTTGTGACGTTGCGTAGGGAAGGAAGTTGATAATGAGGGAATTCGAGGACGAAAGTTTGATGCGGGGTGCGAAGGAGTTTACGGTTTAGGAACCAAGCGAACGGGAAGGCAACAAGAGGGCCAACGAAATGCATGAAAAAAAGGGAGAGAGCGGCAATGTTTGGGCCATATTTCGGCTCAATGAAAGCACTTATGAAGAGCGTATAAACGGGAAGGCGAGCAGAGCAGCTCATAAAAGGGATGAGGAGAGTTGTGGTAAGGCGGGCAGAGGGAGAGTCGAGTGTGCGAGTAGAGAGGATAGCTGGTATGGAACAGGCATAGCCCGAGAGGAGAGGGACGAAACATTTGCCATTCAAACCACACCAAGCGAGTGCCTTATCCATAATAAAGGCTGCACGGGCAAGATAGCCGCTCTCCTCAAGGAGGCTGATGAAGAGAAAAAGGAGGAGGATTTGAGGGAGAAAAACTAAGACACTGCCAACGCCAGTAAGTATGCCATCGGTCGTAAGGCTTTGGAGGATGGGAAACTTTTCGAGCCAAAGAAAGACGTTGTCTTTGGCTAAAGCGATAAGCGATTCGATTGCGTCAGTGAATGGGGCAGACCAGGCATAGAGTGACTGAAAGACCAAGAACATGATGGCGAAGAAAATCACAGGTCCCCAAAATTTGTGAAGGAGGATGGAATCGAGTGGTGAGTCGGAGCGTGCAATCGTGCCGTCGGATTGGATGACATTTTCTAGTAATTTGTCTATTTTTCTATAATGGATAGTTGCTTCTGCAATGGAAAGGTTGAAGCCGTTCTGTCGAAGGCGATTTTGGATTTGAGATTGGAGTTGCGAGAGTTGAGAGTGGAGGGAGGGGGAAAAGTTTTTTAAATAGATGCTGTCTGAATCGAAAATTATGCGTGTTGCTTCTGGTGGCTTGAGATTCAATGAAAGATTAGCGCCGGCGTTGAGGAGGGTTTGACGGCACTCTTCAATGATGGTTGGCCACTGGGGAAGGGGAAAGCGGGAGGGGCTTTTAAGGCTGGTGGCGATGGCTGAGCGGAGTTCTTCAAGCCCGATGCCATTGCGGGCAATCGTTGTAACTATGGGAACGGGGAGACGCGATTTAAGGAGTTGTAGGTTTATTTTTATGCAATTTCGGATGGCCTGATCCCATTGATTGAGGACAAGCAAGCAGGGTATTTCAAATTCTGCTAGCTGATAGATGAGGAAAAAGCTGCGTCGGAGATTGGTGGAATCGAGGATAAAGAGAATAAGGTCAATTTTGTTATCACAGAGGAGGAGATCAAAAACGACTTTTTCGTCTGGTGAAGAAGCAGAGAGTGAATAAATACCTGGAAGATCAATAAATTGGACTTGTTTATCTTCAATATGAGAAAATCCTGTATGAGCAAGGACAGTTGTTCCAGGGTAGTTGGTGATGTGTTGGCGGAGGCCGGTTAAGCGGTTAAAAAGTGTGGATTTTCCGGTGTTAGGATTGCCGATGAGCGCGATGCGGATGGGTGAGTTGTTAGTCATCGAGTTGAGGTTGAACAAGAAGGAGTTGGGCTTCGGAACGCCGGAGAGCGATTTGGCGTTTTTCAATCTGGATAGCGATGGGGTCGCCAAGAGGAGCGATGTGAGTGATGGAAACAATCGAGCCTGGAAGCAGACCAAGGGCCGCGAGGCGACTTGAGATGGGGTTTTGGTCTGTAAGTTGGTGTATGCGTGCTGGGATGTGAGGATGAAGAGAGGAAAGTTGGATGGGTTTTGCGCCAGGATTCATAACGAGGAAAGGGAATAGAGGTTTGATAGAGGAAGATTATGGCATATTTGCAATTGAATCTCAAGAACATCAATTAAAAAATTGTGAGACAAGAGGGAAGCGGAGGTTGAAGTTTGTAAGTTTTAGTGATAGAATAAAAAGGATGTAAGGAAATGGAAACGAATGACTTACTTGCTGGAATAGAGAAGTTACGACGTGAGCGGCGGGCGGTAATATTGGCCCATAATTATCAGACAGGGGATTTGCAGGATGTGGCGGATTTTGTTGGGGATTCGCTGGGTTTGAGTTTTCAAGCAGCGGGAACGGACGCCGAGGTGATCGTTTTTTGCGGTGTGCATTTTATGGCTGAAACAGCAAAGATCATAAATCCCAGGAAACGGGTGTTGATACCGGACCTTGAGGCTGGTTGTTCGCTGGCGGAATCGTGTCCCGCTAGTGCCTTGGCGAAGTATTTGGAAGAGAATCGAGAGAAGGATTATTACGTGGTGGCGTATATAAATTGTAGCGCGGCAGTGAAGGCTTTGAGTGATGTGATTTGCACAAGTGGAAATGCAGAGCGGATTGTGCGGCGGGTGCCTGAGGGGAGGAATATATTGTTTGTTCCGGATCAGAATCTTGGAGCGTGGGTGATGGAACGGACTGGGCGGAAGATGGATTTGTGGAACGGGAGTTGCCATGTGCATGTGGAGTTTACCCAGCGGAGCATAGAGGAGGCGAAGCGAGCGCATCCCAGGGCGAAGGTGGTGGCGCATCCGGAGTGCACATTAGCGGTTCGGTTGCTTGCGGATGAGGTGTGTTCTACGGAGCGGATGGTGAGTTTTTGCCGGGAAGATGAGGCGGAGGAGTTTATTGTTGTGACGGAAGCTGGGATGTTGCACCGGTTAAGGAAGGAGTTGCCACACAAGAGGTTCTACGCTGGGCCGACGGAGACGTGCGCGTGTAATGACTGCCGGTTTATGAAAAAAAATACACTCGAAAAACTGTATTTGTGTTTGCGGGATATGGAGCCGGAGGTGACAGTGGAGGAAGAAGTGAGACGGAGGGCGGAAGTGCCGTTGAGGAGGATGTTGGAGTGGAGCCGGTGAGTGTTAGGCGCCTGTGGAGGAGCCGAGCGCGTTTTTTTGAAGGAAGTGGAGATTTTTTTGAAGGTTAGAGTTGAGTTCGATTTGGAGTGCTTGGCGCTGAGCGAGGAGGGTTTGGCGTTGCCTAAGGAGTTCGGTGCGGAGTTGAAGGAGACGAGCCATTTCGTCGGTGGAAAGATTAATGGCGAGATGGATTTGTGCTATGACTGACTCAGGGAGGTTGGGGTTTTGAGCGAGGAATTCCTCAAGGGGTGTAGTAGCGGCGTCGAGCCAGCGGAGGTAAAGTTGGGTGCGGTTGAGTTGGGAGAGGAGTGTTGAGAGAGCTTGGTCGTTAGCAGCGAGTGCCGTTGTGTAGGATTCACAGGCTTCAATGGTTGGGGTGACAATAGCAACATAGGGAGCGGAGGAAAAATCTGGAAGCTGGATGGGTTCGGATTTGGTTGGTTTGGGTTGTGGAGGTGTGGGGGTTGGGGCGGATGCGGCAAGGGTGGGGAGGATTTGTTCGAGCTGCGGGAGTTTTGGTATGGATGTTTGTGGTAGTAAAATGGGGTGGAGTAAGCTGAATGTAATGGGTGATTCGGAGAAGTTGCTTGTTGTTAGAGAGGAGTAAAGGTTGGTGAGTGGAGAAGGTTGAGGTGGGAGTGAGTTTATGGTAAAGTCTGGTTTGGGGATTTGCGCTGGGATTGGGTGTATGGAGGGCTGGAGGAGAGAGGAGGGGGGCTCGAGGCGAGTAGGGGAAGCAAGGGGAATAGAAGTTTTGGCGGTGACCAAGTCAAGAGACGTTTGGTAAGGCTGTGGTGGGAGGAGTGTGTTGGTAGGGTAGAAAGAGAGGTGAATGGGGGAGCTATGTGGTTCTGTTGGGGATAAAAGGGATGCAAGTAAGGAAGAAGGAGCTGGCAGTTCGGATGGAGAGGCTTTCTCTTGGGGTAATGAGAGTGGTAGGTTTGGAGTTGGTGTTGGGCTTTGAGTGGGAGTGAGGCGGTGAGGTGACGGGGAAGGTAAAGTTAACTGAGGATTAGGAATAGGGGGTGGTTGAGGAATTTCCTCGGCAGTAGGATTGTCGCTATGCAATAATTCAGGAATTTTGGATTGGGGGGAGGGGATTTGGGCGAGCAAGGTTGATGGTGGTGGAGGGGAGGGGTTTGTTGAATTGGAAGTGGTTTCTTGAGAGATGGGGTTGGGGAGAGAAAAAGGTGCGGCTAGAGATTGCGTTGTGCTGGAATTTTGGGTTTGTGGCAAGAAATGTTGTCCAACAGAATTAGATGTAATTATCTGATTTTGAATAGAAAAAGTTGGGAGGGTTGCGACGAGTGGGGGTTCGGATGGTAGTGGAGAAGGGATGTTTTTTTGAGGTTTAGATTGATTGGGTTGTTGGGTTGGAGTTTTAGGAAGGATGGGTTCGGGGTAAATGGGTTCAACGCGTTTTGTGGGTGGAGGTGAAGGGTTTTGGGGAGGGGGAGTAAATGCCAATTCTTCTGAAAGAGAGTTTTCCTCTTGGGGTAAGAGAGGGATTTCATCTTCAGAGAAGGCGGGTGCCCAGGAAGTTGGCTCTGCAAGGAGTTCGTTAGCGGAAGGTGTGGCTGGTATGTCCGGTAAAGGAGTTTCGAAATCAATTTGGCGGATTGCAGTAGCGAGCTCTTTGCGGGAGAGGCGGCGTGAAGCGAGCTGAAAAATTGGACTATAAGATCCAAAAAATCTGGATGGGTCATTAAGGATTGGCGGGACAGGTTTAGGAGAGAAACGTTTTGGGTGGCGGATGGCTTGTCGAATTAACTCACGGGAGATTGTGAGAGTAGAGCCTGGTTGGAGGGAATTAATTGAGGAATCTAGGTAAGGGAGGATGCGGATGGCGAAGTTTGAAAATGGGTTTGGTATGGAGGATGGGGTTTGGTGGGAGGAGCGGTATTGTTCGACTGCAAGGAGAGCGCCACCGGAGAGGATGTCGTTAACATTAAACCAAGGAGTTGGGACCGAGAGGGGAGAGCCGATGCCGGTTATTGGGGAATAGCGTCTTGCTGGGAGGGATTCGGCTATGGCATAAAATGATAATATGGATAGCAAAGTATGATTTTTTTGAACAAAGTGGACATATAGATCGTCTATTTTTCCCGAATAGGGTCGGAGAAAAAGGCCGTCAGCGAAGAGGAGATCGGCTATTGGGGCTTGGTAAAAGTTTTGAGTTCTTGTGCGGAGGGTTGAGAGGGAAAAACTTGATGTTTGGACAAATTGGGTGAGGAGAGGGGCTTGATCATTTCGGAGGGGAAAGAGGAGAGCGGGAATCCGACGAGAAAGAGCGATGGGCAATGAGTCGAGACCGATGAGATTGTCGGGACGTGCTAAGGCTGCGCCGAGGAGCTGATGTCCATTGAAGATGATGGAGTCGGCTGGAGGAAGTTTTGAGAGGTAGTTTTGGAGTAGATGTGGTTCTGGGGAGTGGGATAAGAGAAGATTTATGAGGTAAAGAATGTCGGTTAGGGGGGGGTCATCTGGGAGTATCCTGGAGTACTGTTCGAGAATGGTTAAGGCGAGTGCTGGGCGAAGTATAGATAGTTGGAGGGAATCTGGAAGTTGACGGGCGGCATCGGCAAGTGTTTGAGCCGCTGTTAGGAGAGAAGGAGAAGGATTTGGAAAGGAATCACGAGGGTTTAATTGGGGAAAGCTTGAGGAAAGAAAGGAGGAGGCTAAAAAGAACAGTAAAAGCTGGGAAACAGTTTTTTTGAATAGAAATGTTTTTTTGTATGGCAATTTTCAAATGAAGAGGAGTTATACGGTGGAGAGGGAAGTTTTTTATGATGATCTATAAGTTTGTTAGACTAGCCTTTGCAGATTCTGCACTTGTGAAATTGGAGGGAATTAGTAAATACAACGGAGAGTAATCATTTCACCGCAGCGGCAATGGAGGCGGATTTCGGAGATTCGGCCTTCAGAATCTTGCGAAAGTTCGATGCGAGGGAACTCAGAGTGAGAAGTATCGGTTTGATGAATGATAGAAGAAGAAGGTAGAATTTTGTTTAGTCCTTGAGTTGGGAGTGTGTGTGGATTGGATTGAGAATGCTGGGTGTTTGGTGTGGGGATTTTTGGACGATTGTCGAGAAAATTGCGCATGGTTCAGGATTGGGGATTAGGCGTTGGGAATGGTTCGGCAAGGTTTTCAAGATTTATGTCAGGAAGTGCGGAGAGGCTAACGGTGATACGTTCATTACGAGTGGAGGTGGGGTCTTCTCCTGGAATGGGAGAAGTGTCCCCATAGCCTGTTACGCGTTCGATTTTTTTGGGATTTACTGCGTAACGTTCTAGGGCACGGCGTGCCGAATTAGCTCGGTCCGCACTGAGTTCCCATGGGCCATATTTGGAATCGGGTTGCTCAGTCCATTTTGCGGTATGACCATCAATGAATACACGGAAGTTATATCGCTCAATTAACCAAGCAAGGTTTTGGAGGACAAAATTACCCCAATCGGTGAGTTCAGCGGTTTTAGGGTTAAATAAAGGTTTATCTGGGCGATCATACATAGTGATTTTGAGGCCATCGGAAGTGAGTTGGACCTCGATTGGGCTATTTTCTTCAGTTTTGATATTAAGGAGGCGAGTAAAATCACGAGCTACAGCACGTAAGAAGCCTTCGTTTTGAGTGATTTCTGGATTTTCAGAGGATGACTCTTTTCTTGTGCCAGCGACGAATTCGTCCATAACACCAGAGCCTTTGTTTGCAAAAGCGATATAAGGGTCTTGGAAGTATCGGGCAGTAGCTTCAATGATTTCTGGTTGTTGGGATAGTATCCAAAGAACCATAAAAAGTGCCATCATTGCTGTTACGAAGTCAGCATAAGCCACTTTCCATGCACCGCCATGATGGGCATCATGTTTTTTTTTGGCCATAAAATAAAATGGGGCTATTTGGAGGAGCCTGTGGATTTTAGCATTTCTTCGAGTTCGTCAGCGGTGGGTTGGAGATCTGGTTGAATGCAACGGCGCGCGACTTCTACAGCCATGATTGGAGCCATTCCATTAACAAAACTGACACAGGCTTTCATGATCATTATGTAATACGAGGCATGAAGCATGTTATTGGATTTTAATCGAGCAGCTAGGGGATTGACAAAACCGTAAGCAAGGAAAACACCAAGGAAAGTGCCAGTTAAAGCAGCCGCAACTTTTAAACCAACTTTTTCGGGGCCATCGGCAACTGAGCCCATTGTATTGATTATACCCATAACGGCCGCAACAATACCAACACCTGGGAGAGAATCGCCCACAAGTTGTAATACGTGAACTGGCTGATTTTCACTTTCGTGAACAGTTTCGAGTTCATTTTCAAGTAGTCCCAGTAGGTGCTCTGGACGGACTCGACCGTCTATCACAGGTCTTAAGCTGTTTCGGAGAAATTCAACTTTACCTGAATCGTTTACAAAAGAAGGATATTTAGAAAGTATGGGGCTGTTCGATGGATCGAGGATGTCTTCCTCGATAGCAACTAAGCCACCTCTGCGAGCTTTTGAGAATAGTTCGTAAAGTAACTTTAGCAAATCTATGAATTCGTCTTTGCTGACAGGCGAACCTTTAAGAGCAACTTGGACTTGGTGGACTAATGTTGCAAGAACACTCGGTGGACTTGCAATAACGAGTATTCCTGTACCAATTCCGCAGATTGTGACTATTTCAGAGATATGAAGCAAAACTATCGGATTGCCACCGGCGAGCATAAAACCTCCCATTGCTGAACCAAAGACAATTAAATATCCTAAGAGGAGGACCATAAGTTTACAACTTAAGTAATGCTTGAATGTAAGTTCTTAGACTTAGAATAGCGTGGGTATGGATTTGGCAGATTCGAGATTCAGTGACACCGAAGACTTTGGCGATTTCGGCAAGTTTCATACCTTCGTAGTAATACATAGCCAAAATCTTTTGCGTATTAAGTGGCATTTGACGTATTCTCTTAGAAATAAGTTCGATGAGTTCTCTTTTTTGGAGGATTTCTTGAATTGATTCTGCATTAGAATCAGGAATAACATCGTGAAGAGAATCTAGGTCGGAATCTTCAGGAGTGGCATCTATTTGAACGAAAGAGATGGGGCGAACTTCATCGAGAAGTTTTGAGTAGTCTTCGTTTGATAGGCCCAACTCTGCTGCAATTTCATCGGGAGAAGCAGGTCGACCATGGATTTGTTCGAATTGACGAATGGCTTCAGATATGATTTTTGCTTTAGCGCGGGTTGAGCGTGACATCCAATCTGATCTTCGCAATTCGTCAAGAATAGCACCGCGAATTCTGCGGAGAGCGTAAGCCAAGAAAGGAGTTCCTGAAGTTGGGTCAAAGCGGCGCCAAGCTTGAACAAGTCCCACGAGACCTGCGCTAACAAGGTCTGAGAGGTCGTAGTTTTGTGGTAAAGCTGCAGCAACTCGGTTGACCTCGCTATAGAGCAAAGGAAGGTATTGGCGCAGTTGTTTTTCTTCGTCCTCAGAAGCCCAATAAGCTTTTCGAGCAAGAGATTTAAAAGGATAATTAACATCAGATTGAGTTCGGTCTGGGGAATTGCTACCCTCGGACATCAGAGCCTATTCAAGAGTAAAAAGGCCCAAGGATGCAAGGGTGGATTTTGCTGAAAGAAAAATTATTAGTAATTGACTTTCTAGAAACTTATAGGGGTAAGTATGCATCCGTGCGGGCAAAATTTAACCTTCCATGGGGATAGCCTCCTGCGATTTAGTTCGATGGCGTTCGATAACTACTTCACGAACCGAGGAGGCAACAACTTTACGAAAAACTTTCATAAGAAAAGCTCCTATAACACATCCTAAACTGGAGTGCATTAGTGCAACCCACAGATCAGCCTGAGCTAAAATCCCAGCACTAAAAGTCAACACAAAACCTAGAAAACCTCCTAGTAGCATAAAGTATTTCATAGGCAAAAAGTGATCTGAATTCAATATTTGCCTACAAAGCATATTTTGGGCCAATCTGCGCAAGCGTTTCATAAGTTTCTTAATTGAAACTTGATACAAACAAATTTTTAACTTTTAAAAGTTCATTTTTTATTAGATTGGATATTAATATGTTTAAAATATATTTTTTTCGGATCTTGACTTCAAGAAAAACTTTTTAGTTTAAATTCTAGCGATAAAAATGGATAAAGTTATCGTTTTAGAGTCAAGCACAGTGCTTTCAAATTTATTGAAAGATGCAATTAAAAAAGAGTTGAGTCTAGAAGCAGTTTTATTAAAAAGCTTACAATCTGCTAAAGAAATCGTATTAAAAGATCGAAATGGGATTGTAGCGGCGGTGACAGGATTAGTTCTTGAGGATGCGACTCGGGGTGAATCATTAGAATTTTTTTCTAGATTGATGATACCTTTTATTGTTTGGAGTTCGAGCTCTGATTGGAAATCGAAGTTTAGTGAGCTAGACAGAAATGCAATTGCTTACGTCTTAAAGAGCCCTGAGTGTATTGGTCAAGTTGTAAATATTCTTAGAAAGATAATAGAAAATCGTTTTAAGGCGATCCTAATTGTGGATGATAATGATTTGATGAGGAGAAAAATGGTATCAATTTTAAGTTCTCTTAGAATCAAGATATTTGATACGAGGACAGCAGAAGAAGGACTGAGCATTCTCGATAAGGAAAATAGTGTTCGGGTTATTATTACTGACTATGTGCTGGGAGGGATGGATGGTTTAGAATTTCTTTCAAAAATAAGACAATCATATCCTTTTTATGAAAAAACAGTTATTGGATTGTCTTCTTTGGAAGATGAAGATTTGTCTTTACGTTTTTTAATGTATGGAGCGAATGATTTCATAAAGAAACCCTTTCATGACAAGGAACTTCTCTGGAGAGTTCTATTGAATTTTGAGATGATTGAGCTAGTAGAAAAGATTAAAGCAACTGCATTAAATGACGTTTTAACTGGATTGCCGAATAGGAGGGCTTTTTTTGATCGTTCTGAGGAGCTTTTTTCAAAGGGTTTTGGTGAGCGGACGATATGGTTATCTATTTTGGATGTAGATCACTTCAAATCAATTAACGATACTTATGGGCATGCCGCGGGAGATGTAGCCTTAAAGATGGTATCAAGTATTATTAAAAAGCATTTTGATGGAGCAATAATTGCGGCAAGGATAGGAGGTGAAGAGTTTGGAATTCTCGGATATGGAGCTGATGCTATCGAAGCTCTTGAAGCATTTCGAAATGATGTGGCTCAACAGAAAATAAAATTTCTTAACAATGAGATTTGCCTAACAGTAAGTGCAGGTGTTTCGATTAACTTTCAAAGTAAGAAAACATTCCAAGAGATGTTAACTGAAGCAGATGGTTTGTTGTATCAAGCTAAACGGGAGGGCAGAAATCAAATAAGAACATCTGAGAAATGGTGTTAAGAACTTACAACAATCATGGTGAAATATAAAGCAACCCCAATCAGAATTGAAGCAAGAATTCCAAGCCAGAGTGATGTTCGAAGGGATTCCCTTTTGATTTGATTTGTTTTGGACCAAACAGGGGGAGGAACAAATAGGTCAGAACATGCTTGCTCAAAACAACGATAGAGACAATTCCTAAGGTCATGAAACGTAAAAGGCTTTGTTAGAATGTAGTTTGCACCAGATTCGGTAATTAGAGTTTGGAAATGATTGTTTAGTTTTGTATTTAAGAAAATAATTGGTGCACTTGTTCCTAGGCCACGAAGGTTTTTTATAAATTGAAGAGTATTTTCGTCAGAGAACTGATCTGAGAGTATTATAGCATCATATAAATTTTTCTGAATCGAGTTTTCTGCATTTTTTAGGTTAGTTGAACGTGTTACTAAGAAACCCTCCAATTCAAGAGCTCTTGCAATTGAGTTAAGGAGCGTTGCATCCCGTTCAACAAGAAGAACTTGACGATAAGATCCATCCGGATGACGAGAATAATCAACTTGCATTGTTTACTGAATAAATTGGAAAAGAGAAACAGATGGATAAGTAATTATTGGAGCGGCGTTTTATTTGGGCGTCCCCTTTTAGACTTTGCATAAGGAATTTACTTAACGTTAAACAGATACCTACGTCCTGATTTTCGCCGCGGAGGGAGAAAGGCTCGAAGAGACGAAGTAGAACGAATTCTGAAAGGGCAGGGTAGTAAAAACTTATTTGGATTTCAGCCATACTTTGGTTTTTACCTACGCGCATTTCAACATTTGACCCTTTGGTTGCAACTTCGAGAATTCCCAAAAAACAGTAATGAGTTGCTTTATCTAATGTTGTTGGGTTAGTTGAGACTTCAAAGTCTTCAGCGTATATGGAGCAAGTTATATCTTTTGATTTACAAAGTGTCTTTAAAGTGGGTTCTATGTTTTTGCTCCAATCACGGAGGTTAATATTTTTTAAAGGAGGTTGTAGGGGAACACCTGCAGCAAATTCACGAAGGACTGTGATAGTGTTTCTATAATTTGCGAGGGTATCGGCAATATCTAAAACGAAAACTTGACTAGGTCCGCCAAGAGCGCGTTCGACAAGTATATCGGTGTTTATTTGAAGAGTTGTTAGGAAATCAATTGTATGTCTTGTTAACCAGTCAATTAATCCTTCAACGACAAGCTTTGTTTCACGTTTAATCACTTCATCAAATAAGGATTGTGAACTCATTCTGGATTTGTCAGCGGAGTGCTTTAATAAATTTCGAACCATTAAAATTGGTTGACGATATAGGAGTTGAGAAACAACTTTTGAGGATGCTGTATATAAGAGAGTGGGGGTGGGACAATATACCCTTGCTCTGGAATTTCGATTTTTGAAGATTTTAGAATCTTTCTCTTGATTAGTAGTATTAGGCATGAGGTGTTGCATGCAAATTTTATCAATTACAGTGCCTTCGCCAAAGAAATCACCTGGCAAGATTCTGGCAATTTCTGTGTATTCGGCAGAAAGTGAGACGCGACTTAAGAAACTAACAGCTCCTCTTGCGACGAGGTAGACTGAGTCAGTAGAGTCTTTGTCTTCAAAGAGTATTGCTCCTGAGGAAAGATTTAATGCCGAAACACTTGCTGCTAACCATTGGAGATCCGCATCTGGAAGATTCGCACAGAAAGAATTTGCTTCCAGATGGCGTAAAACTTCATCATTTGAGCCAGGTGCAGAACCAAAATTTGAATTTTCCTGTTGATCTAATGTGTTTGAAAAAACTTGCATTTTAGGCTACAAGATGATGATAGTTATATTTACGTCAAGTTTAAAAATAAAACAGTTTGATGGAATTTTGATTAAAAAAAATCTGATTAAAGGTTTATGAGCGTTCGAAAAATAAAAATTTATTTGAGAGCAGTGTATTTTATGCTTTTTTTAATATTTACTTGGAATGAAAAACTTACTGCAGGGGCATGGACACAACCTGAACATCATGGACTCGCTATTTTGGGCTACAGTTACTACTACACATACGAACAATTTACCTCTGGATGGCATTTGCAACGATTTTCTGATAGCGGAGAGTTTCGGAAGCACGAGTGGAATTTATATTGGGAATATGGGTTGACTAAAAAGTTGACTTTTCTTGGCAATATTTACCTCGATTTCCTTCAATACCAAAATATCTACGTTAACAACAAAAACTTTGGATTTAGTGATCCTGAAGTTGGTCTGCGTTATCGTTTGACCAATAATTTACCACAATCTTTACAACTCTCCGTAAAAATTCGTGGGCCTTATGAGGTGGATCGTCAGCCATCTTTAGGGAATGCCCAAACTGATGTAGAACTAGCTTATTATTTCGGATTTAATTGGATATTATTCGAAAGAAGTGGGTTTGTAGATACTGGAGTTGGATATCGTTTGCGCACTGGAGCACCAGCGGACGAATTAAGATTTTATCTTACTGCTGGATTGGATTTAACGGATTGGCTGCAAATATACTTGCTTGAAGCTTCAGGAATATTTGGCTTAACGAATTCTCAACCCCAGTATGTTGGTGAAAATATTTTGCTTACGACAGATTTTGTGTTAGTAAAATTAGGAATGAGCATTTTGATTAAACTCGGAAATCAGTGGTCGTTACAAGCAGGGCCTTTTTGGCATGTGGCGGGGCGGACTACTGGAGCAGGAGGTGGATTCAAAGCAGCATTATGGTTTCGATTTTGATTTTATGAAGAAATTGGATGATTTAGTAGTAAACTACCTTGAGAAATATAATTCTGCATTAGCAAAGTTCGATTGGAGTTTGTTGAATATTCTTGTAGAAAAGATACGTAGGGCGCGCGAATTGGGTTCAACAGTTTTTTTTTGTGGAAATGGTGGAAGTGCGGCTAATGCACTTCATTGGGCTAATGATTTGACTTTTCCTGTATCGAAAGCGGGGGGCCGTCCTTTAAAGGCACTAGCATTGACCAGTGACATTTCAACACTTACTTGCCTAGCAAATGATCTAGGTTATGAGGAAGTTTTTCGCTTTCAACTTCAAGCTTTAGCAAGGGAAGGAGATATTTTAATTGTCCTTAGTGGCAGTGGAAATTCTCCAAACATAATAAGAGCTTTGGAATTTGCTCGAGAAAAAGGTTTACATTCCTTTGCTATAGTGGGATTTGATGGAGGTAAAGCAAAAGAATTAGCTAACGTTACTCTTCATCTCAGTATTGACGACATGCAATCTGCTGAGGACTTTCAATTGCTTGTTTGCCATTTGGTTCTGAAGAGCTTATTGAATGCTGGATGAATTAGATAAATGCTTGAGGAACTAGAAGGTAACTTGTCCCCGAAATCCAACTATAAGGGAGTCGCGTAGAGATGAATCTGCTCCTGGGTTAAAAATAGCTTGTATATTAGGCTGCAGATAAAACCATGGATTTACTTGAATTTTATAGGTTGCTTCTAGAATTAATTCATTAGAGAGAGGTGATAATCCTTCATCAATGAGTGAGGATTTGGCTCTTGAGGTTAATTTTGTGAAGCCCAAAGCTATTCCAAGTTTGTCTTCATCGCGATAGGGAATTAGGCCAGTATAAACAAATCCTGTGTCAAAATAGAAGTTAGTAAAGTTTTGTTGTGCTGGTGCAACCCCAAAACGAGCAAAGGTTGCTAAGCCTTGAGAGTTTTCTAAGTTTTGACTTTTTTGGTTAGAAAACGTTTGGGCCTGGACATTCTTTCTTGAAATTGATGGTTGAGTGGTTTTGGAGGAGGGTAAAGTTTGTGTTAAACCTGACATTTCGTGGAAAAGGATTTGATCAAACACAAAGTAGATAGCAGTGTTAGTCGAAATTTGGTCAGCAGAGAATTGATTAGCGTTGTGCCCTGTTTGAAGCCAAAGACCAGCTTTAAATCCACCTGGGTTTTTAATTAACCATGGGAACTCATCCCATTTGAATTGAGACTCAACAAACCAAGTAGCACCGTTTTCTGAATTAAAACGGTAACGAAAACCATATCTATTGACATCCTGTGAAAAAACATTTCCTTGAAAAAGGGCAGATTGCAAAGAGAACCAATTAACTGGCTGCAGTTGCAGTCTCAGGCCTAGTGTACTCATTGGGTAACCTTGACCACCATTCGGCAAGTTTAAATAGGCAAAGGCTGGCCAGCCAAAAGTTCCGTTAAGAAAAAGTGACGCAGTATCAGAAATTAAAAATTCACTATCAGCAGAGAATTGTCCAATTTTTATTGAAAAAATACTATCAAACAACTTTTGTTCTAACCACAAGTCGAATACTCTCAGAGTGTTAAAACCTGCTATGTTTGAAATTGTAAAAAAGTTTCCAACAAGGTCTTCAGAAGCGTCACGTCCTGAAAGCCATTTCCAGGAATTAAGAAAAACTGCACCTTTCCAACCAACTAATTTTTCTAGGTCAACTTCGATGCCGAAGCTAAGGAGGCCTGAGTAAACTGTTCCTCGTTTTATTCCACCAGCGGTATTTCCAAAAATATCAAAAGTATAATCGGCGAAAGGTTGAAGCCCTATTTCTGAAAGCTTGGAACGCCAGCCAAACCAATTTCCTGAAATTCCATCGCCGCCCCACCAAATTTCTAGTTCATTCAAAGAATTTCCTTGATAAACTTGATGTTTTTTACTGTCTGCAAAAGTAGGAATAGGAGTCAACAAACAAAAAATAATGTATAAATAAGTCTTAATTTTCATAATTAAAATCAAATCCAAATGATTTATACAAATTAGAAGTGACTATTTTCAAGTCAAAAATTAGATATTTGCTCCGAGGAAAGTGTGGATACCGCACTCCGATTTATCAAAACCTGTCCATCGGCCTGCGCGTTCGTTTTCTCCCTCTGCGATTGGCCTCGTGCAAGGCATACAGCCGATGCTTCGGTAGCCTTTTTCAAGTAAAGGGTTTGTTGGAATTTCCCATTTTTTTAAATAATCTCTGACTTGGTCTCGAGACCAACCGGCCACGGGGTTTAGTTTTATGATATATCGGTCGTAAATTACATCGAACTTGTAAATTTCCAAAACTTTAATTTTTGTGCGACTTTCACTTTGTTGACGGCGCAGGCCCGTAATCCATACATCCAATTGAGTTAGCTTCTTTTGTAGTGGGATAACTTTTCGCAGTGTGCAGCAAAGGTCGGGATTCCGTTTCCATAATTCTGGGCCAAATTCTTTCGCTTGATCCTCAATACTTAGCTCTGGAAAAAGCGATTCAATAATGATTCCATATCTTTCTTCCAATTTTTTTTTCAACTCCAACGATTCTGGAAACAGTAAGCCCGTATCTATGGTGAAAACTGGAAAATCCAAACCATTTTCCATAGCTTCATTGAGGACTACTAATCCTCCGCCCTGAAAACTAGTTCCAATCGCAGCTCGCTTTCCATATTTCTGCCAACACCAGCGTAAAATTTCGCATACTTCAAGTTGCTCGAGTTGGTTTCCTACTTCTCGTATCTCATCCCAATTTATTTCCTCACGTTTTAGCATAATCCTATTACTCTACAAAAAAATATGTTTTTTCAAGAAGTATCAAGGTAAAATTAATATTTTTGATTTTTATGTCTTTTTTATTTTTTTTAAGTAGAATAATTTCCTTGCTAAAAAGGCGGCTAATGTTCAGGATATTGATGTTGTAGGAGTAAAAGCTATGCATATCCCCGATGGAATGATGTCCGGACCAGTGTGTCCATTAACTGCTATTGTTTCAACAGTTGGAGTTGCCGGAGCAGCTTATAGTGCTGTAAAGTCAAAAGAGCGGCCTGAGCCAATTCGTTTTGCTTCTGTAACGGCATTGATATTTGCCGCTCAAATGCTTAATTTCCCAATTCAAAATGGCACATCGGGGCATTTATTAGGTGGAGTATTAGCAAGCAGTTTGCTGGGAGTGCCATTTGGGATTCTCTCTCTAGCGCTGGTGGTTACTTTACAATGCTTGATGTTTTCTGATGGAGGACTTACAGTTTTGGGAGCTAATTTATTGAACATGGGTTTAGTGGGAGCAGGATTAGGAGGGTTGCTCAATAATTTTTTAAAAGGGGGACAAAAAGATTTGCGTTCTCTTACTATGACTGGTATTTCTGCGTGGGTTTCAGTGGTTCTGGCAGCTTTTTTCCTTAGTTTGGAATTGTGGATGGCGGGTGTAATTCCGTTGGCTAAAGTTTTACCTGCGATGGTTGGCATACACGCCATGATTGGAATAGGAGAAGCTTTTTTGACAATTATTGCGGTTTATCTAATTTCTGAGAGTCCAAAAGTAGTTGCGCCTATTACTACTTCAGCTCGAACTTCCTTGCCTTATATTCTTATAGTAGCTTTCCTCTTGGCTGCGCTTTTAAGCCCATTTGCTAGTCCATGGCCGGATGGTTTAGAATGGGTAGCGGAGAAACTTGAATTCCTCCATGAATCGGCTCCTACATTTGTTGCCCCACTACCGGATTATTCTTTACCCGGTATTTCTCATCAAGGTGTAGCAACTGCTGCTGCTGGAGTTGTTGGAGTTGCTGCTACGTTTGCCGTGGCATTTTTGTTATCCACAGCTTGGTGCAGACCTGCTAAAACGAAGGCTTCCTAGTCAATTTTTCTAGAACTTCCAAAGTAATTTGGAGTTTAAAAGAGCGCCAATTGGACTTTTGGCGCTTTTTTATTCAATACTAGATTTATTTATCCATATTTAATTTTAATATAAAATAAAAGTGCGGAGATCCGGATTAAACTACGATCTTTTGCTAAAGTGGGAGAGGGAACATGTGTGGCATCCTTTTACTCCAATGAAGGAGTGGACAGGGCCCGATTTTGAACCTTTGTTTTTGGTAGGTGGTAAGGGTGCTATTCTCTGGGATATACATGGAAGAGAGTATTTAGACGGCAATAGTTCAATTTGGACCAATTTACATGGGCACTGTCATCCGTTAATTAATGCCGCTATTAAAGAACAGTTAGAGCGTTTTGCTCATGTATCATTTCTTGGCACAACACATCCGTTGGCTGCTGAACTAGCTAAAAATTTAACTAGTCTAATTCCTTCAGGAACACTCCAGCGTGTTTTCTTTTCCGATAATGGTTCGACGGCAATTGAGGTTGCTCTAAAGATTGCTTTTCAATACTGGCAACAAAATGGATTCCCAAACCGAAAGAAATTTATTGCTTTTTCCGGAGCGTATCATGGAGATACTGCTGGCGCCAGCAGCATAGGAGATATTCCTTTGTTCCATGACCGTTTTTCGGAAATGCATTTCCCGGTTTATAGGGTTTCGAGTGCTGATGAACTCCAGACTCATGAAAGTTTGCTTCGTGGAGAAATAGCTGGAGTGGTCCTCGAACCAATTGTCCAAGGAGTTAACCGAATTTTCCTTTGGCCTAGAGGGATGTTAAGACAAGTTCGAGAAATCTGTGACTGCTTTGGCGTTTTTTTGATTTTGGATGAAGTTCTTACCGGATTTGGTAGGACTGGAAGAATGTTTGCCTTTGAACATGAAGGTGTTGTTCCCGATATACTCTGCCTCGCAAAAGGCTTAACTGGTGGTTATTTGCCACTTGCAGCAACCATTACGAATCAGAGGATTTACGAAGGATTTCTTGGAGAGTGGCACGAGGGTAGGTCGCTTTTTTATGGTCACAGTTACACTGCAAACGCACTTGGTTGTGCTGCAGCTCTTGCGAATTTAAAAGTTTTTGAAGAGGAGAATACTTTACAAAAGGTTAACGAGTTAGCGAATTTTCTAAGTGAGCTTTTAGAGTCGCTTTCTGAAAAATGTCGTTTTACAAAAAATTTTCGCCAAGTGGGGTTAATAGCAGGTATTGATTTGAACGATGAAGACGGTAAGCCATTTCCACCCTTAAGTCGAGCAGGCTGGAGAGTCTGTCAAGCTGCGAGAAAGTATGGACTTCTTACCAGAAACATTGGGGATACAGTTATCCTAATACCTCCTTACTGCAGCACCAAAGAACAGTTAAAAAAAATGGTTTCTGCGATTTCAAGAGCTGCCGAAGAATGCTTAATGTCCTGAACTAACAGAAATCATTTAATCAATGAAATTGTTTTTATGAGCTAATCGACGTTGCAAGGCGACATTAAGAGCATTTAAATCTAACTTAGCACCTAATGAGATATTGTTTTGTTCGAACCAACCGCGGTTCATTTCGAGAGCAAATCGAATGTCTGTTCGTTGCGACTCGACTGGAGTGAGATCGTATGGGTTCATGGAATGAATTTCCTGAAGTGTTCCGTCAGCCGTGAAGTAGCCTACATCAAGTGGGATATGGGTATTTTTCATCCAGAAAGCTCTTTTGTCGTCATTAGGAAAAACAAAAAGCATCCCTTCGTTTTTACCGAGATTTGCGCGATGCATTAGTCCTTGCTCTTGCTCTTCTGGAGTGATTGCAATTTGGGCTAAAAAGGTAACATTATTAATTTTTAATTCGTGGAAGCTGTTAAAACCTGAATTTTGTGTTGGCGATGGAATGCAGCTGTAAAAAAAGAGAAATGGCAATAAATACAAAAAAATAGTCCTGGGCATACTATTGAACGAAAAGGAGAAGAAACCACGGTTGTTCTAGTCCAACTGGTGCAAGTATTAGCGGGCTGGCACGCCCAATTTTTATCTCTGATACCCAAAGAGGTAATCCTTTCCACTTGAAAGTTATGCTTGCAGTATAGTGATCGAAATGACGAGCAACCTTTTTAAATTCAAGGCTAGAACCATTCGAGAAAGCTAGGTTCTTTTTTTCTGCTGATGTAAAATTTGTTTTTAGGATTTCTAGAAGTTGGACCACATTTTGTTCTGGATCTCCCTCCTTTGGAAGAAAATAAGAAATAAATTCAGCTGACAACTTCCTTTCACTTTTAAATCTCTGCCAATTTTTTTCCATGGAAGGATTTGACCCGGGAGCAATTCTGAGTATCCAAAAAACATCTTCACTCCAAACCTGGGTGGGGTATATGAATAAGAGAAAGAAGAAGATTCCTATTCGAGGCATTGAGTTGAATTTGAATTGAGTATTGTAAGTATTTCTGAAGAGTGGGAAAAATCAGATTGGTTACAATTATGATTTTCATTTGTTGGGATTGAAAATACGATGCCCTGAATCTGAATATCTTGGTTAGAGGGAAAATAAAAGTTTCCCAACGAAATCTGCTGACAGACTTTTTGGATTTTTATGAACTGACTTGGCGAGGGCTTTATGTATAAATGGAAAAGAATATGTGAGGAAAAACTATAAAAAATAAAACAAGCAATACATAGGATAAAGAGCCCTAAAAAACCCAAAATTTTTCGTTTGGTTGAAAATTGCTTCAAAAAAAAGCTTCTGTTATCATTAAGACATGAAATTAGAATGAAAGGAGAGATTCCACCTTATGAGGAGCCAAGAAAGAGCGGCCCCCAAGCTCAACAAGTTCAATGAGAAAAAGAGCAAGTGTTACTTTTGCGCCAGCTCTTTCAATTAATGAAATAGCTGCAGAAGCTGTGCCGCCTGTAGCAAGGAGATCATCTACGAGAACCGCACGCTCGCCGGCTTGGAGAGCATCAACGTGGATTTCTATTTCGGCAGTCCCATACTCTAGTTGATAAGCCTGTGAAAGCGTTTTGCATGGAAGTTTCCCTTTTTTTCGGACCGGTAAAAAACCAACGTGTAGAACGTGAGCAAGTGTGGCTCCAAAAAGGAACCCCCGCGCATCAATGGCAGCGATTTTATCACAACCAGCTTGTTGAGCGAGTTCGGCCATCTCGGCTATGATGTCCTTATATAGTTCAGGTTTAAGGAGTAAAGGAGTAATGTCTCGGAAGAGGACCCCCTTTTTAGGGAAATCCGGTATGCTCCTTACACTTGCCAGAAGTTTATCCCGAATTTCGGGTTTCATAGTTCTAAACTTATGGAATCAGTCGCCAAAAGAGATGTCAACGGCACGGGCAGTCTGAACCATTTGGGCATCTGGTGAAACAAGACGGAGCCGATGAACTGCTTGTTCAATAGTCACTTCTTCAGTTTGATAATTGTGATAGCTGACCATAAAGCCAAACTTGCCTTCAGCGATTAAGTCCACAGCTTTAACACCGAAACGAGTGCCTAGGATTCGGTCGAGTGCTGTAGGAGCTCCTCCTCTTTGCAAATGGCCAAGCACACAGGCTCGGACTTCTTTATCAATACGTTGAGTTATTTCGCGGGCTAAAATTTCCCCTACTCCTCCTAAACGGTATTCGCCACTTTTGACTTCGTGTCGGTATTGTTTTCCACCTTTGGGTGCTGCCCCTTCTGCTATGACGATCATGGTGCTTTTTGCTCCCATTGCATCGCGTTTCTTTATTACCTCGATTACTTTTTCAATATCGTATGGGATTTCGGGTATTAGGATGACATCAGCTCCCCCAGCTAATCCACCATGGAGGGCTATCCATCCAGCATGGCGTCCCATGACTTCTAAGATCATGACCCGTTTGTGGCTCGAGGCTGTGGTATGGAGGCGGTCAAGGGCATCAACAACGGCAGCAACAGCAGAATCAAAACCAAAAGTCATTGCCGTCGCTTCTAGGTCGTTATCAATGGTTTTAGGAACACCGACGACTTTAATACCCGCATTATGCATTTGAAGGGCGGTGGTCATGGAGCCATCTCCACCCACTACTATTAGCCCTTCGACACCAAGATTTTCGAGTGTGGATTTTGCTTTAGCAATAACTGTGGGGTCAACTTGGACAATATTGCCTTCACCGACCTTAGCTACAAAGTGCCCCCGGTTGGTGGTGCCTAAAATGGTTCCTCCAAGATGCATGATGCCTGCTGTGGTTGAGCGATCCAATACAATAAAGTCGCCAGGGGGTAAAAGACCCTCAAATCCATCTCGGAAACCAATTACTTTCCAATTTCTTTTAGTAGCTGCTCGAGTTACACCACGCAGAACCGCGTTTAAACCGGGACAATCCCCGCCGCTTGTCAAAACACCAATCGTTTTTGTGCTCATAGGAGAATATTAGAGGTTGTTTTGTTTGTTCTGGGCGGGCTTTAGATAGATAGAATTTTTATTTTTTCTAAATACCGGAATAAAAGACAAAATTTTTGAAAGTGTTTTTTTGAAGAATGAGCTCGATTTCATTTTACTTCAGAGCGTTGTTTTACGATCGGTCGGTCTGCCTTTGTTTTTCCAATCTTCGTAGAGTATCCACCCATGTTTTACAAGTTGCAATCCTAAAGAAAAGCGTTCGTTATCGGAAGCTGCAGCAAGTAAGATTACAATTAAACGTCGAGGATAGTTGCTTACACCGTTTTCAAGACGTATGACCTCGGGTTGTTTCCAAGAACTTAAGGCAAGACAAAAACCTGCTTTTGAGGTAAAACCGGTTTTGATTCCGTCAATTCCTTCCACACCAAGTAGTTTATTTGTATTTGACAAAGGAAGTTCCAACTTTTGGCCGTTGCGCACGATTTCGATTTTTCGCCACGGCTGTGAAACAAAAAAATGCAAGTCACCGTCTGTGTAAGCATAACGACACAAACGGGCTAAATCTGCTGGAGTAGAGTAACCATGGGGGCCCTTGCCGGCATCTATGCCATGAGGGTTAAGGAAAAGAGTGTGCTTCATTCCGAGTCCTCGAGCTAAAGCATTCATGTGCGCAACAAAATTTCCCACAGGATCTAAGCTGGTATAGTTCGGTAATCGCTGACCAACGTAATGGGCCAGAGTAAGTGCAGCGATATTATCCGAAGCCATCATTGCGCAATAGAGCAGATCCCGCAGAGATATTTGGTCACCAACTAAGAGACCTGCCGGGTTATGGCCTCCTAATTGGTGTGCTTCTGGTGGAATTTCCGCAATTTCGTTTAAGCGAATTAATCCTCGTTCCGAAGCGTCTAATACAACAACCGCAGTTGCGATCTTCGTCAAACTAGCTATGGGCCCTTTACGGTTTGGGTTTAAAGAGTCCAAAATATGCCCACTGGTATGATCAACGAGGATATAACTATCAGCAGAAAGAGCTACTGGTTTGAGTAACAGGAAAAAAAATAGTAACCAAAGCAAGAAAAGTCCATTTAGTAATTTTAAATCAAGTTCCTGTCTGCTAATTAAAATGTTTTTCGACAATCCACTCCTCATTGGGTAGCTATATCTGCAAGTTTTTTAAACTCTTTTGGCGCGAAGACTATTCTTCTAGAAAGAAAATGCAATTCTGTTTTTTCTATAATTGCGTCGTTTATTTGTAAAAAACTTATTACAGATTAACTAGGCAAAAAAAAAGGAGAGTTTTGCTAACTCTCCCTTTTTGTTGGTAATAAAACTTTGAAAGAGTTTTTAAATTAATTTGTAGCAGGTTTGTTAACTGATTGCCCGTTACTCAATGGATCAGAAGGTGTGAGAGGGCATTCATTTTTTTTGCATTTTTCTCGCCATTGTTGGCGCATTTGATTGAGTTTTTGGATTTGCTCGGAAGTAAGCACATTTTCGAATTCCTTTTTCATTTGTTGCCTAAGTTGAGAAAGTTTTTCCTTTTTTTGTTCACGAGTTAACGTTTGGTCCTGTTTTATTTTTTGGACTGCCTGACGATGTTCGCTTCGGATGTTTTTTAACTCTTCCATTTGATCATCCGTTAAACCAAGTGGCCCCTGCAGTTTCTCCCACCTGGGGCCCTTCCAGAACTTCTGAGGTGGAGCCCCAAAGGAATTACCCGAACCCGGAAATTGGGGTTGGTTTGGTCCTTGAATGTTTGTATCTTGAGCGTGGATTGAGCCCAAAGATAGCCCAGTGATACTTCCTGCAATCAAAGCAGCATAGATAAGTTTCCTGTGTAGATGGCGTTTCATAACATACTTAAAAACCCTACCTTTGATCAAAAGTTGCGGGAAAATTAGCCTAACAAATCAAAAGTAGTGACGGACTTCTGTGGACGCAAAGCAAGTTCCTTTGCTTGCTTCAAGACTTCCTCAACTGATTGTTCAAATCTGTAAGAATGACAATTTGGACAAGTTGAAACTTTAGCGCTGACAATTGAATCGCACCCCAAACAAACTTTGTATTTGTATGGCATTGCCATAATTCTGATTGCCTTTAGTGGTCGGTCCTCGATTTGAAGAAGTTTCATTGGCTGGGTTTACTACCGTTGTTTATTACGCAGATACTCGAGCCAAGAAGGATTGTAAAAGGGGTTTATTTTCTTCTCTAAAGCAACAGTAGTCATGGGGCCATGACCAGGGGCAAGAAAAGTATTATCACTAAAACTCAAAAGGTAGTGCAGACTTTCCAGGGAAAGTAAGTAACTAATATTAGCTTTGCCCATAGAAGCAGCAAAGAGCGCATCTCCGACTATTAAGACGGGTGCCTCTAGACCCGAAATTTCATAGGCAACATGAGCTGCAGAATGCCCTGGCACAGAGTGAACACGAACTTCTAGGCCGCTTAATGTTAATTTCTGGTTTGGTTCTATGGGGCGGGTTCCCTTTATCATTTCACCTCGAGGTGCATATGCGATACATCCTGTTTTTTCGATAATTCTATCCATTTCATAAATATGGTCGCCGTGTCCATGTGTAAGTAAAAGGTATTCTAAGTGGATATTTTCATCGATTAATGTTTCAAGAAGGCTGGTTGCATCAGCACCAGTATCAAAAGCAATACCTTTTCGTCTCTCCTGATCTACGGCCAGATAGGAATTCACTTTCATTCCACCAAAATCGGATGTAAAAATCCAAAAATTTTTTAGATGTGGCAAATTTGGCACCTCGAGTTGGCCAGTTATCATTTTTTTCAATTGTTCTGTCCTTAGTCCTAAAAACTTAGCAACCGTTTCGAGATTTTTTAGGTCTGTTTTTCCCTGCAGGACTTTTTCAAGTTCGTTTCTTTTCAGCCCGCACTTGCTAGCCAATTCTTCCGTTTCGATGCCAAGGCCGTTTATTGCTTTACGAAGAATATCAACTGGCTCATCTTCAAAAATTAAGTTGTTAAAAGAAAACATATTAGATAAGCTTATCTTTTTATATCTTTTTTAAGAGAGAAGGACAATTCAATCGTCAAAATAGTATCTAAATTATTAAATTCCGGCAATGAGTTGACTTTCAGTTTTCTAAAATCGTTTCCTTAAGTGCCTATGCATGAGGGGGTGGTTGCTGCAGAGCTTATTAAGCAATTGCGTAAAATAGCATCTGATTTTGGTTTTCGAAATATTCTTCGCGCAAAGGTTCGGCTGGGTTTGATGAGTGGAGTTGTTCCTGAAGCGTTAAACCTAGCTTTTGAAAGTTTCACAAAAAATGAGCAGGTTCTCAAGAATTGCAGCTTAGAAATAGAAGTAATTGCTATGGAGTTGACTTGCCCGGCATGCGGTGAAAGTTTCAATGCACAAGCTCTTCATGAACGTTGTCCAAGGTGCTCTTCTTGGGCTTACGCGACGCTGGGTTCGAGTGAAATTACTCTTGCATCTATTGAAGCGGAAAGTTAACATTAGACAGACAACTCCAAAACAATATGTGCCAAGATTGTGGATGTGGTAATGTTGAACATTTTTCAGTGTTAAAACCAGGAGTGTTGGAACACCCCCTTGCTGAGAGGGAACTTACAAGTAACCTCCACGTTCAGCAGAGCCAAAAACACCGTCATTATGATCCCAAAACGGGAACGTGGTTTGAACATGCACACGCTCATGGCGTGCATCATTTAAGCGTAAATTTGCCTGTTCTGGAAAAAAATGACCGCCTAGCGGAACGCAACCGTGGTTTTTTTCTTGCTCATCGGACAGTAGTTTTAAACCTTATGTCATCACCTGGGGCTGGTAAAACGTCGCTACTCGAAAAAACGCTTGATTCTTTTGCCTCTTGTTTGCGCTGTGCTGTGCTTGTTGGTGATCTAGCTACAGACATAGACGGGCGGCGTCTTGATAACCGCGGGGCACAAGTCCTCCAAATAACAACTGGAACAGCATGCCATCTCAATGCTGAAATGGTTTCTGTTGCACTTGGTAAACTTAACTGGGAAGGTCTAGAGTTCCTCTTTATCGAAAACGTTGGCAATCTTGTGTGTCCAGCAACTTTCGATCTTGGCGAGAATTACCGAATAGTTCTTTTTGCGGTTACAGAAGGTGAAGACAAGCCCCTCAAATATCCACCGCTTTTCCACAAGGCGGATGTAGTTCTTATAACTAAGATGGATCTTGCAAGTCATGTTGGTTTTGATCTTGAACGAGCCCGGGAAAACCTTCGTTTAGCTTCACCAGATGCAAAAATTTTCGAAATTAGTGTTAGAAGTGGACATGGCCTTGACTCTTGGTTGCAGTGGCTTGAGACTATTCGCCCTTAAGGCACTTTCAAAAATTTTTTTCAAACCCTGATTAACAGGAAAATAATGTAATTCTTTTAAATTACTGCCCCTGCTTTTTGTAGTAATTGCTCCCAAACTGTAGGCCCGAGTTTTGCCGGGCTATTCCTATCACTGCCACTTGCTACGATTTCTTCGACCTCGAATTTACCAATGCCATATTCTCTGAGTGGTGGAAAGTAAAATTCCTCTTTCCATTTACGGAGAGTTTCTAGAAAAACAAGCAAAGCAGAAACATCATCTTTTTCCTGTTCTACCCAACCGGCAAAACGGGCAACCTGGGCAATTCTTTTAATCCCAGCGGAGACACCTGGGCTATCAGGGTTTGCCAAAAACCACTCCAGGGTTGCTTCCCAGGTCGGCACAAAAAGATTTGCACAAAAAACTGCGTGTGGAATACGGCTTACTGCACCAGCTTTGCCAGCTAGACCATGAATTGTTCCCAATCCTGCTCGGGTTAAGCCTACTCCCGAAAGAAAAGCTGCGTCGAGCATTGCCTGTCCAACTTGCGGACTCGGTGTAGGACATTCCATTACAAATTTGGGTAAGGAATATGCCGCAAGTGCAGCGCCGTAAATAATCACATCTTCAATTTCTGGGGGCAAATGCACGGAGGTCAAAGCTTCTAATAATTGGGTAAAAGCATCAAAGGCACTGGCGGCTGCAATTTCTTTTGGTAGTCCTTGGAGAAGTTGAGGATCAAGCCAAACACCTTGTGGATGATAAGCATTGTGGCGGAGTGAACGTTTGAAAGCATGTTCTCCATGATGTGAGATTACAGCATTAGTGGTTGCTTCACTTCCAGTCCCTGCTGTTGTTGGTGCGGCAAACCACGGCAGCATTTTACCGCTTGGTTTCTCTGAGCCGACTCCCTCTAAGAAGTCTTGCGTAGGACCACGCTCATTTAAAAGGGCTGCAAGTGCTTTTCCTGCATCCAAGACGCTTCCACCACCGATTGAAATGACTGCTGCGGGATGATAGGGTTTAAGCCCAATACGCGCTTCGTCTAACCAAACAATTTCCGGTTCCGTTGCGAGTGTCAAGTGGAGCACGAGGCGTCCACTATCTAAAAGTTCCTCAGCTACGGTTGCTGCTGGGCCTTTCCGCGCCATGCACTTGTCACCTGTTATCAAAACGAGATTTCCGCTAATGGAACCCAATACTTCTTTACACAATTCTTTTGCGCATCCTACCCCGCGAGTTACTTTCCCCCCGCCAATAAAACTGTTCCAGTCAACTTGGGCAACTTGGGCGCTCAGCATAACAAATTTCCTATTATGCCCTTTTAGGTAATCCCTCCCAAAGCTTGAAATTGCTCACCTCGCCTAGGCTCTGCCATCATTGACGCAACTTTATCTTTCCACTCCTGATAATGAGCTGTCTCCTTATGAGATTTGGCTGCAGCATCATCTCTATATACTTCATAAAGTAGAAAAAACTGTGGATTTTCCTTGCTTTGGAGAAAATCGAAGCGCAAATTTCCTTCCTCTCTTCGCGAGGCAGTTTGGTTCCTCAAAGTCGCAGCGATAAACTCTTCGATTTTATCAGGCTTTACTCGTATGTGGACTAAGGTGACTGACATTTTTCCACATTTTACTTGGCGCGTTTTTTGCGGCAAGCCTGCATAAACAAACTTTACAAAATTTACAATATTATTGGAAGCTGAAAACATGACTACCCATCTATTTGTTTTATGTGTGGAATTATTGGCTATGTAGGTAAAAACGAGGCTGCGCCGATTCTCCTAGAGGGCCTTCGGAGGCTTGAGTATCGTGGCTATGACTCTGCTGGCCTTGCCGTTCTGGATGGAGGTATCATTCAGCGTCGCCGTCGCGTTGGCCGGATTGAAAATCTTTATGAGCTTCTCTCTGTTGAACCTGTTCATGGTTCCACCGGTATTAGCCACACACGTTGGGCAACCCACGGTGCTGTTACGGAAGAGAATGCCCATCCGCACCTCGATGCCTCAGAATCCTTAGCTCTTGTCCACAACGGTGTGCTAGAAAACTATCGCGAACTGCGCACCGAACTCAGTCGGGCAGGGATCAATTTTCGTTCACAAACCGATACTGAGGTTCTTGCCTGCCTTATTGGCTTGGAAATACAAAAAAACGGACCAATCACTCCTGAATCTTTTCGCCTAGCGGTTGAGCGATCTTTGCGACGTGTCAAAGGCACCTTTGGAATTGCGGTTATCCATTGTAAGCTTCCTGGTTTTCTGATTGGGGCGAGGCGGGGCAGTCCGTTAGTCCTTGGAATTGGTAGTGGCGAACACTTCCTTGCAAGTGACGTTACCGCTATTGTCGGCCATACACGAGAAGTCGTTTATTTTAAGGATAATGAGATTGCTGAAATAACTGCTGAAGGTTTTGAAATTTTCTCACTAACTGGCAGCACTGGGGGCAGCGTTGAAATCCACTCTGTTGACTTCGATGCAGAGGCAGTCGAGCTCGGACCTTATCCTCACTTTATGCTCAAAGAAATCTATGAGCAACCAACGAGTCTTCGAGAGACCATGCGTGGGCGCTTATCCCATGAGGAAGCATCAGCAAAACTTGGCGGACTGAATATGTCCAACGCAGAACTCCGTGCAATCGAGCGAATTGTCCTTTGTGGTTGTGGCACTGCTTTCCATGCCGCCTTAGTTGGTGAATACATTCTCGAAACCTTAGCTCAAATTCCAACCGAATGTGAATATGCCAGTGAGCTGCGCTACCGCAATTTACCTCTGCCGAAAGATACGCTCGTTTTTGCCATTAGCCAAAGTGGAGAAACTGCTGATACTTTAGCTGCACTTCGTGAATGTAAGCGCAAGGGCCACCGCGCCCTTGGCATTTGCAACAACGTTGGTAGCACGATTGCTAGGGAAAGCGACGGTGGTGTCTATATGCATGCCGGTCCAGAAATCGGTGTAGCTGCAACAAAGTCCTTTACTTCTCAAATTTTGGTTCTCTCACTCATCGCACTTCTTATGGGCAGAATGCGCAACCTTTCCCATTCTCAAGGTCTTGAAATACTTAGCGAAATCGAAGCTTTACCAGAAAAAGTGGAGTTGGTGCTCGAAAATTCTGATTATATTTCTGCTGTTGCAAAAAAGTTTGCTCGTGCTCCTTATTTCCTCTTCTTTGGACGCCAATTTAATTACCCTATTGCATTAGAAGGTGCGCTGAAACTTAAAGAAATCTCTTACATCCCGGCCTCCGGTCATCCTAGTGCAGAACTCAAACACGGCATAATTGCTCTCATCAAAGAAAATATTCCATCTGTCATAATAGCGCCCGAAGATTCTGTTTTTGAAAAAAATTTAAATACTATCGAGGAAATAAAAGCTCGGAACGGAACTGTCATTGCTGTTACTACCGAGGGCTGCGACCGTCTCAATGGCATAGCTGATGAGATATTTTTCGTCCCTCCAGCTCCCGAGTATCTTATGCCAATTTTAACAGTAATACCCCTTCAACTCTTTGCCTATCATATTGCTGTTGAAATTGGTTGCGATGTTGATAAACCAAGAAACTTAGCAAAAAGCGTGACTGTCGAATAATAATTTAATTTTTTTAGTAAAAACCTGAAAGTTTTAATCAGGCTTTATCCGGGTAAAAATTTTAAATCCGAGATTTTTTTATATCCACACATTCCCTGTAGTTTCGCCAAAATTTGCTTCTTCATATTTACTTCCAATTCGTAGCGAATTGAAGGTTGCAATACTCGCACAACTAAACAACCTCCTTGTAAGCTTTCGGGAAAGGAGTGCCTTGCTAGAAATTCTCCAACGATTTCCCTCCATTCCTGCCGCATTTGC
Organism: Chthoniobacterales bacterium; assembly: GCA_026418675.1. Classification (GTDB taxonomy): domain Bacteria; phylum Verrucomicrobiota; class Verrucomicrobiia; order Chthoniobacterales; family DYNR01; genus JAOAAX01. The sequence continues at coordinate 27,932 of JAOAAX010000009.1, read as the reverse complement.
TCTTCAGAAGCTCTATTTTGCAACCCAAATTCCTCAAAAATTGAGGGAAGAACATCTCCAATCTTTTTCGGTAAAAATGGAGGAGTAATGTTTTGCGGGAGTCCGCGCAACTCCTCTAGCAACTTCAAACGTATGCTTTCTTCCACTCCTTTCCCCCCCCCTGTTATCCAATAAACCTGCACTAATTATTTAGTGCAAGTGAAATAAATGAATCTTAGGATCTTATTTAATCCCCGTCGCACCCAATTGCCTCCACTGGGCAACCTTCCATTGCCTCACGGCACTGCTGCTCTTCTTCTGGAGTTTCGGGTTGCTTGTAAACGTAGGAGTGGCCGCCTTCATCATTGCGTTTAAAATTTGCTGGAGCTGTTTCGCGGCACAAGTCGCAGTCTATGCATTGGTCGTCCACATAAAATGGACCAGGCACATTCTCAGGGTATTTATTCGCTTTGTCAGCCATAGGGGAAGTATTGTTTGCAGCCCCCAATTTGCCTTCTTCACGAAGAATTGCAATTGTTTTTTCTTCTATCACGATTTTAGTTCCCACATCTTCCTTTTCCTACATCATGCAAAAGAAAGAACAGAAAACTCAGCAACTCTCAGAGGAGAAAATCTTTAACTCACCACCACCATTAATTCCTGACCAAGGACTCCACGTTATTCATGCTTTCTATAAAGTTGACGCAATTCGCATTTCATCTCTTAGTCCTCAGCAAAAAAAAGATACAACGAACCTTTTTGAATCCGAAATACATGCCATTCGCTCTGCTCCAGATACACAATTGTTCCTCTGGAGTTGTGCAAATCCAAAAGCAGACTTCGGTTTTATGCTGCTTACCCCCGATTTACACTTTGCAGATAGTTCGGCTAAGCGTCTTATCCGATCTCTTGCGCTAACTTCTCCTCAATTGATTATTGGTTACCTTTCTGTAACAGAACTAAGTGAATATACGACGACAGAGTCGGAATTTGCTCAAACTCTCCAGAATCAAGAAGGTCTCCAACCCGATTCTCAGGTATTTCAACAAAAAATGGCAGAATTCAAAACCCGCATGTCTAAATATGAGCGTGATCGTCTCTACCCCCGTTTGCCGGATTGGCCAGTAGCATGTTTCTACCCTATGGGGAAACTTCGTATTCCTGGTCAAAATTGGTTTTCCTTGCCTTTCGAAAAACGCAAGGAATTCATGCGAGGTCATGGGAATGTTGGACGTAAGTATTCTGGCCGGGTTTTACAATTGATAACTGGTTCGACGGGACTTGATGACATGGAGTGGGCAGTAACACTTTTTGCTAAATCTACCACTGATATTAAAGCTATCGTTTACGAAATGCGTTTTGACCCTGCCAGTGCTCTTTACGCTGATTTTGGCGAATTTTTTATTGGTTTATCTCTTTCCCCACATCAGCTTCTTGCGAGGTTAGGGCTTGATTGTTCGTCCTAGCTTAGCTCCAACTAAAATGACAGCAATTTCGAATTCTTGTTCTCATATCCCACTACCCAACGAAAAATTTCAAAATTTCGTAAATTCCCTTCCAGACCAACTACGCACTCCTTTCCTTTGTGTAAGCCAAATCCTGTTCCAATCTTCTCCAGTTCTCATTGCTTACTCAGGTGGTGTTGACAGTTCTACCCTCCTGGCAATTGCTGCCCTGACTCCTGGAGTAAAATACCTAGGTATTATCGCCGACAGTCCAAGCTTACCTCGTGCCAACTTAAACCGTGCCTTGCAATTTGCATACGACATCGGGGCTTGCGTAGAGGTTATTTTGACGAATGAAATTTCCGACCCTCTCTATGCGAAAAATCCCCCAAATCGCTGTTACTACTGCAAGCTTGAGTTATTTAAAAAAATGCAAGAACTTGCACAGAAGAAAAATTTTCAGACTCTTGCCTACGGGGAAAATGCTGATGACTCCCCCTCAGATCGCCCTGGTTCAAAAGCAGCCGAGGAATTGAAGGTTATTGCTCCACTTCGGCAGGCTGGCTTGCACAAAGCTCAAATACGCTTACTTGCAAATTTCCTTAATTTGCCTGTTGCTTCCCTCCCTGCAGAACCATGCCTAAGTTCCCGGATTCTACATGGCACACCCGTAACTGCCGAAGCATTAGCCTTAATCGAAAAATCCGAGCTTTTTCTTCGATCCCTCGGATTCCGGATTGTCCGGGTCCGTTATAATTACAAAACTAATTATCCCTTTGCTTTGGTCCAAGTATCTCCCCAAGAGCTGCCAAAACTTCAAGAGTTTACTAGATTAATCGAACAAGAACTCCTTAATTACGGATTCAAAGAAGTCCATTTTGACTCCCTGGGTTATCGCGGCGCAGGCATTCTTTAATAATTTTTTGCTAATAATTTTTTCTGATTATATTAGATAAAAAAGACTTTTTTTGAAGTATTTATCAACCAACTTGCACAGCCTGATTTCCGAATTTTATTGAGTTCATTAAATGCAAAAATGTTCTACAAGCACTCTGGCAAAGCTATTGGAAGATGACGATCCTCATACTCTCCAGCTTTTGTGTGATCAGATGGCAGAGCAACCAGAGCAATGGCATAGCAAATTAGAAGCTCTTTCGCGCAGGAAAAATCCTAAAATTTCCCAATCCGCAAAATGCCTCCTCCGCGAATTAAATCGTCGTGGCCTCGAAAATGACTTTGAACTCTTGTGCCGTTTTTTTTCTGAAGATGGTAACCTTGAAGATGCTTGTTGGTTACTCAATAAAGCAATCAACCCCGATGCAGATGTCGAATCTGCAAAAAACTTACTGAATCGCTGGGGACATGATCTTTTACTGAGAATTTCTTATGTCCAGGATGCAAGAAAAAGAATTGCTATACTAGGAAACTATTTTCACAAGGAATTAGGTTTTCAAGGAAACTTAAATGATTATTACAATCCATCAAATTCCTTACTTGCGGATGTTATTCAAACCCGTAAAGGCCTTCCAATTACACTGACTTGTCTTGTCATTTTCCTCTCTCATAGGGCTGGAATAAATGTCGTTGGTGTAAATTTGCCAGGTCATTTCATCGCCTGCCATAGTGACATATTTTTTGACCCCTATCATAGTTGTCGGATTTTATCAATGGATGATTGTATCCAAATATTGCTGGGCCAGGGAATTTTACCAACACAAGATTGTTTTTCGATCGCTACACCGTTGAAAACTTTGCGTCGTATATTAACTAACCTTCACTTTGTTTACTCCAAGCAAAGCAATTTTAATATGTTATCCAAAGTTACTGCATGGCTTGTTGCTTTGCAGAGGTAAATCTAAGGAGTATGCGTATTGCGGAAATACTCTGCACGGGGACTGAACTGTTGTTGGGGCATACCGTAGATAGACATCTCCCATGGCTGGCAAGGCAACTCTTTCCCTTAGGTTTTCGCGTGGGTCGTTTTACGATTGTTCCTGATGGTGAGCCTATAAAATTTGCCCTGCAGGAAGCTTTGGCGAGAAAGCCAGAGATAGTTTTAGTCAGTGGAGGGCTCGGTCCAACTTCCGATGATTTAACTAGAGAGTCGCTTGCGGAAGTGCTCGGCACGCAGTTAGTTGAAAGCTCTGTAGCTATCGAAGCGATTCGCAAGCGCCTGCAAGAACGGAAGAGAAGTTTTATTCCTTCGATGAGAAAACAAGCCCTTCACCCCCCAGGTGCTTTACTGCTAGAAAATAATTTTGGCACTGCGCCGGGCATTGCACAAAAAATTGGACAGGGGTATTGGGTTTTTCTCCTTCCAGGACCTCCACGTGAGCTTCAGCCCATGTTTTTGGACTATGTTGTCCCTTTAATAAAGGAGTATTTTCCAAAAAAAGATGACCAAATTATCGAAAAAATTTACACAGTTGTTGGTCTTGGTGAATCTGCCATCGAAGAATTGATCGGACGAGAAATTGAAGCCAACAGTGATATTGAAGTTGGCTACTGCGCTCGTCCTAATGAGGTGGACCTGCGGTTAATAGGCAAAAAAAACGTTCTGGAGAGTTGGGATGCAAAGATAAGAAACACACTAGGGGATCATCTCGCCTGCGAAGATGGTCTTAAATTGGAGGAAGTTGTAATAAAAGAACTCCGTCAGGAGCGTTTAAAAATTTCAGTGGCGGAATCGTGCACAGGTGGACTTATTGCCAGTCGTTTGACAGATGTTTCGGGAGCTAGTGAAGTTTTTGTTTGCGGTGTCGTTGCTTATTCGAATGAAGCTAAAAGCAATTTATTAGGGGTTCCCGTAGAGTTGATCGCCTCGCATGGAGCTGTTAGCCAGGAAGTTGCAAAAGCCATGGCGGAGGGTATTCGTAAACTCACTAAATCTGACTTTGCGATTGCAACGACAGGAATTGCCGGCCCTTCTGGGGGAACTCCTCAAAAACCAGTAGGAACGTGCTTCATTGCAGTTGCTGCTAACGGTAAACCAACTGTTTGTCTCTCGGTATATCTACCAACGACTCGCGAAGCATTCAAATTTGCTATTTCACAAACTGCTCTGAATTTGTTGCAAAAAGTTTTGAAAAAAGTAAAAAAAAGTTAAAGACAAATTTTCTAATTGCGATATATTGAAATAACGAGACAATCACTCGAAAGCGTAACTGACGCTTAAATATCAGTTCGCGAGCGGCGCGGAGTCCGCAACAACCAACAAGGAGAAAAGTTATGCTATCAATTAACACTAATCCTGCTGCGTCAGCTGCAGCAACAAATCTTAATGCAACAAATGCTCTGTTGCAACGCAGTTTGCAGCGCTTATCAAGCGGCATGCGAATTGTCAGCTCATCCGATGATGCGGGTGGTTTGGCAGTTTCTATGAAAATGAGTGCAGCTATCCGGAGGACGGAGGCTACAAATATCAATCTTCAAAACGCACAATCCTTCCTTAAGACGCAGGATGGTGCATTTAACACGGCTTACAAAATCCTCACTCGGATGGCTGAGCTTTCAACTTTGGCTCAAGACGTAACGAAATCCAGTAGTGATTTGTCGAATTACCAGACTGAGTTTGCACAGTTGCAAACACAGTTGACAAACCTTGCTAGTGAAAAATTCAATGGAGTGAGTCTCTTTGGCACTGGAAGCACAACAACTGTTTATACGAATGAAGATTCATCAATAACTACAGGAATTACAATTGCTAACTTTACCAGCACCACTAGTGGTGTTGGTAGTGCTGCAAGCACCTCAGTTGTGATAAGCTCAGTTACTGCTGCTCAGGCCGCAGTGTCTGTCATTAACACAGCATTGCAAAATCTCGCAACGATGCGGGCCCAAAACGGTGCAGAATCAAGTCGAATTGCTTTCGCGATGGAGCAGTTAATAACTAACAAGAATAATCTCGAAGCAGCAAATGGCCGCATCATTGACGTGGATGTTGCTTCTGAGAGCACACAGCTCGCCCGTTACAATATTCTCCAGCAAGCCGGAACCGCAATGCTTGCCCAGGCCAACCAAAGCGCACAATCAGTTCTGCGGTTGCTCGCTTAGATCAGCTAACACTTCCCTGCAGCTTAGCTGCTCAGAATCGCCCTCCTTCAAAGGAGGGCGATTTTTTTGCTTTTTTGAGTTAGTGTCTTGAATTTTTTATAAATAACAGCTAATTTGCTCCACATTTTTCCGCTAATCTTTTTAATTGATTTGTATGTCCCAAAAAGAGGAAAACGCGATTTCTCCTTGCCGTGAGGAAGACTTCCCAGAGTGGTATCAGCAAGTTATTCGTGCTGCCGATCTTGCAGAAAATTCAGAAGTCCGAGGCTGTATGGTTATTAAACCCTGGGGTTGGGCAATCTGGGAGCGGATACAATTAATCCTAGATGGAATGTTTAAAGCAACAGGGCACCGCAACGCTTATTTCCCTCTTTTTATCCCTCTTAGCTATCTTCAGAAGGAGGCGGAACACGTTGAGGGGTTTGCCAAAGAGTGCGCCGTTGTTACCCATCATCGATTAGAGGTGCGAGATGGGAAATTGGTCCCAGCGGGAGAGTTGTCAGAGCCTTTAGTCGTCCGTCCAACATCCGAAACAATCATCGGAGCAGCCTACGCTCGTTGGATTAACAGTTACCGTGACCTCCCAATTTTAATTAACCAGTGGGCGAATGTAGTTCGTTGGGAAATGCGCCCAAGGCTATTCCTGCGAACAGCAGAATTTCTTTGGCAGGAGGGCCACACTGCTCACGAAACAGAGCAAGAAGCTTGGGAAGAAACTGTGCGGATGCTTGGTGTTTACGAACGATTTGCAAGAGATTACTTAGCTATTCCAGTAATAAAAGGGGAGAAAACGGAATCAGAACGTTTCCCTGGTGCCGTCCGCACCCTTTGTATCGAAGCAATGGTGCAGGACCGTAAAGCTATTCAAGCTGGCACATCCCATTTTCTCGGTCAAAATTTTGCAAAGGCATCGGGGATTCGCTTTCAATCCCGGGAGGGAAAATTGGAATATGCCTGGACAACAAGTTGGGGTGTTAGCACGCGTCTCGTTGGCACCTTGATTATGACTCATTCTGATGATGATGGCCTTGTTCTCCCTCCGCGAATTTCTCCGTCTCAAGTTGTTTTTCTGCCAATCCTTACAAAGGAAAATTGTCGGAGTCAGGTTTTAGAATATGCTGAACGCCTTGCAAACTCCCTTCGGGAAACCTATTGGGAGGGTCAGAAAATATCAGTCGAATTTGATACGAGGGATATTGGTGGAGGCAACAAAAATTGGGAATGGATAAAAAAAGGTATTCCGATTCGAATTGAAATTGGACCCCGTGATCTTGAAAACCTCTCTGTAACTCTTTACCGAAGAGATAGACCACATCGGAAAAAAGAAGCTGTATTAATCCAAAACCTTCCTCAGCGAGTTTGCGAGATTCTTTCGGAAATGCAGCAGGGAATGCTTCAACGTGCTCAAGAGTTTCGGTGCAAACATACTCATATTATTGAGAATAAAAAAGACTTTTATGACTTCTTTACGCCTCTAAATTCCGAAAAACCAGAAATTCATGGAGGCTTCGCTTTAGCTCACTGGAATGGAAGTGTAAATGTTGAAACCCAGATAAAAAATGACCTAAAGGTTACAATTCGTTGTATTCCTTTTGATCTAATACCGGAACCTGGCAAGTGCATCTTCACAGGTGAACCAAGTAGGGGCAGGGTGCTCTGGGCAAAAGCATACTGAATGCAAAGGATTAAAAAAAACTTGCCCAGACTTTTTTCTAAATATAGGAAAGTAAGTAAAGAGTTGCGCCGTTAGCTCATCGGTAGAGCATCGCCTTGACACGGCGGGGGTAAGAGGTTCGATTCCTCTACGGCGCACCACTCCTCAAGTTGCTTTGAGTAAGTTTATTATTTTTCGTATTTAATGGAGCAACCGTAGGGAGTACTTGTTGGTTCACTGATTCGTTTTCCAGCAAAAAGCTCTTCAAGTGCTAGGCGGACATAGTTCTTGGCTTTAGGGATATCTGCAGGATTCGTGCTTTTGATACTATCAATTGCGCCGTGATAGACGAGAACCCCTTCAGGATTGATTATGAAAAGCTCAGGGGTTACCTTAGCTCCGTAAAGTTTTCCCACTTGTCCATTCTCATCAATCAAGTAAGTTGTGGCATTCGAACCAACCTCTTCGTTTTTCTTTCTGGCTTCTTCGGGTGGCATGTGTCCTTGTTTACCGGGAGCAGAGGAGCAAATACTTAGCCAAACAACACCTTTCTCCCTCGCCTCTCTTTGAAGTGCTTGCATATTACCACTTTTGTAATGTTTGATGACAAACGGGCAACCATGGTTAATCCACTCCAAAACTACAATCTTACCACGAAAGGACGAGAGTGTAATTTCTTTTCCAGAAATGTCTTGTAAACTAAAATCGGGCGCAGGTTCCCCTATTTGCGGGAGAGCATAAGCGAGATGGCCCAAGAATTGCAGAAAAACTAAACTAATTAATAACCCAATGAGGTTTATAGCTTTCATATTTGAATTTTTCTTTTCATAATTGCTTATTTTAAAACGAAATTTTTTACAATTAAAAAAACGCAATTTTGGTTCACTTTTTGCAAAATTATTGTAAAGTTTTTCTTAATGAACTCCCCCTATGACTCTCTTGAAATTATCATAAGTGAGCCTTGCCCTGCTTGCGGGGCAAATGTTAGCACACTTGGCTTGGCTTTAATGGCAGAAGTGGTGTGCCCGGCTTGTGGGAATTCTTTTAATGTTCGGACCAAACTTGGTCAATTCCGTCTGCTTAAAAAACTGGGTTCCGGTGGTATGGGATCTGCTTATCGTGCTTTTGATGAGCAACTTGGGAGAGAAGTTGCACTGAAAGTTTTACACCGAGAAATTAGCGGAAGCGAACAGGAACAACGTAAACTTGCCGAAGAGGCTCGACGGACTGCGTTAATTAACCACCCAAACGTAGTTAAGGTTTTTAACTACGGCTCGGCCAATGGGCAGTTTTATTTGGCTATGGAACTAGTTCCCAACGGGTCGTTGGATGACCTGATCACACTCCAGGGACGCGTTCCCGAAATGCAGGTTCTGAATGTTGCTATCCAAATTGCTAGCGGCCTCAAAGCCGCTCAGGAGGTAGGATTAATCCATCGTGATATCAAACCGGGAAATATTCTCTTCGCTGATGCCCATACTGCTAAACTCGTTGACTTCGGTCTTGCTCTCGTTATGGATGAAGTTGCTGCGCAGAAAGGAGAAATTTGGGGCACTCCCTACTACGTTGCTCCAGAAAAACTTGATGGGCGAGATGAGGATTTCAGAAGCGACATATATAGTTTAGGAGGCACCATTTTTCACGCATTAGCGGGACGCCCGCCTTATGAGGCGGAAACCGCATCTATGGTTGCCTTGAAACAGCTCCATAGCCATATTGTTAATTTACAATCATTTGCGCCTGATGTTTCCGATGAAACAAATTATATCGTGAATCGGATGATGGCTAAAAACCCAGACGAGCGCTATCAAAGCTACGATGAGCTTATCGAACATCTCCAATACGCTCGACAAAAGCTCGCTGAACGCCTCCGCAATCCAGCGGCTGCTCGTCCTCAGCCTATTCAGTTAGAATCAACGGAACAGAAAAAGGCAACTGCATTAATCCTTCTTTCTGTCATCGGTGGATTGTTTTTACTAGGATTGGTTGGTTACTTAAATCGAACAAGAATAGCTGAAGCTTTTGGGCTTGAAGTCAATGTCAGAGATTCCTCTCTAGCTCAAGCAACTGCCTCTGCAAGAAAACAAGTAACTAATGGTAATCTTCAAAATGCAATACAAATTCTCAACACTGCACTTCAAAGTCCACAACTTTCCCAACCCGATAAAAACTGGGCAATCCTTCAATTGTCCATTTTCTACATTTTAAATGATGAGCTTAGTCTTGCAGAAAAAAATTTAAGAGTCCTTAAAGAACAAGGATTATTCTCTGAAGGTCAAGAAAGTGAAAGACTTGCAAATTTCTTTGTCAATATGGCAAATTTTCTCCTGCAAAAGCGCAAACTTTCAAGCGGCACTTTAGACAGTTATAAGCGCGATGACTTTGAAGCATTCGCATATTTTATTTTCGGAATCAACAACTGGTTCCGTGCCTCACCGGTCCAAGGTGCTGAAATTTTAGAAAATTTTTTAAAGACAGATCCCCAAGGGAAATGGAAGTGGATATCCAGCTATAAGCCCCTTGCGGAAGCAATGATCGCAGATGCTCAAGAAATCCAAACTCTCCAGGAGACAATACGTTCAGCTAGAAGTTCCCAACAGGCCCGCCATGCAATAGCCAAGATACAGGAAGTGCGTAAAAAGCTCAAAACTGCAAAACTTTTCGAGAACAAATTTAACAATATGGTTAAAAATTTAGAGAAACAGATTAAGTAGACTGTTTGTTATTTAAAAGTGAACAATGTTTTGAATTCAGATAAATTTGATAAAGATATTCCAATTCAGGATTTTTTTCGGCAATTTGCTCGTGCTGCCGAACAATTTGCTCGTAAATCAACAGCAGCAGAAGCGCCGCCATCGGAAAAAGTCCCTCCTTCAGTAAATCCTCTTGAAAGTTTCTCCCTTATACCAAGTCAGATTAAGGAGCACCTTGACCGGTTTGTTATTCGTCAAGATGAGGCTAAAAAAGTTCTAGCTGTTGCAATTTGTGATCATTATAACCACGCTCGGAATTCCCTACGTCAGGCCCAAAACAAAAATTCCTTCTACGAATATACGAAACCGAATGTTCTTTTATTAGGTCCAACTGGCGTAGGTAAAACATATCTCGTTAAGCACATTGCGGACTTGATTGGTGTCCCATTTGTTAAAGCCGATGCAACCAAGTTTAGCGAAACTGGTTATGTTGGAGGAGATGTTGAAGATATTGTCCGCGAACTTTACCATAAAGCTGATGGTAATATCCAATTAGCTGAGTTCGGCATTGTTTACATTGATGAGATTGACAAGATTGCTGCGACTTCAAGCCATTCCGGACGGGATGTTAGCGGAAGGGGAGTTCAAATTGCACTTTTGAAACTGCTCGAGGAAACAGAGGTCCCTGTCCGAAATCCAGCAGATATTCAGTCTCAGATTAAGGCATTGATGGATTTTCAACGGCAGGGTCGAATAGTTCGCGAGAGCATCAATACGCGAAATATCCTTTTCATCATGAGTGGGGCATTTACAGCCCTCCCTCAAATTATCTCTCGCCGATTAAGAAAATCATTAATCGGTTTTGGGGCGCATCAACAGGAGATCCCTGATAATCCTGCTTTGCTTCTTCATTTTGCCACCACTCCCGATTTTGTTGAATTTGGCTTTGAACCTGAGTTTATTGGTCGCTTACCGGTGCGGGTAGCTTGCTCTCCATTAAGCGACGAAGACCTCTACAAGATTCTTCGCTACTCCGAAGGAAGTATCTTAAAGCAATACGAAAAGTCATTTGCAGCTTATGGGATTGAGTTGACATTTGATGATGAAGCTCTTAGAGCAATCGCTTCTCTTGCTTCCGCCGAGCAAACTGGAGCTCGCGGACTTATAAGTATTTGCGAAAAGCTTCTGCTAGAATTCAAATTTTCGCTCCCTGGGTCAGGGGTTACAAAATTTCACGTGACGAAGGAGGTTGTAGAAAATCCTGCAGCTGCCCTTGAAAAATTACTATTAGAAGGCAAAGAGAATCTCACTGAACATGCTCGAAGTGCCTTTCGTCAGTTAGCGGCTGAATTTTCTGCCCGCACCGGAATACCTATCATTTTTCCATTGGAGACTCAGGATAAGCTAGTCCAAAAATCTCTTGAGCTCAACCTACAACCCAGGAAACTGTTTGAGCAGATCTTCAAAAACTACGAGCATGGTCTAAAGCTTGCCTTACGCAAAGAACCATCTGAGCCTATTCCTATACCGGAGTGGGCAATTGAAAATCCGGAAGTATTCCTCAGTGAAGTCATCGTCTCAAGTTATCAAGAAGAAAAGGGGAGCGAAGTTCTGACTTCCCCATCAGCTTGATTACTTCAGGTTTCTCGTCTTTGATTGCATCTGATGAGGACATTTCTGACTGTTTTTCTTGGTGGATTGGCTGGTGTTGGAATAATGCTGGTATTTCGATCTTCAAATTGGTGCCAAGGTCTTGATGCTTTTATTAATCTTTACCTCCAAAGTGAGCCGAATTCGGCACAAGTTTCACGGGAAGCTTCTTTGGTTCTAGGGGCAGTTATTTCTTTTGCTCTTGCGTGGGTTTCGACAGACATAGCTCGCCCGCCACAACGCCACCTTGTTGCTTTTGGAACAATTGTTTTACTGATAACAGGAGCTCTTGTCCTCTCTCTCCACGGGTTTGTATTTTCTCCAATTTTGCCTTTACTAGGTGGAATTGTATCTTTCGTTACTACCGAGGCACTCATGAAGGTTGGGCCAGGTGCAATGCGTCGTAAAATAGAGGAAACTTTTGGCCCTTCGTTGAGTCGAAGAGCGCGGCTAGTGCTTGCTGAAAATTCGTCTTCGGACTTCTCTCATCCGCGGCTTTCCCGTGTTTCGATACTAACATTGCACTTTGAACCCCCTGAGCGTTACCTCCAGGTAATGCAACCAGACGAATGGGCAAATATGAATCGTCTCTATCTCCGCTACGCTTCCGATTACCTTTGCGAAGTAGGAGCATATCTGGAATCCGTTAACGCTAATTTTCTGCGAGCTGTATTTGGGGCTCCATTATCCCTTGAAAATCCTGCACAGGTTGCTGCTCGTTGTGCCCATGAAATAATTACTCGCCTTGAAAAACTGAATCTTGAAGCTGATTCTCTCTGGCGACAGTTTCTTGAGTTTCGAATAGGTCTTGCGACAGGAACTTGCCTTATAGGTAACTTTGGTGCACCGAGAGGAAAACCATATGCTGTTGCTGGAGTAGCTCTGGATTTTTCGATACAACTTTGTGAAATAGCTGCTTTTTATGGATGTAAGGCTCTTTTATGTTCGCAAACTTTTCAGGAAGCTGAAGAAACGGTTGAGGTGAGGCCAATTGATCTTATCCGTGCTCCAGATGGATCGGATGTAGAAATATACGAGCTTTTGTGTCTCAAAGGCGGGTTGTCACCGGAGCGTAAAAGGAGCAGAGATGCTTTCTGGTCGGGGGTCAACCATTTTCGAGCACAAAGATGGGATGAAGCGGTTGAAGAGTTTGCCCGGGCGAGAATCAAGGGGATCCCCGATTCGGTTATTGACGCTTACCTTCAAAGAATAGATTCCCTTAAGAAAAATTCAGGCAGCCCCATGGTAAGCGATATGCGTTTGCCGCATCGCCCGTGAAAACATCTTCACCCTATCCAGATTCTTTGGAGATACTATTATCCGAATTAAAGCGGATACCTGGGCTTGGTCCGAAAGGAGCATCAAGAATAGCTCTTTGGTTGTTATCAGATCCTTCCAGACGATCTATCCCCCTTTCCCGAGCGCTTGCAAATGCAGCAGAAAAAATTACCCTATGCCTGGAATGTGGTTTTTGGGCAGAAGCTACCCTCTGCAAGATTTGCTCGGATTCCACTCGGAATGGCTCTGTTTTGTGTGTTGTTGAACAACCCATGGATGTTCTTTCGATTGAAAAAACCGGCATTTTTCGGGGACTTTACCATGTGCTTGGTGGGCGGCTTTCGCCGTTGAATCAAGTTGGCCCAGAACATCTTCGTATAAGCCAGTTGCTAAAGCGTGTGGAGCAGCTCAAACCGCAGGAGGTTATTTTAGCTTTAGGAGCAGACGTAGAATCACTTGCTACTATGAGTTACCTCTCTTCGATTCTGAAAGAAAAAATGATAAAAGTATCTAAAATTGCTTTTGGAATTCCTGCTGGTGGTGGTATTGAGCATGCCGATGTTCTCACTCTACAAAATGCTTTCAAGGGACGTTCGCTTCTCTAAGTTAAATGGACAAAAACTAGTTACTATTTGACTTGACTCGGAGAGAGAAAGGAACATAATTTAACCCTTCATTTTGAAAAAAGATTTATGGCAAATCCGAGGACATATTTTGAAAAGCCTAATCCCCAAAGCAAAAGGTGGTATGTTATTGATGCCGAAGGTCAAGTGCTTGGTCGCCTTGCGGTGAGAATTGCGAACTTGCTTCGGGGAAAGCAGAAACCAACTTACACACCTCACATTGATAACGGAGACTATGTAATTGTAGTTAATGCGGAAAAAGTTCGTGTGACGGGAAAAAAAGCGACTCAAAAGTCCTATATGAGTTTTTCAGGTTATGTTGGTGGGCACAAGAGTGAAGCTTTTCATGTCCGTTTGAACCGCCATCCTGAGTTGATTCTTGAAAGAGCAGTGCGAGGAATGTTGCCTCACAACAGACTCGGTCGGGCAATTTACAGGAAATTAAAAGTTTATCGAGGTCCCAATCATCCTCACGAAGCCCAAAAACCAGAGCTTATTAACCTCTGATCTAAAAATTTCTTTAAAACTTCAAATTACTGATTGCACATTATATGGATTCGACATTAGCGGAATCTACCGGTCGCAGAAAAACAGCCGTTGCTTGTGTAAAATTGTATCCCGGGGCGGGTAGCATCGAAATAAATGGACGCGATTTTTCTGAGTATTTCCCTAGCCTCTCCTTACAAAACCAAATTCTAAAGCCTTTAGAAGCTACGAATAATCTCCATTCATTCGACATTAAGGCAGTAGCTCATGGGGGAGGTGTTAGTGGACAAGCAGGAGCACTTCGTTTAGCTATTTCGCGAGCTCTTGTTGAATACAATCAGGAGTTGCGACCTGTCTTAAAAAAGGAAGGACTGCTGACGCGGGATTCTCGAATGAAAGAGCGCAAAAAGTCGGGCCAACCAGGTGCACGCAAGCGCTTCCAGTTTTCTAAACGTTAGCAGAAATACAAGAAGGACGATCCTTTCCAATTTACTCTATCGAGAAAGCCATCTGGGATGCACTGTGTGCCAGATGGATCTTTTTTTAAAGACAAGTTTGTTGAATATTCCTTTTTTGCATTGGCGTTGGATGAATTTATAAGTAATCATTTTTTGTAGACAATTTCATCCAAAATAAATTATGTTTAATAATCCTACCTCGACGAATCCTTTTCGCGTGGGACTTGGTAGTAGGACTGTTCCTGAGCCTTGCTCGATTGTTATTTTTGGTGCGTCTGGTGATTTGACCCGGCGGAAACTTATTCCTGCACTTTATAACCTTTCTGCAAGTGGCAACTTGCCACCTGGTGTGCGAGTAATTGGCTTCGCTCGGAGAGACAAAACGACCGAGCAGTTTCGGTCCGAGATGGAGGAAGCGACTCGAACTTTTTCGCGCAGGTCAGTTGACGATAAATTATGGGCAAATTTCGCCTCAAACGTCTATTATTTCCGAGGGGATTTCCATATTCGTCAATCCTACATTGATTTAGATCGCTACCTATCGGAACTGGAAACTTCACAAGGATTTCCTCCGAGACGGCTTTTTTATTTGTCGGCTTCCCCAGATGAATTTCCATGTATTCTTAACAATTTACGGGAGACAGGATTAAATAAGATACATGAGTCGAATTGGCCTAGAATAGTCCTTGAGAAGCCATTTGGCAATGATTTGGCATCAGCAAGGAAGCTGAATGAGCTGGTTCTAGAAGTATTTCGAGAAAGTCAGACATTTCGGATTGACCATTACCTTGGCAAAGAAACCGCTCAGAACATTCTGGTTTTAAGGTTTGCTAATAAGATTTTTGAGAGCGTATGGAATGCGAATTATATTGACCACGTTCAAATTTCGGCCTGCGAATCTCTGGGAATAGGAGGGCGGGCCGGCTATTACGACAAAGCTGGTGCTTTGCGCGACATGGTTCAAAACCATCTTCTTCAGTTTGTTTGCCTTACGGCTATGGAGCCCCCTTCGGATCTCAGTCCAGACTCCATTCGTGATGAAAAAGTAAAAGTTTTGAGAGCTCTGCGACCCATTGTTGGCAATGATGTCGCTTTATATACAGTTCGTGCTCAATACACTGCTGGTAGAGTTGAGGGACAACCAGTTTTCGGTTATCGGCAGGAAACAGGCATCCCGACCGATTCTTCAACCGAAACTTATACTGCCTTACGGCTGGATATTGATAACTGGCGATGGTCAGGAGTCCCTTTTTTCCTCCGGACTGGTAAACGGTTACCCAAAAATGCTACAGAGATTGCAATTCACTTCAAAGCCGTTCCACCTGTTCTATTTCGTAGTTCTGCACTTGACCTTGAGGAAAATGTTTTAGTGATTCGTATCCAGCCGGATGAAGGGGCTTCTCTTCGGATTGCCGTGAAACGCCCTGGTCCAACGGTAACAATCGAACCAGTGAAAATGGATTTTCATTACCGCACATCCTTTGGTTCGGTTAGCCCAGATGCTTATGAACGCCTGCTGCTAGATGTTATGGCAAATGATTCAACGCTATTTGCTCGAAGGGATGAAGTTGAGGAAGCTTGGCGATTTGTTGACGGGATTCGAAACGCATGGGATCAGGGGATCTGTAAACTCCTCTTCTATTCTGCGGGAAGCTGGGGGCCTGAAGAGGCCGACAGACTCATCGCAAAACACGGCACATTTTGGAGAAGGTTATAGGAAAATGCAGGAGTTATTCTCTCCACCAGGCATTCAAGTCGAGCCATCCCAAATTGAAATTTCTTTGAACCGGATGTGGGAAGGGGAGGGCGAAAATCGTGCAAAGGCCTGCCTACTTAATCTCGTTGCTTTTACGGAGAATTTGGATTTGCTAGATAAATATGTTAACTTGTTTAATAAAGTTCAAACAGAATTCGCGTGCCGGGCTATATTAGCAATTGCTCAGCGGAATTCTCAACAAGATCAAATACGTGCGTGGATTAGCGCGAACTGTCACATTGAAAATAACTTTGGTTCTGAAGAAGCTCATCGTCAGATTTGTTCTGAGCAAATAATATTACATTTTGAGGGTGAGACGGTTGATGGGTGGGAGAATTTTGTTTTTGCTCATTTAGATTCAGATTTGCCATTAGTATTGCTCTGGTTGGAGGATTTCCCTCATGAGCTGAACCCTAATTTATGGCGGTATGTGGATCGGTTAGTTTTTGATAGTTCGAAGTGGACTCAACCTGGCGCAAGTTTTTTTTCTCTAGGACCAATAATTAACTCTCGTTTACAAGACCTTTATGGCTGCATGAGGCGGCGCACTCATTTGTGCGATTTAAACTGGACGCGCTTATTGCCCTACCGCTTTGCGTTTGCCTCTTTGTTTGATTCTGAGGCAGCTCAGGCAGAGATACCATCTTTTCGGTATTTAGAGATTCACCATAGTCCCCAGCATAGTTTGGCAGCCAAGCTTTTTGCTGGATGGATTGCGCTTAGAATACAATGCCAGCCGCATCCCGATAGTAATTGGAAGGCTTTAGTTACGCGTTCTGGTCGAGAATTACAACTAGTTTTTGTGGAGAAGGATGGACCTATTCTCTCCTCTTGTGAATTGGTTTCTGAAAGTGCGTCTTTTCGTCTCACCAAAAAAGATAAAGATGGTCATTTTGAATTATGTGCAAAGGGATCAGAAATTCTAATCCCCGATTATGTTCAACCCTTTTTTCCTGAAGAGGATGAAGAGGTGCTTCTGAGGGAACTAGCTCGCCGAGGTTATCATCCTCTTTATTTACAAACTATGGATCTTATAAGAAATTTCATATAAAAGCAAGTTACTAATAACTAAAATCTAAGGAATTATTAATATTTGTCCTTCCCGGAGGTTTGTGTTTCCTTGTAATTGGTTGAAGTTTGCGTCTGCTATATCCTTCCAACGGGCGGTAGTTTTGTAAAATTTTCGAGAGATGCTTGCTAACGTATCGCCTTTTTGAACTGTATAGGTTCTTGTTTCTGTGCCAACTGCTTTTTCCGCTTCGCGGGTTTGAGGAATTTTTGAAAAACCTGATTTATCTAGTAGTAATTTTGTTTTTGTTGTATTTTCAGAATGGGAGGAAGATCGCTTTGCGTTTATGAGTTGTTCTCTCAGTTGAGCTATCTCTTTTCGTAACTGATTGTTTTCGTTACGAATACGGATAGCTTCTTCTTTGGAGATGAGACCGCTTTCATTTAAACGGGTAGCGATTGCTTCTTGGAGGCGTTGTATTGATTTATTGACTTCTTCAGTGTGTTTCTGTGAGTTTGCTAATTTTAAGTATTGTTGATAGTGATGGTAGGCAGAGAAAGGCTCTTTTAAATGGGTTTCGTAGATGACAGCTAGATGATAATGAGCCTCTGCTGCAGCCTCGTTTCTTGACAGGAGACTTTCGTAAATTCGGATAGCTTGGTTGTAATCTTTTATCTGTAAGGCCCTAGCGGCGTCCTCGAATCGGCTTTGCGAGTGTGAAGATGAAAGTTTTTCGCATGAAGTTAGGGGGAAAAAAAAGACAGCAAGAAGAAGAGAGTAAAAGGATTGATGAAATTTCTTCAGATGATTTGTTTTGTTATGTTCCCCCTTAGTTGGAAACATTTCAGCAATATTCCCTTATTGGCTGGAAAGGGAAACAATAGACGTCCTTGGTTAAAAACATTACCAAGGAGTCATTGGATAAAGACGGCTGTAATTGTAACGGGTTTCAAATCCTAATTCAGGAGGAAATTCGTCGAAACCGGAGAGTGTCCAAGGAACTGATAGGCGATAAGGAGGATAATATGTTCCTTTGTTTGTTGGGATAGGGAACAAAAGGAATTCATAAACACCCAAACCTAAACGAGCTAAGGCACGTCCCAACCCTTTGATTGCACCATAAGTTGAAGCTTCTGAATTTCCTTCGAGGTAATTCGTGTTGGACATGACAGCGAGGACGTCAATTGAACCTAAAGCCATGTTATTGATGGCGCGTCCCAGTTTTCTTGTTGGTCCGTAGTCTGCCGATGGGGGTTGATGTATATCGGCGAATGAGACTGTGTATCCCCAAATTATTGCCATCAATGTCAAAAAAATAGTTGGCTTCATACTGTGAATAGGTTACCTCGAATTTGTGGTTATCACAAAGAGAAAAATTTTGAATTTACTTTAATGAGGGCTTTTCGGTTGCAAGATAAGGGAAAACTGGCGATTCTCATTCAGGTATGAGCATCAAGCGAATATCGCAAATTCCGGGCGGTCCGCCAGCGCTTGGCCCCTATTCACCAGCAGTTGTTGTTGGCAATTTTGTTTTTGTAAGTGGGCAAACTCCTTGGAGTCCTGAGATGCATGGCATCCATCGGGGCACAATTGCTGAGCAAACTGCTCTCACCCTTGCCAATCTCGATAAAGTCTTGAAAGCTGCTGGAACTGACCGGAATCATGTAGTCAGTTGCAGGATATTTCTCTCGGAGCTTACCCCGGAAACATTTCGTGAAATGAACAAAATCTATCAGGCTTTTTTTGGTGACCACAAACCTGCTCGCACGACGATTGGTTGCCAGCTGCTGGGAATGGATGTCGAGATAGATGCGATTGCTGTCTTGCCGGAAAAAGCTTAATTTCTGATTTATTTGTCTAAAACAAAAGAAAAGACAGTATTAGTGAGTGTAATTCTACCGGCTTACAATCGCCGGGCAACTATCGAGCGAGCAATTCGCTCCGTTTTTGAACAGGGGCTGGAAAATATCGAGATTCTGGTAGCTGATGACGCCTCGACCGATGGGACAGCCGAAGTCGCTGCTAGGATGGATTCGAGGGTTTGTGTGCTTCGGCTACCAGAGAATTCTGGTCCTGCCTCTGCGCGAAACGTAGCTCTTCAAAGAGCAACAGGCAAATATGTTGCTTTTTTAGATTCTGACGATGAGTGGCTGAGCGGAAAATTAGATCGTCAAATCGGTTTTTTGGAAAGAAATTCCCGTTTTGGGCTATGTGCTACATCCTGCAAATTTATCTTAAGCGACGGGCGAACGATCGAACGTATTGTAAAAAATAGCACCGATTGGCGTCGGGTTTTACATAGCTCCCAACCATTTCATGGAGCCAGCACAACTGTTGCACCTCGTTGGATTCTCAAAACTGTAGGGTATCAAGATGAGTCACTGCGGGTCTTAGAGGACTGGGACTGGTGTCTTCGAATAGCTATCCATCACCCAATTCATGTTATTGAGGAGCCACTGGCAAATATTTATGAAAACCAACCAACAAATCCTTTTTTAACATTCGAAGCCACGCGACGTTTTCTCAAGAAGCATGAAAAGGAATTCATGAGATATGGCATGCTTCATTTTCTATGTGCTACTTCTCAACATTGGGAGAACGTTGCAAGAAACCAATTCTTTTATGGGAAAAATTCGGGTGGCTGTTCAGCATTACTACGTTCGTTTTTACTCGCTCCATGGAGAAACCCTTTGCTTTTGCCTGCTATTTTCCTTGCTTTTTTTGACTGGGTTTTCAGTAGTCGCTTACTTGTTCGTATTCTTAGGTTTCGAGCACATCTCAGCAACATTCCTGCTCTTACCAATAGGGAAAATTGAAGATAGGCAAGGAAGTGATTTAAAAATGATAAGTTGGCATTTATGGTTTCTCAAGAATTTGTAGAAATCAGGATCGAGGAAATTGTGTTTGGTGGATGGGGGCTAGGGCGATGTAAGGGAAAAATATGGTTTGTGCCTTATGTCCTGCAAGGTGAGCTGATTGTTGCGGAGGCAGCGGAAGAAAAGAAAGATTATGTGATTGGAAAGCTCCTTAAAGTTGTAGAAGAGAATCCTGCAAGGATTATTCCGCCATGCCAGTGGTATCAATTATGCGGTGGTTGTGTCTACCAGCATATTCCGTATGAAATGCAAGTTGCGTTAAAAACTCGGCAAGTTGAAGAAATCATCAAAAAGATAGCAAAAATAGATGGCATAAAAATTCGAAGAGTTGTGCCAAGCCCTAAACATTATGGATACAGAAATCGAGTAACTGTCCATATAAGGGATGGGAAAGTCGGTTTTTTTTCAAAAGATCGTCCCAAGAGGGTTATTTCTGTGACAAGTTGTCTATTAGCGGATGAAGAAGTTAATAATAAACTCTGGGAATTGTGTTTAAGGCGGAGGCTTCGGAATGGTCATCAGACTTTATGGAACTCGAGACACAAAGCATATAGTGGTTTTCGACAGGTTAATGATGAAGTAGCAGAAATATTAAGGAGTTCTGTTACTTCGGAATTAGAGGCCGGTGGAGAGGTTCTACTTGATGCTTACTGTGGATGTGGTTTTTTGAGTGAAAAGGCTGCTTCAAAATTTAAAGAAGTTTATGGGATAGATTGGAATGCTCGTGCGATTGCAGCAGCCAAATTGTTAGAGATTCCAAATTGTAATTGGATAGTAGGAAATGTGGATGAAGAAATCCCAAAACTGAAGCCATATATTAAAAATCGGAACGCTTTTCTGCTTTTGGATCCTCCGGAATCTGGACTATCTAAATCCGTTGTTAAGGAAATTTTAGAAATGAATTTTGTAAAAATTATTTATGTGAGCTGTAATCCTGCAACTTTTTCACGGGATTTGGTTCGATTAAGTATAAATTGGCAACTTGAAAGCGTTGAAATATTCGACATGTTCCCCCAGACAGCGGAAATTGAGCTGGTTGGTTTTTTAACTAAGAGGTAAGGAGCGCTTTGGGAAGTGATCGTTACCCTAATAGGGATTTTTTTGCTGGGGATTTTGGTAATCGCGGCGTTAATAGTCGAATCTGGCCGTTGGAATTCCAAAGATATTGCGGTTTTATCGGTTTTAACTTCGTTTGCTGTTTTGGGGAGACTTCCTTTTGCTGCAATTCCCGGATTTCAGTTCACAACTTTTTTTGTGATTATTTCGGGGCTTCATTTGGGTTCACGGGCTGGTATGTCCTGTGGCTTTGCTGCTGCATTGGTTACAAATTTTTTTCTTGGCCATGGTCCATGGACTCCGTGGCAAATGATAGCTTGGGGTTGTTGTGGTTTGTTGGCTGGCGTGTTTAAAAAATTAATACCCAGTCCAACACGCTGGGGAATGGCTTTTTTGGGAGTTGCTTGTGCTTTTTTTGCTGCCTTGCTTTTGAATTTTTACTCCTGGCTCTTCTATTATTCTCCGTTAAGTCTTCAAACGTTTATAGCAGCAAATATCCTCAGTTTCCCTTATGATGCTGCGCATGCCATAACTAATGCAGTTTTACTTTTTACATTAGCTCCTTCGATCTTGAGACTGCTTGAAAACTTTTCTCAAAAAAAATGAATTTGATTAATGGAGAAAATGACTCTTATTAGGGGTAATTTTATCTAATAATGGCTGAACTGCTTCCCGTGTCTTGAGGTCCATTCGATCAATAAAGAGAACGCCATTAAGGTGATCAAACTCATGTTGGATGGCGCGTGAGAGCAAACCAGCGGCTTCGAATTGAATTGTCTCTTCTTCCAAGTTTGTTGCGGTGACTTTGACTCTAGCTGGGCGTAAGATTTCCGCTGTTATTCCTGGTAAGCTGAGGCAGCCTTCGGTTCCAGCTTCTTCGCTGCCCAAAGTTTCGACTTCAGGGTTAATGAGGACAAGTGGCATAAACTTATTTGGATCAACCTCGTTGCTATTGATCCACATGCGGCTGGGGCGGTTTTGGACTTCACGAATATCCACAACACAAAGTCGAAGGGGAATCCCGATTTGCTGAGCAGCTAATCCACAACCGTCAGCAGCGATCATCGTTTCTATCATGTTCGCTGCTAGTTCCCGTATGCGCTGATCTACTTTTTTGATTCTTGCTCCACGAGCTCTTAGGGCTGGATGGCCATATTTAACGATCTCCAAGATCATTTTTGAGGTTGTTCTTTATTTTGAGTTGCTTCTGCGAAAGCTGAAACATTCGGGATACCAGCAATTCGCAGTGCGTCCATTATTTTTACAATAAGTCCAAAAGGTGCTTGTCGGTCGGCTTTTAAAGCGAATGCTTTTTGAGGGTTTGTTTCTCGTGTACTACGCAAAGTTGGGATTAAATCCTCCAGCTTAATGGGCCTGCCATTAAGTTCTATATTCTGTTCATTTAGAACTGTGAGAACGATTAATTCTGAACGTTGTTTGTGGTCTTCTGTAGCTGTAGCGGACTCGGGGAGTCGGATTTTAATACGCGGTTCTGGTTTTTTAAAAGTCGTGGTTACGATAAAGAAGACAAGAAGTATAGCAAGAATGTCTATTAGAGGTAAGATCATTGGAACAGGGGGATGTCGAGTTTTCTGGTAGAATTTCATTCCTGACGTGAATATCTTTTAAAATTAATCATTCTTCTAGATGAGTTGTTTTTTTCGTTTGATTAGAGGTTTGTTTTTGAAGCTGAAAAAGTTTGATAACTAAATCCCCGAGGAGGGACTCCATTTCAATGCTCATCATTTCGACTTTCCTTACAAAATAGTGATAAGCTACGAGACTTGGAGCTGCCACTGAGAGCCCGACAATTGTTGTGTTGAGAGCCTCAGAAATACCGCGTGCTACCTGAGCAGGGTCTCCTCCTTCTCCTAAGTTTGCAAAGACGTTGACTAAACCTGAAAGTGTCCCTAATAAACCGAAGAGGGGAGCTACACCAGTTGCCATTTCGAGAAACACTAGGCCTTTCTCGAGGTGAGCGATTTCCCTGCGGGCAGTAGTTTGGACGGCTTCTCTTGCTTCTTCAATAGGCCAATGGATGTGTCCTAAGAGGACTCGAATGACAATTGCAAGGGGAGCCGTTTGTTTATCTACAAGCTGGAGTAGCTTTGTTGGTGGTTCTTCTGGGCGAAATTTTTCAATCGCTTCGATTAAGTTTTGAGGCAAAACTGCACTCCTTCGAAGTGCATAACCTCGCCAAATTATTACCCCTAGTGCCAAAATAGAAAGAGCAACTAAAAAAAACATAAAGATTCCGCCTTGAAGAAAGAAGTCAATCATAGCTATTTGGGAAAAGTTGAATCGGGGCAAAAAAGTTTAGTTAGAAAAAATAGAGAATGTATAGTCCACCTCTATTCTATTGTTTTCGAGCAATTCAGCTACTTCTGGTGGCATTGGAGGTATTTCTGCATCCACTATGGCACGTATGCTGACAGAAGCGAAGCTTTCGCTTGAAGTGTTAGATAGAACTTTTACACCAGAAACTTTACCGGATGGCATAACATAAAAACGAATAATTGCTGTTCCTACTGTCATCAAACTTAAATTTTGCTTAATATAAAAATACCATCTAGAACCAATAGCATCGGTTAGAGCTTTTTTGTATTTGCCGAGTGGTGTGCCAACAGCACTTACGGAACTTTTACCGCGGTTACTGATGCCACCTTCTATGCGAGATATTCTTTTCTGAGGTTGGTAAGTAGATTCGTTTGTTGGGGAGGGTTTTATTTGTGATAAAGGCTGCTGGATTGATGGTTGTAAGTTTTCTAACTCGACCTTCGTAGGTAATTCGATTGATGTATTCTCTATATTTTTTGTATGAATTTCTAATTCCTTGTCTTTTGGAACAATTTCCATTTGCGTTATTGATTCGCTTGCTATGGATTGTTTTAAAGTTTGTTGTGAAACGGAGTTAGGATTTTCGATGACATGCTCGTTATGAGAATGAGAAGGAAGGATTTCGCTTGTAACGATAGTGTTTGATTTGAGTTTCTGATTGTTTTCGAAAGATAATTCTGATTCCTCCAATTCCAGGAATGGCGTATTATGGCCTTCTATTTTTGGAAGCCAAGCTGGACCAGAACCTTGTTTTTCTGAGGCTGCGATGGTATTGCGATCGGATTCAAATTGAGCATCATTGGGAGGTTTTTCTGCTAGCGATAATCCGGAACTATCAATAAAATCTCGGGTTTGTTTAATTTGTTCTTTAATTGGTTCTAATTGAAATTCAATTATTTCAATTGGGTTAGTTGAAGTTTTCTTGTTGAAAATTTGCAAGATACTGATATTAAAAAGGCTGAAAATTAATAGATGTGCTAGGAGAGAGAGAAAGTTTGCAAGTAGAAACTCGACTTTTTCGCGTTGGCGCCGTATCTGAAGAATACTGGCTTGGCTGAAAGAAAGCTGCATTAGCTTTTTTAGTTTTTAACGAGGAGGTTAATAAAATGGGGAGTCATTGCAATTTCTTTCAGCAATTTTTTAATTTTCAGAAGTTGAACGAAGCAGAGGAGGGGAAGTCCTTTGTAGTTCGCACGTAATGGAACAAATACTGTTGGAAATATCCTGCATACCTGCCAAATTTTTTATAAGCAGCTTTTTCCAATTTTTCTCTCGAGTGTTTTGCCAAATGTGGAAAAATTCTTTGCAGAACACGTTCAATCCATACATCTACGGGGACTGCTTCCAAGCGGCCGAAAGCAAATAAGGCCACACATGCAGCAACTTTCCTTCCAACTCCCGGTAAAGAGCAAAGTTGGTTGATTAATTCAGGAGTTGGTGCTTTGGAAAGTTGGTCTTCACAAATGTATTTTGAAAGTAATTGTTTAGCGGTTTCAGAGAGGAATCGGGCCCGAAAGCCTAATTTGCAGTTTCCCAGCTCAGCCACAGGAGTAGAGGCAATTTGTTCGACGGTTGGGAAAGAAAAATGACCACTATTTTCAATTTCTTCACCAAATTTGACACGAAGGTTCCAAGAAATTTGTTTGATGTGCCAAATTCGTTTTTGGGTTGAGAAGAGAAATGTTGCAAGACACTCCCAGAAAGGTTGGCGAATAATACGGATGCCTCTGCAAAATTCGATTACTTTGTTGGTATAATCACTATTGGGAAAATTAGCGTAAATTAATCCCAAATCGTGGTCAAGTGCAAAATAATGAAAAATTTTTTCCCTATCTCCTTTTAATACTTCTAGCATACCTTCGTTGGTTTGTTTTAACCGAACAAATTCGTTTTCAATTAATCCTTCCCATATGTCATCACAAACCTTCTTCCAATGGAATACTTGGCCGCTACTGAGAGTTCCATCTAAATTTATTATTCCTTTATGGTTTGTAAGATACGCTTTTGGGGAATGAGTCATTGTAAAAAAATTATTATAGGGCTTCAAAGAAATAGTCTACGAATGAGGGTGCAGTTTATGTTTTCAACACTTGCAAGGAATATTGCAAGTTAGATAAAATTGGCACACGAGTTGCTACAGGTGGGTGTTTTCAAACAAACAACAACTCGAAAATTATACGTAAAAAAGGAGTCCAACTTATGCAGATTATAAGAAATCTAACTCGAATATCAAAAATCCTGACATTTACTGTAGCCTTAGCATTTGCAAGTTCAGCATTTGCAGAAAACCCTCCTGGGGCTGAACAAGCAGTGCCACAATCTGCTTCGACAACGCAAATTGTAGTGGCAGAGACGGTAGAAGTTACCGCGGATCAAGCGCCTGCCGAGGAATTGAAGCCAACGGAGAAATTTTGGCAGGGGAAAGCAGCCGACTATGCCACTTTTGCGGTCAATAATCTTTGGATTTGCATAGCGGCTGCCTTAGTTTTTATCATGCATTTGGGTTTTGCTTGTGTGGAAAGTGGATTAACGCAATCAAAAAACACAACAAACATCCTTTTCAAAAATGTATTTATCATTTGCGTAGGAATGCTCACTTATGCGGCCTATGGGTTTAACTCTATGTATCCCGGAGATAATTGGACAATTGGCAAAATTTTCGCTTTAGGATCGCCTATTGCTAACAGCTTCACGGAACCTGATGCTATTGTTTCAAATTTAACGAGTGAGTATAACCCTGGATATACATACTGGGGAGATTTTATCTTCCAAGCAATGTTTGCTGCTACCGCGGCGACGATTGTGTCTGGTGCTGTTGCTGAAAGAGTTAAACTTGCCCCCTTTATGATAGGTGCAACCCTTTTGGTTACATTTATTTATCCCATTACGGGTTCATGGCAATGGGGTGGAGGTTGGCTAAAAGAGATGGGTTTCGCTGATTTTGCTGGATCTACCCTCGTTCATGCGTTTGGAGGTTATGCGGCACTTGCTGCAGTTTTGCTCCTTGGACCTCGTAGAAACAAGTATCTTCCCGACGGGAAAATTCGCCCTATTCTTGGGCATAGTATGCCATTGGCTACGATTGGGGTATTTATGCTTTTCCTGGGATGGTATGGCTTTAATGGAGGTTCTGTCTTAAGTGCTGAACCAGTGGGAGTTTCTCATGTTTTTGTTACTACTTCATTAGCTGGGGCTGCAGGTGGTGTCGCTGCATCGTTGACATCCTGGGTTCTCCTGAGAAAGCCTGACTTGTCTATGGCTCTCAACGGTATCTTAGCTGGTTTAGTAGGAATCACAGCAGGTGCGGATGCTATCAACCCGTGGCCGGCGATTCTCGTTGGAATTATTGCGGGAATTCTCGTAGTAATTTCCGTCCTATTTTTTGACAAAATCAAGATTGATGATCCTGTGGGTGCGATTTCTGTGCATGGAGTTTGCGGAAACTGGGGAACAGTTGCCGTAGGGATTTTTGGGGGTGGTAATTTTGGTGTTCAATTACTTGGAACTGTTTCTATTTCTTTATTTGCCTTTTTGGCTTCCCTCCTCATCTTTGGTGCATTGAAGGCGATTAGCGGAATACGAGTTTCGCCCGAGGAAGAGGAAGAAGGATTAGACGTTGGCGAGCATGGCCAACAAGCTTATCCAGATTTCATGCCCAACAAGTAGTTCCTCAAAAAGCAAGCTAAAATAAAACGAAAAAAAATAAAACAACAAGATTTATCGTGCTATGAAAAAGATTGAAGCGATTATCAAGCCATTCAAACTAGAGGAAGTTAAGGAAGCTCTCTCAGAACTTGGGATAGAGGGCATGACTGTTAGTGAGGTAAAAGGTTTTGGTCGCCAGAAAGGTCACACCGAAATATATAGGGGAAGTGAATATACAGTTGATTTCTTGCCCAAAATAAAAATTGAAGTTGTCCTTTCGGATAATCTTTTGGAAAGGGCGACTGCTGCCATTGTTAAGGCTGCCAAAACGGGAAAAATTGGTGACGGGAAGGTGTTTGTCTATCCTGTAGAGGAGGCGATTCGAATTCGAACTGAAGAAACTGGAGATCAGGCAATTTAATTGGAATTTGGCTTCTTATTGCGGTTTGGGTTAGAACGGTAAACCGTTCAGCTCGTGAGCGGAAGGAGTTCAATCTCCTTCCGCTTTTTCATTTTGGAAATTAAAGCCACTTCAAAATAAAAAATATGCTCCATCATTTATTTTTTTAAAGAATAAGAAAAAACTAAATTACTAATTTTTCCCTAGACTTGAAGAAAAATTATTAGAAAGAACTTTTGAATTTTATTAGTAGTAAAATAAACACTTGTTAAATGATTAAAACTGTATGTTAAATGAAGTTTTAATTCATTTAAATAGCTTTATTTTTATTATTTTAGCAGTCATTCTCGCTAGTTGTGTTTGCTTTTGGAAAACGCGGGAAAATCCAAAATGCTGGAAAAATTATTGATTTCGATTTTAAAATTTAAGCTTATTTGATAACTTTGTCTTTAATTCTTTGCTCAGAGCATGGAGTTCGCGGAGGGGCATTGCCTGCAGTTTCTCGCGCGGCGTGGGCTTCAGCCCCAGCAGCCC
>JAOAAX010000101.1 GCA_026418675.1 Chthoniobacterales bacterium | reverse complement strand
CCCTTATGAAAGTCGGGGAGCCTGAAGGGGAGGAGGCAATGAGGGATGCGCCTCTCATCAGTCTCAATCCCCTTATGAAAGTCGGGGAGCCTGAAGTCCCAAGAATTTTAGGGAGTATCACATATGTGATGTCTCAATCCCCTTATGAAAGTCGGGGAGTCTGAAGAATACGCAGATGACATTACCATAGTCTGCAAATTCGTCTCAATCCCCTTATGAAAGTCGGGGAGTCTGAAGTATGTGATCACGCGGGCCGATCCGTGGCCCACGGTCTCAATCCCCTTATGAAAGTCGGGGAGTCTGAAGGCAAGTTCTGGGGACTCTGTACGACAGAGGGTGTCTCAATCCCCTTATGAAAGTCGGGGAGTCTGAAGTTGAAAAGTATCTCGTTGAGGGGGTCCTGCCCCCCGTCTCAATCCCCTTATGAAAGTCGGGGAGTCTGAAGTCTGCAAGAGCGCGGCATCAACATGGGGGCGTAGTCTCAATCCCCTTATGAAAGTCGGGGAGTCTGAAGACCGAAAACTGCGGCGAGCGAGTCGAACCCACAGACGTCTCAATCCCCTTATGAAAGTCGGGGAGTCTGAAGACGATTTCGAAATCGTCGACCAGNGAATCGATCCGGTCTCAATCCCCTTATGAAAGTCGGGGAGTCTGAAGCTGCCAAGAAGCTTGAAGGCCCCCGCCTGCATCAGTCTCAATCCCCTTATGAAAGTCGGGGAGTCTGAAGCGTCATACAACGTGACGTAACAAAAACGCCCACAAGTCTCAATCCCCTTATGAAAGTCGGGGAGTCTGAAGACCAGCGCAGACGGCAGAAGCGCTGGGGATAATTGTCTCAATCCCCTTATGAAAGTCGGGGAGTCTGAAGAAAGATGCGGCTGGCAACGATACTTTTCTCGTGTCTCAATCC
>JAOAAX010000100.1 GCA_026418675.1 Chthoniobacterales bacterium | reverse complement strand
CTGAAGGCTGAGGCAAACCCCCCTACACAACAGAAAGAATCGGTCTCAATCCCCTTATGAAAGTCGGGGAGTCTGAAGCCCGAGCAGGTGGCTGCAGACCTTATGTTCTCAATGTCTCAATCCCCTTATGAAAGTCGGGGAGTCTGAAGCCTGCACCCCCAGTACTGGGGGGTGCAAATTCTGTCTCAATCCCCTTATGAAAGTCGGGGAGTCTGAAGAACTCGATCGCATCCAAATTGGCCTCGTGTGCCTGTCTCAATCCCCTTATGAAAGTCGGGGAGTCTGAAGCGGCATCGCGGCCGAGGAGGGTTTGCTCCCGCCCTCGTCTCAATCCCCTTATGAAAGTCGGGGAGTCTGAAGAGATGGAACTCGACCTCGGGGGGGTCGGCTACATGTCTCAATCCCCTTATGAAAGTCGGGGAGTCTGAAGGTACGAGTCCGAGGGGGCTGTGTTGGTAAAAATGTCTCAATCCCCTTATGAAAGTCGGGGAGTCTGAAGACAATAACGGGCTCAAAGTAGCCCACTACGCGGTCTCAATCCCCTTATGAAAGTCGGGGAGTCTGAAGAAATGGACCTCAAAGATCTCAAAAAAGATTTGCAGTCTCAATCCCCTTATGAAAGTCGGGGAGTCTGAAGCCCCCTCGTTTGAGGGGTGGAATCAAAGTCTCAATCCCCTTATGAAAGTCGGGGAGTCTGAAGCGCTGGACCGGGCCATCCGGGCCGGCGCGAAGTCTCAATCCCCTTATGAAAGTCGGGGAGTCTGAAGCGCGCGACGCGCGGTCTTGCTAGGTCACGACGAGGTCTCAATCCCCTTATGAAAGTCGGGGAGTCTGAAGAGAAAAAAGACGACCAAACAAAACCCACAAGTAAGTCTCAATCCCCTTATGAAAGTCGGGGAGTCTGAAGTCTACCTCATGGAAGCCTTGTCGCGCAAGGCCTGGCGGG
>JAOAAX010000099.1 GCA_026418675.1 Chthoniobacterales bacterium | reverse complement strand
ACCCGACGCTCGCCGGGTGCCCGGTCCTGTTGCAACCAAGCCGGGCCGGTCTCAATCCCCTTATGAAAGTCGGGGAGCCTGAAGGCATGGGATCGACATACTCGACTAACAAAAAGGTCTCAATCCCCTTATGAAAGTCGGGGAGTCTGAAGCAGCCAAGGGGGGTCACCTCCCTAACCGTCCAGTCTCAATCCCCTTATGAAAGTCGGGGAGTCTGAAGCACCAGACAGGCAGTGCGGGCCCTCCTCTCCCAGGTCTCAATCCCCTTATGAAAGTCGGGGAGTCTGAAGCCCGGTCGTGCGGGTATCCGGCCCTTGCCGCCGTCTCAATCCCCTTATGAAAGTCGGGGAGTCTGAAGCGTACTGTGGCACCTTGACCCGGGATACCGCGTCTCAATCCCCTTATGAAAGTCGGGGAGTCTGAAGCGCTGTGCGAGGCCCTGCGCCTCGCGTTTGTGGCGTCTCAATCCCCTTATGAAAGTCGGGGAGTCTGAAGCTTTAATGACATGGTACGAACAAGAGATGAAGGCGTCTCAATCCCCTTATGAAAGTCGGGGAGTCTGAAGTTTTGACGCCCGTGCCATCACGGGGGTTATGTCGTCTCAATCCCCTTATGAAAGTCGGGGAGTCTGAAGGGGTTGGTTGCTCATGGTTGTGTTTTTCATTTTGTCTCAATCCCCTTATGAAAGTCGGGGAGTCTGAAGAGGGGCACACAAGATGGACATCAAAGATCTCAGTCTCAATCCCCTTATGAAAGTCGGGGAGTCTGAAGCTCCCCGCAGGCCGCCCTCAGTTGTGGCGAGTGTCTCAATCCCCTTATGAAAGTCGGGGAGTCTGAAGGGCCCGCACCGGCGGGTAACCCCGGTGCCCGGCCCGTCTCAATCCCCTTATGAAAGTCGGGGAGTCTGAAGGACCTGCCCGCCCCCAAACCCGACACAACGTGTCTCAATC
>JAOAAX010000098.1 GCA_026418675.1 Chthoniobacterales bacterium | reverse complement strand
GAGTCTGAAGCCCTCAAAACTGGTGGATCTGGGGGGTGCGCCGCAGTCTCAATCCCCTTATGAAAGTCGGGGAGTCTGAAGGTGGCTGGCCGGTGCCAGCCTGGCTGATCTATGGTCTCAATCCCCTTATGAAAGTCGGGGAGTCTGAAGGTCGACCAGGGAGCTAATCCGTCCTCCCCGAAGTCTCAATCCCCTTATGAAAGTCGGGGAGTCTGAAGAGGCAAGAAAACTGAAGGAAAGGGTCCAGAGTCTCAATCCCCTTATGAAAGTCGGGGAGTCTGAAGAGTACTATATCTGCGATTCTGCGGGACGTTCCGTGGTCTCAATCCCCTTATGAAAGTCGGGGAGTCTGAAGACCGAGAGAGTCTCCCTCCTCGGCGTCGCAGCCGAGTCTCAATCCCCTTATGAAAGTCGGGGAGTCTGAAGTAGAGTTTGATCCTGGCTCAGGCTTTCACCCAACGTCTCAATCCCCTTATGAAAGTCGGGGAGTCTGAAGTAATGAAAAGAAAATGGTGATTATGAAATCCCAGTCTCAATCCCCTTATGAAAGTCGGGGAGTCTGAAGCCCGGCTGGCGCGGTCAAGCGCGCGTTGACCAACAGTCTCAATCCCCTTATGAAAGTCGGGGAGTCTGAAGCTTCCTGGCGCAGACAAGCGCCAAGCGGCCTCGGTCTCAATCCCCTTATGAAAGTCGGGGAGTCTGAAGGGCGGCCGGGCGCCTGCCTACCCAATTTAGGGAGGTCTCAATCCCCTTATGAAAGTCGGGGAGTCTGAAGGGGCGTAGTGGGCGGCCTTGCGGCCGCTATCGTGTCTCAATCCCCTTATGAAAGTCGGGGAGTCTGAAGGAAGACTGGGACGGCGTCCTGATCGCAGTCGTGGTCTCAATCCCCTTATGAAAGTCGGGGAGTCTGAAGTCTACCTCATGGAAGCCTTGTCGCGCAAGGCCTGGCGGGC
>JAOAAX010000097.1 GCA_026418675.1 Chthoniobacterales bacterium | reverse complement strand
GGTCAGGCGCCCGACGCTCGCCGGGTGCCCGGTCCTGTTGCTACCAAGCCGGGCCGATCTCAGCCCCCTTATGAAAGTCGGGGAGTCTGAAGGCGGCTGATCGATCTGTGGCCGCTGTCGAAGACGTCTCAATCCCCTTATGAAAGTCGGGGAGCCTGAAGATCAATCGTCAGCAGGCTCCGGCCGAGGCGACGTCTCAATCCCCTTATGAAAGTCGGGGAGCCTGAAGGTTCGTCGTGGTCTGCCTCGACGAACTGGACAAGGTCTCAATCCCCTTATGAAAGTCGGGGAGCCTGAAGATGAGGCGTGGTTCGATCACTTGGCCGTACCGGTCTCAATCCCCTTATGAAAGTCGGGGAGCCTGAAGGACAAAAAAGAAGCACGAAAAACTATCACCCACGAGTCTCAATCCCCTTATGAAAGTCGGGGAGTCTGAAGGGGCGATCCGTGGCCCATGTGGCCGCGGAATGCGTCTCAATCCCCTTATGAAAGTCGGGGAGTCTGAAGTGTACATCACGTCGACGCTGGTGGCGCAAGCCGGTCTCAATCCCCTTATGAAAGTCGGGGAGTCTGAAGTTGAAGACCCCGCCTGCATCAGGCGGGGATGTTGTGTCTCAATCCCCTTATGAAAGTCGGGGAGTCTGAAGAGTTTGTGGCCGAGATGGCAGAGTTGGACGACGTCTCAATCCCCTTATGAAAGTCGGGGAGTCTGAAGGCGCACTACCGCGCGGCGGGCAACAAGTGGCCGTCTCAATCCCCTTATGAAAGTCGGGGAGTCTGAAGCCGAAAAAATGGCCGAGGCAAGAAAACTGAAGGAGTCTCAATCCCCTTATGAAAGTCGGGGAGTCTGAAGATGAGTTTGTCCTTCTTAAAGCCCAAGCTGACAAGTCTCAATCCCCTTATGAAAGTCGGGGAGTCTGAAGTTTGGGGACTCTGCTCGTCAGACGGTCTCTTTGTGTCTCAATCCCCTTATGAAAGTCGGGGAGTCTGAAGTCTACCTCATGGAAGCCTTGTCGCGCAAGGCCTGGCGGGCA
>JAOAAX010000096.1 GCA_026418675.1 Chthoniobacterales bacterium | reverse complement strand
AGATGTGTATAAGAGACAGTATGAAAGTCGGGGAGTCTGAAGGCCTTCGCAATGGCGGGCCCCTGGTCACCAGGGTCTCAATCCCCTTATGAAAGTCAGGGAGTCTGAAGCCGGATCCGTGGTCGATCCGGCCCGCCCCCTAGTCTCAATCCCCTTATGAAAGTCGGGGAGTCTGAAGCGAGATCATCGCCGAGTTCCCGCCGTCAGGATCGGGTCTCAATCCCCTTATGAAAGTCGGGGAGTCTGAAGCTTGAGGTCAATGATGAAGCACTATGTTAAAAAGTCTCAATCCCCTTATGAAAGTCGGGGAGTCTGAAGGTTTGCGCAGCGCCTCATCCAGCGGGCGTTGTGCGTCTCAATCCCCTTATGAAAGTCGGGGAGTCTGAAGTCGACGGGCACAATCGCCCGATTCCAGCTGGCCGTCTCAATCCCCTTATGAAAGTCGGGGAGTCTGAAGGGCCTCGCGGCCGAGGAGGGATACCTCCCACCCGTCTCAATCCCCTTATGAAAGTCGGGGAGTCTGAAGCGCGGAGAGCGGCTACAAAGTTCCCAAAAAATTGTCTCAATCCCCTTATGAAAGTCGGGGAGTCTGAAGACCGAAATCGTTTCCCTTCTCGGCATCGCGGCCGTCTCAATCCCCTTATGAAAGTCGGGGAGCCTGAAGCAAAGGGAGGGGGTCCGTGCCCTGCTCGTGTCCGGGTCTCAATCCCCTTATGAAAGTCGGGGAGCCTGAAGTGTTATGCGAGGCCCTGCGCCTCGCTTTCGTGGCGTCTCAATCCCCTTATGAAAGTCGGGGAGCCTGAAGCCCAGGAGGACTGGAAAAAGGCGCTGCCTGGCGCTGTCTCAATCCCCTTATGAAAGTCGGGGAGCCTGAAGTAACCCCCTTCTTTCCTCTCAAGGATTTTGTGCGTCTCAATCCCCTTATGAAAGTCGGGGAGTCTGAAGGGACGAGGCTCTGTCTGTCACAGAGCTGAGAACGTCTCAATCCCCTTATGAAAGTCGGGGAGCCTGAAGAAGAAGACGCCGAAGATGCC
>JAOAAX010000095.1 GCA_026418675.1 Chthoniobacterales bacterium | reverse complement strand
CGACAATCTTGGCGATCTTGTCCGCAAACGTGCCCGCCAGGCCTTGCGCGACAAGGCTTCCATGAGGTAGACTTCAGGCTCCCCGACTTTCATAAGGGGATTGAGACTTTTCAGCGCCGGGCAAGGCCTCCTTCCAGGCCTTCAGGCTCCCCGACTTTCATAAGGGGATTGAGACGCCCGTGCGCTCCCACGTAAGGCGACAAGGGCCCTTCAGGCTCCCCGACTTTCATAAGGGGATTGAGACTTTTGAGCGCGCGCACAATAGCAACTGCTTCGGCTTCAGACTCCCCGACTTTCATAAGGGGATTGAGACCGGTTCCCTGGTCGACGATTTCGAAATCGTCAACCCTTCAGACTCCCCGACTTTCATAAGGGGATTGAGACGGCCATAAATCATCCAAGCGGGCACCGGCCAGCCCTTCAGACTCCCCGACTTTCATAAGGGGATTGAGACCTTGGCGATTTTCCATGCCTCCCTTGTGTCAACTTCAGACTCCCCGACTTTCATAAGGGGATTGAGACCTCCACCCGCGCCATTGCGGCGCGGGTGAAGACCTCTTCAGACTCCCCGACTTTCATAAGGGGATTGAGACAGCGACACCTCCTGCAGGGGAAGGACGGGGGCGCTTCAGACTCCCCGACTTTCATAAGGGGATTGAGACTACGACAAGCGTTGTGCTAGGCGGCCTAGCCTTGCTTCAGACTCCCCGACTTTCATAAGGGGATTGAGACGCTTGAGCAAAAGCCCAATGTCCTCCCTGTCTACCTTCAGACTCCCCGACTTTCATAAGGGGATTGAGACTCTTTACTCGCCACAACTGAGGGCGGCCTGCGGCTTCAGACTCCCCGACTTTCATAAGGGGATTGAGACGACAGCGCGACACGCCGGCTTACCAGCTCGCGCTTCAGACTCCCCGACTTTCATAAGGGGATTGAGACTCGCGGCGGAAACGGGGATTGAGGTTGGTGTCCGCTTCAGACTCCCCGACTTTCATAAGGGGATTGAGACCAAGCGGCAGCCGCTCCTCTGCGGCCGCCTTTTCTTCAGAC
>JAOAAX010000094.1 GCA_026418675.1 Chthoniobacterales bacterium | reverse complement strand
CGGTAAACTCGTGCCATGATCTCGCTCGGCAGCCACGAAGCAGAAGTGGCGTTACCCGTGAAGTTTGCGACTGGTGCGATTTGCGGCCAGGTAGGGCGGATCGTTAAATTGCACAGCGTGTTTACGGAGCTGGACGAGTTGTTGAAGAACGTTCGTTCTGCGAGCCAGCCTGAGCTATGCGGGAGAACTGTAAGGGTTGGGCGATTGGCTGGAGGAGGGGAAACAGTGCCGGGGTGGCGGAGCCGATGAGCTTCCGCAAGTAGAATTGCCGAAATGTCGTAATACTGGTTATCCACATCAGAGTGACCAGTGGCATAATCGAGAGCAAAAGCTGCAGCTGCACCATTGTTCCGCCAAAGTTGGAATTTGGTCTGTGCTGCGAAAGGGTTAACAACGCTACTGTCGTCTGTTTCACCAGGGACCCAAATCGAGGGAACGCCAGTCCAGCCACTGTTGCCTGAGAGGTAGGTGTTGTTAAGGTCTGAGCCCTTACTGGCGGATGCGGCTAAAGTGCGCTCTGGATACATGGGAAGGAGGCTGAGCGAATCTATACCGCCTTCGGAATTTCCCACAGTAAAGAGGGGTGCATTGGCAAGGGAATGGCGACCGGTAATATTTGCTGCAGTGTTGAGGATTGTATCAATTTGGATTCGGGTGTTTGTCGGGTTAAGGGTATTGATGAAATTAACTTCTGAACCCAAAACCGCGTAGCCCATACTACGAGCCCATGACTGAACCCAAGTTACAGATGTCATGTAGCGGCGGTCTTCACCTGTGCCATTGGAAAACGCAATGACGCCTTTTGGATCTGTTACTTCCTCTGGCACATATATGCGGAATGCCCAAGTGGCGTTCCACGGCATTGTTGCAGTGAAATCATAGACTTGGGCGTGAGAATTCGAGAAAAAAAGGATAATTATATCCAATATAGCAAAAATATAAAGAAAAAAATGACTTTTTTTCATTTAAACAAAAGGGGATTTTATGGATTTGTGACGATTTTGAGCCGGAGGAAGCGGCGTGGGGTGGTGGCGAGGTCGGCGGAGTCGGTGAAGGTGTAGGGTTGGCC
>JAOAAX010000093.1 GCA_026418675.1 Chthoniobacterales bacterium | reverse complement strand
AGGGATGATTTACCAGAACCACTTACGCCTGTAAAGACAATAAGCTGATTCTTGGGAAGTTCAATATCTATATTTTTCAAATTGTGAACACGAGCACCTTTAATGACAATTTTATCACTCATCTTTAAAGTCTGGAAAAGATTTTATTTCACAATTTCGCCGTTAATTTAATCTAAAGCAAAAAATGAAACAAGTTTGATGAGTTTGATTGCGAAGAACATAAAATCTTCAAGTGATAAGGTTTTGAATGGAGTTAGATTGTATCTTTGGCTTTATTTTTTTAAATTTGAAACGCAATCAGGAGGGGTGCCGGAGTGGATGATCGGGGCGGTCTCGAAAACCGCTATCCCGCTAAAGCGGGATCGTGGGTTCGAATCCCACCCCCTCCGCTTTACTTTACAAATGCTCACTTATATCGCAAAATACAGGATCAACAAGCCGAATATAGTCAGCCATCTTCATCTTCACAACATCATTGTGTGTTCCTCCATTAAAACTTATCTCATCATTCGCCTTAAATTTTTCATCAACATAAACTGGTATATTGTATAAATTTCCAAATGGTGGCATCGCCCCAGTTTCACAATCCGGAAAAATCTGCTTAAACTCTTCCTCGCTTGCTAAAACTAATTGCTCAACATTTAAAACTTTCTTCGCTTTCTCAAAATTTACCTTATGATCAGCCGGAACAACAAGCATGAAAAATTTCCCATTTGATTTAACAATCACACACTTTGCAAACTCCTTACCTTTGATATGAACACTCGCTGCAACCTCCTGCGAAGTGAACGCTGTTGAATGAATAATGGTAATATACTTCACCCCATTTGAATCAAGATAACTTTTCAACTTCTCACATATCGCCATGATGAAACCTCCATTTTAAATTTATTATCTTTTCAGCAGGTCAGTCAAGGAAGTATTTCAACCTAAAAAAATTTATCCACAAAAATTCAAAAAATCAATCGCTTCCCCCAGATGCCGAAGAATTTGTGTAAATGATTATTCTTTGTCCTTCTTTTATCAAATTTCCCCTCAAACGATTCCATCGTTTGATCTCACCCACACTGACATTGTATTTTTCGGCGATTGAATATAAAGAA
>JAOAAX010000092.1 GCA_026418675.1 Chthoniobacterales bacterium | reverse complement strand
GATAAACACGAGCCATGAGTTCATTGGGCAGCCAAGAAGCGATGCTGGCGTTGCCGGTGAAGTTAGCCACTGGCGCAATTTGTGGCCACGTGGGACGGTAGGTCATATTCCATGTTGCTACAAAGTTGCCGGTAAAAGTTGGTCGTTCTGCATACCAGCCGGAGGAGAGGGTAAAGTTGGAGAGAGAGAGAGTGGTATTTGGGGTTGAGGATGGAGGGGTGCCTGGATGGCGGAGGGCATGAGCTACGGCGGAGGTCATGAAGGCTAAGTCGTAGAATTGGCCATCCATGTCAAAATGGCCGGTGTTGTATTCGAGGACAAAGGCGGTCGTGGCATTTTTGGTGCGCCAAAGCTGGAAACTTTGTTGGACGGCGTATGGGTGGACGGCGCTGTTGCCGTCAACTTCGCCGGGATTCCAGACGCCAAAAATTTGATTCCAGCCTGTTAGGCCTGGCACACCCGTTTGGGCATAGGTTTCGAGCAAATCCACTCCTTTGCTGGCAGCGAAGCCAAGTGTCCGTTCTGGGTTTTGCAAGGGGAAATGAAGGGAAAAAATGCCGCCGAAGGAATTCCCAAGGGCGAAGATAGGGGCGTTGATGAGGTTGGAGCGTCCTGTTGTGGTTGCGGCCTGGTTGAGAGCGTCTTGTAAGTTCTGGCGGGTGCTGTTCATCAGGTCATCTGGGATAGACCAATTGCTCCCAAGCACGGCATAGCCGAGGGAGCGTGCCCAGGATTGAATCCAGCCTACGGCACCCATGTAACGGCGGTCTTCGCCCGAGCCGTTGGAAAAGACGATGACTCCCAGGGGCTGGGTGACTTCCTCCGGGACGTAGATTTGGAACTCAACTAGCTGGTTGGGTGTTGGGTTCCCATTCACGCGTAAAGTCGCATTGAAGGTGTAAACTTGGCTTAATGCAAGATTAGCGGAGGAAAGAAACAGTGCAAAGAGGAGGGAGGATTGAAGGAATTTTTTCATGTTTTCTCAGAGTGAGAGCATTAATGCTCCCTTTTGGGTTTGGTTAGGGGTTGACTTGCACCCTGAGCCGCAGGAAGCGGCGTGGGGTGGTGGCGAGGTCGGCGGAGTCGGTAAAGGTGTAGGGTTGGCCTGCGGTGAGGCTGGA
>JAOAAX010000008.1 GCA_026418675.1 Chthoniobacterales bacterium | reverse complement strand
TATTTAAAAAATTCGCTAAATCCACAACCTCTGGCTCCTCCGCAGCCCCATCGATAACTGTCCTCCCCTCCGCCAACACTGCCGCCATCATCACATTATCTGTCCCAAGCACAGTCGAGCCAAACCGCCCACGCAAGTTAATCTCCGCACCACGCAATTTCGGCGCCAAAACCCGCACATTCCCATGCTTCACGCTGACCGCTGCCCCAAGTGCTTCAAAACCTTTTAAATGCAAATCAATCGGTCGCTCCCCTATTACACATCCTCCCGGTAGCGAAACGGTCGCCTCCCCTTCCCTCCCCAACAATGGTCCTAGCAAACACACCGATGCCCGCATCTTCCTCACGATGTTATAAGGAGCAACTGTCGCAACCTCCTTCGCTGTAATCCGCACAGACCCACTCGCCCGTTCAACCTCACACCCCAACTGCCCCAATATCGAAAGCATATAATGTATATCACTCAAATCAGGCACCCGATGCAGAACACACGGCTCCCGTGTCAGCAAACACGCAGCCAATATCGGCAATGCAGAATTCTTTGACCCGCTGATTCGCACACTCCCTCGCAACCTCCGCCCCCCATGAACCAATATCTTATCCATCTTCTATCTCTCCTCTTTACCCGCTCCTAAAACCTCCCACTCCCCAATTGCAATCAAAAACTCTACCTCTCTCCACCTCATTTTATAGACTTCTTCATCCACTAGATAAATTTATCCATTTACTTATCCATTTCCTCGACGCCCCATTTCACTTCCCCGTCTCTCTCCACCCTCTTAATCCCACCAACCCACACCCCAATCGGCCCCTCCTCCTGCTCCACAAGCCCACGAAAAAAATCCTCCCCTTCACCACCAGGATCTTTCCAGACAACAAAATCCGCATACGCTCCAGGCCGTAAATGCCCAATATATGGACCCATTCGCAGCATCACCGCCGGAACCCTCGTCACCATTCGCCATCCCTGCACTGCCCCAATCCAGCCATTCCGCTGGAGAAATACCCTCAGCTCCTTCCGCAAATCCAACGAACTCCTTGTCGCTCCGCTATCCGTCCCAAGTGCTACTGGCACTCCAAGCTCCTCCATCCGCCGACACCCAAACGGCTTGTGTCCAAAAAATAAGTGCGAAGTCGGACAATGCACTAGCATCAACCTCCGCCCCAAAAACTCCAACAGCTCTTCATCCCGCTCATCCAAATAATTCAAATGTATCAAAATCGCCCGATGTATCTCCTTTAACTCCCCTAAGACAATCTGCAACGGAGTTAACCCCATGCAATCACTCATATCACGCCCCAAACTCACCAGAAACTCAAACAACTCACCACTTCGCCTACAGAACATCGCATACTCCTCCGCAGATTCCGCAACGTGCGTCGCCCATGGCATCCCAAGCCTCAAACTACATAACTGCGTCAACCGGTATAGCTCCCTCGATGCCAAATACGGAGAGTGCGGAGACAGCCCAACCCCGCCAAGCCCCTTCTCCTGCTGATCAAAAAACATCAATGCTCCCGCTATCAAATCATCCGTCGCAATCCGGTGCCGCAAATCCGCTAACTCATAAAACCACCATACGCGCAACGGAGCCTCTCCCACTCGCGGCAAAAGTTGCGGCATCGAAAGCATCGAAAGAACTGTCGTCGTCCCGCTCCCAACAGCCTCAGCCATCCCTTCCCGAATCGAATCCAAAAATTCCCAATCGCTTATCGTCCGCTTCATCATCCCAACCCGCTCAAGCCAGCTCGCAAAACTCTTTGGCGGCAAAATCGCCCGCTTCATACACGTATATTCTAAATGTGCATGCGAATTAATAAGCCCCGGAAATATCACTCCATCCTCAAATTCCTCTTCTATCCCACAATTCCCCCCATGCCGGCGCTTCACATCCCGCCACTTGCCGGAATCTACTATCTGCCCTTCCCTCACCACCACAGCCCCATCCTCCATCACTACCCCTGCTTCCGGCACAAACCGCTTCGCACGAATCACTCGCAAAAAACCTCTCATCCCCGGCACGAAAAGATGCTTCTCTCCTCTTTTTTAGCCATATTCTCCAAAGCGTTAATTTCCATTTATCGAGAAAATTCTCCACTATTAAATTAAAAACGCTCCCGTGCTTCCAGCGAAAATCTCCCCTAACACCATCCCCTACAACAATTACCCCAACTCAAATTCTCGATACCATACTCATCTTTTCTACCCGCTTAACAACAAGCTCCGCAGCAATCCTCAAAGCAGCCTCCATACTCCCAGCACTCGCCTCGCCCTTACCCGCTATCTCAAAACCAGTCCCATGGTCCGGACTACACCGCACAAACGGCAACCCCCACGTAACATTTACCGCCTCATGAAAAAAAACCGCCTTCAAAGGCCCCAACCCCTGATCGTGATACATTGCCAACATCCCATCAAACTTGCCTCCCAACATCAGTGGAAATATACTGTCCCCTGCCAATGGCCCCTCCCACTCCGCCACTCCCTCCCCTCGCAATTTCTCAATCGCAGGGACAATCAACCGCATCTCCTCATCCCCAAATTCCCCACCTTCACCCGCATGCGGATTTAACCCAGCAACTGCCACACGCGGTTTGCGCCCAATTCTCCACACCAAAAATTCCGCCAAATGCCTACCGGCAACCTCCACCCGCTCCTCACTCACTAGGCTAGCAACCCTCCTTAGCGCCTCATGAATTGTCACCAACCCAACACCCCACACTCGCGCTCCAAACAACATACTCACCTTGTTCACCCCAACTCCACTCCGCTCAGCAAAAAACTCTGTTTGCCCGGCATACTTAAAACCCACCTCCCTCATCGTCCGCTTACATACGGGTCCGGTCACAACTCCTTTCAGTTCCCCGCTTTGCAAACCCTCCATTGCTTCCTCAAGTGCAGAAAGTGCCAGCCGCGCACCTTCCAACGTCGCTCTCCCGCTATCCCGGCCTTCCATCACTCCTATTCGCACAAACTCTACTCCCATTTCTCTTCCATCACCAACCACACGAAGTGCCTTCTCAACTACCTCTGGCCCCACACCCCCGGGATCTCCAGCCGTTATTCCTATCCGTGGCAGTTCCCCCATTAAGTCCATCAAACAAAAATTTGAATATAAGCCTTCCTCCTTAACCCCTCCAACCATCGCTCCTGTGCCCGTCGCCGATGCTCAAACAGGAGCGTTCGCTCAATATCCTTCTGCACCTCCTCTAACGGCTTAACGCGCGCATTCTTTCTTTCCTCCACAAGCAAAAGATAATACGACCCCCCGAAACTAACCACCGGGCTAACCTCACCCGTTTTTAAACCAAAAGCAACCTTCGCCAGCGGTTCAGCCAAAGTTTCTCGACCTATCCATCCCCAATCTCCACCCGCCTCTGCTGTCGTCTCATCCTCAGAATACATCTGCGCCATCTGCACAAAATCTGCCCCACCTATTATCTTCGCGCGCACCTCCTCCGCTAACTTCTTCTTATCTCCACCCTCCAACGTCGGTAATTCTCCACCCTCTTTACCCCCTCGAAAAACTATCATCCGCAAACGTATCTCCTCCTCCTCACTAAACTGCCGCCGATTCTTTACATAATACTCCCTCACTTGCTGCGGCGTAACAACAAAGTCATCCTTCACGTTCGCCTGTCGCATCGCCTGCACGATCAACTTCTCCCGCTCAACCTCCCGAAAACGGCTCAAGGTATATCCCTGTGCAAGAATCGTCCGCAAAAATGTCTGCCGATCCCCTCCAAACTCCTCGCGGATTATCTGATTAATCCGATCCTCAACCACATACTCCGGCAATGTAAACTCACGCCTACGAAATTCCTGCAAAATCAACTGTCGGTCTATTAAATCCTGCAGCGCCTGCTTCCGAATCCGCTCAACCTCCCTCTTCAGTTCCTCCCCGCTCATCATCTCTCTCAGCGCCAATTCCCGAGCCATCGTCAACTCTCGTAACTGCGAAATTGTAATCACCTCCCCATTCACAACCGCAGCTATCCCATCCATAAGCCGATACCTATTACCCCCATTACCCCCATCTCCCACCACCTGCCCTTTCGCTTCAAAACCAATCATAATCCAAACCACAAATGCAAAAACTGTCAACTTTCTTTCCATACTTCCCATCATGCAACCTCACCTCTGTCCTCTGCAATCCATTTCCAGCACACCCACAAACAACCCCACCTCTTCCCACCCTTCTCCCCATCTTCGCCAACACCGCTCCTCCTCCTCTCTCTTGCCATCTCCACCTCATTAAACTTACCTTACCCCCACAACACCATCAAATGTCCACACCAAGCCAACCCCTTTACGACCAATTCATCCTCCCAACTTACTCCCGCTTCCCGCTTGAAATCTCCCGCGGCTCCGGAGCCTCCGTCTGGGATACCGATGGCAACGAATACCTCGACTTCTCCTCTGGCATCGCAGTCTGCTCCCTCGGTCATTGTCATCCAGCCGTCTCAGCAGCGGTAACCTCCCAGGCCAACCGCCTCGTCCACTGTTCCAACCTCTTCTATTCAGAACCTCAAGCCCTCCTCGCCTCCCGCCTCAACCAAATCACCTCTCAATCCGGCCGTTGCTTCTTCTGCAACAGCGGTGCAGAAGCTAACGAAGGCCTCATCAAACTCGTCCGCCGATTCGGCAATGCCACAGGACGCCGCTTCAAAATCATTACCTTCACATCCAGTTTCCATGGCCGCACCTTCGCCACAATCTCCGCCACCGGCCAGGACAAAGTCAAAACTGGCTTCGCCCCTCTCCTCGATGGCTTCCTCCATCTCCCCTTCGGCGACCAACGCGCCATCACCTACGCCGCCGCTGACCCAACTGTCGCAGCTATCCTCATCGAGCCAATTCAGGGCGAAGGCGGCATCCACCCCGCTCAGCCCGAATTCCTCCTCTTCCTCCGACAGCTCTGCGACAAACACGACCTATTACTCCTCTATGACGAAATCCAGTGCGGCCTCGGCAGAACAGGCCATTGGTGCGCATGGCAGTCCATCGCACCAGATGCCAAGCCAGACGCCATCAGTTGGGCAAAAGGCATCGCCAACGGCTTCCCTCTTGGCGCTTTCTGGGTCCGCAACGAATCCATCGCCAGTGGCTTCCCTCTCCACAACCTCCTCAACCCCGGTTCCCATGCCACAACTTACGGCGGCAACCCCGTCTGCTGTGCCGCTGCACTTGCTGTCCTTGATACTATAGAAAAAGATAACTTACTCCAAAATGTAGCACTCCGCAGTTCCGAACTCAAAAATTCCCTCGCAAACCTCTCATCCCCTCTCATCGCAGACATCCGCGGCATCGGCCTCATGCTCGGCATCGAGCTCTCCCCAAATTTCCCAGCAGAAAATGCCACATCGCCGGCCGCTAATTTCGTCCTCAAAGCCATCTCACATGGTCTTCTCCTTGTTCCGGCAGGCGATAAAGTCGTCCGTTTTCTCCCCCCTCTTACAGTCACTTCCCAGCAAATTCAAAAAGCGGTCCAGATTTGCGGCAAAATCCTTTCCGCCTATTCCTCCACCAACCCTTCCACTCCACCCCCCCAAAAAAACTCTCAGCCCCAACTTACTCCAAATCCTCCTTAAACTAAACCCTAAAGCCCAACCATTCGTAACTAACTTGCTATCTTCTTCATAAATGTCCGATTCAGTCTCTCCTCTCC
Organism: Chthoniobacterales bacterium; assembly: GCA_026418675.1. Lineage (GTDB taxonomy): Bacteria > Verrucomicrobiota > Verrucomicrobiia > Chthoniobacterales > DYNR01 > JAOAAX01. The sequence goes on along the minus strand of JAOAAX010000008.1, from coordinate 32,216 downwards.
AATCTCCTCTCAAAAACCTCCACCAATCCCTCGGCGCACGCTTCGTCCAATTCGCCGGTTGGCAACTCCCAGTCTTCTTCAAAAGCATCCTCTCCGAGCACCATGCCGTCCGCAACAACGTCGGCCTCTTCGACATCTCTCACATGGGCCAATTTTTCATCTCAGGCTCTCTTGCACGATCTTGGCTCGATACGCTCCTCACAAACGACATCCAGTCACTACCACCAGGTCGCGCCCTCTACACTTTCCTCCTCAATGAATCCGGCGGAATACTCGATGACATCATCGTCTATTGCCTCGACGCAGCCTCCTTCCTCCTCGTCGTCAACGCCTCCACAACTTCTTCAGACAAAGAATGGATGCTAGACAGAATTCCTGATAGCGGAGTCCATTTTGAAGACGCTTCCAACCGTTCCCTCGCACTTGCCGTTCAAGGCCCAGCCTCCCCCTCAATCTGGGAAAAGCTCACCCAATCTCCCATGCCTCCTCGAAATTCTGTCCTCCGATCCAAAACAGCTTTCGGCTCCCTCATCCTCGCTACAACCGGCTACACAGGCGAAATCGGCTTTGAAATCTTCTCCTCGGAGTCAACTCCTTCCCTCGCAGAGCAACTCTTTAACTACCTCCTCTCTCTCGGTGCTCAGCCTTGCGGCCTCGGCGCACGCGACACCCTACGCCTCGAAATGGCATTCCCACTCAATGGCACAGACCTCTCCCCAGACATCACCCCACTCGAAGCCAACCTCCCCCAATTCGTCAAATTCCAAAAACCCGGTTTCATCGGAAAAAACTCTCTCCTCATCCAAAAACAAAATGGCATCTCTCGCCTCCTCTCTCCCCTCCTCCTCGAGCCAAACTCTCCTCCACCTCGCCACGCATCAAAAATCCTCGTCGAACAAAAAGTCATCAGTGGCGTCACCAGCGGCACCATCTCCCCATCCCTCAACCGCGGAATCGCCCTCGCAACTCTCCCCATCCAATACGCATCTCCAAACACCCAACTGCTCGTCCAAATCCGTGACAAGCTCTACTCAGCTCAGGTTGTAAAAAAACCCTTTTACAAAAAAATTAGTTAACTCTCTCCATTTATGCTCAACCCATCCCAACGATTCCCTCATCACAAAACTTCATCCCTATTCTCCATTTAACCCCAAACCAACCTTTCCAACATGAACATACCTCAAGAGCTCCTCTATACCGAAACCCACGAATGGGTCCGAATCGAAGACAACATCGCAACTATCGGCATCACCGACCACGCCCAAAATCAACTCTCCGAGCTCGTTTTCGCCGAACTTCCCCCACCCGGCAAAAAAATCCTCAAAGGCCAATCTGTCGCCGTCGTCGAATCTGTCAAAGCAGCAAGCGACATCTATGCCCCTCTCTCCGGCCAAATCCTCGAATCCAACTCCAGTCTCCAAACAAACCCAGCTCTTATCAACTCCGACCCTTATGGCGAAGGTTGGCTCTTCAAAATCCTCCTCACCAATCCCGAAGAAATTAACTCCCTCCTCAAACCACAAAACTACCTCGATCTCTTAAAAAACTAACACCTCCTCGCTCGAATTCACTCCAACCTAAAACTACCTCTCCAAATAACCGTGAATAGCATCCACTCCATAGGCCGATTCTCCCGACGCCACATCGGAACCAGCCCAGCCGATGTCCTCCACATGCTCTCCACCATCGGCTTCTCCTCCATCGAGGAACTCCTCGAAAAAGTCATTCCTCCCTCGCTCCGCCTCAATCACCAACTCAACCTGCCTCCAGCCCGCTCCGAAGAAGAAGCCCTCGAAAACCTCCGCCAAATCCTCGACCAAAACCAAATTTTCACCTCCTACATCGGCATGGGTTACTACGATTGCATCACCCCTCCCGTCATCCGCAGAAACGTCCTCGAAAACCCCGGTTGGTATACCGCCTACACCCCATACCAATCCGAAATCTCCCAGGGCCGCATGGAAGCCCTCCTCAACTTCCAAACCCTCATCGCAGACATCACACGCCTCGAAATCGCCAATGCCTCCCTCCTCGACGAAGCCACCGCAGCTGCAGAAGCCATGGCTATGTGCAACTCCGCACGCCCAGGCTCCCTTTTCTTCGCCGACCGCCTCGCTCACCCACAAACCCTCGCCTTGCTCCAAACACGCGCAGAGCCACACCGCTGGAAAATTGTCCAATTCGACCCCATCCTCGCCTCTCAAAACCCCGACTTCTCTTTCCCTCCGGAAACTTTCGGCCTCCTCCTCCAATACCCAAACACCCTCGGCAAAATCTACGACCCCTCCACCATCCTCTCCATTGCTCGCAAAGAAGGTATCCCAACTGTCTTCTGCTGCGACCCTCTCGCACTCGCTATCTTCCGACCTCCAGGGGAATGGGGAGCCGACATCGCCGTCGGCTCCGCCCAACGTTTCGGCGTCCCCCTCGGCTACGGCGGCCCACACGCCGCCTTCCTCGCCACTCGCGACGAAAACAAACGCCGTATCCCAGGCCGCCTCATCGGCATCAGTCGCGATGCAGACAACCGTCCAGCACTCCGCCTCACCCTCCAAACCCGCGAACAGCACATCCGCCGCGAAAAAGCCACAAGCAACATCTGCACAGCTCAAGTCCTCCTCGCCGTAATGGCCTCCTCCTACGCCGTCTATCACGGCCCTCAAGGCATCAAAGCCATCGCCAACCGCATCCACCTCAAAACCCGCACCCTCGCCTCCGCACTCCGCAAACTCGGTTGGAACGTCGCAAAAGGCCCATTCTTCGACACCCTCCACGTCCACCTCGGCCACACCCCAGCACAAAATCTCCAACTCATCGCAGAAAACTTCCGCATCAACCTCCGCATCTTCTCCCCTTCCGAAGTCACCATTAGCCTCGACGAAACCACCTCCTCCCTCCTCCCTCTCCTTCAAGTCTTTAACTTCGGACAGCCCGTTGACTTCGACCCCGAGTCCCTCGAACTCGACCCGGCAGACGAAGTCCCCGCTTCTCTCCTCCGGGAGTCCACATTCCTCGATCACCCTGTCTTCAATTCCTACCACACCGAAACCGAAATGCTCCGCTACCTCCGCCGCCTCGAATCACGCGACCTCTCCCTCACCACCTCCATGATCCCTCTCGGATCCTGCACTATGAAACTCAATGCCACAGCAGAAATGCTCCCACTCACCTGGGAAAAAGTCGCGCGCATCCACCCCTTCGCCCCAACCCACCAAGCCCGCGGCTACCACCAGCTCTTCGCTCAACTCGAATCCTGGCTCACCGAAATCACAGGCCTTGCAGCCTGCTCACTCCAACCAAACGCAGGCTCGCAGGGCGAATACGCAGGCCTCCTCATCATCCGTGCTTGGCACCGCTCAAATGGCCAGCCCCAGCGCAACATCTGCCTCATCCCAACTTCCGCCCACGGCACCAACCCAGCCAGCGCCGCCATGGCCGGTTACCGCGTCGTCCCAGTAAAATGCGACCCAGATGGCAACATCTCCCTCGAAGACCTAAAGCAAAAAATCTCAACCCATCGAAACGAACTCGGCGCCATCATGATCACCTACCCATCCACTCACGGCGTCTTCGAGGAAAACATTGCAGATGTCTGCAACCTCATCCACGAAGCTGGCGCACAAGTCTATCTCGATGGCGCTAACATGAATGCCCTCGTCGGCCTCGTCCGCCCTGGCGACTTCGGTGCCGATGTCTGCCACCTCAACCTCCACAAAACCTTCTGCATCCCCCACGGCGGCGGCGGCCCAGGCGCTGGTCCCATCTGCGTCGCAAAACATCTCGTCCCCTTCCTTCCAACCCATCCAGTCATCCCAACCGGTGGCCAACAGTCCGCTGGCACCATCTCCGCTGCCCCTTGGGGAAGCGCAAGCATCTTCGTCATCCCTTGGATGTATATTGCCATGATGGGGCCTGACGGCCTCGCCGCAGCAAGTGCCCATTCCATCCTCCATGCCAATTACATCGCAGCCCGCTTATCTCCCCCTTACAAAATCCTCTACCGCGGAAAAAACGGACTCGTCGCTCATGAATGCATCCTCGACCTCCGCGAATGGAAAACCCGCGCAGGTATCGAAGTAGAAGACATCGCTAAAAGACTCATGGACTACGGCTTCCATGCCCCAACCATGAGCTGGCCAGTCCCAGGAACACTCATGATCGAACCAACAGAAAGCGAATCCCTCAAAGAAATTGATCGCTTCTGCCAAGCCATGCTCCTCATCCATGAAGAATTGAAAAAAATCGAATCCGGCGAATGGAGCCGCACCGATAACCCACTTAAAAATGCCCCACACCCTGCACACCGCGTCACCTCCTCCAACTGGCCACACCCTTACTCACGCGAAACCGCCGCTTACCCGGCCCCTTGGCTCCGCGAACACAAATTCTGGCCCCATGCCAGCCGCGTAGACAACGTCTTTGGCGATAAACATGTCTTTTGCACTTGCCTCCCATCCGAATCCCTTCTCAACTTCGATTCCCTCTCTCTCCCCATCCCTCAAACTCAACTCACAGAATGACCCTCCCAAAACGCACTCGCAGAATCATCCTCGGCTTCTCCACCCTCCTCCTCCTCGTTGCTTTCGCTTTCCTCGCAACCCAGCGCATCGCTCAATCCGCCCGCGAACGCCGCCGCGCCGAACTCGAACGCGCCCAACTCGTCCCGCCTCCCCCTGCCCAAATCACCGCACGCCGATCCTCCCTCACCCGCTCACTCTCTTACCCGGCAGAACTCGAACCCTACACCACCGCCGACATCCCAGCAGAAGTCGCAGGAAAAATTCTCACCGTCAACGTCGACGTCGGTGCATCCGTCGAAGCCGGTCAACCGCTCGCTCAAATCGAAAGCACTCTCGCCTCCATCGCCGCCCAGCGAGCCCGCGCCCGCCGCGACGAAGCCAACCGCCTCCTCGCCGAATACCGTCGCCTCCTCGAAAGCCGCGCCATCTCCCAATCTCAATACGAAGCTCAAGCCTCCACCACCAAAATCGAAGAAGCAGCACTCCAAGAAGCCGAAGAAATCCTCAACCGCCACACCATTCGCGCCCCCTTCGCAGGAAAAATCCAGGCCCGCTACACCAACCCAGGCAATGCCATCGCACCCAATCAGCCCGTCTTTCGCCTCCTCGACCTCTCCAAACTCCGCGCAATCTTCTTCGTCCCTGAAAACGAAATTTCCTCCCTCCATATCGGAAAACTAATCACCCTCTGGTTAAATTCAAATCCAGACAAAAAATTCCAATTTCACGTCTCCCGCATCTCCCCATCCGCTGACCAACGCACTCGCCTCTTCCGTGTCGAAGGCGACCTCCCAAACACAGACAACCTTCCCGCTGGCATCCCAGCAACTGTCAGCTTCGACGCCCAGCTCTACGAAAACACCATCTTCCTTCCAACCAACGCCCTTCGTTTCGAAAACGGAAAAGCTTACGTCCTCAGGTTGTCCCCTTCCAATCCATCCTCCTCGGAAAAAACCGAAGTCATCATAGGCAAGGAAGTCTCTGGCCTCTATCCAATCCTTGCAGGTTTAGAGGAAGGAGAAACCATCTTACTCCCCTAACAAAAGCAAGAAAGGAGCTATCTGTCCAATGTCTCTGGCTGAATGGAGTGTCCGTAATCGCGTCGCCGCCAACCTCTCCATGATCGTCGTCCTTTTAGCAGGAATCCTTGCCGCAACAACTCACCTCAAGCTCGACCTCTTCCCAGACGTCAGCACCAACTTCATCACCGTCAGCGTCATTGACACAGAAACCAGCATCCCAGCAGAAATCGAACGCTCCATCGCTATCCCGCTCGAAGAAGAACTCGGTAACGTCAAAGGCATCGTGGACATGCGCGCAATTTGCGAAGAATTCATCTGCACCGTTTACCTGGAAGTTGATTCAGAAGTCCAAAATATCGAACCCGTCCTCAACGAAGTCCGCCAGGCCGTTGATAAAGCTAAGCCCAAAATCTCCTCCACAGCCGAACCACCCATCGTCGAAACCTTCGACATCCCATTCCCTCTCGTCACCTTTGCCGTCTATTTCCCACCAGGCCTCAACCCCCTCTCCTTGCGCCAAACCCTCAAAAACCTCGAAAGTGAACTCAAAATCCAACCAGGAGTATCCAATGTCCTCGTTGACGGACTCGATCGCCGCGAAGTCTGGATCGAAATCCAACCCAGCATTCTCCAACAACTCGGATTAACTTATCCACAAATCATCGAGCCAATTCGTAGGAAAAACCTCAATGTCGCCGCAGGCCGTATTGAACCAGCCGATGGCCTCCGCATCCTCCGCATCCAAGGCGAAGCAACTACCCCAGATGACCTCGCAAAAATCGCCATCCGCCACATCCCAGGCGCAGGAACCATCCACCTCTCCGACATCGCTACTTTCATAGATGGAACCGAGCGGCCACGCCGCTTGGGCCGCGCAAACCTCCGTCCAGCCGTAACCTTCACCATCGTCAAAAAAAGAGGCGCCGATGCCATCCAGACAGCAGAAAACTGCAAAGCCATCTTCCGTAAAGCAGCCTCTCAATTCCCAGAAGGCGTCAAAACCCAAGTCCTCAGCGAAAGCACCAAGTTCATCAAAACCCGAATCAACACCGTCACTCAAAATGGACTCCAAGCTCTCATTCTCGTAACCCTCCTCCTTCTCCTCTTCTTGGATTGGCGAATCGCCCTCTTGGTTGGAATTGGCATTCCCGTCTCTTTTGCAGGTGCCTTAATCGTTCTCTATTTGTCAGAGAACACTATAAACCTCCTCTCCCTCTTCGCCTTGATTATGGCTCTAGGTATGGTCGTTGACGACGCTATCGTCATGGCAGAAAACTGTTACCGGCTTATCCAAAGCGGTTTCTCCCCCATCAGAGCCGCAATTGACGGAGCAAAAGAAGTCTTCTGGCCAATCATAGGTAGCGTTAGCACCACCATCGCTGCTTTCCTCCCACTCATCTGGGGCGAGGGTATCATCGGCAAATTCCTTGCCATCGTCCCACTCGTCGTCATTACAGCTTTGATCTTCTCCATCCTCCAAGCCTTCTTCGTCCTCCCAAGCCATATCGCCGATTTCGTCCGCCCCGGATCCACCCCCGAACAAATCGCCGCTCAATCCCCATCCTCCCTCTTCGGTAAACTCCGCAAATCAATTTCCCTCACTTACGCAGAACTCCGCCAAGCTGTAGATTCCTTCCTCCAATTTATCATCCGCCTTTACCTTGACGCACTCGTCCTTTGCTTGCGTTGGCGCTACTGGAGCATCGGCGCCTTCATCGCCGCTCTCTTCGCACTCGTCGCACTCATCGCCACTGGCGCCGTCCCATTCAAACTCTTTAGCACTGATTTTGCCGACCTCCTCATCGTAAAATTGCAGCTCCCCCACGACTACTCACTACGCCAAACAGAAGCCGTCGTAAGCAAACTCGAGGAGCGTATCGCCGCTGAAATCCCCAACCAAGAAATCCTCGGCATCATCACTCGCATCGGCGCAAAATTAGACCCAACAGAACAGTTCCTCGAATACGGCGAAAACCTCGCCATGATCACCATTGATCTCGACGAAGAAAATCCAGCCGCCAGAAAACCCTCCACCATCGCCCGCCACATCCAACGCATCCTCACCGAATTCCCTCAGTTCGTTTCCGCCACAGCCAAGCCAAAAGAAGGTGGGCCCCCAGTCGGCAAACCCATCAATATCGAACTCCGCGGTCCAGATTTCCCTCAGCTCCTCGAAATCGCACAACAACTCCAACAACGCCTCGCCAGCACACCAGGCATCCTCAACCCAACCAACGACTTCCCTCCAGGGAAAACAGAGTATTCTATCCAAATTGATGAATCCCTTGCCATCCGTGCTGGGCTCGATACAACCGATGTTTCCCTCGCCACTCAAGCACTCTTTCGCGGAGTCGAAGCCACACGCTTGCGATGGGGAAATGACGAAGTCATCCTCCGCGTAAAAGCTCCGGAAACCTTCCTTCAAAATCCGCAGAATTTCTACTCCCTCCAAATCCTCAATCGCGAAGGGCAGCCAGTTGCTCTCGACCAAATCGCAACCATCCAGCCTCAGTCCATTTCCCCTCGTATCAAACGCAAAAATACCTTGCGCGCCATAACCGTCTCCGCAGATGTAGACGAACGAGTAACCACCCCAAGAGCTGCTAACAAGCTCATCAAATCCTGGTTAAACGAAATCCTCCCAAAATATCCAGATTGCCGCGCCGAGCTTTCCGGCGAAAATCGCGACACTGAGCGAAGCCTCAAGGCCATGAAATTCTCCGCAGTCGTAGCTCTTCTCCTCATCTATACCCTCCTTGCTGTCATTACAAATTCCTTCCTCCAGCCACTCGTCATCATGTCCGTCATCCCCTTCGGCCTCATTGGCGTCCTCTTAGGTCTTCTCATTACTGGAAACCCCCTCGGCCTCATGTCCCTCATGGGCACCATTGCCCTCGCAGGCATCGTCGTCAACAACTCCGTTGTCTTCGTAGACTTTATCAACCGTCTCCGTCATACCGCTTCCAAAGACCCCGAGGCAAACCCCCGTCATCAACCTCTCCACCTCAACAAACTCACCCGCTGGCGATCCATCCTCATCACCGCCAAACTCCGCTTTCGCCCCATCCTACTTACCACCGCAACAACCATCGCTGGCCTGCTCAGTCTCGCTTTCACAACCCGCGGTCAGGAACAATTCCTCGCACCTATGGCACAAGCCATCGTCTTCGGCCTCGCCTTCGCCACCACCATCACCTTGCTCCTCATCCCTTGCCTCTACAGCGTCCTCGACGACCTCCACAAAATCTTAAAACCCATCCCTACCTCTCCCGCATCTGTCTCCACTACCCAATCCCCCCTTGCCACATCCACCTCATGCCCCTGACCCTTCCAATCACACCCACTCCCACAAAAAAAAAAACAAAAAAATGTATCTCAATATCGAAAATATCCCCTCCTCTTCACCTTTGCTCTCTTCATATCTTTCGCAATCGCTTCCCTCTCTTGGTTCTCCCACTGGACCAAGCTGCGCCCTCTCCCTCCATCCGGCGGTCTCTACTTCCCCTTCACACTCCAACTCAAGGTTCCCCACTTCTCTCAAACCGATCCCCGCTGGGCATCCCACTACCTTGGCCACACTCCAGGCACCCTCGCCCAGGAAGGCTGTGCCGTCGCTTCTGCCGCTATGGTCCTAGCCTTCCGCGGTGCCAATATTACTCCAGCCTCCCTCAATCAATTCCTCACCCATCACCCGCGCGGCTACACCCAAAACGGCCGGATTTGGTGGGAAGACGCCGCTGAATTCGACCCAGCCCTCACCACCCAGCTCCTCCCTCACTACGAAAACCTCCCTTCCTATGCCCTCCTCGATCTAAACCTCTTCCGCCAAAATCCCGTCATCGCTCGCATCCGCCTCCCCTCCTCCCAGACTCACTTTGTCGTCATCGTCGGAAAAAAGAATTTCGACTACCTCGTCCTCGACCCAGCCCAATCCCATCAACCCATTCCCCTCCCGCTCGCAAACCTTTACCCTTTTCCTATCGAAGCCATTCGCTTCTATCGTCCAAGGTAATGAAGCCTCCCCCATCCAACCCCAGAAAATCTCCCCCACTTCACCTCCTCCAAGCCGTCATCCAGCGCTCCCTCAGCAACCGCCCCATCTCAAAACGCCGAACCTCCCAATCCTTCAACCGCCAAAAATCACCTCACCCTTACCACTCACCAGCTCACAAAAGAAAAAAACGCCACCTCCTCCCTATATTAGCCAAATTGGCATTCGCCTGTTTCCTCCTCTATGCGCTCGTCGGCGTCATCTACTACCTCATGGCCCTGCGCTACAACCTCGCCGAACTCCACCAAATGCCACAGCGCACCGTTGTTTACGACGCCAATGGCCAAATCATCGGCCGCTACAGCGGCGAAAACCGCATCGTCATCCCCTACAATGAAATCCCAGAATCCTTCATCAAAGCTCTCCTTGCACGCGAAGACGCACGCTTCTACCGCCACCTCGGTGTAGATCCCATCGGCATCGCCCGCGCCGCACTCAGAAATCTCATCGCCGGTGGCATTCGTCAGGGTGGAAGCACGATCACACAACAACTCGCACGCAACAGCTTCCCTCTCGGCGGAAGAAACTACCACCGCAAGCTCCTCGAAGCAGCTCTCTCCTTCCGTATCGAAACCGAACTCTCCAAAGAGGAAATCCTCGAAAGCTACGTCAACCGCATTTACTTCGGCTCCGGTTGCTACGGCCTCCAAACCGCCAGCCTCACTTACTTCGACAAACCAGCACGCAATCTCACTCTCGCAGAGGCCGCTCTCCTAGCCGGCCTTATCCGCAGCCCAACTCGTCTCTCCCCATTCAACGACCCAGAAGCCTCCCTCCGAGCTCGCAACTCCGTCATCGCTCGCATGCTCGAACTCGGCTGGATCAGCCCCGCAGAAGCCCAAGAAGCCTCCTCCTCCCCTCTCCTTCTCTCCTCCAACCCACCTGTCTCAACCGCCGACGGTTGGGCCATGGATACCGTCCGCCGCGAACTCGAGCCCATCCTCGATCAACTCGGCATCGAAGACGCAGGTCTCAACATCTACACAACTCTCGACCTCCCCCTCCAAACCACCGCAGAATCCGCTCTCGCTAACCACCTCCTCCAAATAGAAAATAGACAAGGTTATCCTTATTTAAACTCCCACGAACCCCTCCAAGGCGCAGTCTTCATCATAGACAACCGCAACGGTGCCGTCCGCGCTGTCGTCGGCAGCCGCGATTACTCCACAAGCAAATTTAACCGCGCCTACTTCGCACAGCGCCAGGCCGGCTCTGTAGTCAAGCCCTTCCTTCTCGCTCAGGCACTCGCCGCTGGCCTCTCCCCTACCGACCGAATCTCCGACGCCCGCCTCTCCCCATCCGAAGTCCCCAGAAAATTCGGTCCTTACGATCCATCCAATGCCGATGGCCGTTACTTCGGCCCACGCCCCGTAGAAGACATCGTTATCTATTCTCGCAACACAATGGCCGTTCGTGCTGGCTTCCGTGCAGGACTTGAAAACTTTATCCGCCTCCTCCAACGCGCGGGCATCGCCGACCAGCTCCCCAACTACCCCTCTATCTTCCTCGGTGCCTTCGAAACCAACCTCCGCAGTCTCGTCTCCGCCATCACCGCCTTCCCAAACAAAGGCAACCAAGTCCACCCATTCGTTATCAGCAAAATCACAGATATGGACGGCAACATCCTCTATTCCTCCCGCCAGATCCGCACCCCCCTCCTCGACCCCTACGCTGCTTCCTTCGTCCGCTGGACCATGCAGGAAGTCCTCACCCGCGGCACTGCAGCTTCCTCCTCGCGCCTCGGCCATAAAGTCGGCGGCGGCGGAAAAACCGGAACCACCAACAACTTCTTCGATGCTTGGTTCGTCGGCTTCGTAGGCAACCTCACCGCGGGCGTCTGGGTCGGCTTCGACAAACCCAAAACCATCTTCCCCAACGCAACTGGCGCTGCAACCGCCCTCCCCATCTGGATCGAAATCGTCAATTCCCCGGCTGCTCAACCCTACCTCTAACAACAGCCTAACCTCCACTCGCCAGTTCCCAAATCAAATCCTCTCAATCTCCAAAAAATTTTTCCTCTTTACTTTTCAACCATTTTCCCTATGGTATCTCCCCCTATGCCAAAACCCATTGCCCGAAGCAAAACCCGCAAAGGCGTCGCAAAGCGGTTCAAAATCACCGCAAGTGGCAAAATCCTTCGCAACCACGGCGGGCGCCGTCACCTCCTCGTCTCCAAATCCGCCAAGCGCAAACGCCGCTTGGCCAAGCAAACGGAGGTCAGCCCAACCGTCGTCAACCGCATCAAAGAATGCCTCCTCATCGGGTAAACCTTTTCTCTTAACCAAACACGTTCACAGCTAAAAATTTCCATACGACAAACCCACGTTGCCACCAAAGCCCCTCTGTTGATCTTTCCATAACTAACAGAGCAGACCACCCCAAACCAGCTTCTTCCGTGGCCCAAAAATTCATGCTAGCCAAAAAACTCCAAACCATACCTGTCAAAAACCATGCCTCGAGCAACCAATTCCCCAGCTAGTCGAGCGAGAAGAAAAAAAGTCATTGCCGAAGCTAAAGGCTACCGCGGCCGCCGTTCAAAGCTCTTCCGCTATGCCAAAGATGCCCGCATGAAAGCTAAGTATTGGGCTTACCGCGACCGCAAAACCCGCAAACGCTTCTTCCGTAGCCTTTGGATCCTCCGCCTCAACGCAGCCGCTCGTGCAGAAGGCCTCCCCTACAACCGCTTCATCCAAGGCCTCAAACTCGCTAACATCCAACTCGATCGTAAAATCCTTGCCGACCTCGCTATCTCTGCTCCCGAAACCTTCCGCTCCATCGTCGCAAAAGCTCGCCAAGCCCTCCCAGCTAACCTGATTAAAATACTCCCCCACCAAAAAGCCACTACCATTCCCTAGCTTTTCCTGCTAATATCCTCTTCCGTATTTTGCCACAGCGCAAAAATCTCCGGACGCGGCCCTCTTCTCTCTCCAATTCTCCTTCCTCTTCTCACCGCGTCCGGAGGCGCGCCGGGTGATCTCTCAAACCGCCCTCCCCTTCATAGATTCCTCCGATCAATTCACTCCAGGAACTCTAACTTATCCCATCTCTCATTTAGAGATAACTTAGTCCTTTTTACTAAACTCCATAGGCACATTCCCCTCTCCAGCCAAGCGGCAACTCCCCACATTTATTCCCTCCATACCTTACCCCAAATTCGTATTTCTACTTGTGCGACTCCAAACGCACTTGCAAACATCTAACTAAAATGGCCGCACAAGGTGTTCTCTATCTCGATTGCTCCGCAGGTATCAGCGGTGACATGACAGTTGGTGCACTCCTCCACATCGGTGTCCCCATCTCCCACCTGCAAAAATCCTTGGACGCCCTCAATCTGCCACAAAAAATCGAACTAAAAGTCGAAAATGTCTCCCGCGCCGGCATCAATTGCCAAAAATTCAATGTAATTCTTCCCAACTCCTCCGACCTCGCTTGCGAACACTCCCCACTCTCCCACTCGAAAACCACCTGGTCCCAAATCCGTAAATTACTGGACCAGAGTTTGCTCCCGGAAACTGTCAAGAATCGCTCAATCTCCCTTTTCCGCCGCATCGCCATCGCAGAAGCCAAAATTCATGGAGTTCCAGAGGAAAACGTCCATTTTCATGAAGTCGGCGCCCTTGATTCTATCGCCGACATCGTCTGCACGTGTGCCGCTCTCGATTTCCTTGGCTGGCCGCAAATCTTCAGCTCATGGCCACAAGAAGGAACCGGCACAGCTCATTGCCAGCACGGCCAATACCCCCTCCCAACCCCCGCTGTCGTCGAAATCCTCCAAGGCATCCCTCTTCGCCAAATCCAACAAGAAGGCGAACACATAACCCCAACGGGCGCAGCTATTCTCGCTGAATTCGTAACCCACTACGGCCCCATGCCACTCATGAAGATCGAAAAAGTCGGTTACGGTGCCGGCTCCAGAAACCCTCAAGATTACCCCAACGCCCTCCGTATCCTCCTCGGTCTCCCTTTAACCGTCTCCCATCCCGATCTCCACAGCTCCCCTCAAGCCTCCCTCAACTCCCCAATTTCTCACTCCCACGACGAATCCCCTCCTCAAGAGGTCGTCGAAATCCGTGCAAACCTCGATGATTCCACTCCAGAAATTATCGGCTACCTCATCGAGCTCCTCCTCAAAAAAGGGGCGCTCGACGCCTGGTGCACTCCTGCAACCATGAAAAAAAGCCGCCCCGGCTTCATCCTCCATGCAATCACCACCCCTGAACAAACAACGCTCATCTCCAACCTCATCCTCCGCGAATCCTCCACCTTCGGAATCCGCTTTCATACTTGCCAAAGAAGAGTATTAAGTCGAAAATATACAGAAGTTCCAACACCCTACGGCCAAATCCGTATGAAGTTAGGTTACCTTAATGGCGAGTTATTACGGGTCGAGCCCGAATACGAAAGTTGCAGTCAGGTCGCGCTTATAACCGACACCCCCCTCAATAAAGTTTATGACGCCGCTAAATCTGCGTGGGAATTCCTCACCGAACACAAATGAATCGTCGCCGTAACAATAAACAGCCAAGCAGCCGATTTTTCGGGCTTTGCTCCCTCCTCCTCGGCATACTCCTCTTGCTCTCCCTCATCTCCTACGATGTCAACGACATCCCTCCAAACGCCCCTCTCATCAACATCACATCCAACCCCAACGACCCACCACATAACCTCCTCGGCATCTTCGGCGCACTCTACGGCGGTTATGCTTATTTCTTCCTTGGCCTCGCCGCTTTCTGGCTAGCTGCAGGTCTTATCGGACTCGGCTCGGCCAAAATCCTCTACCGAAACCTCCCCATCTTAGAAAAATTCGCATGGATTCTCATTAACGCCATCAGCGCTTCCTGCCTCCTCCAGCTTAACCCGGATTGGTTCAGAAATTGGGAAGACTTCTTCCGCGCCCACGGAACCGGCGGCTTCTTCGGTTACTGGCTCGGTCGTCGCGCCTTCGGAAATTCTTTTGGCCCAGTCGGCTCAACCCTCGCCTCCGCCTCCCTCTACTTCCTCAGCCTCACCTTGGCACTCGGCTTCCACCCCATAACTCTCTGCAGACAAATCCTCCGCAAATCTTCGCGCTGGCTAAAACAACTCAAACACCAGAACGAACAAAAACTCAACGATCCCAACCTCCTCAAGAAAAAAGAACAGGAACTCCTCAAAAAAACAGAAAAATTAGAGAAAAAACTCAAGAAAATCTCCACATCCCAACCTCAACTTCCCACCGAATCCGATAAACAAACCTCAGAAAGCGAGGAACACGTCCCAGAACCAAAAATTATAGATGCGTCAGTCCCAAAAGTTAAGCCCAAATCCTCTAGCGAAACACAAACACCACCACTCTCCTCCGTCCAGCTAGAAAATTACCAGCTCCCTCCTCTTGACCTACTCGACCCTATCCCAAACGACCCTGGCCAGCGAACCGACCCACAAGAACTCCTCGATGTCCAACAAAAAATTCTAGATGCCCTTATCGAGTTCGGTATTGAAGCAAAACCAGGTGATATAACAAAGGGTCCAACAATCACCCGCTACGAAATTTACCCGGCTAGAGGTATCCGCGTGGACCGTATCGCCGCACTCGAACGCGACATCGCACGCGCAACAAAAGCCGAGCGCATCAACATCCTCGCTCCAATCCCAGGAAAAGATACAGTCGGCATCGAAATCGCAAACACAAAGAAAGTTAAAGTCATCCTTCGCGAGCTCTTGGAAAGCGAGCAGTGGTTAAACACAAAAGCACGCCTCCCACTCGCACTCGGAAAAGACGTCTATGGCAACACCCTCATCGGCGACCTCTCTCAAATGCCCCATTGCCTGATCGCAGGCACAACCGGCAGCGGAAAAAGCGTCTGCATCAATGCCATCGTCGCTAGCCTCCTATTCCGCCACTCCCCAGAAGATTTACGCTTCATCATGATTGATCCTAAGGTCGTCGAACTCCAGTTGTTTAACCGCCTCCCCCACCTCGTAACACCAGTCGTAACTGACCCGAAAAAAGTCCTCCTTGCGCTAAAATGGGTAATTGAGGAGATGGAACTCCGCTATAAAATCTTCGCGCAAACAGGAGTCCGCAACATCTCAAGCTTTAACTCCCGTGCCCTATCCACTGATAAAGAAAAAACTGAAAAAAAGAAGATAGGCTTATCCTCTTCAGAAAACCAACTAGGCAAAATCGGCTCCTCTTCCCTTGCACATCCTTTGAATCTCGACTTACCAACCACTGGTAACAACCCAGAAACAACTCAAGAAACTTCAGATCCTCAAGCCCTCCATCTTTCAACGGAAAACTTCTCTCAGCCCCACTCCACTCCTAACATCTCTGAACCTCCCCCTTCCGCCTCCCATTCCCTCACCAAAGAAGATGAGGACGACGTCCCAATACCTGAACGCATGCCATACATCGTCGTCATCATTGACGAACTCGCTGACCTTATGCAAACAGCCCCCGCTGACGTCGAAGCCGCTATTGCCCGCATCACTCAAATGGCCCGAGCCGCAGGCATCCACATGATCGTCGCAACACAAACCCCACGGGCTGACGTCGTCACAGGCATTATCAAAGCGAACATCCCTACTCGCATCGCCTTCCAAGTGGCCTCAAAAGTAGATAGCCGTGTCATCCTCGACACAAACGGTGCAGAAAAACTCCTCGGTCAAGGCGACATGCTCTACCAGCCGCCCGGAACCTCCAAACTCATCCGCGCACAAGGGGTCCTCGTAACCGACGAGGAAATGCGCCGGATCGTGGACTTCGTCGCCTCCCAAGGGGAACCAGCCTACGAAGCAAGCATCCAGGAGCGCTTATCCTCAGATAAAATTACAGAAGAAGACGTCACCCCCGAAGACGAAGAACTCGTTGCTCGCTGCCTCGAAATCATTAAACAAGAACGGAAAGCCTCCACATCTATGCTCCAACGCCGCCTACGCCTCGGCTACACCCGCGCAGCACGCGTCGTAGACATCCTCGAAATGCGTGGCATCTTGGGTCCTAAAGACGGCGCAAAAGACCGTGAAATCCTCGTGGATTTAGACTCCCTTTGACTTTTTCTCCAAAGACCTCGTCCAGACTTCAAAAAATATCCAAAAAACTCCATAATTCATTAAATTCAAGGAAAAAATTTCACTTTCATTCTCCTTGATAATTCAGAATTTCGAAGTAGTTCTTTGCCTTGAAAATTCTTAAACTTCAAGTTACATCCCAATATCCATGATAACAAAAATTACTGGAAAAAACCAAGTCACCTTGCCTGCCGACTTAATGCGCGAAATGGGGTGGGAAATTGGAATGCGACTCAAATGGGAAAAAGGTCAAGATGGTTCGGTCATCGTTCGCCCTTTGCCAACTCGCGGTGAACTCGGAAAAAAACTCATGGGACTCAAACGCACAAAGGGCAGCGGCGTGCTTGCCGATGTTCAGCAAATCCGCGACTCGGAGGACTAGTCAATGAAGTATTGTTTGGATACCACGGCACTTGCCATCCACGTTTTCGAAGAAGATGGCGCAGAAACAGTCCAACACCTCCTCTCCGATTTAGAAAACGATATCTGCGTCAGCGCACTCAGTTTGTTGGAATTAGGCATGCTCTTAAAAAAGCAAGGCGCAGCCGCAAAAGTCCCCACTTATTGGGAAACCTATGAGGAAATGTTCGACATTGTAGCCGTAGATATGCAAATCGTTCAAGCCTCTTGGAAACTTCGCGAGCAGATCAAAACCCGACTCCCGCTCTCCCAGGCAATCGTCGCTGCAACCGCTCAAATTCATGGAGCAACCCTCGTCCACAACGACCCTCTCCTCAGCCAACTCCCCACTCGCTCCATCTCCCAATTGCGCCTCGGCAAATAATTTTCCCATCCTGCTCAGCTCCCAACAAGAGCGGGATTTTCGCACCCCCTCTCAATGGACACCAACTTGTCCTCGAAAAAGTTGCGCATCGTCGTCGTCGGAGCCGGTGCAGTAGGCCTCTTCTACGGAGCCAAACTCGCCACCACCAACGCAGATGTCGCTTTCATCGTCCAAACCGCAATCGAAAAAATAAAAACCGAAGGAATCCAAATTCTTAGCAATACGGATAAGCTTGTCATAAATAAACCCACTTGCTTCCAATCTCTCGACGAAGTTGATCATGCCGATTGGATCCTCCTGGCTACAAAAGCAACCGCAAATCAGCAAATCGCCCCAAAACTCCAACGCCTCGCCAACCAAGGCTCACGCCTCCTCATCCTCCAAAACGGCTTGGGAAACGAAGAGGAATTCGCCCCCTTCATCCCCAAAAATCAAATCGCTGGCGGCCTTTGTTTCGTTTGCCTCAATCGAATAGAACCAGGAAAAGTCCGCCATTTCGGATACGGACGGATGAAATTAGGACAGGCAACCGGCAACCCAACCCCAGAGCTTGAACACCTCGCCGCCAGATGGCAGCAAGCCGGCCTCGATGTCCAATGCGTCAGCAATTTAGCAGAAGCCCGTTGGCGAAAGCTAATTTGGAACGTCCCTTTCAATGGTTTGACGATTGTCCTCGGCGGCGTCGGAGTCAACCAAGTCCTCCAATCCGTCAAAGGCTTCAAACGCTGCAAAGCCCTCATGGAAGAAATCCGAACCGTAGCTAACGCCTACGGCTTCCTCATCGAGCCACAATTCCTTGACCAGCAAATCGAAGATACCCGCAAAATGGGCGACTATATGCCCTCCACCCTCCTCGACTGGTTGGCAGGCAAAACCATCGAGTTGGAGCCAATTTGGCTCCGCCCACTCCATGCCGCTAGAAAAGCAGGCATCCCTGTTCCAGAACTCGAACGCTTAGCACAAGAATTACAGTCTAAAACCCCTCCAGTCCAAGAGCATAAAACTCCCCTTTCCTAACGCCCTTCTTTACAAATTTTTCACAAATCCACTCTGCCCCTTTATTACGCCAGCTGCTGTATTACCAAAATTTAATGCCGGCCAAATGTGCCATCTGGATTTGCCTCTGCAAATCCCTTTGCCTTTGGACATTGGGGTTGCTTTTTGCCTCATTAATAACTCCCCAACCCTCAGAGGCACAAACTCCAAAAAATACCCCTCCAAAAAATACCCCTAATTCCAAAACCACCAGCAGAAACCATTCCGTCGCGAATTCCGCCGAACAATCCCAAGCAAAACCATCAGAAAATCCCGTCTGCGAAATTCCTATTCCCCCTGAAGCCTCCTCACGAACCGCCGACGAGCTGATTGTCGAAGCCGACGTCGCTTTTCAGGCAAAAGATTGGCCACGCGCAGCCGGCTTCTATGCCTCTTTCCTGAAAAGCTACGGTTCTGCTCCCGAAGTAGCCCATCTCCTCCCCAAAGTCAGATACTCGCTTTGCATCGCCTTGCTCCAAAGCAAAAACTTCGCTGCGGCTGCAAATGAAATCCCTCTTGCCTTAGCCTGCCAGCCTCCTCTCGATCCTCCTCAGCGACAGGAATTGCTCTTCTGGAACGGTGTTTGCCAAATGAGCCAACAGCAGCCAACTGCTGCTAGACAGAGCTTCGAACAATTCCTCGCTCAGTTCCCAAACGCTCAACCCCAAAACCCCTTCTGGTTGATGCGAAACAAAATGGCACGTTACCTACCAGAAGCCCGCATCCTCATTGGCTCTTGCCTCCTCCTCGAGGAAAAATTCCAAGAAGCCGCCGATTATTTCGACAAACTCAGGCCTTCCCTTTCTCAAGACAATCGCGGAAGAGCTACTGTCCAACAACTCTACTCCTTACTTCGCGCTGCAGAATCGGAACCTACTAACTTCGATCGCGCTCTCTCCGTCGTAGTCCAAGAATTCCCAAACATCGGTCAAAACGCACAGGTAGCTGCCTTCCAAACCCTCACCCTCCAGCTCGGTGCCGCTTTCCTCGAAAAAGCCGAACTCCGCAAAGCCATCCGTTGCCTCCAACGAATTTGGAAAGCAGAGCGAATCCTCCGCCATCAAGAAGCCCGCCTCGAAGCTCTCAAATCCAGAAAGGAAGCCCTCGATGCTAACCCAAAAGCCGATCCCTACGAAAAATACCTCGTCGGCCAAATGATCGCTAAAGTTGAGCGCGAAATTGACAACTTCCAAAAACTCGTAGCCGACGGAAATTTCGATGCAGCTCTCAGGTTCCGCTTGGCCAATGCTTACTTGGCGATGGAACGCCACCGCGAAGCCGCCTTAATCCTCGAGGACATGCTCGCCACGATGCCACCCAGCCCAATTGTCGAGCAAGCCTCCGTCGCTCTCGTCCAAGCATGGAATGCCATACCACGCCATGACAAAACCATTGCCGCCGCAAAAGAATTCGAGCTCAAATTCCCAAAATCCCCCTCCCTCCCTCTTGTCCTCTACCTCCGCGGCGTAGCCGAGCAACAAACCACCGATTACACTGCAAGCTTCGAAACCTTCCATCAAATCCTAAACCAATTCCCCACTTCAGAATTCGCTCCACGTGCCTCCTTCATGGCAGCTTTTACTCATTTACTCGCTGAAAAAAATGACGAAGCAGCAAAAAAATTTGAAGAGTTTTTAAGCAAATATCCCAAGAGCGATCTTCAGGAAGCCTCTCATTATTGGCTGGGTGTAGCACTTTCCCTACAAGAAAAATACGACGAATCGAGGAAAGTCCTCTCCGACTACCTGAAAAAGCACCCAAGCGGTGCTTTTTCTGGCGCAGCGAAATTTCGCCGCGCTTACGCTGCTCATAGCAAAATGGACTTCGCAACCTCCATCCCAGAACTCCGCGCCTTCCTTGAAGAACACCCAGGCCACGAAAACGAAGCAGAGGCCAGGGTTTTGCTCGGCGATGCACTCTTAAACGAAGGGCGCATCGAGGAAGGAATCCAAGTCTATGCCGCTATCCCCAAAGAAAAAACGCGCTTCTACGAAGAGGGCGTCTTCAAAACTGCCAAAGCGCTCAAACTCATGGAGGACTACGATGCCCTTAGAAACCACTTGCTAAAATTCGCACATGAAAACCCACGAAGCTCGCGCCTCGCAGAAGCCATCTATCTAATCGGTTGGGCCGACCGCCAGCAAGGCCGTGAAAACGAAGCCAAAGAACGCTACTGGAAAGCTATCTCCGAATTGGGGAACGATCCCCTCATCCAAGGTGTTGAGGACATGTTTTCTGCCCTCCAAAAACTCTATCCTGGCGAAGACGGCCAAAACCAATATTTCCAGCGCTTATCTGATCTACGTTCAAAGTTCCCACAAGGTTCCCCTATGGACATCCGCCTCCGCTGGGCAGATGCCCAAGCTCGCAAACGCTCCGACCCCGTCGGTGCACGGAAAGTCCTTTTAGAATTAGCGAAAACTGTTGACACTTCAACCACAAGCCCAGCTATCCTTGCAGATTTAGCTGAAGCCCGCCTCGAAATCGGCGACGATATCGGTGCTCTCCAACTATTCCGCGAACTCGTCCGCTGGAACCCTCGTGCTCCTCAGAAAGATCGCGCCCTCGCTGAAATCGGCCTCGCTGAACTCCGCACAGGCCGCCTCGACGATGCCATGTCCACCTTCCAGCGCTTCCTAAAAGAAACCGTCGGCAGCCGTCACACTCCACGCGTCTTATTCGCTAAAGCCGAAATCGAACAAAAACGTAACCAATTCCAAGAAGCAAAAAAAACTCTCGAATCTCTCTTATCCGACCAATCCGCCACCGGCAGGGACAAAGCAGAAGCCCTTTACCGCATCGGCGAACTCCATTTAGCCGAAGGCAAACCCCAGCTCGCCGTCCCTTATTTCCAACGAATCTACATCATGCACGGCCGCTGGCGCGACTGGGTCGCAAAAGCTTACCTCCGCAGCGGCGAAGCCTTCGAAAAACTCCGCGACACCGAAGCAGCTCGCCGCACCTACGCAGAACTCCTCGCCGCCTCAGAATTGCAAAATTTTGAAGAAACTAAATTAGCCCAGCAACGATTGCAAGCTTTAGGCGGCCCCCCGCAGGAAAAACCCCAACCCAAACAAAACCCAGAACCCACACCGAAAACCTAATCCCTCATGCTCTTCCGCCTCCTAATTCTTCTCCTGTCACCCCTACGCCCTCCTCTTTTGCACCCATTTTCTCCCTCAAACAAACTAGCCGCTCACCAAGCCCGCCCCTCCTCCAAAAACTTTCTCGCACCTCTTTGCCTACTCTCAGCTTCTGCAATCCTGCTCGCATCAAACCTCCAAGCCCAGCAACCCTCATCCAACCTCACCCCTCCTCCAGCTCCCCCTACCACCCCACAAACCCACACCCCTCCCTCTACATCCCAAAGCGAAGAGGACTCCCTCCCTCTAAATCTCGACGTCATTTTCCTCCGAAACGGCCGAACCGCAGAAGGCTCCATCGCAGGAATGGACGCTGGCGTCATCCGCCTACAAAAAATCGTTATTCCCGGCCAACCCCCTGCTACTATCACCATCCCCCGATCAGAAGTCGAACGCATCGAATTCGCCTTAACTCCAGAACTTAAAGAATTCCTCACTCCCACCTCCCAGCCAGACTTATTTGCCGCAGCTCGCCTTTGGGGCTTCCATGAGAAATTCCTCCCCATCCCCCGTTCCATCGCCGCAAAAGTCGGCTTGCGTTACGCAAACCTTTTGCTCCAAAACCCAAACCCAGCCATCCGCTCCCGCTCCTTTGAAATTTTCCAGAACATCGAAAAAAATGCCTGGAACTCAGCCGACCGCGCCTTGGCCCAAAGCGGCCGCCTCCGCTCTCTCATCGCCACCGGCCGCGCCGCAGAAGCTGTCTCAGAGGCAGAAGCCCTTGCAGAAAAAAACGAAGACCCAGCCATCCTGATTGAATCCAAGCTCATCCTCGCCTCCGCTGCAGAATCAGAACTCCGCAACCTCGAAACCAAAAATCCCCGTTGGCAAGAAGATAAATTCATTCGCCCAGAACGCGACCGCCTCTACAACCGCGCTCTCGATTTTTACCTCTTCCCTTACCTATTCTTCGGAACAGAAATCGAATCAGCATCCCAGGGCCTTTGGTCCGCTGTCCAGCTCTACCAACACAACGGCGAACTCCCCCAGGCCCGCGAAGCCGCACGCGACCTCGTAACCATTTATCCAGAATCCCCCTACGCACAGAAAGCATCCCGTTTCCTTGAATCCTTACCCAAAGAAATCCAACAAGAAGACTATGAAACCCATGCCCAAAACGCCATCCCTTAACCCTCCCTCACAACCCCGAACCTACCCCCTCCTCCACCAAAAGCAAAACTGCTGCAGCTATCGATCCATGAACTTCACTCTCACCCAGCCACAAAAACCCATCCCCCAACTCGCCCTCCTCGCCCTCCTTGCTTCCTTCTGCATCGCCCTTGCTGCCCCTTCCCTCGCTCAAACCGCTCAAACTGCCCAATCCCAAACCCCAACTTCGGCCCCTCCTCCCCCAGCCGTCAAGGAAAAAACCGCACTCGACCTGTTCAATGCCGGCGGTCCACTCATGTATCCTCTCCTCCTCTGCTCTATTGGCACTGTCGCTGTCGCCGTCTATTGCTTCATTCAAATCAATCCCTCTAAGATGCTCCCCAAAACGCAAGTCGAAGCCATGGGCCAATACATGCAGCAGCGCGATGCCGCCAACGCCTATCAACTTTGCCAAGCCCAACCTTCCGTCTTTGCAAACACCATGGCCGCAGCGCTCCTCAAAGTCAACTTCGAGCGCGACCTCGCCAACAAAGTCTCCATGGAGCAAGCCGCGGCTGAAACCCTTTCTAACGAAGAAACCCGCCTCATGCAATGGGTCAACTACCTCAACGTCTTCGCAACCATCGGCCCCATGCTCGGCCTCCTCGGCACAGTCACAGGCATGATCCAAAGCTTCGATCAGCTCGCAGCTGGCCGCTCCGAGCCCCAAGACCTCGCAGGAGGCATTGGCGAAGCCATGATCACCACCGCCTCCGGCCTCATCGTCGGCATCCCAGCCATGTTCTTCTACTTCTACTTCCGCAACAAGCTCACCATGACTATCTCCAACATCCAAAAACGTGTCACCTTCATGATTGACATCCTTTCCGGCGAACTCAAGCTTGAGGGAGCTACTGCTGAATTCTCCCACGCCCACCCCACAGGACAAGGTGCCCCTACCGACGCTTCACCAGCGTAATCCCAACTCTTCATCCACCCCCTTCCTACTCAAACCTCCTCCCATGCGCCTCCCCAAAAAACAAGACGACGAAGTTGGCTTCCAACTCGCTCCCATGATAGACATGACCTTCCTCCTCCTCGTCTTCTTCATGGTCACAACCAAAATCTCCAAAGAACAAATCAAAGTGGACATCAACCTCCCCATCGCCTCTAACGCCATCATCCCAGAGGACCTCTCCAACCGCGACATCATTAGCATTGACGCCCAGGGCAATTACTTCATCGGCCAACGCCCCGCCTCCAAAGACGAAGTCCTCGCCTACCTTAAACAACGCTTTATTGATTTCCCCCCTCTCCGCATCTACGTCCGCGCCGACGCTTCCACTCCCGGCAAGAAAATCAAAGAATTCATGCGCATGGCAAGTGAAGCTGGCGCCATCAATGTCATCTTCGGAACCTACCAAAAATAGCTCGCCCCCCTCTCCCCCATGCAGCTTCGCCGCCGCGATTCTCAAACCATCGAAATGCAAATGGGACCCATGATTGACATGGTCTTCCTCCTCCTCGTCTTCTTCATGGTCACAGCGAAGCCCATTAAGCAAGAAAGCGATATCGACATCGGCCTCCCGGGAACTGTCCCTCAAGAGCAACCCCTCGACATCCCAGACGAACAGCGCATCATTGTCGAAGCCAACGGACAAATCGTCCTCAACGACCTCCCCGTGGACGACCCCTCCAGCCGTGATCTCCCCACACTCCTCCGCACACTCAAACGCTTCAAAGAAAGCGCCGACGCAAACCGCTCCGAAGCCCTCGTTACCATACAAGCCGATGACAACGCCTCCCACCAACGCATCGTCGACGTCCTCAACTGCGTCGCAAAAGCAGGCATCAAAGGCGTAACCTTCGCAGACACCTCCTCCGAACAGGAAATGTAAACCTCCCTCCTTCCCTCTTCAAACCCCAAAATCCCTCTCCTCCCGTGCCAGAAACCTTCGAAGCAATCCTCGAACAAGGCTCCCAAAAGCAGCAACGCCGCCGCCTCATCATCTCCATCCTCATCATTGTCGTCGCTCTCCATCTCGCCGCAGGCATCTTCGCAGGTGCTCTCGTCGTCGCCCGCTATTTCTTCAGTCCACCAGCCCAATTCGAAGCACGCAAGGAAATCCGCATCCCAGCCAAAGTCCGCGATCACAAAATGAACATGGCCGAATTTGATGCCATGACTCCCAAGCCCTCCTTCACGGACAAATTGCAAAGCCTCCGCCCAACCAACTTCGCTCTCCCAGAACTCCCCAAAGTCCCACTCGACCAAATGCTCCCACTCGACCCAGCAGAAATCGTCTCCGACGCAGCCACAAGCCTCCTCGGAACGGCAGGCGTTGGCGGCGGCGGTTCCGGCGTAGGTGGCCTCGGCGGATCCGGCGAAGGCTTTAGCTTCATGGGCATCCAATCCACTGGCAAACGCATCCTCCTCCTCTTCGACATCTCGAAAAGCGTCGTCAACAAAGCCGAAAAAAGCGGAATGCCAATGTCCCGTATCAAAGAAGAAACCCTCGAACTCCTCAACAAACTCCCCCTCACCGCCCGCTTCGGAATCGTCCAATTCAGCCAAAATTACCTCCCCTTCCGCAACGAACTCGTCCCCGTCAACGACCAAAACCGCGAAGCCGTCCGCCAATGGATCACAGAAAGGTGGACCGAAGCAGGCACTCTCTCAGGCAAAGATGTCATCTCCAACCCAAAAGGATTTGTCGGAATTTTAGAATTCACCGCCCCTCTCCAGCCAGATGTCGTCTATGTCATCAGCGACGGAAGCTTCCAATGGCGAATCACCGGCAACCTCGAAAACATCCCCTGGAAAGAAATCTCCACAGCCATTGATGCCGTCCAAAAAGCCAATCCCCAAACCCGCGTCCCCTTCAACTTCATCACCTTCGAGGCAAAACCCGAAGACCTGAAAGAACTCCGCCCAATCGCCGCAAAATCAGGTGGCCGCATCCGCGAAATCACCAGAGAAAACAACGAATCCGGCCGTTAATCCTCACCGAAAGTTCCCCTTTCCTCTCCCCAACCGAACAAACTTCCTAACTCCTCCTCTCACGCCACCCAAGCCCTACGTTAACATTAGGCAAATCCCCTTCCTATTCCCCCTGCGAACCTTCCCGTTATTACTGGACCGGCCCTCCCTTCTCCCCTTCCAGAAATTCTCCAATTTTCTCTCTTGCATTTTCCATGCCCATCGAATAAACTACACAAATCCTTCCTGCTTACCCAAATGTTACGGAATTTTTACAAACTCATGATCGCCCTTGCTCCTCTCTTCTCCCAAGACGGCAACGCCTCCGATGACCCCTACCTCGCTGCTCGTCTCCGCATGGTCGAAACTCAACTCATTCCCCCATCCCGCAACATCCGCGATGAACGCGTCCTCAACGCCATGCGCAAAGTCCCCCGCCACGAATTCGTCCCAGAGAAATACCGTTCCGAAGCCTACGAAGACCACCCCCTCCCCATCGGCCACGGACAAACCATTTCCCAGCCCTATATCGTCGCTTTCATGACAGAAAAAATCGCCCCAAAACCCACCGACCGCATCCTCGAAATCGGCACCGGCTCCGGCTACCAGGCAGCCATCCTTGCAGAACTCGCCGCCGAAGTTTACTCCATCGAAATCATCGAACCCCTCGCCGAATTCGCTCGTTCCAACCTCCAGCGCCTCGGATACAAAAACGTCCACATCCGCACCGGCGACGGTTACCTCGGCTGGCCAGAAGCTGCCCCCTTCGATGCTATCATCGTCACCTGTGCTCCCAACGAAATTCCTCCTCCCCTCATCGCCCAACTCCGCGAAGGCGGCAGAATGATCATCCCCGTCGGCAACGCTTTCCAGCAGCTCATCCTCTTGGAAAAACGCGAGGGCTCCCTCCATCAGCAAGCCGTCCTCCCCGTCCGTTTCGTCCCCATGACTGGCAAAGCCCAAGAGCCCAACCCACCAGAAACCCCTCCCCCTCCTCCCTCTCCAACTCCCTAACCCTCCATTTCCTGCCAACTCCCCATCCCCTCAGAACCTCTCTCTCACTAACCACCCACCAATCTCTACCCGCAAACTAGCAAACTATTATGCAAACCAGATTCCTCCTCGACCTCGTCCACCACAATCCAGGCGAACCCCCTCTCCAAACCCGCTTCACCGACCCCTCCTACCTCGCCTCCCTCGGCTACACAGGCCAAGTCCTTAAGCACATCAACGCCTGCGTCCCACTCGAAAACTTCCCCTCCTCCCCCGAAGAGCAAGCTTGGCTCTCCTCCGCTCAAGCCCAACGCGACGCAGAAATCGCAGCCGCAAAAAATGCCAACCTCCAAATTTTCTATCATATTGACCTCTTCGTTCTCCCAAAATCCCTCGTCGAAAAAAACAAATCCCAACTCTGTGACGAAAAAGGCCGTATAGACGTCACTCGCCAAGCCACACTCGAGCTCCACCGTAAGCTCCTCGATGCCATCTTCCTCCGCTTCCCTCAAATTGACGGCCTCGTTATTCGCGTCGGCGAAACCTACCTCTTCGACACCCCTCACCACTGCGGCAACACAGCCGTCCCCATGCACGACGATTCCATCTCCCGCGACGAAATGATCCGCCGCTTCACCCTCCTCCTCCAATTCCTCCGCGAAGAAATCTGTATCCGTCACCGCAAATGGCTCATCTACCGCACTTGGGATTACTTCTCGGACCGCTTCCACGCAAACCCCGAATTCTACCTCCGCGTAACCAATGCCATCCAACCTCACCCTCTCCTCCTCTTCTCTATCAAACATACCGCAGGCGACTTCTTCCGCGGCTGCCTCCCTAACCCCTGCCTCGGTATCGGCAACCATCCACAGATCATCGAAGTCCAATGCGCCCGCGAATACGAAGGCAAAGGCGCCTTCCCCAATTACATCGCACGCGGCGTCATTGATGGCTTCCCGGAAGTCCCCAACCCAATCGGCCTCCGCCACTGGCTCCAATCCCCTCTCATCGTAGGCCTCTGGACGTGGTCCCGCGGCGGCGGCTGGTTCGGCCCTTACCTCCAAAACGAACTCTGGCCAAACTTCAACATCCGTGTTCTCCTCACTTGGTTCCAAAACCCCTCCCTCTCCGAGGCTGACGCCTTCTACTCCGTTTGCTCCTCTCACCTCGGCATGGACACAACCTCCGCTAATGCCATGCGCGAGCTTTGCCTCATCGCTGAGCAAGCCATTTGGCTCGGCCGCTCCGTGCCAGCTTTCGCCCATCTCCGCAACTTCCAAGACCCCGACTGCGCTTGGCTCTGGATGCGCGACGACCGCCTCGGCGGCCTCCGACAACTCAGTGAAATGTTCTCCCTCCTCCACAAGGCCAACCTCCTCCAAAAGGCCATCGAAGAAAAAAAACAAGCCGCTGTCCTTTTCGACCGCATCCTCTCCCTCGCCGAAAAAATCCAAACCAATTCCCTGGAAACCTCACAAGCACTTCTCACCTCCGCGCACTACGGACTCCGCCTCTTCCATCTCATTGCCATCGGTTGGGAAATCATGGCACGCCGTTGGCTCCTCCTCCAAAACCTCCCAACCGACCCAATCTCCCAAACAGACCTTCAAAAATTCACCGATGCTGTTCAAAATTATCGCGCCGTCGAAAAAATGCCTTACGCTGCTTCCCTCTACCAACTCTCTTACTGGAGCTGGCCCGGCCAACCCCCATCCCCAGGCCTCGAAGACTCCGTCCTAAACTCATCCTCTTAACTCCCTCTTTACCTTACTTCCTTTTAAATGGCTCCTTTCCTCAATTCGCACGCGTTACTAGCTTGTTGGGAATTCCGAGAGACAACCCCTCCTTTCCTTTCCAACCCCCCGCACTATTTTCCCCTCACACCTTACCACGCCAAAATCGAAAAATCCCCACCCTCCTCGAGCTCTCCCCCTTCTATCCGAATCCCCTATCCCGGCTGGCTCCATCTCCCCCGCCACCTCCTTGGCCCTCTCAACTTCCACGGTTACCAACCCCTCACCCTCATCATCCGAGCTTGCCCAGATTCCGACCGCCCCTGGCAATTCCTCGCAGGAATCTGGAACGAACACGACCACCGCCGCCAATTCGCACTCTTTTACAACGGCACCTGGAAATACAACCACCTCACCAACTCCCGCTCCCCTGCCCGTTTCCAACTCCACGCCTATCTCTCCAAGGAAGGTGGCCACACCCCAGGCCATCCAGCTTGCTTCTCCTACGCCACAGCACCCATCGAACTACCCCCCGGCAACTGGCACACTTTTGCCATGACTTGGGACGGCTCATACATCACTGCTTACGTTGACGGAAAACTTCACCCCGTCCCAGGGCAAAACCCCCTCCCCTTCGCAGGCCCCATCTTCGATGGCGGCCCAAATGGTGCCGACTTCACCGTCGCCCAACGCAGCATGGCTCTCTGGCACAATTACCCATACGATCCCTGCCCAGCAAACGAAGGTTTCTCCGGTCTCCTTTCCTTCCTCGCACTCTTCCAACGCGCGCTCTCGCCGGAAGAAATCGCTTCCCTCCACTCCCAACTATCGTCAACAAATTCCTTTTCCCCTCCTAACCACTTTCCTTAACTTTGCATAGAAACTGCAGAAACCATGAAATTCCATCCTCGCATCATCCTGATTGCACTCGCATCCGTCGCTCTCATCCTCACAGCAATTTACATCCTAACAGAACCTACCCCGTCCTCTCCTTCCACCCTTCCCCCATCAACTCCCATCGCAGCCACTTCAAAACCCTCCCCCTCACCGCCCAACCTCGGCCCCCCACCTACCCTCGAAAACCAACCATCCTTCACTCCACCACCACCACCAATCTCCTCATCCAGTCCAGCTAACTGGCAAGATTTCCTCTCCGCTCAGCTCCTCTCCGAACTCCCGCATGAGCAAGTCGCCGCAAACCTCATCGCCCAACTCCCCAACGTCCCACAAGAAGCCCGCTCAGAACTCACCCAACACGCCGTTAACCTCACACCCGACAATTACTTCCACATCCTCCAACCAACTCTTCTCAACCTCACCGCCGGTCCCGAACCAGCAGAAATTATATTCTCTGACCTCCTCAACCGGCCAGAACCCATTAAGCTCCCATTGCTCGGTGAAATTTCCCTCATCCCAAACCATCCTCTCCACCAACAGGCTTCCGAAATCCTCCAACTCTACCTCGGCGACCTCCCACTCCAACCCGACCTCCTCCGCAATAAAATCCGCAGCTACCTCAACCAGCAATAACCCAGCCTTCCTCTTCTTCCCCCCCTCGCCCCGCTCTTACTTCCTCCTCCAAAGCACTTTACAATTAACCCCAAAAACAAAACAGGCGGCGAGCACTCCCGCGCCGCCCATTCGCTCAATCTTTTCTCCTCTCCCCCTTCCTCCCCCCTTCACTCCTTCACTCCTTCACAAGCTCCATCCGCCCACTCCTTCCACTCGTCACGAAAAACCCTCCCCCTCGCAACTCCTTCCCTCCAACTTCCACTCCCTCCGGCAGCGCCACCCCCTCAAACCGCACCACCACACCTCCTACTCCAGCACTACCCCTCAACAGCCCACTCACTCCCACAAACTGCAAACTCCACCCTCTTCCAACTCCCTCTTCAAACCGCGGCACATTATTCACTGGCCATTCTCCCCCCGCTCGAACCCCTTCCTCCACTCCACCCCCACTCACCTCCACTGCAAACCTCCCTGAGCTCCCCTCTCCACTTAGCCAGCTCACACCTCGCCCCGCAGCCACATACCGCCCTCCATACACTTTAACCTCCCCATCATATCCCCCCATCCCTCCAACTCCTCCAGGACGATACCACCCCATCTCCCCTTCCATTCCCTCCTCTCCTCTCTCCCCTCTTACCTCCACCTCCCCAGCCACAAGCCCTCGCCCTCCATTCATCCCAACATACATCGGCCATACCCACTCCTCTCCCTCTCCTCGGTTCACCACCCTCACCCCCATCGTCACCACGCTCCCATCCGCCATCTTCCCACTCACATTCACAAGCCCCTGCCCATTCACCACTCCACTCATATACCCATATCCCCATCCCTCTTCTGCCTCCACCACACCATTCAAACGCGCCCCTCCAAGGGGATGCAAATCACTTCCCCGACCACTATACCTATTCCCCTTCCCCCGATATTCCAGCTTCTCACCCTCCCCAACCTGAAGCTCTGCCTCCATCTCACCCCGTTCAAAATCCATACCCAACCTCAGCTCCATCCCCCCAACCGTCGTCCCCCATTCCCCAAATCCATCCATCAGCCCTCGGAACACATACCGCCGTCCCTTATACTGCAACACCCCACTCAACACTCCACTCCCATCCAAACTCACCATGATCAAACCACTCTCTTCCATCAATCCCCCTTCTCCCCCTTTCATTATCCCATTGTAATGCCCTGCTACCACGGGATACGGATTCTCCACAAACACGGCCACCAACTCACTCAATCCCTCATCATACGTAAACCGGTATTGCGCTGCCCCGCTCACATATTCCCCTCCAACCCTCCACCCCTTGAAGATATACCCCCTCCTAGCCACCGCACTCACCGTGTAATTCCTGCCAACTACCAATGGCGCATTCCCCCAGCTCGTTCGCACACTCCCATTCCCCTCCACCCGCACTTCAACCCGATCAGGCACAGGAGTAGGCGTAGGAGTAGGCGTCGGTGTCGGTGTCGGTGTAGGCCCTCCCCCACCCGTCCCACTCACTACACACCAAAAAGGCGGCCCATACCCAAACCACCGCAGCCCCACCCGTGGCTGCACCTGAAGCGCATAGCGCTGCCCCTCTGCCAGCGCCCCTCCCGCCGTGCGCTCATCCAATACAAACCCCGTAGCAGTCGCCGGAAGCTCCGTCACCGTCTGATCCACCAATTCCGTCGCGTTCGTCACAGTAACATCATCCAAAAAAACCCCCTCATTGAGACTCGTCCCAATATAAGCCGAATTCCCACTTTCAAACAAAAACCTCACCCGCACCGGACGCCCCGCAAATTCCCGCAAACTCAACGCACGGCGATGAAACGATCTATCCCAGCCAGACGAAGAATTCGCCCCGTTCCCATTCCGCGACCAAACCACTTGCCACGTATTGCCCTGATCCGTGCTCACCTCCGCCAGCAGTTGGCTACTTGTCGTCACAAATCGAAACAAATCGTAAAAGACCAATTCGCTTCCCTCTGTCGGCACAATGTCGCGTGCAATCTCCACCCATTGATCCCCGTCCTCAAATGAGGGAAACGTCAAATGAAACGCATACTCACCTGTCCGCACCACCTCACTCTGGCGCAGCGCATAGCTGTCCGACGTCCCATCTATAATCCGCGCACCCGTCTCTGCCCCCTCCACCCATGCCGCACTTGACGGCTGGCTCACCCGGAGCCGATATGCATCCGCCCGCCCAATCGGCGTGAATGAAAAAGCTCCTCCAGCTACTCCCACCTGCGACGGCCCGCTAATGGTCACATTCTGCCCAAGCACAAATGGATCAAACACCCGCACCGTATAGGAGT
>JAOAAX010000091.1 GCA_026418675.1 Chthoniobacterales bacterium | reverse complement strand
TGCTCCTGAAACAGCCGCAACACCGCAGGCTCCACCATCTCCTCCACAAATTCCCCTAACCGATTCCCCAAGTCCCCCAAACGACGAGATAACTTTTCTACAGTTTGCTTCAGTTCTTGAATTTGATTCCATGTTTCCGCAATCCTCCGATCAGTTTGTAAGAACCTCTTATCCGTTTCCTGAAACATCTATTTTGTTTCCTAAAACAGGAGCCAAACCTTCTCAAAATTCAATTCGTCGGACATACCTTCAAAAATCTCGTAAAACTCACACTAAAAATCAAGGCCCCATTCCTTTCATAAAAGTTGGTCTCCCCCCCTAAAACTAACTCGCCACAGAAACCAAACTCTCTGTCCAGAACCACACTCTAGTTATTCATTCATAACCCCTTATTCCCACAGAGCCTTTTCTTTCAACCCCGCCCATCCTATATTCGCTTCCACAGAAATCTCCCCCATCTAGTAACCCTTCCTCCCCTGCCTATTAAAAAACTAACGATCCTCTTTCACTTTCAAAAATCATCACTATAAAAAAGAGGCGCACTGGCCTCCTCCCAGTGCGCCAAACACCATTTCCACTCTAATCCTCAAAAATCCTTAAACCCATCATCAATAGGAATTTTTTTGTCCGAATTTTTCTTTACTCCTGTATCTTCTCCAGTAGAGAGCTTCGGCATTTCCCGTTTTCTTGCCCCATCATGTTCTGGCAAGCGATGAGGGGTGTTTGCTCCCAGCTCCACCATTTTTCCCTTTGGGGTGCTCCTAATTTTCGTGCGCAAAACAGAATTGCGCTGCTCCGAAAACTTCCCATACCCTGCATTACCAACCTTTTCCTCAGTTCTACCCCTCACCAATAACTCAAGCTGCAAGACCAATTCACGTAGCGTTGCAGCTTGAGCATTCAATTCTTCACTCGCACTGGCACTTT
Organism: Chthoniobacterales bacterium; assembly: GCA_026418675.1. Lineage (GTDB taxonomy): Bacteria > Verrucomicrobiota > Verrucomicrobiia > Chthoniobacterales > DYNR01 > JAOAAX01. Next base: position 198 of record JAOAAX010000091.1, on the reverse strand, counting down.
CTTCAGCGGCTGCGGCATTTTGTTGGGTGACTTTGTCCATTTGGGCAACAGCGGAATTGACCTGCTCGATGCCTTGGCTTTGCTCGCGGGAAGCCGTGGCAATTTCAGCAACCAGCTCATCCATCTGCCGCGCTTTCTGAACGATCTGCGATAAGCTCTCGCTCACCTTGGCGCTCAGCTCCACACCGGCAGCCGACT
>JAOAAX010000090.1 GCA_026418675.1 Chthoniobacterales bacterium | reverse complement strand
GTCGAGATCAATGCGACGAGCGACCTCAATAACCCCCTTATGAAAGTCGGGGAGTCTGAAGTTTGAGGGGTGGGATGTGGTCGTGGATGACAGCGGTCTCAATCCCCTTATGAAAGTCGGGGAGTCTGAAGGTCCGGTACGTCTTCTTCGACGTACCGGAGGGCGGTCTCAATCCCCTTATGAAAGTCGGGGAGTCTGAAGCGAGCTGGACCTCACGCAAGGCATCGTAGATGCGTCTCAATCCCCTTATGAAAGTCGGGGAGTCTGAAGCTTTCCGCCTTCAGGCAAACGTCCCCATCGAGTCTCAATCCCCTTATGAAAGTCGGGGAGTCTGAAGGCAGAGAGCACGACGGGTGGACCGCCGCCCACGTCTCAATCCCCTTATGAAAGTCGGGGAGTCTGAAGGGTAATATGGTCAACATCAGCGCCGCGAAAGCGGTCTCAATCCCCTTATGAAAGTCGGGGAGTCTGAAGGGCGCAAGCCGCCAAGCGCCCCGACGTGGTGTCGCCGGCGTCTCAATCCCCTTATGAAAGTCGGGGAGTCTGAAGGTGGTGGACAACAACGGCCTCACGGCCGCCCACGTCTCAATCCCCTTATGAAAGTCGGGGAGTCTGAAGCGCACCCCTTACACCACCGAAATAGTGTCCCTGTCTCAATCCCCTTATGAAAGTCGGGGAGTCTGAAGGCCCACCGGGCGGCGGACATGCTCGAGGCAGGGTCTCAATCCCCTTATGAAAGTCGGGGAGTCTGAAGTGCAAGCAGCTTAAGGAGAACACATGGGGTCGAGTCTCAATCCCCTTATGAAAGTCGGGGAGTCTGAAGCGGCCGAGGAAGGGTACCTACCCCCTCATTTCGTCTCAATCCCCTTATGAAAGTCGGGGAGTCTGAAGCGGGAAAGGAATTTATAGCGGAAATGCATGAGGTCTCAATCCCCTTATGAAAGTCGGGGAGTCTGAAGAAAAATATTTCCAACTTTTTAGTTGAGGGGGTCCTGTCTCAATCCCCTTATGAAAGTCGGGGAGTCTGAAGGCCCAGGAGGACTGGAAGAAGGCCCGGCCTGGCGCTGTCTCAATCCCCTTATGAAAGTCGGGGAGTCTGAAGTCTACCCCATGGAAGCCTTGTCGCGCAAGGC
>JAOAAX010000089.1 GCA_026418675.1 Chthoniobacterales bacterium | reverse complement strand
CCGCCAGGCCTTGCGCGACAAGGCTTCCATGAGGTAGACTTCAGACTCCCCGACTTTCATAAGGGGATTGAGACTTAATCGCAGATATAGTACTCCCTAAATTGGCTTCAGACTCCCCGACTTTCATAAGGGGATTGAGACACCACCGAGCGCTCACCGTCGTCATCCTCGAGCAGCTTCAGACTCCCCGACTTTCATAAGGGGATTGAGACCCCTCAAACGAGGGCGGGAGCAGACCCTCTTCGGCTTCAGACTCCCCGACTTTCATAAGGGGATTGAGACCGTCAAAAAAGACGTACCGGACAGCAAAGCCCGCTTCAGACTCCCCGACTTTCATAAGGGGATTGAGACCTCAAACGAGGGCGGGAGGAGCCCTTCCTCGGCTTCAGACTCCCCGACTTTCATAAGGGGATTGAGACAGCGGCGGCGAGCCACCGGTTGCCCGCCGCGCCTTCAGACTCCCCGACTTTCATAAGGGGATTGAGACGGGCGGAAACGGCAGTCATGTCCATTTAGCTCTCCTTCAGACTCCCCGACTTTCATAAGGGGATTGAGACTCCAGCCATCATGCTCCCTGCTGACTCTCCACAACTCTTCAGACTCCCCGACTTTCATAAGGGGATTGAGACGGCGATTCTTTCTGTTGTGTAGGGGGTTTGTCTCTTCAGACTCCCCGACTTTCATAAGGGGATTGAGACCCCGGAGGCCCCCGCGAACTCGACCGCCACAAGCTTCAGACTCCCCGACTTTCATAAGGGGATTGAGACTGAGGGGGGCAGAATCCCCTCCTCGGCCGCGAGGCCGACTTCAGACTCCCCGACTTTCATAAGGGGATTGAGACTCCAGGTGCTTGCGGCTGCCGGGCAAGGACAACTTCAGACTCCCCGACTTTCATAAGGGGATTGAGACTTGAAACCGGAGCCAGAAAGACTCTTGGATTTCTCGACTTCAGACTCCCCAACTTTCATAAGGGGATTGAGACTTTTGTTGCCGAAAGATCTCTAATGTCTTCAGCAACTTCAGACTCCCCGACTTTCATAAGGGGATTGAGACCGCGCGGTCGCCCTTTTCGTTGGCCGTAGTTGCTTCAGACTCCCCGACTTTCATAAGGGGGCTGGAATAAGACGAAAAGCCCACTCAGCTCAAAAATCGCTTTTTCGAGGGCTTCATGGG
>JAOAAX010000088.1 GCA_026418675.1 Chthoniobacterales bacterium | reverse complement strand
AATATATTTATTGCTCTATTAAATGCAGTAAGAATGAGTTATTTCAAAAAAGTTATTTATTATTTGTTTATTATCTTAAAAAAATGTTTTCAATACACTTTTTTTGTTCATCTTATTTTTATATTTCTTTGTTATTACTCTGTTTATCTGCATCCTGGCACGTTTATTTTATTGCCATTTTTATATTTAATGTTTCCGGTACTACTTTTTTTAAATTTATTATGGATTGTCTTTTTTGCAATTTTTTTTCAGTATAAAAAGTTATTAGTTGCTGTTGCTGTTCAGTTATTTTTTTTCTCCGAAATAAAAAAATACTACAATATCAGTTTTCCTGAAAAAATATATTCTCATCAAAGAACTATATCTGTTATGTCGTTTAATGTAAAATTGTTTGATTTGTATAACTGGCAGAACAATCATAAAACAAGAGAAAAAATTTTTGAATACCTTAAAAAACACCCTGCTGACATCATGTGTTTTCAGGAATTTTATACATCAGAAGATAGTAATGATTTTAATAATATAAACGAGTTACAAAAACTTTTTCCCGATTATTATTTTCATTCTCAATATTTTGTAACTCTTCGTCAAAATGATCATTGGGGACTACTAACAATGTCTAAATATCCCATTATTAAGAAATCAGTTATACACTTTAATAATGCTAAAAATAACGGCTGTATTTATTCAGATATTTTATTTAATAACGATACCATTCGTGTTTTTAATTTACATTTACAATCTTATAATTTGTATAAAAAGAAAAAATGGAGACCTAATCAGAAACCCAATCAGGAGAGTTTTTATGAATCGCTTGATAGTAGTGCAAAAGGAATGAATATATTTCAAAAAATGTTTCACAACAGTATTCTTAAAACTCAACAAGCAGAGAATATTTTACTTATTTCTCAACAATCTTCTTTACCCACCTTGATAATTGGCGATTTTAATGATATTCCTCATTCATATTTAATGCGTCTTTTTAGAAATAAATTCACCGATGCATTTGTTGAAAAAGGAAATGGTTTAGGTATTACTTATCACGATAAAATTTACTTAAGAATAGATTATATATTTCACGATTCGTCTTTTCGCAATATTGACTTTGAAACAGATAATAATGAAGAAACATCGCATTTAAGCGACCACTATCCTGTCAGATGTGTTTTTGAATTGAAGAAAAAACAACAGAAG
>JAOAAX010000087.1 GCA_026418675.1 Chthoniobacterales bacterium | reverse complement strand
TCGGGGAGTCTGAAGGGCCCAACGCAGAGCACCTGCGGGTTCTGATGGGTCTCAATCCCCTTATGAAAGTCGGGGAGTCTGAAGAAAAGGCGGCCGCAGAGGAGCGGCTGCCGCTTGGTCTCAATCCCCTTATGAAAGTCGGGGAGTCTGAAGGAAAAGACCATCGCGCAGCAATGAAGGCGATCTTGGACGTCTCAATCCCCTTATGAAAGTCGGGGAGTCTGAAGCTGCTGCGGTGGCGGGCCGCCTGACTTCGGCCGTCTCAATCCCCTTATGAAAGTCGGGGAGTCTGAAGAGCCTCCAGGAGATCTCCCACGCCTGTCGAGAGGTCTCAATCCCCTTATGAAAGTCGGGGAGTCTGAAGGTCGCAAGGAACAAGCTGTTATCAGCTCTTCCTGAGTCTCAATCCCCTTATGAAAGTCGGGGAGTCTGAAGACTACAGAGGGGATCTTTGTTAGAGACCTTCTGTCTCAATCCCCTTATGAAAGTCGGGGAGTCTGAAGGGGGCAGGAGATTGGTATGGCATCCGTCAACAAAGGTCTCAATCCCCTTATGAAAGTCGGGGAGTCTGAAGGGGATAGCGCAGGAGGACCTCGAGCGGTACCTTACGTCTCAATCCCCTTATGAAAGTCGGGGAGTCTGAAGTATCAATTAACCCCCATATGGGGGGGAAAGGACGTCTCAATCCCCTTATGAAAGTCGGGGAGTCTGAAGCAAGGAGTTCTTATGAAGAAGATACCTTACCGGTCTCAATCCCCTTATGAAAGTCGGGGAGTCTGAAGGTTATCAGTCCTTCCTAAAACATACTAAGGCGTCTCAATCCCCTTATGAAAGTCGGGGAGTCTGAAGTTGAGAGACGTGCGCCGTCAACGCGCCGAGCAAAGTCTCAATCCCCTTATGAAAGTCGGGGAGTCTGAAGCATGGAATTCGACCGCGCGGGAGGCATCAAGGGTCTCAATCCCCTTATGAAAGTCGGGGAGTCTGAAGCTTTGAGGGGGTACTACCCCCTCAAAACTGGTGTCTCAATCCCCTTATGAAAGTCGGGGAGTCTGAAGTTCCAAGCGGGGCATTGCCCCGGCGTTCGCCGAAGTCTCAATCCCCTTATGAAAGTCGGGGAGTCTGAAGACCAAGGAGCAAAACATGGAACTCTGGATTCCGAGTCTCAATCCCCTTATGAAAGTCGGGGAGTCTGAAGTCTACCTCATGGAAGCCTTGTCGCGCAAGGCCTGGCGGGC
>JAOAAX010000086.1 GCA_026418675.1 Chthoniobacterales bacterium | reverse complement strand
ACGCCGTGATCGTCGAAGCCGAAGGAGCCGACGGCACCCGCTATGCCGCTTACACGGCCATTTTGGTCTTCGACCCCCTCTCCAGCGGGAATCTGACGAACACTTGGACTGGTGGCGCCGGCAGCAATTCTATGCCTACCGGAACGAATTGGAGTGCTGGCAACTCCTCGTGGACGACGCTAGTCCAAAGCGGAACGGAAAACGCCACGGAAACGAGGCAACTGCTGATTTTCAACCGTGCCAGCGCCAACGGGCAGTTTCAAATCAGCACCACGAACATGCCCAACAATCCATCGGTGCTTGGGTTGCGTTTTGTGGCGGCTTCCTCCGGCAGCCCTTTTAACCTGACAGGTTCCAAGCGGATTTATGTGGGTCCGATGGGGATCATCAATCTCGATTCCGTGCAGCATTTCACCAACGTCGCGCAGCTTTATACCAACGGGAGCCAGATATGGGATGCTGCAGGGGGGCCGCTTCTTATCGGAAATACAACCCACACGCTCATCAGGTTGGGGGCACGTGGCTCAAGCGCGCCCCGATTCATTCCTGAGAGCAGTGTGTTGACGATTACCGGAAATCACAATGTGACGATCAACGGACGAATTGAAGGCAATGGGGCCATCATCAAGGAGGGCAATGGCACACTGTTTCTCAACAACAGCACCAACTCGTGGTCGGATTCGGACTGGCCCTGGACTCCAGCTGCTCTGCACGAAACCCTGCGCATTCACCGCGGCACGGTGCAGATGGGAAGCAATGCAACCTTGGCAAACACGACGCGTGTTTTCATTGCCCAACATCCGACTGCGACTTGGGCACTCAACGACCGGCCGCTGGTGATTGCCAACCTGAACGGTGGAGGCACCCTCGACCTCGCTAACGCCTCCCTGACCCTCACGCATGACTTTGTGCTCAATTCATCCAACAACTCTACGATTGGGATGTATGTGGCTCCGACGAATTTTCGTGGGAGGATACAGGGAGGGGTTTCCGGCAACGTGGTGTTGACGACGCGGGCTGGGAGCCAGAATCTGACGACGACCCTTTCCGGGAACAGCACGTTTTTGGGGCGTGTGCAGGTTATGAGCGGGAATTTGATTATCGGCCACAGCAATGCGCTGGGAGCAGCCGGTGCTGGCAACGAGACCGAGGTGCCCAACGGGCCCGTAGTGATCCTCAATGGCAACGGGATGAACATTCCGGAAACGCTCAGCCACAATGCGGCCAACACGGTGGCACTGATTAACCAGCGCGGCAA
>JAOAAX010000085.1 GCA_026418675.1 Chthoniobacterales bacterium | reverse complement strand
CCCGCCAGGCCTTGGGCGACAAGGCTTCCATGAGGTAGACTTCAGACTCCCCGACTTTCATAAGGGGATTGAGACTCAGGGGGCACGACCCCGCGGCGATCATAATACGCTTCAGACTCCCCGACTTTCATAAGGGGATTGAGACTTCCCCCAATATGGGGGTTAACAATTGATAAACTTCAGACTCCCCGACTTTCATAAGGGGATTGAGACTGCCACATGGGCTACAGAGCGGCCCGAGTGGTCTTCAGACTCCCCGACTTTCATAAGGGGATTGAGACTAGATATTCCTTGATGTCCATCATGCACTCCTTTCCTTCAGACTCCCCGACTTTCATAAGGGGATTGAGACGACTTTGTGGCCGCATTCCGCGGCCACGTGGGCCTTCAGACTCCCCGACTTTCATAAGGGGATTGAGACTATTTTTCAATCTCAATCATTTTGCGCTCCTTTCTTCAGACTCCCCGACTTTCATAAGGGGATTGAGACGGAAGAGTTTTGTGGCTTAGCTCGTCGGCAAGCTTCTTCAGACTCCCCGACTTTCATAAGGGGATTGAGACCCTTCAAGACTGTGAGCCGCATGGCCCCCTCCTTCTTCAGACTCCCCGACTTTCATAAGGGGATTGAGACCGTGGGAGATCTCCTGGAGGCTGAGGGCCTCATTCTTCAGACTCCCCGACTTTCATAAGGGGATTGAGACGCCAGTCGAGCAGCAGGGCCTCGGTTGCTTCCGAGCTTCAGACTCCCCGACTTTCATAAGGGGATTGAGACCCATTGCTTCTCCACGCGTAAGGCGATGGATCTTCAGACTCCCCGACTTTCATAAGGGGATTGAGACGACTGGTAGCAATAGCAGTCGCACATGTTTCTTCAGACTCCCCGACTTTCATAAGGGGATTGAGACCTTCGAAGGCTTTTAGCCATATAGTGGTTCCAGCTTCAGACTCCCCGACTTTCATAAGGGGATTGAGACAAAAGGCGGGCCAAATTTTCCGTTTTTGCGTCTTCAGACTCCCCGACTTTCATAAGGGGATTGAGACAGGGCGGCTTTGGGCTGCTCCCAGAGCTTACCTTCAGACTCCCCGACTTTCATAAGGGGATTGAGACGACTGCATCCACTTCCAGTTTTGCAACTGGCATTCTTCAGACTCCCCGACTTTCATAAGGGGATTGAGACACGGTCCTGCACGGAATATGACAACCGCGCGTCCGGCTTCAGACTCCCCGACTTTCATAAGGGGATTGAGACCGGCCCGGCTTGGTTGCAACAGGACCGGGCACCCGGCGAGC
>JAOAAX010000084.1 GCA_026418675.1 Chthoniobacterales bacterium | reverse complement strand
TGCCCGCCAGGCCTTGCGCGACAAGGCTTCCATGAGGTAGACTTCAGACTCCCCGACTTTCATAAGGGGATTGAGACTTCCTGTGCCCCTTGCTCGGGCCTGGTGCTTTGCTTCAGACTCCCCGACTTTCATAAGGGGATTGAGACCCTTAAAAACTTTGAGCCTCATGGCCCCCTCCTTGCTTCAGACTCCCCGACTTTCATAAGGGGATTGAGACCGCGCGGCGAATGCTGTGCTTTTGGCCATGACGCTTCAGACTCCCCGACTTTCATAAGGGGATTGAGACCCCGCCCCCTTGCGGGCCGGGGATGTTTTGGCCTTCAGACTCCCCGACTTTCATAAGGGGATTGAGACCTGATTCCATCCTATCCCCCATACCATTGCTGGTATCTTCAGACTCCCCGACTTTCATAAGGGGATTGAGACCGGCGCAGTTGGTCATTGATACGCTGCAGCTTCCTTCAGACTCCCCGACTTTCATAAGGGGATTGAGACGGCAAGAGGGTTCCGGTGAGGTAGATTCATAAAACTTCAGACTCCCCGACTTTCATAAGGGGATTGAGACAAACTCGAAGTAGCCTAGCTCGTGGCCGCTTTTCTTCAGACTCCCCGACTTTCATAAGGGGATTGAGACAGCGGTGGCGCACCCTTGCCTTGAGGCAAGGCACTTCAGACTCCCCGACTTTCATAAGGGGATTGAGACCATGACGGCGGCGACAAGAGGATTTCTGTGCGCTTCAGACTCCCCGACTTTCATAAGGGGATTGAGACCACACAACCCCCTCGCGGGGGGCCGGCACACCGGTCTTCAGACTCCCCGACTTTCATAAGGGGATTGAGACCCCTCTTCCGCAAATGTAAACATTTCGGTCTCTCTTCAGACTCCCCGACTTTCATAAGGGGATTGAGACTCGTTTCGGCCATTTCTCTGGCCAGACGCCATACGCTTCAGACTCCCCGACTTTCATAAGGGGATTGAGACACGATGTAACGGCCGGCGTGTAGGTCACGCCACAACTTCAGACTCCCCGACTTTCATAAGGGGATTGAGACGCGGCAGACGCCTTCCGGTACGTCGAAGAAGACCTTCAGACTCCCCGACTTTCATAAGGGGATTGAGACGCCATCATGGTCCCTCTTTACTCGCCACAACTGACTTCAGACTCCCCGACTTTCATAAGGGGATTGAGACTTGAGGATTAGCCCTCCCCCCTCTCTTTCGCGCTTCAGACTCCCCGACTTTCATAAGGGGATTGAGACCAAATCGGCCGCCACCTCTTCCGGCGTGCCGCTGCTTCAGACTCCCCGACTTTCATAAGGGGGCTGAGACCGGCCCGGCTTGGTTGCAACAGGACCGGGCACCCGACGGGCGTCGGGTGCCTAAGC
>JAOAAX010000083.1 GCA_026418675.1 Chthoniobacterales bacterium | reverse complement strand
CTGGTAAGGAATATTGTAAATCGTAGTAGCAGTAGAAACTAAGATCCCAAATGAAGTGAACCAAACTGCGATCCAAATCATGTCCCAATTCTCATTAAACCTCCAAACGAATGGCATTAATAAAGCCATCAGCAGGCAACCTAAAAACATGTAGGGACGACGTCGGCCAAAACGGGTGCGAGTGTTATCGGAAATCCATCCCATGATCGGATCGGTCAGTGAGTCCCAAATCCGATAAATCATAATTATAATACCCTTCCAAACCGGACTCATTCCCATCCCATAGACCAAAACTTGTTGAACCTGGTATTGAATGATTTGATCCACCAACCCTAGTGAAGGGCTCCCTAGACCATATAGGGCTTTTTCGTGAATCGGAACTTTATCTTCTTCTGCCGTTTCACCAGGTCGCTGCCAAATTTTTTTCTTATCTTCCAAATCCCTTTGTCTCTTCCGGTTTGACTCGCTCATTATGTTGGCTCCGTTTCTTTATGAGGATTTCGTGTTCTCTTCAAATAAAGGTAAAATGAACTGATTTAAGAGGTTGAGAAGTTTGGCCGCAACCGTTTGTCTTGGCTTGGTGTAGCACGGTTTATAAATCTCTGAGGAGTGTTTCCCCCTTCACTGGCCTCCAGAGCGACCTCCAAATTTCTCGAGTTATCTGATAGGAACTCGCTTTCCGGCCCTCCGGGGCGTTGGCCCGGAGCTTGAAACTGGAAGCGGTCATTTCCACGGCTGGACGCTGCCAAATGGGGCTTGGAGAGTCAAGCACCCGGCATTTCGGGATGCAGGGCGCGCCCCGCATCGAAATGCCGGTTCCGGCGGGTGGGCGGATTTCAAATGCGAGCCTCCAGGGCGCACCTCGCCGCTGCCGGGGCTCTCTGTTTTGCGCGAGCACCGGTTCGTGGTCGTAGTCGGGGAACGGGTCGTCGAGCCAGGGCTCAAGGACCGGCTCGGCGGGCCGGGCGGGTCGCGGGCGGACTCGACCCGCACGCCAGTCTCCCACAGCCCGAGGTGGCGCAGGATGCGTTCGATGATGTCGGTGTCGTGGCTGAGGTGCCACGATGCGCATCTCGTGCTGGCAGTGCGGGCACAGCAGCGGGTCGGCTTCCCAGACTTTCTTGATGAGTTCGCGCCATTTCTTGGACGGGATCCGGCGGGGTTTGAACTCGGACACTTCGATGACCTCGCCCCCCGGCGTCGGCGGCCGCGCCCTCGGGCTCCGCCCGCTTGAGTCGCTGGCCACGCATCTTGTTAGAGGAGCAGCCGGAGTAGCGGACGAGCGGGAAGCTCTTGTCGGGGGCGAGTCCCCGGAGGCATTGGGCCGCATCTTTTCGGCCGAGAACGGGTTGCGGTTGATGTATTGGGCCAGCCGCTCCATGTCCTCGCGCTGGCCCGGCG
>JAOAAX010000082.1 GCA_026418675.1 Chthoniobacterales bacterium | reverse complement strand
TGCCCGCCAGGCCTTGCGCGACAAGGCTTCCATGAGGTAGACTTCAGACTCCCCGACTTTCATAAGGGGATTGAGACGGTAGGTCGGGTTTGTAGGTGCGCTGCGAGGCGCTTCAGACTCCCCGACTTTCATAAGGGGATTGAGACCTTAATGGCTTCGTCTTTCGCTTCGCGCAACTTTCTTCAGACTCCCCGACTTTCATAAGGGGATTGAGACATGAGGAGCAGCGCGCGGCAGCCCGCAACTTCACTTCAGACTCCCCGACTTTCATAAGGGGATTGAGACTGATCAGTCAAAGTCAAATGTTGGGCGAACAGGATCTGCTTCAGACTCCCCGACTTTCATAAGGGGATTGAGACCGCCCATTTGGGAGAGCAAACGGATGTCTTGCTTCTTCAGACTCCCCGACTTTCATAAGGGGATTGAGACTCGAGACTGGCACCCAGCGCTTGCGCTATGACCTTCAGACTCCCCGACTTTCATAAGGGGATTGAGACATCGCGCCCCGACGCATCGATGGCCGCTAAGGCCTTCAGACTCCCCGACTTTCATAAGGGGATTGAGACGGCCACGAACGCGAGGCGCAGGACCTCGCACAAACTTCAGACTCCCCGACTTTCATAAGGGGATTGAGACTCATGATCCCTACTAATCCGCCAAAGCTGCGGGCGGCTTCAGACTCCCCGACTTTCATAAGGGGATTGAGACTCACCTTTTTTGATGACCGGCTCAATGTCACAATCTTCAGACTCCCCGACTTTCATAAGGGGATTGAGACATCGCCAGAGTACGGCACGGCGGCTGCAAACATCTTCAGACTCCCCGACTTTCATAAGGGGATTGAGACCCACATGGGCTACAGAGCGGCCCTTGTGATCACACTTCAGACTCCCCGACTTTCATAAGGGGATTGAGACCGTCAAATTCGGCCACCCACTTGGCCGCATCGCCTTCAGACTCCCCGACTTTCATAAGGGGATTGAGACTCGAAATCGTCGACCAGGGAATCGATCCGTCCCCTTCAGACTCCCCGACTTTCATAAGGGGATTGAGACCTCGTGGGCGGCGGTCCAGCCATCATGGTCTCTCTTCAGACTCCCCGACTTTCATAAGGGGATTGAGACCGCCAGACTTTAAAGTTAGCAACTGGCATTCTTTGTCTTCAGACTCCCCGACTTTCATAAGGGGATTGAGACTGCTCCTTCCCCCAATATGGGGGTTAATAATTGCTTCAGACTCCCCGACTTTCATAAGGGGATTGAGACCGACCGTGTACGTTGTAGGCGTTTTTGTTACACTACTTCAGACTCCCCGACTTTCATAAGGGGATTGAGACGGGATAGCTTTGGTCATAGCCCCGGGGGCCATGCTTCAGACTCCCCGACTTTCATAAGGGGATTGAGACGGCGGCCATGTGTGCAAGGCGCAGGGCCTCGCACAAACTTCAGACTCCCCGACTTTCATAAGGGGACTGTAATAAGACGAAAAGCCCACTC
>JAOAAX010000007.1 GCA_026418675.1 Chthoniobacterales bacterium | reverse complement strand
AGGGAATATCCGCCGACAACTTGCAAGGCCGGGAAAGAGCGCGTTTGCAGCAAAGTTCTGGCTGGGCTAGAATTTCCCGCCGCGCTCTCTTCGATTCCCCAATCCATCTGCAAACGGTGCGAAATCTGTTCGCGGGCCGCTAATTTGTGACACTGAAATAATTTTCCATAAACTCCTACAGCAGGAGGGAGTGTGAGGGCGTAAATTTAAAAGAAAGTTCCTTTTTCCCACTGTCCAATGAATCTAAGGGTAAGAAAGGAGAATTGAGGTGTGCCCTAGCCGTCAAAAGATGAGCGGTTACGGGAGAAGATGAAGCCCGCTTTGCGGGCTTACAAGGAGGGGTTTAATGGGCCGTTTGCGATTCAAGTGGAATTTGATGCGCAGAGTAACCGAACGGTTTTAATGGGTTTTGGGTGTTCGAATTTAGAAAAGAAGGCGGTCCGGCTGTCTATGCATGGAAGGATGGAACTTGAGCTTTCCGGAAGAAGTAAGCTCATCAACTTCAGAAGGAATTTTTTAGGAGGCAAGGTGATTCCTGCGAACTTCCTGTGTGTGTTTTTGCGCGGGATTAATTTGCTAGAATCCGTAGGCGGAGGAAGCGGCGTGGGGTGGTGGCGAGGTCGGCGGAGTCGGTGAAGGTGTAGGGTTGGCCGACGGTGAGACTGGAGGTGACGTTGGTTTGGGTGGACCAGTCGGAGAGATCGTTGCTGGCTTGGACGAGGTAGGTCAGGCCGCTGACGACTTGCGGGGTGAAGGTGAGCGTGAGGCGCTTCTGGCCGCTCACAAGAGCGGTGCCGACGGTGGGCTGTGGGCGAGAGGCCGCACTCGTCGGGTTGCCTCCCAGCGCGTATTCGATGAGGTTGGGGATGCCATCGGCATCAGGGTCAGCGGAGTCGGCGCTGTTGCCGGAGTTGGCGATGGTCTGCCAATTATTATAGCGCCATTGTTCGAGTGGGGAGGAGCCGGTGTTCCATGAGAACTGGAAGTTGGCGACAAGAAGCCCGTTGTGCCAGATTTGGATGGATTCCTGCGGTGAGTAAGGTCTATTGAGCGGGGGGATATGGACTTGCAAATCGCCTGTTGGGGACCAAGTGACGGTGAGATTTTGTGAGAGGAGTTGTGCGGCGGGGGTGGTTGCGTTGAGGGTGGTGGGAGAGGAAATGGAAGTGGTTGGCTCGTTGAGAACCCAGGGACGGACTCGGACGTCGTCAACACGCATTTCGAAGGTTCCAAGGGCCTGGGGATTGAAGCGCCAATTTCCGCGGCCTGTGGGAGTATTCCAGACGCTGACGAAATCGAGATTTGTGCGGGTGGCTCTGAGTTGGGAATTTTCAAAGACCCAGAGGGAGCCAGTGGGGCCGCCATCGGAAGGGTCGACGGCATAGCCGGTGGTGACGGAATTGCCACCGGTTATGAATGTGGGAGCGAGGTTGTTCCATGTGGTTGTGTAGAAGGCGATTTGGCCGCTGTTGATGGCGGCGTAGGCGGTGTCGCCGCCGACGAGGGCTTTCCAGACGTTGGAGGTTGGTGGGGCATTGCCACCGGAGCGGAAGACTTGGACGCGGCTTTCGAGGATGTGGGTGGAGGGGGGGTAGAAATTGGGGTCTTGGGTTGGAAGGTTCACGCCGAACATGACGCCGTAGTCGATGTTGTTTGCGATGTTGCCGGAAATGACCAATTGGCCGTCCTGGACGGTGATGTTGGCGGTATTGCCGTGGGCATCGGTCTGGGTGGAATTGCCGACCCATTCTGGTCTGCGCTGGCCATTATCAAAGCCATCGTAGAAGTGGAAAACGGCCGTGCCATTGCTTGCGGAGGAGAGGCCGAAATCGCCAGAGGTGAGGAGGAAATTGGCGCCGGAGGTGGGGATTTGGGGCAGGAGGACCCAGACTCGGGTTGAGGAGGTGTTTGCGCCGCTTTCGAGCCACAGGGGGAGGGGTGTGCCGTCAGGGAGGGAGGCACGGAGATCGGCGGCATCGGCGCGGAGTTGTCCCGCGGAATGCCATGCAGAGCCGTTAAAGGTAACGAGGACGGGGTAAAAATCGAGCCGCTGACCGGAGGGGTTGCTGACCGTGACGGTTCGTTGGTAGCGTATGGGGCTAGCAAAGGGGAGGGAGGAGCGTGGAATGGTGATAGTGGAGTTTGCGAGGGGGTTTTGGGCTGGGAGGGAGAGGTTGACGGTGTTTGGCGGGGGTATGGAAACATTGGCCAGCGTGTGCCAGGAAGAGCCGCCATTGAGGGAAATTTGGAAAGGTTGGGAGCCTGTGAGGTTGCCAAGGGGGAGGTTTTCAAAAGTAATGACTAAGGAACCATTGGATCCGAGGACCGTTTGGCGAAGTGCGGAGGAGGGAGCATTGGAACCCAAGCGGGCTTGCGAATTGGGGGGGAGCTTGCGCGGGGGTTGGAAGACGGTGAGGGTTGCAGTGGCAGTTTGGCGGTCGGCAGAGGGGGAGATGGTGATGGAGGAGGGGGAAGGGAGGGTGCCATTGATGAGGGTTGCGCCGGGCTCGAATTCCCAGGCAATGCCGAATTCGTAGGCACCGGCGTCGGGGGCAGAGCCGGTGTATTGCTGATAGGCGGCATTGCCGAGAATGGTGCCGGTATCAATGGCCATGCTGTCGGGGCGGAGGGTGTAAGTGTTGTTGGCGGCGTCCACCCAACCGGCGCCTTTGTTACTTACGCGGAGATTGGTTGTGAGGACAACGTTGGTGGTGGGGAAGAGGGTATTATTTTGGAGGTTATTGCGGAAGGTGATGGTGTCGGTATTGCTTTCGAAGGAAATTTCTCCAGTGGCAGTATTGTGGTCAACAATTCGGCCGCTATTGCCGGTGCCGTTGCCGGTTCGGAGCATCGCGATGGCAGGGCCGGTCATGCCCCAAACGACGTTTCTGTAAAAGGTTGCATTGCGGACGCCGCGGTCGGTGTAAATTCCATGGGAGCCGTAGAAGACTTTGCCGTTTGTGGTATCTTTTGGGATAGGGAAGCTGTCGTGCACCCAGTTGTAACCCACCTCTATGCCGAGGAGGTCGGTATTTGGGAAGGCGCTGATTGCTCCGACGTCGTTGCCGCGGCGGTGGGTTCCGCTGACGTCGTTGAAGAAGGTGTCCATACCGCGGTGGAGCTGGATGGCGGTGAGGCCGATGAGGGAGAACGTGCAGCGTTCGACGCGGTTGCGCTGGGCTGGAGAGCCGTCATTGTTAATGCTATCCACAAAAGTGGCTTGGATGGCAGGGGAATTACTGTTGGCGCCGATTCTGAGGAATACGCAGTTGCGGATTTGGTTATTGCGGCCGTTGATCTCGATGGCGTTTTCTGAATCGAGGAAATCGCAATCTTCGACGAGGTTATTACGGGAAGCGAGGAGGAGGGAGCGGCGGTTCCAACGGGCGGTGTAATTGAAGCGCTGATCTTCGAGGTGGGAAGTGAAGAGGAAGCGGCAACGGCGGACGGTGAGGTTGTCGCTGTTGCGGCTGACGGAAATTCCTCCGCCGAGAAAAACCAAATCCTCGAGCACGATGCCATCGAGTGTGGAGTTGGAGAGGTTCTCGGCTTCCCCCATGTTGCCGATGACGATGGTTTGCATGCGGCGTTTGGCTTCGATGCGGTTGCCCGGGGCAGCGCCATCTGGCATCCAGACGTAGAGGGTGCCGTTGTCACCTGTGCCTGTGGGTTCGCGGAACCACTCGCCGGGTGCATCGAGGTATTCCTTTTTTCCCCACACGTGGTAGCTGCAACCGGCGTTGGGGTAGTCGTAATCGCCATTGAAAGGGTTGGTGCTGTTTGGGTTATCGGATTTGAGACGTTCTGCGAAAATTGTGATTTCGTCTGTGAAATTTCCGTTGCGATTTGCGAAGGCTTCGGCGGGGTTGGCAGGGATACGGTTTGTGCGCGAGAAATACATCGTAGCCGGCTGGTAGGTGATGAGTGAGCCAGGGAGCAGATTCCGAATGGCAGTTGGCATGGGGATGTGGGACTCGTCGTTTGTGAACCAAGCGACGGTTGCGTTGATGTAATTGGGGGTGCCAACTTTGCCGCTGGCGAATTCCATGCGGGCGACGTCGTTGTAAGTGTAACTTGTGGCGATGGTGTAGGGAATATTGGGCCAACGAGCTTGGACCAAGGGTTGGTAAGTGCCGTTGTTGACGAAAAATACCTGGTGTTGGATGAAGGGGCGTTTGTCGTTATCAGCATCTGTGTCTGAGACAAGCTCCCAATTCATTGGGGCTTTGTAAATGCTGCCTGAATCCAGCTGCCAGCCGGTGATTGGCTCAAGGGCAGAAATGATGGCTTCTTCTGCGGGTTGGGAAGTCGAGGGGCGGTAGGCGCGGAGGGTGACGCTTTTGTTGAAGGTGACCATTTCGCGATAGATTCCCGCCCGGAGGGTAATCGTATGGCCAGGGGAGGCTGTGGCCATGGCTTTTGCGATGGTTTGGAAGGGAGCGGAGAAGCTTCCATTACCTGTGGTGTCATTGCCAGTGGGGGCGACGAACCATTCTGAGGCGAAGCCGGGAACAGCGTAGAAAAAAATACCGCCAACGACCAATTTAGCGATAGATTTGAAGAAGTTATTAAGGTCTGAGAAAGTCGTAAGTTGATGAGAGAAGCCACGAGTGCCTACGACTTTCATAGATATTATCATTGGTTGTTCTGGATACGGAGGCGGAGGAAGCGGCGTGGGGTGGTGGAGAGGTCGGCGGTGTCGGTGAAGGTGTAAGGTTGGCCGACGGTGAGGCTGGAGGTGACGTTGGTTTGGGTGGACCAGTCGGAGAGATCGTTGCTGGCTTGCACGAAGTAGCTCAAACCGTTGATTACTTGCGGGGTAAAGGTGAGCGTGAGGCGTTGCTGGCCGCTGACGGTGGTTGCGCCGACAGTGGGCTGTGGGCGCGACCCGGGACTCGTTGCGTTTCCGCCGAGGGCATATTCGATGAGGTTGGGGATGCCGTCGGCGTCGGGGTCAGATGTGGCGTTTGCGCTGGATCCAGAGAGGCCTTGATCTTCGGCCCAGTCGGCATAAACCTGGGGACCAGTTGCGGAGAAGGTCATCCAATTGTAATTTGCCATACCGTTTCCGAAGGACAAGCGAAGGACACGTGTGCCTTTTGCGAGGCGGACGGTTTGGGTGCTATTCCACGTGGTCCAATTTTCGAAATCCCAACTCCATCGGCCGGTGGGGGGTAGGGTTTGGTTTGTCCAAGCTGGCTGACCATCTACGGATAGGGAGATGGTGGCGTTTCCTCCTTCGTTTGCGGCTGCGTAACGGATATGGAGGCGGTAAGTATTTGTTTGGGGAACAGAGACAGTGTATTCGAGCCATTCTCCGTTGTTAACCCAGCCAAGGTGATAACCTCCTCCTGTATCCCCGGTGTTTTGAATGTCCACACTATCGTTGCGATATGCTCCGCCTTCGTTGGTGGGGCTTGTATCGTGCCAACTCACACCTTGTCCTCCTTCGTCGTAATCCTCGAGCTGGATTATAGAGAGGATATTGCGTGGGGTTCCACCATAGGGTTGTTTTGGGGGATTTTGGACGGTTATGTCTTGTGTAGCGGAACCGAATTTACCACGGCTGTCGTAGGCACGGGCGAGGAGGGTGTAGGTGCCGGCGGTGAGGGTTGTATTGGTGGAGTAAGGTGGGGAAGTATCGTTTGCAAGGAGAGTTGTGCCGCGGTAAAATTCGACCCGAGAGATGGAATCGCCATCGGGATCGGTTGCATTGGCTGTGAGGGTAATATTGACAGGGGAGATGTAAGGACCGGAAGCTGGAGTAATAGTCAATGTTACATTGGGTGCGTTGTTGGGAGCTAAGCGGACTTCGTAGCTCAGGGGTTGGGAAGCGCCTGTGCGGTTTTCAGAATCTGTTGCTCTCGCGACGAAAGTTACAACTCCGACTGTGGCATTTGGGGTCCAAGAGAAGGTGTAAGGGGAAGTGGTGTCTGTTCCTACGACATTCCCATCGGCCAAAAGTTGGACTTGGCTAATGGTGGAATTGCTCGTGACATTGGCGGTAAAATTAGCGGAGATTCCACTGTAGAGGACAGAGGGACCGGAGAGTGTTAGAGCGGGAGCTGGGGTAGTAGGAGTCGTAATGGAAAGGTTGCCGAGCGTGTAACGGCCTTGGGAATCGCGGCCGCGGATAGCGATGGCGAGGGGCAGGAGATAGGGATGCTCAGAACCGTTGCTGAGGATGAATGGGATACGGAGGCGTAGGCTGTAGTTGCCGGCTGTTAAGTTTGCGGGGACAGCGAGAGTATCGGAGATAACGATGGGATTGTTTGTATCGGTTGTGTTAACGTCATCGTCAGGGTTTACGGTAGTTGGAAGGAAGCGCTGGAGATCGAGGCGGGAACGAGCGGCCCAAACGCGTGTCCCATTGCTGGAGTATAATTCCCACGTTGGAGCCCAGTTTTCATAAGCTGGAGCGACTCCGATGTTTGACCATGTCGAGTTAATCGTGAAGGCATAGCCTGCTTGGACACTATCGGGCCAAGTGGCATTATGGAGTTGGAATCGATGACCGGCGGCTTTCCCGATTTCGATACGCTGGGGACTATTGTGCCATTGGTTGGTGGCAACCATGCTGACGTTATAGCGAATGACCTGCGATTCAGCAAGTTGAAGGGCACTTTCGTTTTCGCCGCCGAAAAATTCAGTTACGAAAGGAGTTGTGCGCCAACGGTTTTGGAAATTGTCGCGGATGATGGGGAACCAATCGCCAACTTCCTGCTCGAACCAGGCGTTGGAGAGGTTGTCTTTACGGACACCCATTCGAGGGTAGTTTTGCATGGCATAAGCGAAGCCTGCTCCGCTGCGATCGGGGTAATCGCCATCAATGTCGGGGAGCATGAGAATGCGTGTGTTGGGGAATGCGGCGTTGTAAATATCAATGAGGCGCTGCCGAGTTGCAACGGTAGCGTTTATTTCTGGAGGAATAGAAGAAAGCCCCATACCGCTCATGTGCCACTCGGCCCAATGGCCATAAATGCCGATGTCAATAAAAGCGAGGCGTGGATCCCCGTTGAAAGCGGAGCCGAGGGCATTTAAGAGGGCCTCGACCCGATCGAGGAAGTAAGGTTGATTCCAATAGGGAATGAAAATGTTCTCGCATTCCGCTTTTGTGGAGGAGAAGCGGCGGCCGAGGGAGGAGTTGTTGGCAATGTAGTTTGGCACACCGGTAAGGCCATCGGTTTGTCCATCGCCATCCACATCTCCTTCGTATTCACTTAAGATCATGACGCGAAAGGAAAAGCGACGGCCGCGCTGCTGGGCTTGTTGTAAGTGCCAATTGATGAGGTTTATTCCGGCGGTGTAGTTGCCTGGTTCGCGTTCTAGTGCTCGCCAAACGAAGCGTTTGTAATCGTCGTAATAAACTCTGCCTGAAGGCAAACCTACTTGAGGGAACCAACCATTATCGTAATTCCCTGAGGTATCGTGCCACCCCCAACGGTAGTCCCCTTGGAGGGGATTTGGTATGACCCCCGAAGTTTGATTTACGCCATTGGTGCCGTAGTCCCCTTCGCCTGTTCCATAAGGGATTAGCGTGGCAGTAAAATTTGCCGCCAGGGCTTTGGTTGCCCAGACGATGGATAGAGAAACGAGGAGTTTTTTCACTGATTGAAAAATATAGTTAGTTTGAAGTGACTCGCAAGCGGAGGAAGCGGCGTGGGGTGGTGGCGAGGTCGGCGGAGTCGGTGAAGGTGTAGGGTTGGCCGACGGTGAGGCTGGAGGTGACGTCGGTTTGGGTGGACCAGTCGGAGAGGTCGTTGCTGGCTTGGACGAGGTAGGTCAGACCGCTGACAACTTGCGGCGTAAAGGTCAGCGTGAGCCGTTGCTGGCCGCTCACAACAGCGGTGCCAACGGTAGGCTGTGGGCGAGAGGCCGCACTCGTCGGGTTGCCTCCCAGCGCGTATTCAATGAGGTTGGGGATGCCGTCGGCGTCCGGGTCGGCAGTATCTGCCCCGTCGCCACTATTCGCAGGCGAGCCAAAGTGCGTCTGCCGCCACTGCTCCAGCGCTGTCAGCGCTTGCTGAATCTGCACCCGCAGTTGGTTCCCTCCCACCACACTCGCCGTCCCATTCCACCCACTCGGCACGACCACACTGCCAGGGCTGCCGGTGATGCTCCCCGCCTGCACCAGCGTGTAGTTCCCCGCTGCTATCCCGTTGTTCGTGCTGGTCAGGTCAATCGCCGTGTTGTTGAGCGTCAGCGTGCCGCTAATGTCCAACCGGTCGTGCACGCTGGCGTTGGTCGTCAGGTCAAACACCAACCGTGCGCCGCTCTGCATCGTCACTGCCCCGGCTATCGTGCCCGTGCCTCCAAGCCGCGCGTTGTTCTGCACCGTCACCGAGCCGTTGCCCGTGGCCGTGCCAGAGGTGTTGGTGACAAGCAGCGTGCCTTGGGCAACCGTCGTCGAGCCATTGTAGGTGTTGCCTCCAGCGCGAGCCAAGGTAAGGGTGCCCGGGCCCGTTTTGGTAAGCGTCATGTTGCTCGCTCCCCCGCTGATCTGCCCGCTGATGACCACATTGCCGCCCGAAGCAGAGGTGAGCGCAATCTGCGTGCGCGTTTCGTTGATCGTGATGCTACCCGTGTAGTTCGACACATGCCCGCTGTTGCCCCCAACCGTAATGTTGCCACCCGTGTTGACATTGTTGACTTGAAGCGTGCGCCCAATGGTTACAGGGCCGTCGGTGAGAAACACAATGTTGTCCGTAGCCACGGTGTGGCCCGAGCGGCCAAGGAAAATGGTGCCGCCGGCCGAGTTCCCCAGCGCCCCATCGCCGCTTGCTGGCACATCCGACCCAATGAGCAGCGTGTTGCGCACATGCTGCGTGGCGCCAGTGTAATTGCTCACTCCGCTCATCCGCACCCAGCTCCCCGTCGCATTCGGCGCCACCACCACACGCAGATTCCCGCCAGCCGTGCCATTCTGCAGTCCGCCCGTAACATGAATCCCGCTGCCGATACCGTTCGGCTGCAGTTGCACAAACGTAGAATTGCCTGCCGTGGCGTTGCCGCTTATTCCCCCAGAGAGAGTAAGGGTTGAGTTCGTTCCGTTGTTGTGGATTTGAACCGTGGGGCTGCCAGATCGCGTCGAAAAATGGATCGGCCCGCTCCACGTGTTGTTGCCGCGCTGGTTAATCAGTGCCACCGTGTTGGCCGCATTGTGGCTGAGCGTTTCCGGAATGTTCATCCCGTTGCCGAGTAGGAATAGGACTGACCCACTCGGAAGAAAGGTTTCGTTGCCAGTGCCGCTGGCGCCTAGAGCACTAGTGTGGCTAATGATGAGGTTGCCACTACTAAGCTGCACTTGTCCCGCGAATGTGCTATTGCCTCCTAGACGGTAGGTGTTAAGGTTGTTAGGACCTGGCTGGATGAAGAGGGTTGTGTTGTTAGGGGACCCTCCATGAATGGATCCGCGATAGTTGAAAGCAATTGGGTAAAACCAGATCGTGGAATTATTCGAGGAATTGCGAACGAAGTCGTGAGTAATAGTAAGGTTGCCACCTGTTCCTAGATGAATTGAACCTCCGCCTTGGAGGGTTGCGAATGTCAGTTTGAGGCCATCGGCTTCGAGAGTTGCATTGGGATGATTGGCAATCAAGAGACGTGTGCGGGGATTCAATACAGCGTTTGATCCGAGTCGCAATGTGCCTCTCATAACACAAAGGGTCTCGTGAAAAGAGGAAGGCGACCAAGGCTGGTCTGAGTCCGTCCAATTTGAGCAATTAGAATTGATTATAAGTATACCTGAACCATCTTTGATGAGTGCGCCGTTGCCGTCAATGGGTGCATTGATGGTAGTGTTAGCGGAGCCGGTAATGGTGAGGGTGCTTCCTTCTGGGATGAAACGAGGTAGAGAGGACTGCCTTGAACCGAAGCGGATTTTGTTCAAGGTGCCATTACCGATGAGGAGATTACCTGCAGAAGCATCCCAGATTTGACTGCCATTGAGGAATAGCTCCGCGTTATTAAAGACTTGCTGGTCGTTATCCAAGTTTACGATACCCATTGCTCCCAGATAAATTCTGCGCCAGCCCGAGATAGTGAATGGGTTTGTGCCATTGGCGCTGAGGAAGCGAAAGCCCAAGATGGCGGGATCGTTAGAAGCACTGCCGGTGCTGAGGGTTGCTTGGTTATTCCGGCTCGCTCCATTGAGAACAAAGAGTTGGCGAGTATCAAGGACCGTGATGTTGCCACTTGTGATGGACTGCCAAGTTGAATTTCCTGCGCTCCAATTTTCGCCGGCTTGGATGTTGTTACTGCTTGCGTTGCCTGTCCATGTATTCGTCAGATTCCCGCTGGAGAGGGGGTCGAAGACCAAAATGGCCGTGTAAGCGGCATAGCGGGTGCCGTCGGCTCCTTCGGCTTCGACGATCACGGCGTGGATGCCAGGGGTGGAGATGGTGCCGGCATCCCACGTCCAGTTGCCATCGGTGCGTTCGCCGAGCTTGGTGGTGTTGAGGTAGAACTCCATCTTGGTGATGGTGGTGGAATCGGCCCACTCGCGCGGATCCACGGAAATGAAAACGGGGTCGGTAGTGCGGAAGCGCTGGAAGCGGGCAGGGGTTTCGATTTGGAGGGGGTTTTGGCGGGGAACCTCAAGGCGGTTGACGTAGGTAGGCTGGGTTGAGGTGTGGGCACGGTAAACACGTGCCATGAGTTCATTGGGCAGCCAAGAAGCGATGCTGGCGTTGCCAGTAAAGTTTGCTACGGGGGCAATTTGTGGCCATGTGGGGCGGACGGTTTGTGTGCACTGCGAATTGATGTCACTCGTGGAATTGTTAAAGAATGCACGCTCCGCTAACCAGCCACTGGAGAAGGTGAGGTTGCCGAGCTGGAGCCAATCACCTGGAGTGCTGGAGGGGGGAGTGCCGGGATGGCGCAGGGCATGGGCTTCTCGAAGAAGAAGGGCAGCAAAGTCGTGGTATTGCCCGCTCATGTCCTCGTGGCTAACGTTGTAATCTACGGCATAGGCGGCCAGCGCACCGATGTTGCGCCAGAGAGTTTGGAAGGATTGTTGGACTTTGAAAGGATTGACTATTGTGTTAGAATCTGTCTCCCCTGGCATCCAGAAGCCGGGCACGAGCTGATAATTGGGTGGGAAAGGAGGATCGGCAGGACTATCAGGATTGTCGTAGTCCCAATCGTAGCCCTTGCTAGCGGCGTAAGCGAGGATGCGCCATGGGATGTGTTTCGCACAGCGGATACTGACGATCCCACCACGGGAGTGCCCCATTGCGTAAACGGGAGCATTGCGGAGGACGGGGCGATTGCTGGCAATGGCAGCATTTTCAAGCGTCCAAGTGACGGTATTCTGTGTGGCGAGGATGTGGTAGCCTTTGGTGTAAACGCTTTGCAGGGCGATGATGGCATAGTCCATGGCACGGGCGATTTGCTGAAACCAACCGACTGTCGTCATGTAACGGCGGTCTTCGCCATCGCCATTCCAGAAAAAGATGACGCCTTTGGGCTCTGTCACGTGCTCGGGGACATAGATCGCCCCGTTATCTGTGCCGTCAGACATGAAGCCAGAGTTCCAACTGATCGAAACATTCGTCGTGAACGTGTAATACTGCGCCCGGGCGAGAGGCGGGAACGCAGCGCTCACTGTAAGAACAAAAAAGAGTAGAAGGAACCTATAAGAAGGGGGGCGCATAATTTTTGTTGAAGGTTAATTTGAAGTTCGAATGAGGAGGCGGAGGAAGCGGCGTGGGGTGGTGGCGAGGTCGGCGGAGTCGGTGAAGGTGTAGGGTTGGCCTGCCGTGAGGCTGGAGGTGACGTCGGTCTGGGTGGACCAATTGGAGAGGTCGTTGCTGGCTTGCACGATGTAGGTCAATCCGCTGAGGACCTGCGGGGTGAAGGTAAGCGTAAGGCGCCGCTGGCCGCTAACGGTGGTTGTGCCGACGGTGGGCTGAGGCCGCGAAGCGGGGCTTGTAGGAGTGCCGCCAAGGGCATGCTCGATGAGGTTGGGGATACCGTCGGCGTCGGGGTCTGCGGAATCGGCTGCGTTGCCGGTATTTTCCGTAGTGCCGAAGTGGGTGTGGCGCCAAGATTGGAGAGCGGTCCATGTGGTGGCAAAGGCTGGGCCAGCAAAGCCACTGTCGCCAGTTGGATTGATCGCACAAACACGGTAGTAGCGTGTGGCCCCGTTGGGGAGTCCCGTGTGGAGATAAGAGGTGGAGTTGGAAGCGAGAGTGGCCAGGGGGCTCCAAGAATTGCCGTCGGTGCTGACTTCTACCCGGAAACCAGTTTCGTTGTTGGCATAGTCAACCCAGTTGAGCTGAATGGCCGTTCCGCTAATAGCAGTGGCGGTAAGGGAACCAGGGGCGCCGTCCACCGGATCGCGTGCAACTTGCTCGAAGGTTGTAGCGATGCGGATTTCATCCACCTGCATGCCTGCAGTGGCGCTGGAGCCGCGGATGAGGAGGCCGTTGATATAGCGTGTGCCGGTGCCGTCGGTGCGTGCGGAGAAGGAGGCGGTGCCGGTGCCTGTGGGGGCATTAGAGGGAGGTGCAGAGGCAGGGTAAACCCATGCATCGGCAGCGATGGTGCCGTTACCGCCCCAACCGTCGGACACATTTCCGGAATTGTTAGTGACCACAAAGCGAGCGAGGACGAAATAATCGGTATTGGAAACGATGGAGTTATTGGGGCTCGCGGTGCCGTCACCTGTTACAGCGGCATTTCTACAAACCCAGAAGCGTGCGGAGGAGTCGCTGACGCGCACGCCAGCAATCGGTGTGGAGGCGTCACGCGCGAGGTGCACGCCGGGCTGCCCTCCTGTGGCCGGGAGGCGGACGGTGAAAGACATCCAAATGGTGCGTGAGCCGTTGGCAGGGGGATTGAGGGTTTGGCGCGCAGCGGTGGTGAAAGGAACATAAAGATCGGAGGTGCCGGAGGCAGTTGTATTGAAGCGGGCACCGGCAAAGCTGATCCCGCTCGGGGCGAGGCTTGTGCCAGTGACGTTGGCCTGGAGGGAGCCATTCCAGGTGCCTGTGAGGCCTGTAGCATTGGCGCTGGCGTTGACGAGGCTCTGGTTGAGCGGGTAGCTGAACGGCTCATAAACCGTGGCAGAGGACACACCGGGTGCAACGACGCGGAGAGTAAAGGCACGGCGGACGTTTTGGGTGGAGCTGTAGCGCTCGAGGACGAGGTTGCGGGTGAGGCTTACGTTTCCGGAGGGCGTGCCGGAGAGCAGCCCTGTGGTTGCGTTTAAGGTCAGGCCGGGTGGGAGAGGTTCGCTGGTATCGGCAACGCGCCAACGGGGAGTTGGCTCGCGGAGGGCGTTAATCCAATCGCGCTGGTCGAGGTTGTTGGGCTCGCCAGGGGTTGCGTTGGCAGCAGTTGCAGCGAATTTGGTCCAAGCAGCACCGTTTTCTGCGAAAGCTGGGTCGTTGGAGGTGAAGACCAGAGCTTGGCCAGCGGGGAGGCCTTCGATTTGATAAACTTGGGGGGTATCTGCTGTGACGCCGTTGGCGAAATAGCCCCAGTGGATGCCATCGAGGAGGCTGCCAGGCGAAGGTGGGTCGGTGTCGTTCGTATTCCAGCGGTTGTCGGAGATGCGTATGGCGTCGTCGAGATCCAAGCCGCCGACGGTTTCGTTCTGAGAATGGAACCAACCGGAAGGATTCGTAGAATCCTGACGGATGTAGAGTGTGCTATTGCTGGGGATGACGAGTCGGCCATCGGCTGGGTCGAAATCGTCGGGTGGGAGGATGGGGTCGCGATTGGCGGCGTTGTAGATCACGACGAGGGTGCCTGCAGGGACGTTTTGCCATAGGGAATGACCGGTAAGGACAATGTAACCGCCGGAGGAGGTCATGAAATAATGCCGGCGGAGATCACGCGGACGAAGGACCAGGAACTCGAACCACTCCGCGGGCTGTGCAGGGTTGCTGCCCTGGCTGATTTCGTTGAGAAGGACCTTGCGGTTGCCAGGGTTTGCCTGGGAGGGAATGACAAGGCCGCTTTGATAGGAGAAGGGTTGCCCGAGGGCTGCTATGGTTGGGGGGCGTCGGTCAAGCGCGATGAAGCCGGTGGTGTAAGGTTCGCCAGTGGTGGTAGGGTCGCGTGGGGTGAGGACGCAGCGCCAGAGGCGGCCGGAGTTGGCGTCGTCGGGAGTGAGGGTGGCTGAGGTTTGATTCGCAGCGTTGGTCCAAGTGAGGCCGCCATCGGTGGAGGATTGCCACTGGTAGGTGTAGGAGATGGTGTTGTTTTCGGGGTCCGTGGCGACGATGTTGGCAACGCTGACGGCTTGGTCGCTGAAGGTGGCATTGGCTGGGGATAGGGAAGCGGAATGGATAACCGGCGGTTGGTTGGAAAGGGGTTGGTTAATGTTGAGGCGGATGGAGCCAAAAGTGGTCCATGTGCGGCCCATGACCATGATTTGGTAACGGGTGTCGCGGACGGCATTGAAAGTGACGCGGGACTGGCGGACATAGACGCCGTTTTCCGTTCCGATGTCGTCATTCCACGTCACAGGGGTGGGGTTGTTGAGAGCGTTGCCTGTGCAGACGAAGAGAACGGTGTCGAAGCTGCTGTAGAGGGTGTCAATGGTGACGTTGCCATTGGCCGGTGCAGTCCACTCCCACCAGACGGTTCGGTTTTCGTAGATTTCTTGCTCCCCAGGATTGATGGTTGAAATTTTCGTGATGTCTTCGGCTGGGTATTCGTGCTCTGCACCGACGTTGCTGGCGTCCACGCTAATTTGAGCGCCGTAGAGGCGGATGCGGTCGGCGTAGTAGTCATTGGTTAGAGCGACAGGGGGCGGGAGGATTTTCATGTCAATGTTGCCGGAGGCACCGGAGTAGCCATCCACAGCGATGTAGTAGGTAACGCCGGCGCGCGCGGTGAAGCTGAGGAGGCTTGCCCAGCCGATGAAGTCGTCGTTGGCGGCTTCGAGAGTCAGGTTATTGACAGCATTGCCCGTATAAACGGCGAGGACGGTGTCGAAGTTGGAATGCTCGAGGGTGATTTGGTAAGTGCCGGATTGAGCGGGCGTCCATTTCCACCAAACGGAATTGGCGGAGGGGATGCCTTCGCGGGTGGAGTGGTTGGGTTCGCCTGGCTCGATCGTGGCACCGAAATTGCGGCCGGTAATAGTGAGAGGCGGTGTGCCGGTGATGGGGATTGCATCTGCAAAATTGTCGTTTGTGGGTGGCCGGCCGATGGTGAGTTTGTAGGTGCCGCCGACGCCGTCTTTGGCATCTATGGCGATACGGTATGTGGTGCCTGCTGTAGCGTTGATGGTGACACGGCTGGAAGCGAAATCGCCGTAGTTATCGTTGGAGGCGACGTGGGTGAGACTCGTCAGGTTGTTGCCGGTATAGACAGCGAGGAGGGAGTCAAAAAACGTGCCGCCAACTGTGCTGATGGTATAGGTGGCGGTTTGTGGAACAGTCCAAGAGAACCAGACACTTGCGCCGCCAGGATGGCCAGCGTGGTTGGGCTCTCCAGCCTCTTTGCTGGCGTTGTAGTTGGAACCATCGCGGATGACGGAGTCGCCACTGAGGCTAGTTGCGTTGGCGAAGTTGTCATTGGGCGGTGGATAAGAAAATACTAAGATGAGACTGCCTTCGGCGCCGGTTTTGGAGCCGACAGCGACGCGGTAGGTGGTGCCGGCAGTAGCATTGAAGATGACTTTGCTGGAAGTGGTGCTGGAGTTTTCGTTGTCGTTTTGAGCGATGAGCGTGAGGCTGCCGAGAGAGTTGCCTGTATAGACAGCTAGGACAGTGTCGAAATCACTGCCAGAGGTGTTGATGACAACAGGGCCATTGGAAGAAGCCGTGTAGGTGAACCAAAGGGTTTTCTGAGGTGCGACGCTCGCATGGTTGGGTTCACCCGATTCGGCTGTGGCACCGATGTTGTAAGTGATGAGGGCGTTTTCGGGACCTGGAACGAAGAGCGGTTCGGCGAAATCGTCATTGGGCGGAGTGTTTTTGGTTGTGGTGAGGGCTTTGTGGAGATTGACGCGGCCGTTGGTGAGGACTTTGCCTGTGTAGGAGGAATGGACATCGACGGAGCGGAGGATGCGGTGGATGATTTGGCGGTAGTTATCGGAGGGAAATTGGGCACGGAGGAGGGCAGCGATGCCCGAAACATGGGGGCAGGCCATGCTGGTGCCGTTGAGGAGCTTGTATTCGCTGTCGGAGTTAGAATAAGCGGAGGTGATGCCGCTACCGGGAGCTGCGACGTGGACAGTGGCAAAGCCGTAGTTGGAAAAGCTGGAGAGAGTTTCGAGGCGGTTCATCGAAGCCACTGCGACGATGTTTTCGATCGTGTAGCTGGCAGGGTAAGTTGGCTCCATGTCGTTGTTGCGGGAGTTATTTCCAGCAGCAACGATGAAGGGTTGATTAGCGTTGCGAGCGGCAATGATGGCGTCAACAAGGGCGGAGTTGTAGTCACCGCCGCCCCAGGAGTTGGAAGTCAGGTGCGCACCTTTGGCAATGGCATATTGAATACAAGTGATGGCGTCGGAGAGGGCGCCGCCGCCCGCACCTCCCAGGAATTTGAGCGCCATGATTTTGGCCTGCCAGGCCACACCTACCACCCCGAGGCCGTTATTGCCGCGCCCCGCAATGGTGCCGGCACAGTGAGTGCCATGGCCATTGTCGTCCATGGGATTTCCGGAACCGGTAACTGCGTTGATGCCGTGGACATCGTCCACGAAGCCGTTGCCGTCGTCGTCCACCCCATTGGTGCGTTTATCGCGACCGAGGGAATCGGTGCCGGATTCGCCAGGGTTGACCCACATGTTAGAGACGAGGTCCTCGTGGGTGTAGCGGACACCTGTGTCAATGACGCCGACAACCACATCCGGAGCGGATGTGCGAACGGCCCACCCTTCAGGAGCATCAATATCGGCATCGGGAGTGCCGCCATTCTGGCCGGTGTTGTGCATACCCCAGAGGGTGCCATCGGTGTAGAGGGGGTCGTTGGGAGTGGAACTGGCCCAGACGATGTAATCAGGGTCGGCGGAAATCCCTTTTTGTTCGAGCAAAGCGAGGGCTTTGGGGACGCCGTCGAATTCGACGCGCGGGAGACGGAGGCGGAAGGCGCCGAGGGAATTGAGGCGGCGTTCGACCGTGGCGCCGAGGAGAGCGGCGACGCGTTCGGCATCGGCATCGGTGGCATTGGGACCAAGGTTGACGATGAGGCGGTCCGCTACTAATTCATGATCCAAAGCGGCGAGGTCACTTCGTCTTGGGTCAGAGGTTTTGTTTACATTGGGATCTTTTTCAACAATGCGAACGGGATAAGGAAGACTGTCTGGCTGAATGATTAAAATTCGGCGGCCCGTTCCATTTTCCCGGCCTGCTGCAAGAATCCTACCGCCCTGCCAACGTTCGGGAAACCGAATGGTTGATAATTCGCCTTGTGGAACAGGAACAACGGGGGGAAGATTTACAGGATACCGAGTACTTGCAGTAGTTGTTGGCGAACTTTTTTGTGGCAGAGAGTGCGATGGGGTTTGAAGGGGAGATTGAAAAACGTGGTGTGGCTGCTGAACAGGAGGTGAGGAGGGGAGTTGAGGAGCTGACGGCGGATTATTGGATTGAGCATTGCTTATAGGTTGAGTTCCGGGAGGGGCCGGAGTCGATACCAAATTAGGAGGAGAGGAAGGCTGACTGGGTTTTTCAGCTTTTTGGTCGTCTCTGAGAAGGATAATGAGTGCTGTGAGGCTCGCAACTATTAGAACACAAAGCACTAGCAAAACACGGGGGAACTTTTTCATTATTTAATGGAGATAAAAAATTACGAAAATTTTACATCAAAAAAACAGGTGAATCAAGAAGAATTAAGAGAAAACAGGAAAGTTTAACGACTCTCGAGGCTGAATTTCGATGCTGGGTGAGTTGAGGAACCAAAATTCTTTCAAAAGCAGAGAAGGGTCCGAGAGAATTCGAACTCGTGCAGGGTAATTTGTTGGATTGTGGATATGTAATTCTGTATTGTTTTTCCACTCGGCAAGAACGTGGTCGAAGAGGACAATTTCACGGGTATCTGGGATGATGAGGATTCCAGGAAATTCCAGTGCCGTAAGGAGGAGAGAAACCTCACACCAGCAGGAACCATAGAAGACTCCGCCAAGATTTTCATCCCAATCACTCGTATTCACCCGCTCGTTGATCCACCCCGATGGGAGGGGACGTCCGTCTTGTGCATGGATTGGACGGTCGGGGCGTGAAAGGCACTGGGGAAGGAAACGTGCAATGTCGAGCGCAAGGTTGAGCAGGCGTCTGTCGCCAGTGCATTGCCAAAGGTAAAGCAAAGCAGAACCTGAATGGGTGCAAATGCCCGGGGCTGCATGCTTGTTCTGCGTATTAGCAAAAACGGAGCCAAGCGTCTGAATTTTGAGCCTTCCAAACTCGGAATTTGATGGAAAGAGGAAATTGTAAGGCATGACCCAAGTGGACAGGAGAGCTGCAGTTTGCTTGGCGAGATTGAGCCACTCTCTGTCGTTGGTTGCGGAATGAAGAGCGGCGTAAGATTCAAGAAGTGCGGCAGCAGATTCGCTGTCGGGGTTTTGGAGCGCATCGCCTGGTCCGCCGTTGGTGTATCCTCGTGCGAGGAATTCGCGTGCAAAAAGCGTTGCTGCTTCTTCGGCAACGTTGAGGTAGGAGGGCTCATGAAAACGTTTCCAAGCAGCAACGAGTGCCGCGGGGACAATTGCACCAGAGGTGGAACCACCCACAAAAATCTTAGCGGAGTCCTGGTCAATAAACTGACCGAATTGACCATAATTCCGCCAAAGGCGCACAAAGGAATCGGCTGTGCGGCGAAGAATGGGAAGCAGCCGATGCGGAAGAGGCTGGTTAGGATAAAGGTGCTCGAGCAAAGAAGCCGTTTTTAATAAATAGAGGAGTGCATCACCCTGTCGGCGGATGAGGGTCCAGTTGCGGGTATAAGGGGATTTATCATTTGAGAAATCGGGGGTCCACTTCCCCTCTGCTGTGCATTTACCGTAAAAGAATCCATTAGGAGCAGGAGCATGGTTAAGAAAAGTTTCTAAGGTTATACCAGCACGTTGACGGGTAGTATCTGAGCCCAGCGCGAGGAGGGGATAAGTAGCGATCATCCCCCCACACCAACCTGTGGAAAAAGGGAAATAGGCCTGGGGATTGCACTCCGTGGCGTAGAGGCGAAGATTTTCCCTCCATGAATCACGGTTGTAGTGCTCTTCAATAAAAGTAAAAGCCTGAGAGAAGGGAACTTGCGGCTCCACTGGAACGCCGGGTCGCAAATTTTCACGCAGAGAGAAAACTTCATCAAAAAATTCGGATAAAGACTTACAAGTCCAAAACTTTGTTTTTACTTCTATTTCTCTACCTTCGCCGCCGACGGGGCGCCATCCGCGGTCGGGCGTAGGACGTTGCATCATGGGCAAACGATAAACTGGGGACTGACGGACACCGGGGACTTGGACACGGAAAGCAATTCGATTGTCGAGTTCCTCAACTTCCCAGAGCCAATCGTGAGCAGCCTCAGGGTTTGGAGCCCAGGCAAACCAAGCTGATTGCGTGATGGCACTAAACCAACCGAAAGCAGGGAAAGCAAGGTCGCCTGATTTGAGCTGGATACGCGGCGAACCTTCTCCTAATCTTGGAATGTCTGTTATAAGCTGTGGAGAAGCCGTGCCTTTGACATATTCTTCTGGATAGCGAGGTGAATAGGGAACACGAACAGAGCGAAAGCGGTTTCCGTTATAAACAGCCGCAGGAAAAAAAACGTAGTTTTCTTTTGACCAGTCTTCAGCAACCCAACGGATTCCACAAGTAACCTCAGGAGCTCCGTAGGAGCCAGTAAAGCGATAAACTCCGCGAATGGAATCTGCTTGTTGCTCGAGAAAGGCGACCCAATCTTCTGGAAGCCTGGGGTTGGCGGGAGACCAAAGCTCTGTTTTATGTCCAGATGGCTGGACAATCAGTATTTCAGGTTCCGCCAAAAGAGAGGGGTGAAATTTCATTAGAGGTTTTCGAGCAGGAAAGCACGTGATTCTTCGTTGAGGCGCTCGAGAGTAAGAATTGCGTTTTTAAAATCTACATCTGGAGATGGGAGTGAGGAATTAGGTGATGGATCGGTGACTATACGGTCGGCTAATCCAACGTCGGCAAGCAAATCTCCAACCTTTTTTATTTTGTCAGGTTTGGCAAAAGCAGTGAAAGGCTTTTGGAAGAAAAGAGACATAGCTACACCGTGAAAGAAGCCATTAAAAACATAATCTGCGGCAGCGAAATGGCCGAGCCATTCACCGGGTGAAAGCTCGAGCCTATTCTCTGCCCCTTCTAAGGGGTAAGCCGCAGCAATAATGGGCTTGTTAAGGTATTTCGCAAATCTGCGAATATAATCAGCTTCCTCTGGTGAACAGTTTGAGTAAACAAAGATGAAACCACGCTCCGGAGGAATTTGGATAATTTCATCGTAATTTTTTAGGAGGAGAGTTGGATCAAGAACTTTCACGCACCGCAAACCAAGCTCCTCCTGGATAATATGGAGGGAATGGTTGTCGCGAACACTTATGGCATCGAATTTTTCCAAGAGGGAACTTATCTGAGCGCGGTATTGACCTGTAGATTCCGTAAATCCGAAAGATGCAGCATAAGAGTAGCGATGACCAAATTGGACAAACCCAAGGAAGTAGGAGGTATCGAAACCGCGGAAGCCGTGGATATTCCAAACTTCATCACTACCAGTAATAAAAGAGTCGTAAACGAAAGAACCGATTTCTAAGAGTTGATCCTGAGAGGAAAAAGATTTGTCAGTGAGAGGGATGTAATTTCTAACAAAGAACTCGATTTTTTCTGCACGTGCACGATTGTTTTTTTCAAGCGGATTATTCTCAAAAAGAGCTTTGTTGTAAGCTTCGATAGCTTTTGGTGGACGGTAATCTATGGTTTCCACAGAAAAACCCCCTACCTTCCGTAAAAACCTGTTTAGGGCATAAGCCTGAAGAACAGCACCATAGTTAACGACATGATGGTATGTTATTATTGCGACTTTTTTGGCCATAGTTAAACATTGCGGGAGATTAATTAATTAACGACATAATTGTTGATATTCTATTGTTGGAAACGGAGCGGAGAAAGAAAAAAACCATAGCAGAGATTTGTGCGGATAAATGAATAAAGAGGATTAAAATGTTGCAAAATAACTTCTCGGGTGAGGCTTCCCCTATTGGAAAAGAAATTCGATAATTTTATCCATAATTTCTGGTGGCGTATTCTGGAGAATATCATTATGGCCGGTATTAGGTATTTCAACGACGAAGGTGGGAGCCTGAGTTGCCGAGGCCAATTTGCGTCCGAGATGAGGAGGGGTGATCGTGTCTTCAGAGGCTAGTAGAATGGCGATCCTGCCTCTGAAATTTTTGATAGCTTCATCAGATTTATACTTATCTTGCAGCAAAAAACCAACAGGCAAGAAAGGATAGTGGATTTTTGCGGCGGAAACTAAGTTATCAAAAGGTGTTATGAGAAGAAGGCCTGAAGGAGGAGGGGTAAGTTTTTGTGCTACAGAGCAAACGACGCCTGTTCCCAGTGACTCTCCGACCAGAATTAAAGGTAAAGGCGGCGATATTTCACGGATTAAAATGGCTGCTTCGAGTGCGGCAGAAGTCAGGGTTTTTTCATTAGGCTGGCCTGGTCTTGAACCATAACCAGGGTATTCAAGGATATATGTGTCTAATTTTTGATCGGATGCCTTTTCAAGAATCGTAGTTAAGTGGAAGCGATTGATTGCACTACCAGCATTACCTCCACAGATGAGGACTCTAGCTGATGGAGGATTTTCTGCAGGTTTATGCCAACCAATTAGGTTTCCAGAGTAATACCACGGCTTTAACCCAAGAGTGCCAGCCCTTTGTATGAGAAGGTTTTTAGGACTTTTCTCTGGGTAGTATATGAACCTGCGCTGGAAAAGGGTGAGATAAAGGACAAGAGTGGAGTAAAGGATTAAAACGTAAGCACAGACGTGCAGGAAAAGTTTCATCGGCTCATGACGTCGAGTAGATTTGATAAAAGAAAGAAATATTCGTATATGAGCGAGGGAGTAAAACTCGGATTAGCGGAACACTTGATGACAAGGGAAAATTCGGCTGCAATCGGATGGGATGACTGATGCGGATAGTTTTTGTCGGATTGCAGCAGTAATTCCAGAGGTGGTTTTGGCGAGCCCGCACGAGAATGCACGTATTATTGCTCTCTCTGCGATCGAACTCGCCGAAAAGGGCGTTGCACTGGCAGTGTATCCGGAACTGAGTTTAACTGGGTATAGCTGTGGCGATTTGTTCCTTCAGCAATCGCTATTAAACACTGCTGTTGAGTCTCTTTGGGAATTTGTCAGAACGACAAGAGATTTGACGATGGTCAAAATTGTAGGGCTGCCTGTCACTTGGAACGGAAGGGTTTATAACTGTGCGGCCGTATGCTTCCGTGGGAAGGTTTGGGGAATTGTTCCAAAATCCTTCTTACCGGCCCGAGGTGAATTTTATGAATTGAGGTGGTTTGCTCCGGGCTTAGGAATTAAAGATGAAAATGTCAAAATTAAGGGTGAGGATATTCCTTTTGGATCAGATTTATTGTTCAGCATCGAAGGTGCCGGTGCAGAAGTAATTTTGGGCGTCGAAATTTGTGAGGATTTGTGGGCTGTTGAACCTCCAAGTAGCCGAATGGCAGCCGGTGGCGCCAACCTAATCTGTAATTTATCAGCAAGCCCGGAAACATTGGGTAAAGCAGAATACCGCCGCAAATTAGTTGAAGGGCAATCAGCAAGAGCGATTTGTGTTTATGTCCTTACTTCAGCCGGCTGGGGAGAATCGAGCGCAGACCTTGTTTTCGGTGGGCATGCAATGATAGCTGAGAATGGAGCTCTTCTTGCTGAATCAGATAGGTTCGCGCTGAAAGAACAATCAATTATTGCGGATGTTGACATCGGTTTTATTGAACACGAGCGGAGAAATCATCCCTCTTTTACCCAAACGGAACGGAGAAAAGAGTGGAGAATTGTTGGCATTCCTTTCCCTAAAAACGTGAAAATAAAGGGAAAACTTCAACGGGCTTATTCGCGAGAGCCTTTTGTTCCCGAAAGAGCTGAAAAGTTAAACGCCCATTGTAGGGAAGTTTTCTCTATACAAAGTTTCGGCTTAGCACGGAGGTTAGCACATACAGGCAATGCAAGGCCTGTGGTTGGAGTTTCTGGTGGGCTGGACTCGACGCTTGCACTGCTGGTAAGTGTTCGTTCCTGCGAGATGTTAGGTTTGAAACATCAGCATGTTCTTGCAGTTACAATGCCGGGTCCCGGCACTTCCGAGCGAACACTTAACAATGCCCGAAATTTAGCAAAATTGCTAGGCGTGGAATTTAGAGAAATTCCAATACACTCATCAATTAGTCAGCATTTGCAAGATATTGGATACGTTGATCATCAATTTGATGTTGTTTATGAAAATGCGCAGGCTCGTGAAAGAATGCAAATATTGATGGGTTTGGCAAACAAGGAGGGAGGCATCGTGGTTGGCACAGGCGATTTGTCAGAAATTGCGCTTGGCTGGTGCACCTACAATGGAGATCAAATCAGTATGTATCACGTTAATGCTGGCGTTCCGAAATCCCTTGTTCGTCATCTAGTTCGGTGGAGTGCGGAGGAACTCTTTGGAGGAGAAATGGCAAATATTCTTAGAGACGTTTGTGAGACGCCAATAAGCCCAGAATTGCTGCCATTGAAGAAAAACGGAGAAATAAGTCAGAGAACAGAAGATCTAATTGGGCCATATGTTGTTCATGACTTTATTCTCTACCATTGGTTACGGCGAGGTGCAGCCCCCGACAAGGTATTGCGTCTAGCAGAAATTGCCTTTGAGAGTTTCTACGAACCAACACAGTTAAGTGAGTGGGTTGGAAAATTTTTTGAGCGGTTTCGAAATTCACAATTTAAGAGAAATGCTTCTCCGGACGGGCCCAAGGTTGGGACGGTTTCCCTTTCTCAACGTGGCGACTGGCGTATGCCAAGCGACTTGCCGCCAACAGCCGAACCGCGTTTGTGAAAGTTTGCGATCTTACGCAGTTTTACTCCCCCGTAAGCGGAGGAGTTAAACGTTATTTGGAGCAGAAAGTTATTTATATGCGACAGAACCGCCCTGGGGATGAGCATATCCTCATAATCCCTGGCGAGCGAACCGAAGTAAAACGCGATAAAAATTCGAGGGTCTACACGATTCGATCTCCGCTGGTCTCAAGAACTTCCCGCTATCGGATTTTGCTGGATTTGACGAGAGTTGAGGAAATTTTTGAATTAGAACGGCCCTCCATTATTGAGTCAGGCGATCCTTACCAGATGGCATGGAAAGCCGTAATCTCGGGACGCTCTCTTGGTATTCCTGTTGTGGGTTTCTACCATTCCCATTTTGCAGAGGCCTATTTGCGCTCTGTTGCGAAGTATTTCGGGCAAATTGCTCTGCACATAACGGAGGAGATTTCTCGTCGGTATGTGCGGAATTTATATAATCATTTTGAGAAAACTATTGTTCCCAGCCCTGCACTGGCAAGTTTATTGGAGGAATGGGGAGTTGAAAACGCGACAAATATAGACCTAGGAGTAGATACGAACATTTTCTATCCAGGCGACAGAAGCAAAGCTTCTGAACGAATCCGCAAAGAATTTGGAATCTCCAGCCAAGCAACGGTTTTGCTATATGTCGGCCGACTAGCTCCCGAGAAGAATGTCCGAACGTTAATCAAGGCATTTGAGACATTGGAAGAACGAAGCCCGGGAAAATTTCATTTGCTAACAGTAGGAGATGGTATGTTGCGCTCAGCACTTAAGCGGCTCCAAGAAAATAAGCAAAATGTTTCATGGAAGTCGTATTGTTCGGATGCTCATGAATTAGCAGAAATTTATCGTGCAGCAGACCTCTTTGTTCACCCAAGCATCAATGAAACTTTTGGTTTAGTTGCCTTGGAAAGTCAGGCATGCGGAACTCCTGTAGTTGGAATCAAAGGCAGTTATATGGATAGAATCATTTTTTCAGGACAGAAGGGGTGGGCCGAGGAAAACTCGCCTGATGCTCTGGCCAGGGCGATTTTGAATATGGTTAATTCGGGGCAATTAGCTCTGAATGGAGAGAAGGCAGCAGAAACTGTTCGAGCACACTATTCGTGGAACGGAGTTTTTAAGAAACTTTTTAAGATATACGAAGAAGTCATCCGAAATTATGGATTGTAATGAATAAATAGTGGACCTCTTTTGTTTATTCGTAGATTTGTTTTAAGATATTGAATATAAATAAGAAATAGTAAGAATTTGGAGGATAGCTGTCTTTTATAATTACAAATACAATTATTGGACCGCAGAATTATTTTGCTAATTTTTGCCTAGGGCCGGCTAATAATATTGGGAAGTAACGTTTCAAAAAAATAGAAAAAATCAGATACAAATTCTGCCCTTAGGAGAACAAATTAAAACGCCTAAAGTGCCAATCGAAATTCTAGGAACGAAGATATTTTATATGCTGCTCGTTTTTTCTAAACGTCTCTAAACAGAAGCTTAATTGAATTTCTATTTCATTCACGAAAGGCTAAAAGCCGTTTTAGGAAAAAATTTTTTTCAAAAAAGTTGTTTAAGGACTTTTTGTGAGGAATGCTCCATGAGAAAGTAAATCTTCTGAGAAGATGTTCAAAGTTCAATCAATTCATATTTACTAGAACAAGCAACATATTTTTGTTGTAGAAAAAAACACGCATTTCCTTTTTCGTTTTTCGGTTATTCAAATTATCGTGTGGAAATTTTCCAATGTATCACAATAAAGAGAAAGTATGAATTTACTTAGAAAATTGGCGTAAAATTGGACACAGTAAAAGATTCTTAATTCCTTTAAAATAAAGAAAATTTTTGTTGCACTAATTTAATTTTGTGGTAAAATCAATGTGATTAAAAACAATTCACAGAAAAAAATGAGTGCGAATCCTGCTTTAGATCAATTGAAAGCATTGGATAATGAATACAACCAGAAAAAACAAGAACTCCGCAATCAAGCAATTGCTGAGTTGGAACAAGAGATTGAAAAATTGCATCAGGAACTGGAATCTCTCAAGAAACAATATAAGGAGCTGGTTGGAAAAGCCTACACACCTAAGCAAGGTAGAGGCAAACAGCGACGGCGCTTAACGAAAGAGCAACTTGAAGCATTAGCAGAAAAAATACGCAGTTTCCTAGCGACAAAACCCGATGGCGCAAAAATTTCTGAAATTTTATCTGTAACAAACGAAACAGAGACATTAACTCGGAGAGCCTTAGAAATGGTTCCTGGATTACGCAAAGAGGGTATCCGTGCAAGCACAATTTACAAAGTGTAATTTCATAAAAAAAATTTTCCTTTATCCAGCGACATCCTTCTGGGCTTTTTTTAAAGCAGTTAAGATGCAAAAAATGCCGCACCACTCACCTTTGTAAAATTAACTAGAAACAAAACAGACTCTAATCAAAGGATCGAAATGATAAATAATCTTTATTCTTGAGCTTGAAAAGGGTGAGATTTTAGCTTTTCTGGCTTGGGGTAATCGTCTGAGCCAAAAGATTTGTTAAAACCATTTCAGGATTTTGGCCGGTAGTTAATAATTTCAAATTCGCATTTCTGCATTGAAGGTAAGCGGATTTCAGCTCATTGAGAGAGTATTTTTCTGCCGCTATTGCTGCAAGACCTAAAGGATAAGCATTTAAAGTTCCATCCTTTTTGCGAGGAAGGTGATCTATCTCCTCCGAAGGCAATTTCTCCAATGTCTTTGAAAAGAAAAATGCTTTTTGAGGAGGAGGCAATCTGTGCTTAATCATTAGCGACTTCACTAAAAGTAAATTTCGGAAAGTAGGAGTTATTGCAGCAAGGAGCAATCCAAGTGGCGATTCTTTCTGAGACAAGAGCTGATCTGTTATACTGAGTGCAAGTGATAAATCACGCTTAAGAATTGCATTGCTAAGATCAAAAATCCCACTTTGCCGAGAAGGCGGCACTACCTGGCGTATCACTTCCGCCGTTAAATTCTGTTTATCTTTATCGCAAAGAGACAATTTTTCTAATTCAATTTTAAGTTGAGCTGGATCAGTTCCAATGCGTGCATACAAAGTTTCGGCCGCTTCATCATCCAGTTGGATCCCAAATTTGTCAGCTTCTTGAATAATCCACTGAATTATATCGTCTTCAGAGGCTTCCCAACCAAAGTTGGGTTTATTGCATTCTATAACTTCTCCTAAATTTAAGAGTTCCTTGACTTCAGCTAAACGCTTATCCGCACCAGGTGCACTAAGAAGAAACTTACAACCTGCTGGCAATCCTGCTCGAAGAACAGAAATTAGTTTCTCAAGAAGTGGAGAAATTGCTGGAGATTTGACCACAACTGAATCTGAGAGGAACTCAGCATTTTTTAACCAAACCATACGTTCCCAGAAGGAGATTGTGAGTAAACTTCCAATTGCGGATTGCAACGACTGGCAAATTTCATCAATTGTTTCTCTGTCGGCTGTTATCGTCTCTACTTTTAAAGGATCGTTGTTTGGATTTAATCCATTGACTAACTCAGAGGCTTTTTCACGAACTGCAGATGTGTCTGAGCCAATAATTATGAAAACATTAGAATTCTTCTTTTGTTTTTTGGTTTGCTGCATTTAGACTAATCTGGATAAAGTTATCCAATATTTTGTGTCCATGTTCTGTGAGGATAGATTCAGGGTGAAACTGAACTCCGTAAACAGGGTAACAGCGGTGTCGTATTGCCATGATTTCTCCGATTTCCGTTTCAGCAATAATTTGGAGACAGGCTGGTAAATTTTCTCGGCGGACAATGAGAGAGTGGTAACGAGTAGCCTCAAAAGGACTGGGAATGTCAGCGAATAACCTATCGCCGCTGTGATAAATTTTTGACGTTTTCCCGTGCATAAGGCGTTCAGCTCTAACAACCTCTCCTCCGTAAACTTCACCGATACATTGATGGCCAAGACAAACTCCCAAAATTGGGACTTTTTCTCCGAATTGCTGAATTACATCGCGACTAATCCCTGCTTCCGTAGGAGTGCAAGGCCCCGGCGAAATACAAATGTATGTCGGGTTGAGTCGGGCAATTTGTTCGATTGTAATCTGGTCATTTCGGAAAACCTCTATTTGCGGCACACCCAGCTCGCCAAAATATTGGACAAGATTGTATGTAAACGAATCGTAGTTATCTATAATTAGCAACATTTTTCTCCTTCCAACTATTTTCTAACGAGTGATGAAGCGAGAGCTACAGCTCGAAGTGACGCGCGGGCTTTATTAACGGTTTCATTGAACTCTCCCACGGGTGTAGAATCAGCAACAACGCCTGCCCCAGCTTGAACATAGGCGATGCCATTTTTTAACAATATTGTTCGAAGAGCGATACAAGAATCACAATCTCCATCGAAACGAAAATAACCCACAGCACCGGAATAAACTCCGCGTCGATTTTTCTCCAATGAATTAAGGATTTGCATTGCCCTTACTTTCGGCGCACCACTCACCGTTCCTGCCGGAAAGGTAGCTTTGAAGACATCGAAAGCATCTTTTCCTGGTGCTAAAATTCCAGAAACATGGGAAACGATATGCATCACGTGACTGTATTTCTCTATTGTCATGAAGTTTTGCACACGAACTGATCCAAAGTGTGCTATCCGTCCGATATCATTTCGGGCAAGATCAACTAGCATAACGTGCTCAGCTCGTTCTTTAGGGTCTGCCAACAACTCCGCGGCAAGCTCACTATCCTCTTCTGGAGAATTTCCACGACGGCGGGTGCCAGCTATAGGACGGATTTCAATCAGATGATTAGTTAACCGAACGTTCATCTCCGGTGAGCATCCCACCAGGTCTATTCCTTCTCCACAGCGAATGCAGAACATATAGGGTGATGGATTTATGAAGCGGAGAGCTCGGTAAAGCTCAATGGCGTCACCGTTAAAAGGCGCAGAAAATCTTTGCGACAATACAACTTGAAATATGTCTCCAGCTCTTATGAATTCCTTCGCCCGCGTCACCATTTCTAGGAATTCCTCTTGAGAAGTGTTGCTTGATAAAGGGACTTCTTCACCATGTAGAGCAGCCTCAAGAAGAGGAAACGCTATAGGCCTGCTAAGAAGCGTGAGACATTCTGAAATTTTTTCACGTGCTAAGCGATAGGACTCTTCATCATGTCCATCCTCCGGAAAAACAGAAAAAACTACTCTCAGACGACGTCGCCGATGATCGAAAATAACAACAATCTCTGGAATCACGAAGAAGCAATCAGGAATGTATAAATCATCCGGTGGTGGCGGCGTTACAGTTGGTTCAAACCACCGAATAGCATCAAAAGACAGGTAACCTACTGCTCCTCCCCAACACCCAGGCAACTCTTCAAAGTTTCTCGCTTTATAACGCAGAAAAATGCGTCGGAATTCATCGAAGGGGTTGTCCTCAACATAAGACTCATAGGTCGTTTTATTGAAGGTAACTTTTACCAAGTTTCCGCTCCCTCGGAAAATAAGTCTTGAGCCGTAACCAACAAATGAGTAGCGACCTACATGATCATTCCATTCAGCAGACTCCAAGAGAAACGAAGGGCTTTTATTAAAACCAAGCTGTTGGAAGGCAGATATGGGGGTAATAGAATCAGCTACTGCATCCACCCATACTGGAGAGATAAATCCATTTTTTCGTTCTTTTTGAAACTCTGCAAAGCTTGGATAAAAATCAAAATTCATTTTTTTAGTTGATAAAAACTTGTTCTCTAAAGGAAACCTAAAATGGGTAGTTTTAAAAAAGAAGATGCTGAAGCCGTGCAGGCAAAAAATTCTTATTCAAGATTCAAATGTTCCTTAATTTTGCAGTTTTTGATTTTGGTGTATTCGAACGAGTATTTACCCGAATATTCTAACTTACTAATTTGAAAGCTCTAAGGAGGGTTCTAGCCTGAAACATTTTCGGATGATTCATCTTAGAAAGTATGTGGTGGAGAAAACTATTTGAGTTTCGAGAAATTGAAGACGAACCCAAGCCATTCTTTGAACACCTTGAAGATTTGCGTTCGACTCTTTTGCGTTGCCTAGTTGCACTTGGCATAGCCATGGGCATTTGCTTTTTGTTGCGCGAAGAGATAGCAACTATAATCCAAAAACCGCTTGAGTCTGTCACACCTGAGCATGCAAAAAATCTCCAATCACTTGGTGTTGCTGACTCTATGATGATCTCATTAGAGATTGCCTTTTATTCTGGGGTTGTGCTGGCTTTTCCATTACTATTGTATTTTATAGCTCAATTCATTATTCCTGGATTGACTCAAACGGAACGCGGCATTCTTCTCCCTGCCTCTGTTGGTGGATTTTGCCTTTTTTTAATTGGCGTTATTTTTGCTTATTTTATTGTTTTACCTGCAGCACTAGGATTTTTTTTTGAAGATGCAAAGCGAATGAATTGGCAACCTTCGTGGACTGTCCGGGAATATTATTCTTTTGCCACACAATTCATTATTGCCTTTGGTTTGGCGTTCGAACTTCCCGTCGTTGTTTTTGCTTTAGTAAAGATCGGTTTACTCAGCATTGAACGCCTACGCCGCGCAAGAGCCTTTGCTCTTCTATTGATTTTTATATTCGCCGCCATCCTAACACCAACACAAGACATCCTTACCCTGTTTCTAATGGGGGGACCCATGTATTTGCTCTACGAAGGATCAATCTTAATTGCTAGCTTATTAAATCAGCAAAGGAGAACGGATATTGTGTGATTGAATTGTGGTCAAAATGGTCAAATCTCGTATTTGAGGCAGCAAAAAACAGTGGTTGGATGGGTTTAGGTTGCTTTCTGATTCTTTACACGATATCAAGCCTTTTTTTGCTTCCTGCTTCCCTATTAACTTTAAGCGTCGGAGCAATTTACGGTTTCTGGTGTGGCACATTTTTAGTTACTTTCTTTTCTACCTTTGGTGCATTAGCGAATTTCCTCACAGCCCGTTTTTTGTTACGCGGCTTTATTGGGAGGTTTCTTATTATAAAACCGCGATTTTTGTCTTTTGACCAAGCGATTAGACGAGAGGGGTGGAAAGTCATTCTCTTCAGCAGATTTTCACCTGTTTTTCCTCACAGCTTAATTAGCTATGCAGCAGGTCTTACAAAAATCCCTTTAACTCAGTTCTCTTTAGCAACTTTGCTTGGTTATGTTCCTCTTAGTGCTGTTTACACATACGCAGGTTCTATATTTGGGACAGTAGTAAGGGCTAATCTTGAATTAGGATGTTTTTCTCCAATGTCTATTTCTATTTCAGCATTAGGCTTGATTGCAACGTTGCTAGCCGTCGCTATATCTGCCCGGATTGCAAACCGAGCCTTGAGTAACATCAAGCAAGTTTAAAAGAACTACCCCAGAAATTTTTACTTCGTTATCCAAAAAGAAATCTCACAGGGAATGGAAAACCTAATATCACAATCAACACAAGCTCTGTTAGAATCCTATAACCAGCATGGAGGGCTTAATCGAGGGGAAAGCGCAAATTTACCCTCCAAACGTGCTATCGCAACAATTTGCGAAGACTTGCTCCAAATCCTTTTTCCAGGTTTTCATGACGAAACCCCAATATCCGACGATGAGCTCCCCGCGCTAACCCGATTGCGGATTTCCTCATTAGCAAGACGCCTCGAAGAACAGATTCAAAGGAGCTTACAAACATCCTATCTTAAAGAGGCGAATATTATTTCAAAAAAGATATTAGAATCTTTTCTACTAGATTTGCCCCGAATTCGTGAACTCCTGAGCACCGATATTGTAGCTGCTTACGAAGGCGATCCTGCGGCTAAAAACTTTGAGGAAATTATCCTTGCCTATCCTTCACTTGAAGCTGTGGCAATACAGAGGATGGCGCACATTCTTTATAAACATCAGGTTCCCTTGGTCCCACGAATTATGACTGAGTGGGCACATGCACGAACTGGAATAGATATTCACCCTGGAGCACAAATTGGCTCGCACTTTTTTATCGATCATGGGACCGGAGTTGTCATTGGAGAAACATGTGTAATTGGGAACTGGGTTAAGCTCTATCACGGTGTTACACTCGGAGCACGGAGCTTCCCCCGCGATGCATCAGGAAAAATTGTTAAAGGAGGCAAGCGTCACCCTAACGTTGAAAACAATGTTACCATCCATCCCAACTCCACAATCCTTGGTGGAGAAACTGTAATTGGAGAAGGCTCTACAATAGGAGCGAATGTTTTTCTCATGCAAAGTGTTCCTCCGCGATCTCTTGTGTTCCTCGAAGAAAAACAAGTCAAAATTGTCCCTAAAAAATGAATCTGAGTGCTTACCATCGCGATGAATTATTGGAAGCTGTAGCATCAGATTTAGCTCTTCGCGCCGGACATAATGAAATTGCGGGAAAAGTTCGCGTCTATTGGAACTTTCGAATGCGCTCAAAC
This sequence comes from Chthoniobacterales bacterium, assembly GCA_026418675.1. Taxonomy (GTDB): domain Bacteria; phylum Verrucomicrobiota; class Verrucomicrobiia; order Chthoniobacterales; family DYNR01; genus JAOAAX01. The sequence continues at coordinate 75,883 of JAOAAX010000007.1, read as the reverse complement.
GCTGGTGTTGCGTATCCTGCCAAACTTACGATCGTCCTAAATCCCCATTTAGCCAACGCCGGGTTCCACGAAGTTAATCGAACACTTCGCCACGAACTCGCTCATCTCATCGCTTACTTGCGTGCAAAGAAACGTCGGATAGACCCACATGGGATTGAATGGAAAAAAGCTTGCAGCGATTTGGGTATCCCAAACGAACCCCGGTGTCATAATCTGCCACTTCCTAAAAGAAAACTGATACGAAGGTATTTTTATGAATGCCCGAACTGCAAAAAAATTATACGACGTGTTCGCCGTATCCGGCCGGGTGTTAAAATAGCTTGTGGAGATTGTTGTCGAAAATTTAACAATGGCAAATTTGCAGATAAATTCCAGTTAGTTTTTGTAACTCAACCAGATTTTTCCCATAAAAACTCGTATGATCAGGGCATTTCCGCTTCGTAGCGCCAAACTCTATGCAATCCTAGATGCCTCATATCTCGCCGAGGAGGGATTTGTGCCTATGGCGAATAAGTTAATTGCAGGCGGAATTTCAGTTATGCAAATTCGAGCTAAGGAGTGGCCCCTGGAGAGAATTGCACGTGTAGCAAGGTTAGTTTTGCCAATTTGCAAAAAGGCTGGGGTTCCTCTTATTCTTAATGATTACCCTGATCTAGCAGCCGAGGTTGGAGCGGACGGTGTTCACGTCGGGCAAGACGATTTACCCGTTTCGCAAGCCAGAGAAATCAGTAAAGGTATTGTCGGCAAATCAACCCACAGCGTTGAACAAGCCAAGAATGCTCTTTCGGAAAAGCCCGATTACATCGCCTACGGGCCAATTTTTGCAACAGCAACCAAACCAGATTATACACCTGTAGGCCTAACAAACATCGCCTATATTTCCAAATTATCCGAAGCCGCTGAAATACCCCTCTTTTGTATAGGAGGTATCCGTTTAGACAATTTAGACGATGTCATATTAGCTGGTGCAACCCGTGTCGTAATTGTATCGGCTCTTCTCTGCTCAACCGACCCGCAAATTTACGCAAGAGATTGCCTTAAGAAATTCTCCTCCTCAAACGCTTAACTCAAATGGGGCGAATTGCTTTACTCTGCACAGACTTTGATGGAACCCTAACCTCAATTGAGGATAAGGGACGTTGCATTCCTGAATTGTCCGCTGCACTTCAAGCCATTCGCGAAAATGGAGCACTTTGGCTCATCAACACGGGCCGCTCCTTGCAACATGCCATCGAAGGGATCTCACAACTCGAAGCGCCTTTCTCACCTGATTTCCTTGTTGTGAATGAACGGCACATTTTCCAAAGAAATGGAAAAAATTCTTCTGAAGCTGCTTCTTGGGAACCACTTAGAGATTGGAATCAAACATGCGACCTCCGTCACGAAGAGCTTTATCAAATTTACTCAGAAGCTTTCGAGGAAGTTCGTAAGTGGGCAGCTATTCATCCACAAATCCAACTTTGGGAACCTGATGGCCGAATCGAAGGTGTAGTCGCTGATTCTGAATCATCAATGGACTTATTAGTCGATTTTTTATTGACTTTGCGCCAGAGCTTTCCGCTTCTTTCATTTCAACGAAATTCCGTTTATCTTCGTTTTTGCCATTGTGATTATCACAAGGGATCAACTCTTTTACGCGTCGCTCAAGAAATTGGTATTGCTTCAACTTCAATCCTTGCTGCTGGAGATAATCATAACGACCTCCAAATGCTTGATCCAACATATGCCGGTTACCTTGTATGTCCCTCAAATTCTGTGCCAGAAGTTCGAGCTAAGGTTGCATTACATGCCCCATTTGGATTCATCTCATCAAAAAAATTTGGTGCTGGGACAGCAGAGGGGATTTGGAAATTCCTTCAATAAGTTCTTAACCAACTCCTGTTTTCCTGCGGTTTCTACTTCATTGCCCTGTAATGCTGTAAAATGAAAATACTAGTAACTGGATCCTCTGGTCTTATTGGTTCTGAAGTATGTCTCTTTTTTGCCGACAAAGGGTGGGAGATTCACGGAATTGATAACAACCAACGTGCAGTTTTTTTTGGCCCACAAGGTGACACACGATGGAATCAACGCCGATTACAAGAACTCATCCCAGGTTTTTCGCACCACGAGATAGATATTCGTAACCGCGATGGCATTTTGCGGCTTGTTGCCGAAGTCAAACCCGACGCAATTGTCCATTCAGCTGCCCAACCTTCTCACGATCGTGCTGCTTCAATACCGTTTGATGATTTTGACACAAATGCGACTGGAACCTTGAATTTGCTCGAAGCTGCCCGCCGTTTTTGCCCAGATTCACCTTTTGTCCACATGTCCACAAACAAAGTTTATGGCGACAGGCCAAACACACTTCCTTTAATTGAGTTGGAAACCCGTTGGGAATTCGCAGATCCTACTTATCAAGAGGGAATTGCAGAAGATTTCCCAATTGATCAGTCTAAACATTCTCTCTTTGGTGCTTCAAAAGTAGCAGCGGATATCATAGTTCAGGAATACGGTCGCTACTTTGGCATGCCTACATGTTGTTTGCGCGGAGGGTGTTTAACTGGACCTAACCACGCAGGTGTCGAACTCCATGGTTTCCTTAGCTACCTTGTTAAATGCAATGTAGAAGGCAAGGAATATCGGATTTTTGGATATAAAGGTAAACAAGTTCGCGATAACATCCACAGTGAGGATGTTTCAAGATTTATTTGGGAATTCATCCAGTCACCGCGGCAAGGAGAGGTTTATAACATCGGAGGAGGCAAAGCTAATTCCTGCTCAATATTGGAAGCTTTTGAAATAACAAAAAAATTTACAGGGAAAGAACAGCAATACAGTTACGTTTCGGAAAACCGTATAGGCGATCACATTTGCTATTACAGTAATTTAAAAAAAATAAGAACACATTATCCAAATTGGAATATTAGCATTTCCCTCGAGGAAACTATTCGCCAAATTGCTGAAGCTTGGATGGAACGTCTTGGCAGGCAGGAGCTTATGGTTTGAAAAAAAGTTAATTTAACAATTTGGATACTTTTTCTATTAAACTTAAACAGATAACATTCTGCTAATTTCTAGAAAAAGTTTGCAAATTTGATTCAAGGCGGCATTGCTCTCTGCTCTTTAATAGCATACGGCAAAAACAGAACTACTTGAGATTTGAATCAATTTTTTGCAACAACAATTCTCAATACTCTCAAAAGACTATACTCTTCCCAAGTTATTGCTTCGCTAGCCACGCTATCAAATAAAAAAGCACCAGAATTTAGCTATTTTCTAACTTCTTTCTTTTAGAATCAGTCGTTTTAGAGATTCGGTCAAAACTTATCTTTCGGAGAATTTTGCTGAGAAATTTCAACTTCAGAATGAATAAAAGCCGTTATTTGCATCTTGTGGTAGAAATGGTTTAAAATTGAAACTGTTTGCATGATTGGGAATTTTGACTTTGATTCCAATCCTAGTGCATTCATTTTCCAAGAATTAAGAGCAATTGTAATTAGCTTCCCAAGTTTCCCAAAGATGCCGATTGAACTGCAAATGGAGTAAAAAGCGATTAAAACCTTGTAAAAGAATATCCTATTTGTCCCCAACTTGCTTTTTAACCCTTAAAAACGACAAAAAAACGTTTATTTTTCCCAGGCTTGTTTTAGCTTATATCTCGAGAAAAGTACCCGAAGATTGAAAACCACAAGTTATCAAAATACCGATCCGTCGATCCCTCGTTCATGAATCTCGACAAGTTGAACTTAGTGGGACTGAGAGTAGGATGAATAATCCGAATTCAACTTTTTCCGAGGGTTTAGTCGTTCCCGAAAAGAATTTCTCATCTGTTGAAAATTCACCCCTCTCTTTTGAATTCGACATGTATTTCGTCGTAATGGAAGAAGGAAAACCAGTTGAGCTGGGAAGAGGGGCTATGGGAGTAACTTACAAAGCTGTCCACAAAAGCCTTGGAACGCGAGCTTGAAGCATCCCAACATCGCAACAATCTATCACTTGGGGTTCGTCGATGGAATGCCTTTTTATGCGATGGAATTAATTGAGGGCGAAACCCTTGAAGCCCGTATCCAACGCTATGAACGATTGGATGTTTTGCTCGCACTTCAAAAATAACTAAGCAAATCGCTTCAGCACTCAAGGCCATTCCCAACAAAGGAATTATCCATCGCGACATTAAACCTTCCAACGTCATGCTTGTTCCCAGTGATGAACCCCCAGGTTTTCAAGTAAAGCTAATTGATTTCGGTTTAGCCAAACCCGAGAAGCCTTTTGCCGGGGTGGGTTCTCTAACTTTAACGCAGAGTGGCTTCGTCGGGACACCCCATTTCGCTAGTCCCGAACAATTAAATGATATGGGACTCGACGGACGTTCAGATTTTTACTCTTTAGGTGCAACGTTGTTCTGCATGTTGACAGGGAGAGTTCCTTTCGAGGGGGCAATGGCTCAAGTCATTGACCAGCACCTAAACAAACCACCCCCACTAGATAAAATTCAACACCTTCCAAAGTGTGTCATCGAACTGGTAGGGAAACTATTACAAAAACAGCCAAATCAGCGGCCGAGAGATGCTTCGATCTTATATCAAGAAATTACATCTTGCATCGAGAATATTTAAAGTGAAATGAACATACCACAAGGTCAGAGCTTAGCTCTTAAAGATGAAGATGCAGCTAGCTCAAACTTGTGGCTTGGACGTTATGTGTTGTTTGAAGAATTAGAAAAACAACAGGAGTGTCGGTTTTTTTTTGGGAATTGAAAAAAATAACGAGCAACAGGTGGAAATCCTCTTTTTGGATGGGAATTGGTTATCAGAAATGACCGATTTCCTGAGAAAGTTGGAACGGGTAAATGTAAAGAATTGCCGTCAGGTTATCGAATTCGTTACCCATTGGCAACCTCCTGCTCTCGTTCTGGAAGCGGTTGATGGCATCCCCCTTAGCGAAGTGATAAAAAACGTCAATTTCTTCAAGTCCCGACGTTCTGCTAATCTTACCTCCTCTGGCTCAAGCTATTGATAGTTTGGCTGAACAAGGCCTTCACATTTCACGGATACCTTTTCAACAAGTGCTGCTCAGTCCGCGTTTCCCCCCGACATCGATTTTGCTGAACGTATCTGGATTAGAAGTTCGACTTAACCCGGTTTGCTTAGCAGATTGGAGAAATCTCGACAGTAACACCACGCTGACGAATGTCTTTGGACCGATGTTTTCACCCTTAGCATCGAATGGATCTATAGAAAAAACAGTAGGGGCTTTTGCTCTTTTTGTTTATTTAATCTTGGGCGGAAATAATCAAGATGCTCGTTCAAAGGCAAAATGGAAACCTTTAGGTAAACTATCAAAAGAGGCAAATGATATCTTAAAAATTGCCTTATTTGAAATTATTATCCTAAATGCTTATCATTTACAAACGAATTAATTCAAAAATCGTCGTTTGATTCGAGTGCAATTAAACCCGGTTCTGTAACTCAATTAACACCAACAACTCAAAATGCTGCTTCCCTTCCAACAGAAATCAGTTCTCAACAGCCAGAAGACCGTCCCGCTTTAGAAAATACGCATTCGGCAGACGTCCGTAAAATGAAGATACCATTGCTTTCTTTGGTAATTGTATTACCCGCATTGGGAATTTTAGCGTTCATTTCTGTTTTCAACTTTCTTCCAAAAACTACCGATCAAAATCAAAAAGAAAAGGAAGCTCAGCAGACTCTAGTTCCAAAGACCGAACCAAAAGAAACCCTAGATACCCCACCATCGCCAGTAACTCAACAATCCCAAACTTCTGCTTCAAACGAGCCAACTTATACTCAACGTTTAGCCCTAGCGCGGGAATTGGAAGGAAAACCAAAATGTCTCTTTAGCACTTAAGGCGTATGCGGAACTAGCTGAAGAAAATCCCAACGATGTGCAAGTTCTCAATGGTTTTGAACGTATCTGTGCACGTATTGACTCAGAACAAAAGAGCGAAAGTATTTTTTCCGAATTTCCCCGAATCCGTAGCACATTGGAAAAAGGCGCTGAAATTGGCTCAAATTTAGCCATGTTCTTGCTGGGGAAAAATTTAAAAAAAGCGAACCAACAACTTCATTCCGTTACTTCCAGTCTGCTGCTGACAAAGGGAACACCGAAGCTATGTTCCAAGTAGCACAGATGCTCTCGACGGGTTTAGGAGTGCCCGAGCGGGATACCGTAGCGGCTGCTCAATGGTATGAACGCGCAGCTAACTTAGGGCATATTCCAGCTACGACTCTCCTTGCTGACTGTTACCTTCGCGGCCTCGGCGTGCCTAAAAATACAATACGAGCAGTCGAATTGCTCGAAGTTGCTTCCAATTTCGGAGATACCAACGCTATGGACTTGCTTGGAGATTTGGTTCGCCGGGGCATAGGAGTCTCACGTCCCGCCCCCAACGAGCTTTTAAGCTCTTTCAGAAAGCTGCTGAACTAGGTGATCTCGACGCTCAAGGGAACTTAGGCATTATGTTTATTCTCGGGGAGGGCACTTCTGCCTACCCCCTTAAGGCGATTGAATTATGGAAAGATGGTGCAAAAAAAGGAAACCCCACTTGCATGTTCTTCTACGCTCATTCGCTCGAGGACCCCAATCTTGCTAATCGTCCAGATGAGGCTAAACAATGGTTTATCAAAGCCACCCGTGCTGGTAACCTAGCAGCAAATGAAATCTGCAAAAAACGTGGTTGGAAAATTACCGATGAATAGTTATTCCTTAATAAAAAAATTAGATTACCCCTCATATGAGCCCTGAAGAAAAAAAAGAACTCTTGGAGAGAGCACTCGAATACCATAAGGCTAACGAGTTTGACAAAGCGGAGGCAATTTACAAGCAAGTGCGAGAAGCTTGTCCACGAGAATTCGATCCTTGGTTTCTTTCGGGAGCAATGGCTTTCCAACGGGGAGGCCATCTAGATTTTAGTATCCAATTACTAGAACAAGCAAAACGCATAAACCCGTTTAGTGACCCATGCAGGCTATTCCTAGGAATGGCGTATGCAGACCGTGGACGGTTTGCTGATGCTGAACCACTCCTGCGTAGAGCGTTAAAAACATTACCTCAATATCCAGAAGCCTGGGAAAACCTTGGGCGTTGTCAATTATATCTAACAATGTTCGATGATGCCGTCCACAGCTTTAAAAAAGCCATCGAATTGAAGCCCTACGAAGCAAGATACCACCTTCATCTTGGAGAGGCTTTATTCCGATCAAAAGGAGTTACTGCCGCTGAGGAACACTTCCGAATTTCGACAGAACTCGACCCTGATATGCCTGAAGCTTGGAATAATCTTGGTTTGTGCCTTATTGAACAGCCGGGTAAAATCGCCGAAGGACTCCAAGCAATACAAAAAGCCTTAGATATTTCGCACGATAATCCTAATTTCAAAGCGGCAAAGTTTTTGGCTTTAACTCGCCTCTATCGCCTTGAAGAAGCCTATGAATACATTCAGGAAGTGACAAGCGGCTTTTTCTGGCGCCAACAAGAAATGAGCTCCCTCTGTTGTATTCTTAACTATTTACCTGAAAAAAGTAGGGAGGAAATTTTCAATTCTCATGTCAGGTATGGTAAATCGCTGTTTTCCTTCGGAATGTCGACTTGGGAAAACGAACCTAATCCGGATAAGAAATTACATATCGGTTTTGTTTCAGCCTACTTCCGGCGTCATTCCGTAGCCTATTTCTTACTTCCTCTATTGCAATTATTAGACAAGCGGCAATTTAGCGTATATCTCTACTTTTGCGGTGAAAGAGAAGATTCGACAAGCGATGAATTTAAGCTTTGTTCTTCAAAGTGGGTCAACATTTCACAAACACCCGATGAAGAAGCAGCACAACAAATTAAGAAAGATAGCATAGACATTCTTTTCGACCTTACAGGACATTTTGCCAACAATAGGTTAAGTTTATTTGGGGAACTTCCTGCTCCTATCCAAGCAACTTTTCTGGGATACCCAAATACGACCGGTTTATCTTCAATAAAGTATCGTTTCGTTGACGAAATTACCGACCCCCCTGGATCAGAAAAATTTGCTACAGAGCAATTAGTTCGATTCTCTCCATGTGCTTGGTGCTATGATCCACTGGTAGATGCTCCTGAACCGCAAATGCCACAATTAAATACTCCATTAACCTTTGGTTCCTTTAATAACTTTTTGAAGGTTAACCGAAAAGTTCTAAATGTGTGGAAACAAATTTTAGAAAATTTCCCAGAGTCCAGACTCTTGCTCAAAAGCATCAATTTTAGTGATCCCACAGTCAGAGAAGAAGTCACAAAAAAGATAAAAAACTCTGGAATAGAATTGAGCCGTGTTGAACTTCGTGAATTCGTGGATAATCTGCCAGATCATCTTCGAATGTATTCAGAGGTTGACGTCGCTTTAGATACCTTTCCTTACAATGGCACGACAACAACTTGTGAAGCCCTTTGGATGGGTGTGCCCGTCGTAACTCTTGTGGGCGATCGTCACAGCTCGCGGGTAGGTCTGTCGCTATTGTCAGCAGTTGGACACCCAGAGTGGGCAGCCCAAAACGAAGATGAGTATATCCAAAAAGCTGTCGAATTAGCTAAAAACCGCAATCTGCGCATACATTTGCGCAGTAATTTGCGCAAGGAAATAGCTGAAAGTCGCTTATGCAATAAGCAAGCATACGCCTCAGACTTCTGCAACGCAGTCCGAAAGCTTTGGGTTCAGTGGTGCACCGAACAAACAACTTAAATATTCCTAACGATTTGAGCTAACTGCTTCCGCTCAGGATGCTTCGACTGCCTATTCAATTAGGTTTCCCTTTTAGGATTTGGGCAATCGCTCAAGCTACTCTGACAGAATTAGCCAGAATGAAGGCTTTTGCTTTTTTGTTAATTTTTTCCCTCATCGTAATTGGAAATTCAGCCTTTTTGGCACGGTTGTCTTTCGCCGAAGAATTTCAGATGTTGAAAGACATAAGCCTCGGGGCAATGAGTGTTTTCAGCGCTATGCTTGCTATTTTCGGCACAGCTTCACTTATTCCAAAAGACATCGAAGATCGAACAATCTACACCATCCTCTCGAAGCCCGTTCATCGCTATGAATATTTGTTTGGTAAATTGATGGGGATATTTTTGCTTCTTGCTATTTCCATTTTAATCATGTTTGTCCTTTTTGCTGCCGTTTTATTCTACCGTCAACAAGCTGTAATTTCTCAAACAATTGCAGAATTAGGTAGTGCTTCTAGCGGAGAATTAGAGGATGCTCTTAAGCAAATCCAATCTGCCGCCTTTAACAAGGACCTCGTCCTAGCAACTATAATTATTTTTTTAAAATCTGCAGTAATCGCAGCAGTGACACTGCTAATTTCAAGCTTCTCAACATCAGCAATTTACGGAATGATTACTTCAACTGCTGTTTATTTTATCGGCCATTTGCAGGCAATAGCGAGAAACTATTGGATTGAACAGGAAACTCAAGATTGGTGGGTGCAAGGGGTGCTCGCTCTTGTAGCTTTGCTTTTTCCTGATTTGCAAGCACTTAATCTTACAGATGCGGTCGTCGCTGGGACAACTATTCCCCCAGAAGTGTTTTGGAAAACGACTTTACTGGGTTGTGCATACATTATGACCTATTCTGCACTTGCAGCTTATCTATTCTCGGGTAGAGAATTGTGAAACAATTTATTTCAATTTTACTAATACTCTTTGTTTTTGGTTTTTTTCGTCTGCCTTGGGAAATTCAATTGGAAGCTCTTCAGAGAAAACATTTTTTTCAAGGTGCCAACTTTACACCTGCACTTCGTGAGCAACTCGGACAAATGGGATTTCTCGCAGCGCTCGGAGGTTTTCGTTCGCTCGTCGCAGCTTTATTGTGGGTTGAAGTTCAATATGCATGGGAACGGACGGAATGGGGACGGATGAATGCTCTTCTACAGGCTGTTACTACCTTGCAGCCGCGATCAATCCCCTATTGGGATATGGCAGCATGGCACATGGCTTGGAATGCTGCAACTGCTGCAAGAAACGATCCAACACAGCCGGGTGAAGCTCTTCGAATTCGTGCTGAACGGCAATACTGGAATATCGGTCGTGATTATTTAGAACGCGGCATCCAAAATAATCCAGATCGTGCTGCATTATATGAACGATTAGGGGTCCTTCTTCGCGACAAATATGGTGATCATTGCGCAGCAGCAGAAGCTTTTCTCGAAGGAGCAAAGCGTGCGGATGCCCCTTCTTATCTCCCCCGTATTGCAGCTTATGAATTAGCCAAATGCCCTGGCCGAGAAAAAGAAGCGTATAATTACTTACGAGAAATCTTCGAAAAATCACCGAAAAATCAGACTCCAACTGCAAAACGTATCCTCATAGAACTTGAAGAGAAACTTTGCATTCCTGTAAAAAGTCGTTTAATAAAAGACTCAAAACACGAATAGTTGCTTTTCTTCAACCGCCATGCGTTTTGCAATTTTCAGTGATGTTCATTCTAATTTACATGCACTGGAAGCTGTTTTGGCCGATTCTCGGGAAAATAATTGCTCCCATTATGTTTGCTTGGGAGACATTGTTGGCTATAATGCTTTTCCTGCCGAGTGTGTAGCGAAAATTAGAGAGCTAGATTGTCCAGTAGTCAAAGGCAACCACGATGAATTGGCTTCCATGCTCAGTAGCGGCGAGGGTTTTAATGAGTTAGCTGAGGAAGCAATCCAATATAGTCGTGAATGCTTGAGTGAGGATGATAAAAACTGGCTGCGAAATTTACGTTTACAGCGACAAGTGCGTGATTTCACGATCGTCCACGCTACATTAGATACTCCGCACAAGTGGGGATATATTTTCAATGCTCTTGATGCTGCCGGAAGTTTTAGCTATCAACACACAACCCTTTGTTTCATTGGGCATACCCACTCACCACGCGTCTACGTTCGTGATAGCACCATCCAGGCACTGCCCACATTTACGGAAATCTCTATTGAACCTGGAAAAAAATATCTCATTAATGTAGGCAGTGTAGGGCAACCGCGCGATGGGAATTGGCGGGCCGCTTACTGTATTTACGACACCCAAGAAAATGTAGTGAAATTGCGCCGCGTAACCTATGATTTGAATAGCACACAAGAAGCAATTCTCGCCGCAGGCTTACCCGCAAAACTAGCAGAAAGACTCGCTTATGGAAAATAAAGATCGCTAAGAAAATGCTAAACAGCGTCTTTTAAAAGTGGTGGTTTTTCTAAACCACGCAATGAAAAATTAGCGGCAAAAACAGCTATTATAAACCAAATTATAAGATTCAAGTAAGATATTTCTATTTCTTTTGATAGAATTGAATTGTATAATTCATCGTTTCTATCCTTAGTAAATTTTTCGTTATCCTCAAATTGAATTTTAGTGATTACTCCGCTTTTCTCTAAAATTCTTTTAGAATAAAAACTCGGCAGTGTGTCAGTTAAATTAAATATCAATTTTTTACCTGCAAAATTAGGTTGGAAGTATCCTAATGTTAGCAATCCTATCCAAAGCATACCAACTAAAAAAACCTGCTGAGTATTACGCGTAAACGAAATAGCGCAAATTGCTATAGATGAAGTAATTAAAATCAAAAAAGTAATTGTAAAAAAAACATGCAAATTTTGTAAAAAACCAAAATACTGAACTATATTCAAATTTAGTTTATTCACGATTTCATAAGAACAACCTACAGCAAAAATAATAGTCTGAGTTAATGATACCAAATAAGACGATAACAACTTACTGAAAAAGATCGTTAAGCGTTTAATGCCTAACATTCGCCATCGGCGATAGGTATAAATTGAAGCAAAAATTCCACAGGTAGAAAAATATGCAAAAAAAACACTTGCCAGGCTTAGAGATGCCAAAAAATTTTCGGCTATTACTTCGTTTGCAAAGAGGTGTGAGCTCAAAAAACCAAGCAACAGTGGTAGAATGATCAGACTTTTTATGCTCTTAAGTTGCGGTAAGCAATCCCAATTAAACAGTTTGGCAAAAATGAAGCGTTGTTTGTTGGGGTAAACTACAGGCTTTTTTTCTAACAAAGTTGGAATTTGCTCATGCCTATGAGACGAATTAGCTGGAAAAGATTCAGTAGATGAGAGGAAATCAAGCAATTCGGCTGGAGAATTTACGCCTGCATTGTGCAAAGCAACTTCATAAGGTCCACTAAAAACAATATCTTTGTCTGCTAACAGTAGAATCCGATCGCAAATTTCCATTGCCTCGGGGCGATTGCTTGCGTAGAGAACGCCGCTTCCTTCATCTGCAAACTTCCGGAGGCACATCAATAATTTTGACTCCTGCTCAGGTGATAGAATCGCCGAGGGCTCATCAACAAGTAAGTAAATTGGTTTGCTTGCAATCTCTATAGCAATTGCTACTAAACGCCGTTCCGTCGCCGATAACTCAACAATTCTTCGCCTGAGAAGGTGGTCAATTTGCAGTTCTTTAGAAATTTTTTCTGCTTGTTCAATAAGTTGCGGTAAGCGAAGGTGAGACGGCTGTCGAATCCGAAGATGGAAAAGAAAAGCTTCCTGAACAGTTATGGCTTGCTCTGGAAGATTCCGTATAGAAGCACGGCCGATTAAATAAGGATGTTTGGAAAGAATTGATGATAGGGGAATTGAACCTATACGAACTTCACCACTTGATGGCGTAATCTCCCCACCTAAGCACCGTAATAGGAGGGTTTTGCCAGCCGCAGGTGGACTAAATAGCCCAACAAATTCCCCTGGATAAAGTTGCAAATTAAGCGGACCAAGTATTGGAACGCCATTGCTTTCCAAAAAAATATCCCTAGTCTCAAGAGGTTGCGGAAAACTGGAATGGATGAGGATATTAAGCCCATCAAAAGTAAAAGTCTCTCCCGCTACTTTAACTTGATCCCCAGGTTGAAGACGATGCTCGCGAAAGGATTGCCCATTTACGAGGGCTCCAGATCCAGGCAGAATATTAAAAACAAAGGGAGCTCTATGACGATCACGAGCAAATCGAACCAAACAACCATGAATTGGCGAACGTAGCGAGAGTATCTCACACTGATTCGTAGATCCAACATGTAATCGCTTTTTCAAAAGTGGAACAACAGCCACTCTTCTACCATTATAGAAAATCGGGGGCATTATAGGTGGAGCCGTTGAAGGCAAAGCACGAAAAACAACCGGAAAATCTTCAAGATGAAACACATCTCCATGATTGAGCTTGCAACTTTCAACTAACTGAACCCCTCGCAGATAAACATTCAGGTCAAAATCCGCTCTTTTTAAAAGAACCTTGTTCCCAGAAAAAACAATTCGCGCATTACACTTCTCCTTTGTATTGAGTGGTGACAGTCGCAGCTCGGGAAAATGAACCAATGTTGGAGAAACTTCCTTTTCGAGACTAAGTTCCAGTAAAGGGCCAACTGGTGGAGCATGCACATGAAGGTTAGCGCCTGGAGGATCAAGAGAAATGATTTTCCATCCGTTCTTAGAAAGAAATTGGAGGGAAAACTGGAGGGGTTCTGAGGTTGTTCGATTAAACATTCTTGAATAAATTTAAATAATGAAGAAAAAATCTTAGTCGTCCTCTTGTTCTGTAGCTCCTTTTTTGTATGTAAGTCCACGCAGTTTCCCTTCAATAAAGGCATCTATTTCTCCATCCATAACTGCTTGGATATTAGTAGATTGGACACCTGTCCTCAAGTCCTTCACAAGCTGATATGGTTGAAAAACATAGGATCGGATCTGGTTACCCCAGGCAATGTCTCCTTTTTCGCCATAGAGGCGCTCTGCCTCCGCACGTTTGCGGTCAGCCTCAAGTTGATAAAGTTTTGCCTTGAGCAGAGCTAGGGCACGAGCACGGTTTTGGCTTTGGCTGCGCTCGTTTTGACAAGCTACAACAATACCCGTGGGTAGATGAGTAATTCGCACTGCAGTCTCGACTTTGTTTACATTTTGCCCACCGCGTCCACCAGAACGAAAAGTGTCAACCTTGAGATCAGATTCATTAATTTCAATAGGTGCGTCTTCCACTTCAGGTATAACATCAACACTTGCAAATGATGTATGGCGGCGCTTGTTCGCATCAAACGGTGAGATACGGACAAGCCGATGAACACCCCGTTCACACTGAAGATAACCGTATGCGTAATTCCCTGAAACTCTCAAAGTTACTGACTTTATTCCCGCCTCCTCTCCTTCAAGAATGTCGAGAAGTTCGAATTTGCGCCCCGTTCGCTCAATCCAACGCTGATACATGCGCAAAAGCATTTGAGCCCAATCGCAGGACTCCGTGCCTCCAGCTCCAGCATGAATCGTTAAATAACAGGGATTTGCGTCAAATTCACCTGAAAGAAGGAGGCGTAATTCTAGTTGGCTTAACTCCTGCGCTAGCTGATTCGTTTCGGCTGCGACCTCGGCAAGTGCAATTTCTCGAGTCGAAGGATCTGTCTCTTCCTCAGCAAGTTGTCCCAGAACAGTTAGGTCTGCAAGTTTGCGCTCAAGCTCCTCAAAGGGGTCAATTTTGCTTCGCAGAGACGTAGCTTCAGCTATAATTTGTTGTGCAGATTCCTTGTTCTCCCAAAATGTGGAAGATCCCATTAAGCTTTGGAGATAATCGTAACGAGCTCGAAGTGTCGGATAGTCAAAGAAACCTCCGAAGCTGGCTCAAGCGAGAAGCCAACTCGGAGGGAGAATTTTCTGATTGAGACGTCATCGAACGGGGTAGAAAGAGGATGATGAATCCGGCCGACTGTCAAGTCGAAAAATGGTTTCTCCCGGCTTCATCAGATCAAGCTTATCGCGAGCTATTAGCTCCAAGTATTCAGGGTCTGTCTGAAGAAGATGAATTTCGCGCTGTAATAGTCGGTTTTCCAGTTCCACTTGCTTTTCTTGCTCTCGCAGTTTTTGAACCTTGTTGCGTAGGTCTTCCAAACGAGCATTTTCAGGATAATACATTAAATAAACTAAAGCACCAGAAACCATTAGTATAAGCATCAACAAAATACGGTTGAGAAACGGCCAAATCGAACTCCGCTGCTCAGCTCGTTGAAATGAACGAAGCTTGGTTCTTTCCATTTCCATTTCTGTCATACAAGTGCTTTGAGAAAATTACAGGGAGGAAGATTCACTACAGGAGCTATTATACTCACCTTAGTTAAAAAAATTGTTGAAATCCAAAACTCATTGGAAAAAATGGAGCATTTGATTTGTTAAGCCGACTTATTTTAAACTGTGAGAATTGAAGTCACAATCCAAAACCGCAACGGGCTGCATGCACGGCCTGCAGCTATGTTCGTAAAAACTGCAAGTCGGTTCCAATCGGACATTTGGGTCGAAAAAGACGGTGAAAAAGTAAGCGGTAAGAGTATCATGGGACTCATGATGCTTGCAGCAGGAAAAGGCTCACATCTTTCCTTAACTGCCGAAGGTCCCGACGCTCAACTCGCCCTCGAAAGCCTTAAACGCCTCGTAGAATCTTCATTTGGCGAAGAAACTTAACTTCCCTTAAAAGGATTTTCTTATCCTCAAAAACCCTAGCCCCAAGGTCATCCTAACCAATTACGTTTATTTTTTCCCTTGCCAAGGGCTACCAGGCCATGAAAAAAACGCATCGAAAAAGTAACTAAAGCGAACTTACTATAGGAAAAAATCATTTTCTTAAATTTGAATGAGTGCCATTGCTCCGAGTGCTGCCCTTGCTTCCTCTCCTACAACTGAAATTCCTTTAATTAACATTCAAATCGATGGGCAATGGATGCAATTTCCCAAGGGGACTCGCCTTATAGAAGCTTGCAAAAAAGCTGGCAAGTTTATTCCCCACTACTGCTATCATCCTAAGCTAAGCTCTCCCGGCAACTGCCGGATGTGCCTCGTTGAAATTGGAACCCCTAAGTTGGGGCCAGATCGCAAGCCCTTGCTTGATTCCGAGGGACACCCACTTATCGCCTGGAATCCTCGACCTGCTATTTCCTGTGCAACGGAAATCAGCGAAGGCCTCGCCGTCCGAACTGACTCCCCCCTTGTTCGCGAGTGCAGAAATGCTGTGATGGAATTCCTTCTGATCAACCATCCTCTGGATTGTCCCATTTGTGACCAGGCCGGTGAATGTCGCCTTCAAGAATTCAGTGTTGAGTTCGGCAAAGGAGAATCTCGTTTTTTGGAGGAAAAAGTAAAAAAACCTAAGCAAGTTGACATCGGTAGGCACATCATTCTCGATGACGAACGCTGCATCCTCTGTTCACGCTGCATCCGCTTCATGCAAGAAATTGCAAAAGAGGACGTCCTCGGTTTCGTAAAACGCGGCAGCTATACCACACTTACGGTTTATCCAGGAAAGAGGTTGGACAACAATTACTCTCTCAATACGGTTGACATCTGTCCTGTCGGCGCCCTCACTTCAAAGGATTTCCGTTTCAAAATGCGGGTTTGGTTCCTTAAAGAAACGAAATCGATCGATGTTAATTGTGGAACAGGCTGCAACATCTTAATCGGTTCCCGCGAAAATACCATCTACCGCATCACTCCAAGAGAAAATGACTTTGTTAACTCTTGTTGGATGCCTGATTCTCACCGACTCAACTTCCATTATTTAATGCGGGAGGATCGCTTGAAGTCTCCAAAAGTCAACGGATTGGATACAACATGGAAGTCAGCAATTTCTGAAGCTTCCCATCTTCTCTCCTCACACCCTTCCTCAAAAATTGCTATTCTTGCTTCTGCTCGCTCCACTCTGGAGGAGCTTTTCCTCATCAAACTAATCATCGAACTTCTTGGCATCCAACAACACGATATTTTGCCCCGTCCTCAAAGTGGTGACGGCTTCCTCATCGCTCCAGATGGCAATCCAAACACTAATGGCGCTCGTTTAACCGGTGTCGCCGCTAATCCTCCTGGTGCCCAGCTCGAAAAAATCGTCACTGCAATCCGTAACGGCTCCGTATCAGGTCTTTTAAGTCTAGGCGAAGACCCCACGAAAATAGGTCTAACAGATCAAGAACTCCAAAAACTTAACTTTCTCATAGTTCTTGACATCTTGCCTAATCGGTCAACTGCTGCTGCTACTATTGTCCTTCCCGCATGTGGTTTCGCAGAGAAACGCGGATCCATGATTAACCTCTACGGGCGTCTCCAACGTCTGAACAAGGCAATATCTCCCCCCGGCAATGCTCGTGACGATTGGGAAATTTACCGCGACTTGCTTTTTTCACTTAATTCCCCTTCCACCACCACACCACGAACATTTGAAGAACTCTGGAAACTAATGGCAGCAAAACTACCCCCATTAGCAGGTTTGAATTTCGGAAAAATCGGCGACTTGGGCTTTCAGTTAGATTTGCCGTGGCTCGAACACAAAGGCCCCCCTCCCCACTCTGCTCCAGCTCCCATCCCTCCAAAAATGCCGCAAAACGGCAACAAATCTCCATAATTCCAAAAACGCGCTCCTCCGAAAAAACTAACACAAACACTACTCTCTAATATTTCCCAGACGATGCTTGAACCCTCTGCCTTTCTTCAATTCTTCCATCACCCACACGTTTGGATTATTTGGACAACCCTAGCTAAAATTATCGTCCTCCTTGCAATCGTGCTCGGTCTCGTCTCTTACACCGTTTATGCTGAACGCCGTGTTAGCGCATTCATCCAGGACAGGCTAGGACCAAACCGTGTCGGCCCTGAAGGACTTCTCCAGCCAATTGCCGACGCAATCAAACTTCTTCTGAAAGAAAACTTCGTCCCCAATTACGTCAAAAAGTTTTACTACCTTCTCGCTCCACTCATTGCAATGATCCCGCCCATCCTGGTGCTCGCCGTAATCCCGTTCGGCAGTCAGCTTTTTGGTGTCCCTATGGTCATTGCTGATCTAGACATTGGAATCCTCTGGGCCTTTGCAATTTCATCACTTGGCGTCTATGGAATTGTTTTAGCAGGGTGGGCTTCAAACTCAAAATATCCTTTCCTGGGCGGAATTCGTTCCAGCTCCCAGATGATTTCCTATGAGCTTTCTCTTGGCTTGTCCGTTGTTCCCGTATTCCTAGTCGTAGGCACCTTAAACCTTCAGGAAATTGTTCGGTGGCAAGTTCACAATGGCTGGTTAATTGCCCCCTTTTGGCCAAAAGGATTCAATCTCCATTCCTTCCTGGCCAACCCCTTAGAACATCTCATCCAAACATTCGCTTCTGGCTTTTCACTAGAACGCCTCCTTTTATGGATTCCTCTTTTCCTTTCTTTCCTTGTTTTTCTCGTCTCTATTTTTGCTGAAACAAATCGCGCCCCCTTCGATCTCCCAGAAGCAGAACAGGAACTTGTCGGTGGTTATCACACCGAATACTCCTCTATGGGTTTTGCTCTCTTTTTCCTTGGCGAATATGCCGCCATGATTGCAGCCGCTGGAGTGCTCGTTACCCTTTACCTCGGAGGATGGAGCCTCCCTCTCATTCCAGATGGCTCCGCCACATCCTTCCTTGGCCTCCCTTTTATCCCACCCTGGTTAGCAAGCACACTTTGGGGGCTCATTAACATCGGCGTTTTTTTCGCAAAGGTTATCCTCGTCCTGCTTTTCATGATATGGGTTCGCTGGACCGTTCCTCGTTTCCGTTTCGATCAGTTGATGAAGCTCGGCTGGTATGTATTTTTTGAGCTCGCCCTACTAAATATCATTCTCGTCGCTGCAATCCTCGCTTTCTTCCCTAACGTAAAGTAAATAAACTTCCC
The DNA here is from genome assembly GCA_026418675.1 of Chthoniobacterales bacterium. GTDB lineage: Bacteria > Verrucomicrobiota > Verrucomicrobiia > Chthoniobacterales > DYNR01 > JAOAAX01. The sequence goes on along the minus strand of JAOAAX010000007.1, from coordinate 57,215 downwards.
CAATCCCATGGCCAAAGTCATCCAACGCCCCAAACTCACGCTTGCCGAAATGCTTTATCTTCCCGCAATACTCGGGGGGCTCCTCATTACAGTTCGCCATTTCTTCGACACCTTGTTGGGCAGAAAGAAAGTCACCATGCGCTACCCCGAGGAACGCTGGGACAACCATCTCCCCGATTACTATCGCGGGGCTCCCGCGTTAGTCAAAGATGAACACGGCCGTGAGCGCTGTGTCGCTTGCCAGCTCTGTGAATTCATTTGCCCCCCACGAGCCATCCGCATCATCCCGGAAGAAATCCCTTCAAACGACCCATGGGCCAAAGTCGAAAAACGCCCCAAGGAATTTGAAATCAATATGATCCGCTGTATCTATTGCGGCCTTTGTCAGGAAGTGTGCCCCGAACAAGCCATCTTCCTCAAAAAAGATTACTCATTTGTCGGTTATAGTCGTCAAGATATGATTCATAACAAAGAAAAGCTTTACGAACTTGGCGGAACTATGACCGGCCTCGTCCACAAGTGGAACGAAAAAAAGTAAAATCGCACCACTGCACGTTTTGAGCTAAATACAGAACTATATCCAAAAACTTGTTTCCTTCTGCCAACCTTAGTTGGTTCCCTCTATAAGCTATCCTACTTCTGGATACAAAAGTCCTCAATAGAGAATAAGTAACCTTTATTACCATCCTTCATGTTCCAGACAGCCCCGGCCTTTTCGCCTTTCCTGCTGGCAGGATCGCACAAAATGGCGGAAACGTTCTATATGCTGACCAACACCGCGACGCATCTAAAGGCATCTTTTTTTCAGAGCATTGAGTAGACACCACGCTTAACTTCTAACCCACAAGATGTTTCAAAATCCTTCGAGGCGTTTGTCAAAAATGAGCTTGGCACATGTGTCCACACTACCTTTTCAGGAACAAAACCCAAAATCGCCACTTTCGCTTCCGCCATACCCCATTGTTTCCAGGACATCATACTTCGCGCTTTTACGGTTGAGTTCCCTGCCAATGTAGTCTGTGTTGTTTCAAATCATGAATTTCTCCGTCCATTTGCCGAACTATTTGACGTCCCATAACACTATTTGCCCTTCACTTCAGAAAACCGCAGTTCTGTCGAGCAAAAGCACCTTTCGATCCTCCAAAACTGCCGTGCCGACCTTCCTCTCCTAGCTTGTTACATGCGCATACTCAACTCCAATTTTCTTGATTGGGTAGGCATACCTATTATCAACATCCATCACAGCTTCTTACCCGCATTCAAGGGACCCGGCCCCTACCATCAAGCTTACGCCCCAAGCGTCAAAATGATTGGTGCAACTACCCACTATGTGCCCACAATCCTCGACGAAGGCCCCATAATTGCCAAGGAGGTTGCACACGTTAACCACCGTCACAGTATCCAGGAATTTGTTGAACTCGGCCGCGATCTCGAAAAACTTTTAAAATTTTTTTTCGCAAAAAGCGGCCCACCCACACCTCGATTCCAAGTGGCTTTATTACGGAAACAAATCGGACTTCTTTGATTGATGTGACCTTAAAAAGATCCACCTTTGGCATCTTTTTAGCTAACTCTTAAATCTAAAGCAATGCGGGAATCCCTTAAAACTCAATCCCCCGCAACAAAAATCCTTGTCATTCTCAACGTTGCAATTTTTTTCTTCCAATGGTCTCTCGGCCCGCTAGCCGACGCATGGCTTATAGCAAGCTTCGGCCTCAGCCGCGATGGCCTCTCCGCTGGCCACTACTGGCAACTGCTTACGCATATTTTCCTCCACGGCAACCTCCTTCATCTCATAGTCAACATGTTCGCACTATGGTTCGCAGGCTCAGCCGTCGAAAGCTGGATCGGCTCCACAAAACTCGTCCTCATCTTCCTCATTGGGGGAATCTGTGGCGGACTGCTCCAGGTCTTGCTTTTTCCGGAGGGAAGCCTCATTGGCGCATCGGGGGGTGTCTGCTCCGTTCTCCTCACCTTTACTACCCTCGAACCCAACCTCCCCATCACAGCTTTCATTTTTTTTGTTCTCCCCCTTCAAATCAAATCCAAATACCTTGGCTATGGCATCCTCCTCATCTCCATTCTCCTCCCCATACTTGGGCTCGACCCTCATGTAGGGCATTTTGCTCACCTCGGTGGCGCCCTATTCGGCTTCTTCTATGCCACTTACCTTCGAAAATTCTCCTCCTATTCTCCATTCTCCCCTCCCCTCACACCAAAAAAAAATCCCCTCCAAAAAGCCTTCGACGCGACCTGGTCCCCTACCCCTGAATCCCGCAAAATCAACTTAATTCTTGACAAAGTTCTCCGTTTTGGTTTCCAATCCCTCTCTCCAGAGGAAAGAAAAATACTCGAACAATGGAGCCGCTCTCAAAAAAATTAACCCACTCCGCACTTTTCGGCCTTCCACATCTTCTTTCGGTTAATTTTCATTTGACACAATCACCACCTCGCAAATTATTTCAAACACTTTGAACGACAAGTCAGCAGTTCTAGCAGGCTCCTTCGGCGGAGCTATTTGGCTTCGTGTCATTGGCCGCGGAACCTTTCAAACAAGCGCCGGCCTCAAACGTTACTGCAAAGACATGATAGACCGCGGCCAACGAAAGTTCGTCATTGACCTCTCCCAATGCGAACTTATGGATTCTACTTTTATGGGCGCAATCACAGGAATTGCGCTCACTCTCCGCGACAAATCCGGCCATTGCTCCCTCGAAGTCATCCACGCAAACGATCGAAACGCTTCCCTCCTCCATAACCTTGGACTCGATCAACTCTTTACTGTCCGCAAAATTGGTGACCCCAACTCACCGCAACTCCCCGAACCTTCCCAACCCATGCAGCAGCTCACCCAACCCCCTTCCGGCCCCGATACTTCCCATATCCTCGACGCCCACAAAGCGCTCATCCAAGCTGATGAATCCAACGCCTACCGTTTCCGCGACGTCCTCGAACTCCTCGAAAAGGAAGAAAAAGAGAAAAAGAATAACTGAACCCTATCTTTCCCTACACCGCTTGTTCCTAGTTAGACGGTTCGCTCACTTCTAACCTAAATGACCCCAACATCCCTCACCCTCTACGATACCACTCTCCGAGACGGAACACAGGGAACCGCCATTTCCTTCAGCGTTGCCGATAAAATTCGCATCGCCCAAAAACTTGACGAATTCGGCATCCACTTCATCGAGGGCGGATGGCCAGGGTCCAATCCTCGAGATGCCTCCTTCTTCAAAGAAGCACGCAACATCTCCTTCCGCCATGCCAAGCTTGCCGCCTTTGGCAGCACTCGTCGCGGTGGTCTCAGTGTGCACAAAGACCCCCAGCTCCAAATGCTCCTCGAAGCTGAGACACCAGTCGTCACCATCGTTGGCAAATCTTGGCTCCTCCATGTAACAGATGTCCTCGGCGTCTCCCCCGCGGAAAACCTCGCCATGATCCGTGAATCCATCGAATTCCTCAAATCTCACGACCGCATCGTCTTCTACGACGCCGAGCATTTTTTCGACAGTTTCCGCGAATCTCCCGACTATGCCCTACAAACTCTCCAAGCTGCTTATGACGGAGGTGCAGACACACTCGTCCTCTGTGATACAAACGGCGGCAGCCTTCCCGATTTCATCCGTTCAACAACCCACGAAGTCGTCAGCAAATTCCCCATCCCTATTGGCATCCACACCCACGATGACTCAGGCCTCGGCGTTGCCAACGCCCTCGCTGCCATTCAAGCAGGCGCATCGCAAGTCCAAGGAACGATCAATGGCTATGGAGAACGCGTCGGCAATTGCAACCTCACCACTCTCATCCCCAATCTCCAACTTAAACTCAACATTCCTTGCATCCCCGAACTCTCCCGCCTCCGCGAACTCTCTCTCTTCGTTGACGAAATTGCTAACCTCCAACCCAACATCCGTGCACCCTACGTCGGCTCCGCCGCCTTCACCCATAAAGGAGGCCTCCACGTCCATGCAGTCCAAAAACTCGCCCGCACTTACGAACACATTGACCCCTCCCTCGTCGGAAACCGCCAAACCATCGTCGTCTCCGACATGTCCGGCCAAAGCAACATCCTCGCTAAAGCCTCCCAACTCGGCCTTAACCTCGAAAAAGGTTCCCCTGTCGTAGCGCAAATCCTCAAAGAGGTAAAAGAACTCGAAAATCAGGGTTACGAATTCGAAGCCGCCGATGGCTCCCTTGAGCTTCTCATCCGCAGAACCGCTGGCCAGAAAATCCACCTCTTCGACCTCCGCGAATACCATTGCTTCTTCTGGCGCCGCGGTTCCGACACAACTTGTGAAGCCACGGTAAAACTCTCTGTAAACGGCCAAAACGAATACACCGTCGCTGAGGGCGACGGTCCAGTCAACGCCCTCGATGCCGCCCTACGCAAAGCCCTCCGACCATTCTACAACTGGATTGACTCCATCCAATTAACAGACTATAAAGTCCGAATTGTAGATAGCGGCCGGGGAACCGCCGCACGCACACGCGTCCATATACTCAGCTCCGATGGCAAATCCAACTGGGGAACTGTCGGCGTCTCCGACAACATCATCGAAGCAAGCTGGCAAGCCCTCGTAGATAGCTTCGAATTGGCTGCCATCCGCTCCTCCAACCATAATTAATTCCTCCTCTTTTTCCGGATACTTTTATCCGCAATGGCAACCCAAATCCCAGAAAGACCGCGGCTCAGCTCAAAAACTTCCCATCGCTACGCCATCGTCGAGAGCATCTACAACGACGAATTCGTCGTCCCTATGGCCGAAGCTGCAAGCAACGAAATCCACGCCATCGAACCAACTGCAAAAATTGTCCGTGCGCTCGCTTCCGGCTCCTTCGAAATTCCCGTCGTCGCTCAAGCCCTCCTCGAAAGGGAAAAATTCGATGCCTTAATCGCTCTGGGTGTTATCTTACGAGGTGAAACCGCTCATGCCGATCTCATAGCTCGTGCCGTCACCGACGCACTTATGCGCCTTTCCCTCGATTACAAAACTCCCATAATTCACGAAGTCCTCCTCCTCGACAATCCCCAACAAGCTCAACTCCGCTGTCTCGATCCTCAATTCAACCGTGGAATCGAGGCCGCCCGTGCAGCCGTCAACTCCGTCCGTATTCTCGAGGAAATCCGCCCCCCACGCACTCCTATTAAACCCATCACGCCTGAATAAACTCCACTTATGGGTGCTCGTCGCGAAGGCCGCGAATCCGCCATGCAATTCCTCTTCCTCCGTGACCTCGGCGGTGCTGACGATCCAGACGCACTCCAGGCTTTCTTCAAAATCCGCAATACAAGCCCAAGTGCTCGTTCCTTCTGCAAACAGCTCATCGAAGGTGTCGTCAAAATCCAAGATAAAATTGATTCGCTCATCCAAAATTGCTGCCACAATTACCAACTCAACCGAATCGCTCCCGTTGATCGCAACATCCTACGTGTCGCTATCTACGAATTACTGGCCAATCCGGAAATACCTCCAGCGGTCGCTATAAACGAAGCCATCGAAATCGCCAAAAAATACGGAACCAACGAATCTGCCCGTTTCGTCAATGGCATCCTCGACTGCTGCCGCAAAAGCATCGTTTCCCAGACAATCCCATCCGAACAATCATCTTCCCATATCCTCATCCCTACGGACGAATCCCACCCTTCCTGATTCACCCTTCACCTCCGTAAATAATGCCTCTCGGTATCCTCAAATCACTCTTTTCCCGATTACGCTCCAACTCCCTTGATTGGGACGAAATCCTCGAAATCCTTATCCTTGCTGACCTCGGTGTCCGCTTTTCTGAGCAGTTTGTCAACAAATTGAAACAATCCAACCGCTGCCGAGACGAGCAATCCGCTCTCCAATTCCTTCGGGAAGAGATCGTTTCCCTCTTCTATCCTTCCCCTCCCCCTCTCACTCCCCATCCTGACCGCCCACGCACCATCCTCTTCGTCGGCGTCAATGGCACAGGCAAAACCACAACCATTGCCAAACTTGCTCACCGCCTTAAAAAAGCTGGCCACTCCGTCCTCCTTGCCGCTGCCGATACATTTCGCGCTGCTGCTATCGAGCAACTCTCCCTCTGGGCCGAAAAAATTGGCGTTCCCGTTATTCGCAGCCAATACCAATCCGATCCTGCCGCCCTTTGTTACGATGCCTATCAAGCCGCTCGCAGCAGAGACGTTGACTTCCTCCTATGCGATACGGCAGGTCGTCTCCACACCCGACAAAACCTCATGCGCGAAGTCGCAAAAATCGCCCGAACCCTCGCCAAACACGGCCCCGACTTGCCGGACGAAAAATGGATCGTCGTTGACGCTACCACTGGCTCCAACTGTCTCTCCCAAGCCAAGGAATTTCACGAAGCTGTTGGCCTAACTGGCGTCATCTTAACAAAAATGGACGGAAGCGGAAAAGGCGGCGCCGCCGCAGCCATCCGGCACGAGCTCGGCATCCCCACTCGCTTCATCGCAAATGGCGAAAACCTCGAATCCCTCCACCCTTTCGACCCAGAAAACTACGCCAATTCCCTTCTCGAACTTACCCCTGCTTAGTCCCTCCAATAAATGTTTTTCTCCTATGAAAAAATCCCCTCCATCCCCTGCTCCCTCAAAAATTCTCCCCACGTTTTTCGCTATCTTTATCCTCTTTATGTTGAATGGCTGCGAAACCTTCATCCAATTCTCCCTCCATTCTGCCGAAGACGTAAATTTCGATGCTTGGCAAGTTCAGTTCAATCGCTCCAAACCAATCACAACCTTCTCCTTTGGCCCTTGGCGCGCGTCTGGCTTAAGTTCCTCTTCCGAAACTCCTTGGCCACAAAAAAACTTTTCAACTCGTTCCTTTCAGTTTGTCCTCGAATCCCCTACCCTTCCCTCTACTATCGTTTATGGATACCTCGGCTCCCTCTACGGCCAATGGGAGGGAGTTGTCTGGGATTCCTATGATCCGTTTTGTTACGACCCAACTCCCGATTACGTCACCGGCCGGGGCTGGTTAAACCTTCGCCCGGGCCTACGCGCCCAATTCTGGGCAGGTGGCAAACTCTGCTCCGTTGAATTTGTCCCCGGTGGTCGTTCCTCTCCCACCGATTGGGGGCAAATCTCCTACTCCTGGCAAACCCTGCGCATCGTTCATGTCTCCTCTTTCTCTTCCTTTTCCTCCTTCCCACAACCGCCGAATGGACATTACTTACAAATTCGTCATGGCTACCGCATCCTCGGTGCTCTCGACCTCTCCCCAACCGCAACAACCGTTTACATCTCCCGCGACGCCCCCCCTCACCTCCAGCAAACCATTGCCGCTGCCGCAGCAGCTATTATCGCCCCTTCACTCCTCAACTAATCCCAAAAACTCCTCCGCAAACAACATCCCCACGGAAAACCTTCCAAAGCCGAAACTCCTTCCTAATTCTTGACCACGTCACCTCAGAAACTCCGTGTCGAAATCTTCCTCTGGCCATCCAACGACTGGCAGACACTCTGCCTCCGCGAAGCCCAAAAAAACGGTTACCCCAACGCCCAAATCACCCGCCTCCCCAACGGAAAACCTATTTTCCTCAATGCTCCTAACTATCACTTTAACGTCTCCACCTCCTTAGGTTACTCCCTCGCCGCATTCGCAGCTCAGCCAGTCGGTGCTGATCTTGAGCCTACCTCACGCAAAATCTCCGCCGAAAAAATCGCTAACCGCTGGTTCTTCGAAACCGAAAAAAAGTGGCTCTTCTCCGCACCACCTCCAGATCGCTCTCTCCGCTTCCTCTACCTCTGGACCGCCAAAGAAGCAGCCCTCAAACTCGACGGTCATGGCATCTACCACGGCGGCCTCTGCAATTGCCAAATCCTTCTCGACAATCCTAACTCCCCTACCGCACTCCTCCACAATACAACGATCCACCTCCAACACGCACTCCTCAACAACAACTTCCTCGCCTGTTTTGCCGCTTATTCCCCTTTATCTTTATTTCCCGATAAACAAATCATCTTTTCTCCTTTCCCATAATTTCGGCCCCAACATCCATTATTTTACCCTCCTGTATCCTGTGAAAAAAAAGCTTTGCAGATTAATTCTGAATTGTAGCTTTCCCTTTTGGAGAATTGGAGAAAAACTATGGGAGAAAAAAATCAAAACACATCGGCTGCGCCTGGTGGCTTCCAAATCAGTGTGGAGCCTATTCTAGAAGGTGCAGAACAAGAGGAATTCATCGGCAAGTATGCCATACCGACCGGTCTTCAGGTGCCGGCAGTCTCACAGCCAGGAGCAGAGATTGGTGAGCTCCCCCGCACGTATGGTGAAGTTTCTGTCTATCTCGTTGCTCAAGACCCACATCGCCTCTTCACTTATTGGGACTTGGACGTAACCGCCCACCCCGGTGGCCCAGCTGTCATCCGCTGTTACCGCCTCGAACAAAACCAAAAACAAACCGAACTGGAGTTTGAAGTCCCGTTTGAGGCCCGCAACTGGTATATTCCCGTCAGCAAATCCGGCAGCACCTACCAAGTCGAAATCGGCTATTACCGCTCAGGCAAATGGCACTCCCTCGCAGTTTCGGGAACCGCCACCACGCCGCGGACGGAAATTTCGCCCGACGATTCCTTCTCCTTTGCCACTTTGCCCTTGGATGCCGCTTTCTCGGCCATTCTTGCCAGCTTACCTCCGCGCATGCGGCACCATCCCGAGCTCATGCGCCACCTCGCCGATCTTCAAGCCCGGCATGCTGCCGCAAAAAACGGCGGGCCGATTCCCGGTCTCCAAGCCAACGAGCAAGCCATGGCGCTTCTCAAAGCTTTGCTCGGCGACCAGCTCCTCCTTGCGCTGCTTTCTGGCTCCCTCGAATCTGCGTCCCTCTCTTCAGCCATCACTGCTCGCCTCGCCGAAGTTGCCTCCAGCGAAAGCGCCAGTGAGCTCCTTGCCCGTTTCCAAAAGGCTGCAGCTGAGTCCAGCCTCTTCAGTGGCATTGTCCAATTCCAGACACTCAGCTCCGAAACCCTCAGCTCCCAGGCTCTCAGCTCGGAAGTCCTGAGCAGTTGGACCGAATCCCTCCTGAGCTGGTCGCAGGCGGTCCGCCATGCCGCTGCGAGCGAGTGGCTTGCAAGCTGGGGCCTACGTCCCGGTGAAATCGCAGCCCAGGCTGAATCCTCCGCAGCCCTTTCCTCTGCAGCCCTTTCCTCGCTCGAGTTTGCGCGCGAATTTTCCGCCGCCCAAGCTGCCGCTTCCTGGTTCAGTCTCTTTGCTGCCAGTTGGGCTCCTGCCGAACGCTCCAGTTGGACCGCTGCTGCAGCAGCCCGTGGCGAATTCCCAACGAGTTGGGGCGCCGCAGAAATCTCAAGCTGGCAATCCCTGGCAAGCTGGAGCCAAGCCATCGGCGCGAGTTGGCTTGGTGCCGAAATCGCCTCTTGGAGCCGTGCAGCAATATCAAGCTGGACTCAGGAAGTCCTCTCGAGCTGGTTCCGCGAAACCTTCTCAAGCTGGAACGTCGAAACCCTGTCCAGTTGGTTCCGGGAAACACTCTCAAGCTGGTCCGCCGAAACACTCTCGAGCTGGACATCCGAAACTCTCTCCAGTTGGGCACGCTCAGAGCTGGGTGCGATCTCCAGTGCTGCCCTGGCAAGCTGGGAGGTCCCTCCCTCCGCTCGCGAATTCTTCATGAATGTCAACGCGGAGGTCATCTTTTATGGCGGCACGGATCCACGTGCACAGGTCATTATCGCAGGCCGGCCCATTCAGCTCAACCCCGATGGCACCTTCCGCTATCATTTTATCTTCCCCAACAACCGCTACGAAATACCCATCGTGGCCACCTCCCCTGATGGAGTCGAAACCCGCTCCGCCATCCTCCGCTTCGAGCGACAAACTCAAAAAACTGGCAAAGTGGAGGACACGCTCCAACCACCCCTCGGTGAGCCTATGGGCAAACAGTAAACCTGCGCACCCCTACGCGCAGCTCCTCCTCCCTCCATCCGCTTCAACGGCGTGAACGATTCTCTCTGCCGGCAATTCCTCCGTTACCTCGAGGGCGACAGAAACGCTTCGCCCTACACCTTGCGAAACTATCGCTCCGCCCTCGAGGAATTCCTCTCTTTCCGTCCTAACCTCACCTTCCAATCAGCAACCGAGGACGACTTCCGCGCTTTCCTTTTCCACCTCACCAAACAAGGTCAAGAAAAAACTACCATTCGCTCCAAATTTGCTGCCTATCGCTCCCTTTACCGCTATGCCACTCGGCACGGGCTTGTGAAGTCCAGCCCAATTGCCACCATCCAGCTTCCCAAAATTCCGAAGAAGTTGCCATCATTCCTCACCCTTAGCCAGATGGAAACCCTTCTCTCGGCGCCCGTAGCACAACCCAAAACTAAGCAGGCTCCCTCCTGGATGCCTCTGCGCGACGCCGCAATCATCGAGCTTCTCTATGCTTCAGGCATCCGTCTCGCAGAGCTAGTCGGCTTGGATGTTACGGACGTGGATCCCGTCACAGAGACCGTCCGCGTCCTTGGCAAAGGCCGTAAGCAGCGCATTTGCCCGATCGGCCCAGAAGCTAACCTCGCTATCCAAAAATACCGTCAGGCAGCAAACATCAATTCAGGCCCTCTTTTCATCAACAAACAGCGCAAACGCCTCTCTCGCCGCTCCGTTTGGGTCATGCTAAAAAAATATGCTGCTCTCCAAAATTTACCTTCCAATCTCAGTCCGCACAAACTCCGCCACACTTTTGCAACCCACATGCTCGACTCCGGCGCCGACCTCCGCGGTGTCCAAACCCTCTTAGGCCATGCTAGCCTCTCCACTACCCAAATTTACACCCACGTATCCACAGAACGCATCCGCCAAGTTTACGAAAAAGCTCACCCTCGCGCCTGACTTTTGCCTCCTCTCCCTTCGACCTAACCTTCTCTCCGCCCTGCTCTGCTTCCCACTCCCCGCCATCTCCATTCACTTTACTGCAAAATTTCTGTTGCGCTTTCTCTAAATTCCCGCCCAATTTCTCCACAAAGTTCCCATCTCCGTCATGTTCACGCAACGAAAGCAATTCCCATTCTCGGATTACGAACCCCGTTGGCAGAAACTTTGGGTCGAGCAAAAAACTTTCTCCGTTCCCAACCCTGGCGAACCTGGTTTCGACCCGACTCGTCCCAAGTGCTATGTGCTCGACATGTTCCCCTATCCCAGCGGACAGGGACTCCACGTCGGCCATGTCGAAGGTTACACAGCCACAGACATCGTTGCTCGCTTCCTCCGAATGCGCGGCTACAATGTCCTCCACCCGATGGGGTGGGATGCTTTCGGACTCCCCGCCGAGCAATACGCCATCAAAACTGGCCAGCACCCGGCCATCACCACTTCGCAGAACATCGCTCGCTTCCGCTCACAGCTCCAGGCGCTCGGCTTCAGCTACGACTGGCAGCGCGAAATCTCCACTGCCGACCCCTCCTACTACCGCTGGACCCAGTGGATCTTCCTCCAGCTCTACAATTCCTGGTTCAACCCAGCAACCAACAAAGCCGAGCCTATCTCCACCTATCAAGGTCCCGACCCAAATTCCGTCCGCTTGGCCTACGTTGCCGAAGTCCCAGTCAATTGGTGTCCGGCACTCGGCACTGTGCTTGCCAACGAAGAAGTCATAGACGGCCGGAGCGAAGTCGGCGGCCATCCCGTCGAGCGCCGACCCATGCGACAATGGATGCTCCGCATCACTGCTTATGCCGAACGCCTCCTCAACGAGCTTGAAGGGTTAGATTGGCCAGAATCTATAAAGCTCCTCCAGCGCAACTGGATCGGCCGCAGCGAAGGCGCTTACGTCCGATTCGAGCTTCAACATGGCAAAGGCACTTTTGAAGTTTTTACAACACGTCCCGATACCCTCTTTGGCGCAACTTACGTCGTCCTCGCCCCAGAACACCCCCTCACCGAAGCCATTGCAACCCCAGAGCAGCTCCCAGCTATCCGCGCTTACAAAGCAGCCGTCGCGGCAAAGTCCGACCTCGACCGCACCGATCTCAATCGCGAAAAAACAGGCGTCTTCACCGGCACCTACGCCATTAATCCTGTCAACGGCCAACCTATCCCTGTCTGGACCGCCGACTACGTGCTTTACGGATACGGCACAGGCGCCATCATGGCCGTTCCCGCTCATGACGAGCGTGACTACGAGTTCGCCAAAAAACATAACCTACCCATCCAAATTGTCGTCCTGCAGCCCGATGGATCTCCCTCAACCGGCTGCTACACCGGCGACGGAATCAACACCAATTCTTCTTTTCTCGACGGCCTCTCCACTGCCGAAGCTAAACGCACCATCACCCGCTGGCTCGAAGAAAAGGGCCTCGGCCGTGCCGCTGTCCAATACAAACTCCGCGATTGGCTTTTCTCCCGTCAGCGCTACTGGGGCGAGCCCTTTCCCATCATCTGGGAAAACGGATCCCATCGTCCATTGCCTGAAAGCGAACTACCTGTCCTCCCACCTGAGCTCGACGATTTTCGCCCCACTGGCACACCCGAACCGCCCCTCGCCAAAGCCAAGGAATGGGTGCGCTACAGTGAGCGTGCCTCCCGCGAAACCAATACCATGCCGCAATGGGCTGGCTCCTGCTGGTATTATTTGCGTTTCTGCGATCCACACAACGACTCCCGCTTCGTTGGCCAAGAAGCCGAACGCTACTGGCTCGGTGGCGGGAAACCAGGCGGTGTGGACCTCTACGTCGGCGGAACCGAACACGCTGTCCTCCACCTCCTCTATGCTCGCTTTTGGCATAAAGTCCTTTACGACCTTGGCTACGTCTCCACCCCCGAGCCCTTCCAGCGCCTCGTTAACCAAGGCATCATCCTCGGCCCAGACGGCCAGAAAATGGCCAAAAGCCGTGGGAACGTCGTGAACCCCGAGGAAGTTATCCGCGATTACGGCGCAGATTCCCTCCGCCTTTACGAAATGTTCCTCGGCCCTTTGGAACAAATGAAACCCTGGAGCGCCAAAGGAGTCGAAGGCGTTTACCGTTTCCTTGGCCGCGTCTGGCGTTTAGCTTTCACCGAAAACCAGGAAGGCAACTGGGAAATCTCACCCTCATTGGCCGAAGTCGAATTTACTCCCAATCAACGACGTGTCCTCCATGCAACCATCAAAAAAGTTACCGAAGACATCCAAAATTTCAGTTTCAACACCGCAATCGCACAAATGATGGTTTGCGTGAACGAATTCACAAACGCTGACCCCCGGCCCGTCGAAATGTTCCGTCTCTTCCTACGCCTCCTCTCCCCTTTCGCCCCCCACATGGCCGAGGAAATTAACGCCAGACTTAGCCAAAAATTCAAAAATTTCGATGGCCTTGTCTGTAATCAACCTTGGCCCGAATACAACGAGGCTTACCTCGCCGTAGATGAGGTCGAAATCGCCGTCCAGCTCAACGGAAAGCTCCGCGGCCATCTTACAGTTTCTAAATCCGCATCAAAAGAAGACGTCGAGGGCATTTTCTTCGCTAGCGAATTGGCTTCAAAACTCCTCCAGGGCCGCCAGCCAACTAAACTCGTTTATGTCCCTGGCAAGTTGCTGAACGTCGTTCTTCCGCAGAACAAATCTCCCGAGGGAGCAAATACCTGAAAAAATTTCCTTATTCTGTTTTTGTAGATAAATTTATCTATAGATAATCTTTTTTTGTTCATACGCACTTTCTGCAAGCGTATTTTTTTGCAGGTGCAACAACAGGCGACTACTGCTCCCAAGGAAGAAACTTCCAACGCTGCTGCGGAATTAGCTGCCGGCTGGAAGTTGGAATGCACTTACAGCCTTTTACCTCCCGAGTTTTACGTTTTCCAACGCCCCGATCCTGTCCCCTCACCTCGTTTGCTGGCGCTGAATCTTCCACTCTGCGTGGAACTTGGGCTCGATCCCTCCCTGCTTCAAAGCCACGGTGGTGCCGAAGTTTTCTCCGGCAATCGGTTGCCGGTTGGGTCGAAGCCGCTTGCGATGGCTTATGCCGGCCACCAATACGCTCACTTCACTTTGCTGGGCGACGGACGCGCCCTCCTCCTCGGCGAGCAAATCTCTCCAGACGGGACTCGCCGTGACCTTCACTTTAAAGGCTCTGGTCCAACTCCCTTTGCACGCCGTGGCGATGGCAAAGCCGCCATTGGCCCAATGCTGCGCGAATTCCTCGTCGGTGAATTCCTCCATGCTGTCGGCACTCCTACTTCCCGGGCATTAGCCGTCGTTGCGACAGGCGAAACCATTTACCGCGACCGCCCCCTCCCAGGAGCAGTCCTCACTCGTGTCGCTTCAAGCCATATCCGTGTCGGAACTTTTCAATACGCCGCTTTGCAGAAAAATCCCGAATCTCTTCGCGCTCTGACTTCTTACACCCTCTGGCGTCACTACCCTCACCTCGTCGCTCAAAAAAATCCTGCCCTCTCCCTCTTGCAGGAGGCCATACACCGGCAGGCACGGCTTATCGCGCAGTGGATGAACATCGGCTTCGTCCACGGTGTCATGAACACCGACAACATGGCCATCAGTGGCGAAACTATTGACCTTGGCCCATGCGCTTTCCTCGACACCTATCACCCTGATGCGGTCTTCAGCTCCATTGATCACTATGGACGCTATGCTTACTCCCGCCAGCCAGCAATTGCCCAATGGAACCTGGCCCGATTTGCCGAAGCTATCCTACCGCTGATCAACTCGGATAAGAGAACCGCCATCCAGCTCGCACAGGAAGCACTTGAAACCTTTCCAGAAGTCTTCCACCAAGCCTGGCTCGATGGGATACGAAACAAACTCGGACTCCAAACTCCACAAAACGGTGATCTTGAACTGATCCAGGATTTCTTCACTGCCCTGCAAGAAACAAAAGCTGACTTCACTCTCGCTTTTCGAGCCCTGGCGGAAGGCTCCGAACCGCAAGCAACTTCCACTGATGCCCAGCCCATGCTTACGCGGTGGTATCAACGTTGGCGCAAACGCCTCGAATTGGAGCCCTCCCCCTACGAGCAAATCCTCGCTTCCCTGCGCTCCGTAAACCCCGCCATCATTCCCCGTAATCACAAAATCAACTCCGTCCTCGATGCCGCCGAAAATGGCAATCTCTCACCCTTCTTGCAAATGCTTGAGGCCTTGCGCGATCCTTTTGAAAAAAGAGCTAATTATCCTGAATTTCGCGAGCCGCCTCCACCTGGCTCCCCCCCTTGTGTCACCTTTTGCGGAACATAGTTCGATTTTCTACAGCTGCGGGTTGCAGTTTGTGCGCAAACACGCCCGCACAACTGCACCTCATTTGCGGCAAGTTCCAGCGGAAGTAATAACCAAAATTTGGAGATTTCGTTTAGTTTCCTCCAAATTTTGGTTATCGTTGTCGAGTTTGCAAAGTTCTGGATTGAAGGTGGAGCGAGGATAAGCAACGATTTTGGCATGACGAACGATTTTCCCGTCAGCCTCATTCTGGATCGGAAAGGCCACAAAATTTACTCTGTTTCGCCCAACCAAACCGTTTTTGAAGCCATCCAATTGATGGCCGAAAAAAATATTGGCGCGCTTGCAGTTTTGGAGGGCCAGCGTTTGGTCGGAATGATCTCCGAGCGCGATTACACGCGCAAAGTAATACTCCGCGGGCGTGTTTCCAAGGAAACACCTGTTTCTGAAATTATGACCCCCAAGCCCTTAACTGTCGCCCCGAAGACAACGGTAAAGGAATGCCTTGAGATCATGACCGCCAACCACATCCGCCATTTGCCCGTTCTCGAGGATGATCTGCTCATCGGGATAGTCTCCATCGGGGACCTCGTGAATTTCATTATTCAGGTCCAGAGCAACGAAATTGAAGACCTCAAGCGCTACCTTGCCGGCGGATATGCCGGATAAGAGACAAAAAATGCCATAAAAGTCCAATTTACGGATTCTCGCGGCAAACTTATCTCTGGCAGTGTAGCGCGAAGTGCGGCTTGCTATTCCTGGCTCGTTTTTTTTGTTTGTTCGTGCATCGAAACCTGGAAGCCGCCGAGGGTGCGGGGCAGGGTTCAGCCGGGGTGGTTTGGAACCTTGAACCCTAAGCCATTCTTTGGCAGCATGGCACAAAATCCGCGAAATTCAACTGCCAACAGGCTGCAAGAACAGCCATCCGCTTTTAAATTTCCTCACCTGCCATGCCGATCAAGACCGAAAAAGACCTTCCTGCCAATTGGAAAGCGAGCTGGCTGAAGGCGCTCAGCGCCATGCAGCTCAAAAATTACGCTTATGTGATCCAACTTCTCCAGCCGCTCGTCAAAGCTGAGCCGGAATTCCTTCCTGGGCGTCAGCTGCTGCGCAAAGCTGAAGTTGCCTTAAACGCTGGCAAGAAAAGCCTCTTCGGAGGAATTTCAACCTCTTCTTTGGCGCTACTCAAAATCGCCCCACAAGTCAAAAAGGAGCCCCGTGAAGCAATGGAAGCCCTTGAGAAAGTTTTGGAGAGCGAGCCTTACAACGTGCAGGCCAATCGCTATCTCTACGAGGCGGCAATGGCGCTAGGCATGAACGAAACGGCAACATTTGCCTTGGAAACCATCGTCGAGGGGAATCCTAAAGACACCAAGTCCCTCCACGAGCTAGCTCAGCACTTCATGGCCATTGATGAAGCGGAGAAAGCCGTCGAAACCTACAACAAAATCCTTGAAATTGCGCCGAATGATTTAGCAGCGGTCAAAGGCTCGAAAGATGCAGCTGCAAGGGTCACCCTCAAAAAAGGTGGTTGGGAAGAAGAGAAAACCACCTACCGCGAGCTTATCAAGGACAAAGAGCAAGCCGTGGCTCTCGAACAGAAAAGCCGCGTAGTTCGAACCGAAGATGCGATTGACCAACTACTGGCTGAGCTTCACAAGCAGATGGAAGAACAGCCCCAAAGCGTAGATACAGCCCGACGCATTGGAGAGCTTTACGAGCAGAAGGGCGACCTTTCCTCGGCCATCCAGTGGCTACAATATGCCTTCCAACTCGGAGGTGGCACCGACTTTGCACTCGAGCGCAAAGCATCCGACTTGCGAATCCGCCAGTTTGACGAAGCCATCAAACAATGGGAGAACTACCTTGCCTCCAGCCCGCCCGCCGAGGAACTCGAAAACGCCAAAAAGCAGCTCGAGGATTTACGCCAGCAACGCAACGAGCTTCGCATCGAGGCCGCTCGCAAACGCGTTGAGCAAAACCCCACCGACCTCCAATTCCGCTTCGAGCTTGGCGAAATCCTCCTCGAACTTGGCAAGCCACAGGAAGCCATCCCGGAACTCCAAAAGGCCCGGCAAAACCCCAACCTGCGCATCCGTTCCTTGCTCCTACTGGGCAAATGCTACGAGCAACGCAACATGCTCGACCTTGCTGCCAAAACCCTCAGCGATGCCGCAAACGAGCTCGTCGCTATGGATTCCGTCAAAAAGGAAACCCTCTACACGCTCGGCCTCATTTACGAAAAAATGGACCAGAGAGACAAATACCTCGATTGCATGAAGCAAATCTACGAAGTTGATTACGGCTATCGCGATGTTGCCCCGCGTGTCGAACAAGCTTACAGCCAAACTCCCAGTGCGCCCCCCAAGGGCTAATCCGGACTTGGCACAAAAAGTGCTTTCAACCAGCGTGCCCTTGGCATCCTTCCACTTGCCCCGTATCCGCTACTCCCAGAACCAACGGAGGCCCCCCCTCTTTCCAACACCTCTGTATTGCTCATGCACCTCACACCCCGCGAGACCGAAAAACTCCTCATCGCCGTAGCTGCCGACCTTGCCCGCCGCCGCCGCGCCCGTGGCCTGAAGCTCAACCATCCTGAAGCGGTCGCCCTCATTACCCACGAAATCCTCGAAGGCGCACGCGAGGGGCGCAGTGTGGCCGAGCTCATGAGCTACGGCACGACTATCCTTACTCGCGAGGATGTCATGGAAGGTGTGCCCGAAATGATCCACGAAGTCCAAGTCGAAGCCACCTTCCCCGACGGCACAAAACTCGTCACGGTCCACAACCCCATCCGCTAACCCCAATCCCCAACCCAGGCTAATTCCCTTTCTTAGTTGAGCTCGAAACGAAACAGGCTCCTGCAACCAACGCGAACAAACCACCCTACCCCGATCCATGATCCCTGGCGAAATCCTGCCAGCTGATGCTCCCGACATTGAGCTCAACGCTGGCCTTGAGAAAAAAACTCTCATTGTCTCCAACACGGGCGACCGCCCCATCCAGGTCGGCAGCCATTTCCACTTTTACGAAACCAACGAAGCCCTCCACTTCGACCGCGAAGCCGCGCGCGGCTTCCGCCTCGACATCCCGGCCGGCACCGCCGTCCGCTTCGAACCCGGCGATACCCGCGAAGTCCCCCTCGTAGCGCTGGCCGGCCAACGCCGCGTCTTCGGCCTCAACAACAAAATCAACGGCCCCCTCTAAACCAACTCCCAATCATTCCATCTACCAGCTACTTTCTTTAAAGCTATGAAAATGACACGATCTGCCTATGCGGGGATGTTTGGCCCAACAGTTGGGGACAAGGTGCGGCTGGCCGATACTGAGCTATTTGTCGAAGTGGAGCGGGACCTCATTGCCGAACAAGGCGGCTATGGTAACGAAGTGAAGTTTGGCGGCGGCAAAGTCATCCGGGATGGGATGGGGCAATCGCCGCTGGCTCTTGATGCGGAGTGTCCCGATCTGGTGATCACCAACGCCCTTTTGCTCGACCCCGTGCTGGGCATCCTCAAGGCTGATATTGGCATCAAGCATGGGCGGATCTGTGGCATCGGGCATGCAGGCAATCCGCTCATCCAAAACGGAGTGACTATGACCATAGGCGCAGCGACCGAAATCATCGCCGGCGAAGGGTGCATCGTCACCCCCGGCGGCATAGACACCCACATCCACTTCATCTGCCCGCAGCAAATCGAGCACGCCATTGCCTCCGGAATCACCACGATGATCGGCGGCGGCACCGGCCCAGCACATGGAACGTGCGCCACCACCGTCACTCCCGGCATTTGGTATATCCATCGGATGCTCCAGGCAGCCGATGCCTTCCCGATGAATCTCGGCTTCCTCGGCAAAGGAAACTGCTCCACACACGAGCCGATTCGCGAGCAAGTGCGGGCGGGCGCCATCGGGCTGAAGCTACACGAAGACTGGGGCACGACGCCAGCTGCCATTGACGCCTGTCTTGCAGTGGCGGATGAAATGGACGTCCAAGTAGCCATTCACACCGACACGCTCAACGAAGCGGGTTTCGTAGAATCTACCCTCCGCGCGATAGGCGGCCGCGTCATCCACACCTATCACTCGGAAGGTGCCGGCGGCGGCCATGCTCCCGACATCCTCCGCGTCTGCGGCGAGCCTAATGTTCTGCCCAGCTCCACCAATCCCACCCGCCCCTTTACAGCCAATACGATCGAGGAGCACCTCGACATGCTCATGGTCTGCCACCATCTGGATTCGCGCATTCCGGAAGATGTCGCTTTTGCTGAATCGCGCATCCGAGGCGAAACCATTGCAGCCGAGGACATCCTGCACGACCTTGGCGCCATCTCCATGACGTCAAGTGACAGCCAAGCGATGGGGCGTGTAGGCGAAACCATCACGCGCACGTGGCAAACGGCACACAAAATGAAACTCCAGCGCGGCCACCTTAGCGCACCTCCCGGTTGCCCCCATACGGCGGCCGACAACTTCCGCGTCCTGCGCTATCTGGCCAAATATACCATCAACCCGGCCCTCACTCACGGGATTGCTAGCGAAGTGGGCACCCTCGAAGTCGGCAAACTGGCGGATTTGGTCATCTGGAAACCTGCGTTCTTCGGTGTGAAACCGGAAATGGTGCTCAAAGGGGGGATGATTGCGTGGGCAAATATGGGCGACCCCAATGCTTCCATCCCCACGCCTCAGCCAATGATTTATCGCCCCCAATTCGCGGCATTTGGCGGCGCGATCTCCGCAACTTCCCTCACATTCGTCAGCCAAAGTGCGCTCGCGTCGGGAATTCTCGAGCCGTTGGGGTTGCGCAAGCGGCTGGTAGCCGTCAAAGGCACGCGGAGCGTCACGAAGCGCGACCTGATTTGGAACGATGCCACGCCGCGAATCGAAGTGGACCCCGAAACTTACACCGTCAAAGCGGACGGCGAAGTGCTGACCTGCGAACCGCTCTCCGTGCTACCGATGGCCCAGCGGTATTTCCTTTTCTGAGCGGAGTTCCTATTCCGGCTCGGACCCGTTTGTTTCTAGCTTGTTCAGCGTTTTTTAGGTAAAAGTTGGTCCACTCTTTGCTTGCTGGAAAGGGCAACCTGGGAAGGAAAGCAAGATCATTTTGCCATGCACGTGATTCATCATGCGCTCGAGAAACAAAGCACCGCGGGGCGGAAGGAAATCTTGATTCGTGTGGATCGTCTAACGCTCGGGAAATGCCGCTGGCGGGCAACTGCCGACGACGGAACCGACTTTGGTTTCGACCTGCAGAAGCCGCTCCGCAATGGGGATTTCGTGTATGAGGAAGGGGAGAAGGTTTATCGCCTCTCGCTTTTGCCGGAGGAGGTGTTAGAAGTAGAGCTGCCCGCGCATCCTGCTGACGCGGCTCTCCTCGGCTGGAAAATTGGCAACCTGCATTTTCCGATTGAAATAGTAGGCGAGGAGAAATTGCGAATCGTTGACGATCCGGCAGTGCGTCAGCTTTTGGAGCGGGAAGCTCGGCCCTACCAGGTTGTTCGGGCAATTTTCCAACCACTTTCGGCTGCGCCGCACTCGCACTCCCACCATCACAGACACGATGATTTCGACCACAGCGCTTCGATCGCTGCCACACCCCATACCCATCACCACTAAGTGAAAGTTGAGTAGAAGTTGAAAATGCACGGTTCGCAAACAGTCGTGCCTGCAGCAGAGGAATGAGCTTGAAAGTTGACTGCGCCAATGAGAACCGTTGAATTGTGCGATGGGGAAATCCTCTTCCTCTTACGGAGCTGCGACTCGCTCTTCCCAACGGGTTCCTTTGCGCATTCGTATGGGTTGGAAGAGCTGGTGCGGAAGGATTACGTGCGGGACGAGTCAACGCTCGTTCGTTTCCTCAAGCTGCACATTCTCCCTTCGCTCACAAACATTGACTTACCGCTGGCAGCCCATGCCCGCCAAGCTGCTCGCATGAATAATTGGGAAGGTTTGCTTGCGCTTAACTCGCTTGCCTATGCCGTGCGAGCAAGCCGCGAACTGCGGACCGCTTCTTTGCAAACAGGGCGGCGCCGGCTGGCTTCGCTAGCTGCGGCGTCGGATTGTCCGATTGTGCGAAAACTTCACGAAATTGCGTGCGAAAATCCGCGGTTTGGCCATGCGCCGGTCGTGTGGGGGGCTGTCTGTCATCGCTTGCCGGAGCGAGCGACGTTGGTGGCTCTGGTTTATCAGGTTGTCGCGGGTTATTGCACGGCAGCGCCAAAGGCTATGCGCATCGGGCAGGAGGCAGTGCAGCGAGTCCTGACTTCGATCCTTGCCGAAGCAAGTGCGGGGATAGATACGGCTTTGAAGACCCCAGTTGAGAAAATCGGCTTTTTTGACCCAATCCTCGACATCGCTTCAATGAATCACGAATTCGCCGATGAGCGGCTTTTCCTTTCCTGATTTTTTTCTATTTTATTCCTCGTTGCCTCGAAGAAATCTACGAATGCAGGCTTCTTGGAATGTGGCAACAAATCGGAACCTTCAGAAAGGGGATGCCGGCTTTCGGGAATATTTTTTGCAGGAATTTGAGATCGGCAAATGCGCCCCGAATCCGAACACGCTGAACCAAAAAATAGACACACGTTGAACCAAAAAATAGACGAAAGAGAGGTGGAAAGAGAGGTGGAAAATAAGCGGACCGGCCATTGAACAGAGCCACAAATTACCTGCTCCATGCACTTTTGTTAAACCCAAATTAAGAACGACTATGGCTAGAAAACCCCTTCGAGTTGGAATTGGCGGCCCAGTTGGCTCCGGCAAAACCATGCTTGCGTGGCGGCTCTGCGAGTGGCTGCGCGATGAATACGACATGGCCGTCATTACCAATGACATCTATACGCGAGAGGATGCGGAATTCCTCACCCGCCAAAAGGCACTTCCCCCTGAACGGATCGTGGGCGTGGAGACAGGCGGATGCCCCCACACAGCCATTCGCGACGATACAAGCATGAACGAAGCAGCTGCCTTGGAACTCATCCGGAAGTTCCCTAACCTCGAGTTGCTTTTAATTGAAAGCGGCGGGGACAATTTGTCGGCTACTTTCTCGCCTGAGCTCGTGGATGTCTTTATTTACGTGATTGACGTTGCGGAGGGAGACAAAATCCCGCGGAAGGGCGGGCCGGCTATTCGCTTTAGCGATTTGCTCGTAATTAACAAGATCACTCTTGCACCGCTGGTGGGAGCCGATCTCGACGTCATGGCCAGAGATGCAAAGCGGATGCGCGGGGACCGCCCCTTCCTCTTCACCGACTTGAAATCCGGCCAAGGGAAAGAAGAACTTCTGGATTGGCTGAGGAAGAATTTCCTCTTTGTCTAATCTTTTTAGCCTTCTTGGAAGGGTAGTTGGGGTTTCGACAGGAAGGGGAGGGAGGAGCAAGGGGGGAGAGCTGAGCTGGCGGGAAAAAGCTCAGTCTGCAAAGAGACGGGAGGAGATTCGGCCATAGCGGTCAGTAAAGACGGCAAGTGTAGCGGAGCGTTCGGCGGAGAAGTCCATCTCGTGTGTGCGGCGCATGGGTGCGCCATTGTGGTTGAGGAAGCGAACGGTTACCAGCAAGAGTTTGGCACTATCAGGAATAGGAGAAATCTGGGGTTCTGCGCCGAGGTTTTGGGCGAGTTGGGAGATGAGGGAGCCATCGAGACGAGTTAGCTCCACGCCGACAGATTGGGGCTGGAGGTTTAACATGCGGAGAAATTTGCCCGAGGGCGGAAGAGGCGGCATTTCGCGCAATTGCCAACGGGAGTTTTCCTGCGTGAGGAGAAAGAAAGCGCGTTCTTTTTTCCGGAGCTGGAGTTCTTGGGGAGAACGGAAGAGGAGACGCTCCTCGCCGGGACGTGCAAGCCATTGGGCAAATTCTCTCTGGAGGGTTTCCGGATCGTCGGAGTGCGGCGGAGGAACATCGGCAAAAACAACCAAGCGGTAGTTCCCAGGCGGGACCTGGATGTAATCGCGAGCATCCCAGCCACTAAGGCCCCGATAAAGCCAAACGAACGAGGATTGGTCTAAGGCAGAGGGGGAGGGATTCGAGGCTTCAAGAGCAAAGGAGTAAACTTGCTCGTCGGAAGGTTGGAGTTTCGCCCAAATGCGGACCCAAGCCAGTTCGGCTTCGGCTCCTTCCAAGGGAGTGGAGGGGTGCGCAGGAAGTGCGGAAGAGGGAGGAGAGGCTTCTTCTTCGATGCGCGGAGCAACGATAACAGAGCCAGGCTCGGGACGCGGCTCAAGGGCCGGTTGGGCAGCCAGCGGCAGGAAACCTAAAGAGGCGAAGAGGAAAAAGCAAAACGCGCGTTTGCTGCTAGGTCTCGCATGGAGGAGGGGTTTTCGAGGCTGAGCTTTCATGAGGATCGGAAATGGTTGGGATCGGAAATGGGTGGACGCAGCGAGGGGATTTTGAACTGAAGTTAACTGAAGTTAATAGACACGGAGCCAGTGTATGGTCGGGGAATAGGAGCTTACCCTCTCGGTGGGGTTCTGGCCAATGTTGGGTTGGAAGGTTACGAGCGCTTCGAGTTTGCGCCGGGCAACCGTCTTCTTCTCGTTGTTGGGGAGGTGGCGGATGGCCTCACCGAGGACATAAATCCGGAAGCTAAGGCTGCGGGTAGTCAAAAGCTCGATCGTTCGGCGAAAGATTTCCTCCCGGCTGCGGTCCATCATGATGTCCGAGGGTTGTCCGCCAGCACGGCCCTCTTTACCTGCTGCAGAAAAGAATGGAAGCTGGCCGAATTCGCCGCGGCTCATCATGGGGCCATAGCGGCGGAGGTAAAGATCGAGCTGGCGGATAAGCTCGTCCATTTCTTCGTCGGTAAGGAGCTGGTTTGCACGGGCAGGGTCGCCATCGGGCGAAGGGAGGAAGTAAAACGAACGAAGGGCAGCGCGGAAAGCAGTTCCGCCGTCGCGAAGAACTCCATTCACGTTAATTTTGCCACGCGCGGTAGCGTTGCTGGTTGAGACCATGGGGTTAGGTTCGGCGGAAAAGAAATCGCAGAGGTGCCAAGCGCCATTGAACCAGGCGACATGCGTTGAGTTTCCTGTGGTAGTGAAGCGTTGGGGTAAGCCAATATTGTTCTGGAGCTGGGTGGCGGTAAAAGTTCCGACTAGGTCATCCTGCTGGCCGATTTTGAGGGTGCGGCCGCCGCCGCGTGCGGTGAGGATGCCGCGGGGGCTTGAGGGATCAAGTTTCCGATGCGGGTCGTAGATATGGCCTAGCTCGCCGATGGATTGCATCGGGCCGTCTGCAATAACAGCATACGCGTTGGCAGCGCCATTGGTAAGCTGCGGATGGTAATCGGGCCAATTGGCTGGTGCGACGAATTCAGGGTTATCGGGGCGGCCGAGCGTTAAGCGTGGATTGCCAGAGGGAGTATAATTACCCGGCAGGGGTTGGGTGTATTGGGTTTCGCCTTGGTAGTTGTTGAAAAAACGGAACTGGTCGTTACCAGCCGTAGCTGTGCCGAAAAAAGCCTCGAGAGGTTCATTGAAACTGCGGGGGTCGCCCGAGCGGCTTGGAGCATCGTTGCCCCGAAGGCTGTGGCCCCAGATAAAGCGGCGGTCGCGCTGATCAGGGGGAAGATGCCAGGTTCCGAAGGCACCAGAGATACTTTGGGTCATTTCAAAGGGGGAACCGCTGCCCGCCAAGGCCAGGACAGGCGAGGCGAAGATTACCCCCTGTGAAGTCGTGAGGACCATTTCGGTTTCGTAGTCGGGTGCAAGGTTGGTTGCACTGCGGCCGTAGTGGCGAATGCCGAAGCGGCGGTTGTTTCCTGTTTCGCTTCCGACTTGACGATTGCCGAAACGGTTGTTGAACTCGCGCTGCGAAGGGGATGGAATGATGCGGTAAATCGTTGAGTTTGAGGTGGTCATATTTGCTGGTTCACCTGCGGCAGGGGAAGTGGTAATGACGACTGCAGTGCCAGCGGGAAAAACTCGGCCCGAAAGGTCCAGCTCGAAATCCGGAAGCTGGATCGGCGAATATTGATTTGCATCAAAATTCGATAAGTTGTAAACACGCAAGCGTGTTCC
Source organism: Chthoniobacterales bacterium (assembly GCA_026418675.1). Classification (GTDB taxonomy): domain Bacteria; phylum Verrucomicrobiota; class Verrucomicrobiia; order Chthoniobacterales; family DYNR01; genus JAOAAX01. The sequence continues at coordinate 32,047 of JAOAAX010000007.1, read as the reverse complement.
CTGTGGGGCAGTCCATGCTTTCGTGCTCGGATTGTAAAACTCGAAGTAGTGATCCATGGTGAACGAGACCTGCCGGGTATTGGCAAAAGCGCCGTTAACAATACTCATACTTACTAGGCGCGCCCGCCAAGCATGTTCATTAAAATAAGGCACTGCCTCCTTTCCAAGTGCCTTTGGCTCATCGCCGCCACCTTGCCAACTTAAATTTTTTGGGGAACCCGACTCGACCGTCCACACTTCATTCACGTAAGTGGGCTGAGAATCGGCATCAATATAATCCCGGATATTGGCTGCAAGACGCAATTTGTAAATGTGCTCGTGCTCGCGAGTAATACTTGGATAGGTGTAAAAACGTTCGCCAAATTTGGGCAAGGTGGCATTGAGCGAAGTGAGGAAATTGTTTAAATTCGATTGAATCAAACTAGGAAGGAAGGAGTTGGTTACCATGGCATTGAGGTTCCAGCGGAGCGTGCCAAGGGAAGAAAGCTCGTTGGAAAGAGCAAAATTGGTTGCATGGAATTTGACTCGATGGGCAAGGTCGCCGGAGTGAGGGATGCCAGTCAGGTGGTTGAGGAGGAGAGGATCGGGTGGGAGATTGCGGGCGGATTCGAGAAAGGAGAGAAGAGTATTGTTGTCAGCACCAGAGCCGTGGATGGGAAGGGGCTGGCTGTTCTTCAGAGGGAGTGCACCGAGGTCAAGCTCGGAGGGGTCGCGTGAGACTGTAGAGTTGCGCGAGAAGCTATTGCCTGGACCTCGACGGTTACCGGCAACGGAGAGGTCGAGCTTCATGGTTTCGTCCTCGACCCAAATGGCAAATCGAGAGAGGACAGGATTGTAGTTGGGGAGATTGGGGTTAGGTTGCGGGGGGAGGGAAGGGTCGGCAAGGAGTTCGATCCATTCGGCAGAACATTTAGGACGGTAGGTGATCCAGGAGCCATTTTCTTTTTTAGTTACAGAGCCGACCCAGCCCAGAGGGTGTTCGCTACCGCCAATGGATTCGTCGTTTAAATCAATGACACTGTTGCCTGCGAGGGTTGGGTTAGGCCAAGAGGGAGTGTTTTGTGAAAAGGAGTAGGGTGCTAGTGTTTGGTATTTTGGCTGAGTTCCGAATTCAGTGGCGCCAAGGAGGACGGTTATCAGGGAGTTATCGGAAGTTGGCATGACTCCAATTGCATGGTAAGGGTTTTTGAGGAGAAGGGATTGGATGCGACCAATCGTCAGGTTGAGGCCAGCCTGCGCAGCGAGGTTGGCTTGCTTGATGTTTGAATAGGAGCGGCTCGTGCGTTTCTCAACTGTCATGCTCTGGAGGAAAGCTACAACAATGATCGTGAGGACAGAAACGGCAAGGAGAGCCGCAACGAGCGCTGAACCGCGAGAGGATAAACGCCGAAAAGCTGAAGGGAAAATGCCGAACGAGCGGACGCCCCTGTGGATCATACGGGAATGCATAGCAAGGCAGAATGGGCTGTTTTTTTTGAGCGGGAACTGTTCTTTAGCTTGCACTCGGCGAGAGCGGTATGCGGATTTTCCAGCGTTCTAGATTTTGAAGGATAGCGGGCGAGTCTTGGCGAATGTCGCCATTGAATTTGCGCGCTGTGTTGGTATTTAGGGTTTCAAGTTCGATTTCGAGGAGATGCGGAGGGGAATTAGAACCTGAGGACCAGGGGATGAGGGAAGCTCCGCTCACGTGATAGGGATGGACGCGAAAGGCGCGCACATTGCGGGCAAGGATTTCCGCGCGCGGACTAAGGGGCGAAAGGTCAGCGGTCGGCCAAAGATCCGGGGAGGTTGGGTTGGTTTTGAGTTTTGCATAGGTGTCGTTGCTCTCTAGGAGATAGCGGTAGAGGTGCCAGGACTCTTCCCGGGAACCAGCGCCAATGTCGGAAACCCTCCCCTTGGCGAGGAAATAGCCAACAGCGCATAGGCTGCCCCGTTGGCCGGATTTTTGGGATTGGACGGGAAGGTAAGTTAGGAAAAGGAGGCGGGCAGCATCGGCTTCGCCTTCCTTGCGGAAAAATCTGTGGGGATTTTCAGTTGGGAGATAGGCAGAGCGAAGCTCAGAGACAAGTTTTTCAAGAGCCGCACGCGATTCACGGGTGGCTTCTATTTTTGACTCGCCTTTTGTCCAAAGTTTCGAGGCTCCATCTACAATACTGAATAGAGAAACAACTAGTAGGGAAAGGAGAGTCAGGGCCACTAATAACTCAACTAAAGTAAAAGCTTCCTTGCGGAAGTATGCAGGGATTGGGTAGGGAAGTGCAGGACCGGTCATGGATTCTCGGCTTTCAACAAAGTCACGTAGGAGTAGCGGTTGCGCTTTTGCAGAGGAGCCTTTGCAGGGGAAGTCACTAGAACCTCCACAAGCGTGCAGTTGGAAGCGTCAAAAGGAGTTTGATTGAGGAATTTTAAAGCAGGGTTTGGGCGAGTAGTTACTTGGACGAGATACTGAACTTCTTTTTGATCGGTGGGTTGGGCAATGGAGCCACGAACCGGTGGCCCAACGGGGTTACTCTGATAGTCAAATTTTAGAACCCAACTCTCCGAGGTAGATAAGTTTAGCGGTTGGCTTTGCTGGGGGGGTTCCCCCAACAAAAGTGAAGCATTCGATAATAGCAGGCCGGAGAAGATGGATTGGGCGATGTGATTAGCGCGGGTCTCTTCGTGACTTTCGCTTGCAGAACGTAAGGCCATCGGCAGCATCGCCAAAATTCCAGCTATGGAGAATGCCACTACGGCAATCGCAATGGTAACTTCGACAAGAGAGAACCCCTGCGCAATGAAGTGATAGAAATTTGAAAAATGGGGTTGTGGTTTACGATTCTGAGGGGCCAACTTGGGTGTGGCCTGGTGAGTCTGCACGCAGATTGAAGGTTGAGAATCCCTTACGCGGGAGTGTTATTTAGTAGAGATTCAAAGTTAAGATTTTAAGTGGAGCCTAGTGAATCGAAACATCCAATTGAGGACGTCCCGTGTAGCGGGTAACGGAGACGATGTCGAATCCGTCGGATTTCCAATCAATTCGGGAACCGTTACGGAAGCCCTCGCCAATGTGAATTCGCCGGGTATTGTCACTACCGTTAGGGTGAAGGACGGTTCCCTGTGGGCCGAATGTCAGGATTCCGATACGGTGAGGATTTCTGAGTTGGCCAGTCTTCTGGAGGGCGGCAAGGTTGAGCGAACCGTGTCCTTCTTCAAAGACTCCTTGCTCACGGAAAATTATTCCCTTGGGTAGAGAGATCCGTTTACCCAAAATTTCAAAACCAACTTCTGAGTCAACCTCGCGAACGACGAGTAAGCTCTCTGGTTCTGGGGATTGGTTGGCCGAAAGGATGACGTGCACATTACGGCCTTCCTCCAGGGCTGCAATGCGCGCTTGATCAATTGTGTTCATAACAATATTCACTGCTCCCCGCCGGCTGGCTGTTCCTGAGAACCCCTCAACTGCCGGCAACAGCATGGCTGCCATTAAACTAATAATAGCCACAACAACCAAAAGCTCAAGCAACGAAAAAGCCCGAATTTGCCATAAACCATAAAGTTTGCTGTTGAAAAAAAGCCAACCCGGAGATGTCGGAAGTTGCGCTTTCGATTTCATAACCTCAAGAAAGAAGTTGTATTGACTTTTTCAATATCCGACTCTTCTTTCAGAAACGCAATTGACGGATTGTAACATTTTTGTTGCAATGGCTTTGCGTTTAAAACTCGTCGTTGGCTTTATTTTATGCTGTATTCATGAGTAAGGGGGGGAACCAGAGCCAAGGTTGACTTTTTTTGAAACTTTTCGATCCAAATCTTTGCGGAAGAAAGTGTTTGAAAAAAACTTTTTTACATTCGATCTTGCTGATTGGTCAGTCCAAAATTAGAGTTAGGCTGAAAAAACCCTGATTAAAAGAACTGCATTTATGAGAAGAAAGATCGTAGCAGCAAACTGGAAGATGAATATGTCTCTCTACGAGACGGAGAATTTCTGGAAAGTTTTTGATACAGAAATCAGCGAATCAACAAACATTGAGATCGTAATAGCCCCCCCATTTACCGCACTCTATAAACTTTCTGAACTTACAGCTAAGTCCCAGAAGGTGCGCCTCGGAGCTCAGAATATGCACTTTGAAAAATCTGGCGCCTATACTGGCGAAATCAGTGCGACGATGCTGCGGGAGCTTTTTGTTCGCTACGTTATTCTTGGGCATAGTGAACGCCGGCAGCATTTTGGCGAGACGAATGAGCTTATCAATAAGAAGGTTCTGGCAGCTTTAGCTTCGCAATTGCGGGTTATCCTCTGTGTTGGGGAAACTTTAGCGGAACGCGAAGCTGGCAAGGAAAAAGAGGTTGTGGAGAAGCAACTGCGTGGGTGCCTCAAGGGAGTAAAGCCTGAACAATTTGACGATATTGTGATCGCTTATGAGCCTGTATGGGCAATCGGCACCGGCCGGAATGCAACTCCCGAACAGGCACAGGATTGCCACAGCGCCGTGCGGGAGTTTCTCTCAGAACTTGCCGGAAAGGAAATTGCGCAACGTGTTCGTATCCAATACGGTGGCAGCGTAAATCCGAGCAATGCTCCCCAATTACTGGAGAAGCCAGATATTGATGGCGCACTAGTCGGAGGAGCGAGCCTGGACCCGCGAAATTTTGCTCTGATCGTGCGAGCAGCGGAATCCACCCAAAGCTCATAAACGACGTAGCTCTCAAAAAAGGTGTCCCTCTCCCCTTCCCCCCACCCAAATGAGCACTTGCCCAGAGCTGCAATTGTAGTTGCCGGAGGTAGCTCTCAGCGCATGGGTTTTGATAAATCACTCGCTGCCCTCGGTGGCCAGCCGCTTTTCCTCCATAGCATTCGGAGATTTGCCGCCGTTGATAGACTTTCGGCACTTGTGCTCGTCGGCTCCAAGAGGAATCTTGAACGAATGAAGGAAATTTGCCACGAGCAAGGGTTTGAATCGGTGCAGGTAGTTGTCGGCGGAGCGGAACGAGTTCACTCCGTGCTCGCCGGAATCGAAGCCCTGCCCCGACGAGAATGCCTCGTAGCAGTTCACGATGCAGCTCGTCCGCTGATCCGACCGGAAACAATCGAAGCCGCATATCAACTAGCGGAGAGATTTGGAGGAGCTGCCTGTGCTGAGCCGCTAACCGATACCCTCATCCGGGCAAACGGGGAATTGCGAGTGAGCGAGAACGTGCCCCGCGAGAACCTTTGGCGAATGCAGACACCGCAAGTCTTCCCGGCTGCAGTCCTCTATAACGCCCTGCAGGAAGCTCTCGCCAAAGGATTCCTTCCTACTGATGAGACCTCCGCAATGCTCATGGCAGGGTATCGTGCCCACATCCTTGCCACCCCGGAATGGAATCCAAAAATCACTTACCCCACCGATTTCCAACTCGCGGAAATCTACCTATCTATCCATAATAAAAAGTAAAAAAAGGATTAATTTATCTTTTAATAATTTTTTCGAGAGTTTTGATTGGGAACGATGTTTGAGCCGCCACGGAGCCAATTTGAAGAGGACAAGGCGCTACTGATTGGCGTAGCATTTGGGAAGGAGGAGGAGGAAGGAGCCAAGGATCTCCTGGAAGAATTGCGTGAACTGGTGCAAACCCTTGGGGTTCCGATTGGGGGGAGCCAGCTGATTCGTGCGCGAGAACCGCAGCCGAAGTATCTGATAGGGAAAGGGAAAGCGGAGGAAGTGCGGGATATCGCTGCGGAATTGGGATGCAACATAGTCATATTCGACAACGAGCTTACACCGGCCCAGCAACGCAACTGGGAGGCACTGACGAAGCGTGCGGTGATTGACCGCCAGGAGGTAATCCTGGACATTTTTGCGCAGCGGGCTCAAACGCGGGAGGCCCGAATCCAGATCGAGCTGGCGCGGTTGACGTATTCGTTACCACGGCTGACACGTGCTTGGACACACCTTGGCCAGCAAGCTGGCGGGATTGGAACGAAAGGGGAAGGCGAAACCCAGCTTGAGCTTGACCGGCGCAGGATTCGGGAGCAAATTGATCGGCTTAAGAAGGAGCTGGAGGAGGTGCGGCGTGCACGAGCGACGCAACGCAAGGACCGCTTGCGCACACCTGTTCCGACTGCGGCAATAGTAGGCTATACGAATGCCGGAAAGTCGTCGCTGCTCAACCGGTTAACGGGTGCGAATGTTTTGGTGGAGGACAAGCTTTTTGCTACGCTCGATACGACGACGCGCAAAGTTTTGCTCCCGAATCACCAGCCGTTGCTTCTGACGGATACGGTTGGTTTTGTCCGGAAGCTTCCCCATCTGCTTGTGGAAGCATTCCATGCAACCTTAGAGGAAGCGGTGTATGCGGATTTTCTGATCCACGTTTTGGATGCTTCGCATCCGCGGGTGTTTGAATTCTACGAGACGACGGTAAACGTTCTCAACGAGTTAGGTGCTGGGAACAAGGAAGTTCTGATTGTCTGCAACAAAATGGACAAGTTGCGGGAACGGAATGATACCTCGATGCGGATTTTGCTGCGGTCACGATTTTCAAATGCTGTCTTTGTAAGTATTTTGACCGGGGAAGGAATGGAGGAATTGATTGAGCGAATTTCCGAGCTTGCGGCAAGGGACTCTGTTTCGCTGCAAATGCGCATACCACTTGCCCGATCCGATCTTGTAGCTTTGTTGCATCGAGAGGGGAAAGTGCATTCGCTGGAATACGATACGGATTCTGTGATAGCTGTTGCCACGGTTCCCCGGCGGGTGCAGCATCCGCTTTTGCCGTTTGCCGTTTGGCCAGCGAATTCGCCAGGGAATTCTCCGGCTTGAGGGAGGGCGCTGGACGGGTAAGCTGGTGTAGCTAACAGCCGGACGCGTTATGGGCGCAATAAAGATAAGACTGGGGACGGTTTGGCAGCTCAGGGACGAGAAGCCGGCATAGGGGGGGTAAAGAGGAATGGCGGATGGGGCGGGATTCGAACCCGCGGTGCCGTATTAGGGCACACACGCTCTCCAGGCGTGCACAATCGACCACTCTGTCACCCATCCGGAGAGATTCAATCCTAAGCGAGAAAGAGGTATTTGGCAAGTGGATTGTTGCATTTTTTTTGTGAGGAAAGTTGAATTTTTGAACTGGGGCTGCAAGTTTTTATGACTTAAAAAGATTTGTTTTAGGGATGTCGCAGTTTGTTTATCCGAAGAGGTATGATGTGGTGGTGATTGGAGCCGGCCATGCGGGGGTGGAAGCCGCCGCTGCTTGTGCTCGTTTGGGGTGCCAAACTCTGCTGCTGACCCAGAATGCCGATACGATTACGCAGATGTCGTGCAATCCTGCCATAGGTGGGCTAGCGAAAGGCACCATAGTTCGGGAGGTAGATGCGCTGGGAGGATTGATGGGACTTAATACTGACGCGACAGGAATCCAATTTCGGATGCTCAATGCGAGCAAAGGGCCTAGCGTGCGAGCACCACGCGCACAATGTGATAAGAAAGCGTATCAATTCCGGATGAAGGCAGTGCTGGAAAAGTTGCCGAATCTGGACTTAAAGCAGGCTAACGTTGTGGATCTTCTCGTCGAAAACGATGCGGTTCGTGGGGTGGTTACAGCGATCGGGGTGACGTTTCCGTGTCGTGCGGCAATTGTTACGACCGGGACTTTCCTGCGCGGCTTACTGCACGTGGGGCTGACGCAACAGGTCGGCGGGAGAATGGGCGATGCTTCCTCGAACTTCAGCGATTGCCTGCGGCGGCTAGGTTTGGAAGTGCAGCGGTTTAAGACGGGGACGCCGGCGCGCCTGCTGGGAAGGAGCCTTGATTTTTCGCGGATGGAGAGGCAAGAGGGAGACGAGCCGCCGCCGAATTTCAGCTATCTTGTGCATACGTTGGAGAAGGGGGAGGGGGAGCTTTTTACTCTGAATTTCTGGCGAGGCGGGATGTTCCACGTGAAACAATTGCCCTGTTGGCTGACGCAGACGACACAGCGGACGCATGAGATCATCCGCAGCAATCTGGATCGCTCCCCGCTCTATGCGGGGATTATTGAAGGGATCGGGCCGCGGTATTGTCCTTCGATTGAGGACAAAGTGGTTCGGTTTGCGGAGAAGGAGCGGCATTTAATTTTTCTTGAGCCGGAGGGACGGCATACGGACGAATATTACGTCAACGGTGTATCAACGAGTCTTCCGTATGAGGTGCAGCTTGCTTTTCTCCAAAGCATTCCTGGGCTTGAGCGATGTGAAATCCTGCGCCCTGGCTATGCGGTGGAATACGATTATTGTCCACCGACGCAATTGTATCGGACTCTGGAGACGAAGAAGATAGGCGGGCTTTACTTGGCCGGGCAGATCAATGGAACATCGGGGTATGAGGAGGCAGCCGGCCAAGGGATAGTTGCTGGGATCAATGCAGCTCGGAAATTGCGGGGGGAACCCGAGTTTGTGCCGCTGCGTTCGCAAGCTTACCTTGGAGTGATGGTGGATGATCTGACCGTGCGTGGGACGAATGAGCCATATCGGATGTTTAGCAGCCGTGCGGAATATCGTTTACTTCTTCGGCAGGACAATGCGGATGAACGCCTTACCCCGTTTGCGATTGAAGCGGGGCTGGCATGTGAGGAACGCCGCAGGACATTTTTGGAAAAGCAGGAGCAGCGGAGGCGGCTGTTGGATTTTCTGCGGGAAGCAAAATGCGATGGGATTCTACTTGAGCAGTGGCTTAAGCGGCCAGAGAATACTTACCGGCGGCTGCCACAGGAGATTCGCGAAAAATTTCACGCTGAGATTTGGGAAGGGGTAGAGACGGACGTGAAATATGCGGGCTATATTGAGCGGCAGGAGATGGAGGTGGAGCGTGCAAAGCGGCAAGAGGATCGGCGGATTCCTGCAACAATAGATTATAGCAAAATTCGGGGCTTGCGGCTGGAAGCGGCGCAGAAGTTAGCGCAAATTCGGCCGGAGACGCTTGGGCAAGCGGGGAGGATAAGCGGGGTTACGCCGGCAGACGTTGCTTTACTGGCCATTTGGATTGAAACCGAGCGCCGGCTTCGGGAGCGCAGCAATTGTTCCACGTGAAACATATTTTGGGCAGTAAGACAACAATGGACAAACCAGGGCTGAAATTTTTGTAAAGCGTCTTGCAATTTTCTATTGGCAAGGGATAAAAAAGGCGGAGACGTAGGAAATCCATGCAAAGAGAATTAGATCGGAAGCTCTTAGAGGAAGGATTAACGCGGATTGAACGCGATGTGGATTTTCTCTGGGATGCGTTGGGCGAGGTGATGCGGAGTTTGAGGTTTGATAGTGGAAAGGTAGAAGTTGCCGAAGAGCCATTTTTCTGGCAAGAGAGCTCAATCCGTTTCCAGTTATTGAATTTGGTGGAGGAGAATGTGGCAGGATTTTACCGGACTTTGCGGGAGGATCGAGGGGGACTTGGGGCGGAACGAGGTTTATGGGGAGCGGTGATCGGGGGGATGCGGGAAGCAGGTGCATCGCAGGAGGAGGTGGAAGAAATTCTGGGACAAGTTTCCGTGGAGCCAGTTTTGACGGCGCATCCTACGGAGGCGAAACGGCTTAGTGTGCTCGAGCAACATCGAGTTCTGCATGGGTTGATCCAGAAATTGAACTTTGCGAGAAGTGAGATTTCGCTCCAGCGGTTGCGGCGAGAGGTCTGTATTGCATTGGAACGGCTTTGGAGGACAGGCGAGACGCACCAGAAGCGGCCAACGATTGCCGATGAGCGGCGGAACATTCTGTATTACTTGACGGAAGTTTATCCTTCGGTTTTGAGGAGGTTGGATGAGCGGCTGGTGGAGGCGCTAGAATTGGCAGGTTATTCGGCGGAGGGTTTTTTGAGCGGGCGGGTGAAGCCGGAGCTTCGTTTTGGGACGTGGGTGGGTGGAGACCGCGATGGCCATCCGTTGGTGACAGCGGAGGTAACCCGGGAGACGCTGCGAGAGCTTCGGCAGGAAGCATTACGCGTGCAACGGAGGAGCTTGGAGCGTTTGTATGGGGTCTTATCGCTGACGGAACGAATTGAGGATGGAGAGGGGGATTTTACTGCGGTGTTCGGGACGGTTCCGGAAGAGGTGGAAGAGCCGTGGCGTTGGGTTGTGTCGCGTATTTTGGAACGCCTGCCAGAAGTGGATGAGGAAAAAAACGGGGAGGGACGGAAATATAGGAATGCCCGGGAATTGCAAGCGGAGTTGCGTTTGCTGGAGCGGGGATTGCGGAAGATCGGAGCGACCCGCCTTGCGGAGGGGGATGTTTTTCCCGCGATTCGAGTAGCCGAGACGTTTGGGTTTCACCTTGCGAATTTGGACATTCGGCAGAATAGTTGGTTTCATCGTCAAGCGATGGGGCAAATTCTTGAAGCGGCCGGACTGCCTGGGAGGGCGTATGTTGAGGAATGGGGGGATGAGCGGAGGAGGGAGTTTTTGGAGGAGGAATTGCAGACGCCGCGACCGTTTTTGCCGAAGGGTGTCAGGCCGGAGGGGGCGGAAGCGCAAGCCGTGCTGGACTGTTATGCGGTTCTCTATGAGCACTTGCAGCGATACGGGCATGACGGGTTAGGTTCGCTTATAGTCAGCATGACGAAATCGGTGTCGGATTTGCTGGAGGTCTACGTTCTTGCACGAGAAGCCGGGCTTTGCCGAGTGCGGAAGGGGCAATTGGCGTGTGCGTTTCAGGTGGTGCCGCTGTTTGAAACGATTGCGGATTTAGAGGGGGGCGCTGGGATTTTGATGGAATTTTTGGAACATCCGACGACGCGGGCGACGCTGGAGTGGAAGCAGGAGCGAGAAGGGAGGGGAATGCTCTGCCAACAAGTGATGGTTGGCTACAGCGATAGTTGCAAGGATGGGAGCATTCTGGCAAGTCAATGGGCATTGCATACGGCGCAACGGCGGATCGCTAATTTTGCGAAGGAGCGTGGGATTCGGATCTGCTTCTTTCATGGGCGAGGAGGAACGGTTAGCCGGGGAGCGGGGCCGACGAATCGCTTTCTGGAGGCTCTTCCGACGGGTTCGCTGACGGGGGCGATTCGGTTGACAGAGCAAGGCGAGACGGTAGCGCAGAAGTATGCAAATCTGGAAACAGCAGCCTATAACCTGGAGCTTTTGCTTGCTGGAGTAGCTGCAACGACATTTCGCAATCGGCGGATGGAGAGGGAGCACGGGGAGGAAAACCGAACGGCGGGTGGGGCTCAGGTGTTGACCCCCTATCGGATGGAGCGCCGCAGGGCCCATGAGCTGATGGAGAAGATGGCACAACAGAGCCGTCGGGCTTATCGGGCGTTGATTGAAGAGGAGGGTTTTTTGCAATTCTATCGGCAGGCTACTCCGATTGATGCACTGGAGATTTGCCGAATTGGCTCGCGGCCGACGCGACGCACTGGAGCTGCAAGCCTGGAAGACCTTCGCGCAATTCCATGGGTTTTTAGCTGGAATCAGAGTCGGTTTTATCTTCCAGGGTGGTATGGGGTTGGGTCGGCGCTGGATTCGTTGAGCGAGGAGGAGTTCGGCAAACTTGCCCAACTGCTCCGGAGCTGGCCCTTTGCTCATTATGCTTTGACGAACATTGAGTCGAGTTTGACGAGTAGCGAGCCGGAGATATTCCGTCAGTATGCGGGGCTGGTGGAGGACTCGGGATTGAGAGAGAAGTTCCTTGGGATGATTGAGAGGGAGAGAGAGAAAGCCTTGCAGTGGATTGAGCGTGCGTATGGTTCGCCATTGGCAGAGCGGCGTCCGCGGATGGCGAAGACGTTGGAGTTGCGTGCACCGACGCTGCGGCGTTTGCACGAGGCGCAGGTAAAGCTTCTGCGGGAATGGCGGCAAGCGCTGCGGGAAGACCCAAAGGAGGCGGAGCGGCTACAACTTGCGCTGACGCTTTCGGTGAACGCGATTGCTAGTGGGTTGCGGACGACTGGATAAAGTAGAGGCAATAACGAGCTAGAGGAGGTTGCGGAGGCGGTAGTTTTCGAGGGTTTGAGCTAAGGTTTCTTGGAGGGTTGCTTTTGGTTGCCAAGAGAAGTGTTTGCGAAAGCGAGAGTCGTCCAACAACCAGAGTGGATGGAGGAGCTCAAGAGCACGGTCAGGAGTCAGGCTAGGGATGGCACGGCTGATGGAAGGGAAAGCTTTGGCAAGCGCGATTGCACGTCGGAGGAGGAAATCAGGGATTTTGAGAATAGGAGCGGAGCGGGTTAGGAGTTTTCCCGCCTCGTTGAGAAGGAAGGTGTCGGTAATGTCGGGGTCGGATTTGACGAAGTAAATTTCGCTGGGAGTGGTCGAGGAAGCAGGAGAAGAAGCGACGGTGAGGATCGCATCGACAAGGTCGCTTGCGGCAATCCAGCTCAGGGATTTTTCTCTAGAGCCGGGTTTGAACCAAAGAGGGGAGGAGATAATTTTGAAGAGTGGAAGGGTTGCGGAATCCCAAGGACCGAGGACAGTTGGTGGACGGAGGATTAGGAGGGGGCGGTTGTGCTGAGCAGCAAACTCAGTGGCAACCTGCTCCATCTGCAATTTGGACTTGCCATAGAAGCTAATGGGGTTGGGAGGGAAATCTTCTTGGATCGGAGGGGAATTGGGTAAGCAAGGACCTACTGCTGACTGAGAGCTTAGGAGGATGGGGAAAGTTTGCGGTGGGAGGGCTTGGAGTAAGCGAAGGGTTCCCGCAACATTGATGGTGAAGTAGTCGTCTGTGTTCCGACAGAAAAGCGCGCCTGCGCAGTGGATGCAAACGTGCGGAGTGTGGGGCAAGTTTTTGAAGTTCCAGTCGGCGGCGGAGCACTCATGGAGGTGGATTTTTGGTGGAATGCCATAGATTTTGGCTTCGCTGAGGAGAGAGAGGAGTTTGCCTCCGTGACGGACACAGGCAATGATAATGTCCTCTTTTTGAGAAGAATCGAGAAGCTTGAGAAGGACGTTGAAACCAATAAAACCCGTTGCGCCTGTAATCAGATAGTTCATGTTTCCGTTAGGATGAAGGAAAACAAGCAAAGGAGCAAGTTATCCCGTAGTAGTTGGATTGATCGAAGGGAGACTGAATCTGCGAACTGCCTGGACTTTGGGGAGCGAGACGATGAATTTGGCGCCGTTGTCCGGAGAGCTCTGGAGGCTTACGGAGCCGGAGTGAGCAAGGGCGATGTTTTTGATGATAGCGAGGCCGAGGCCAGTTCCGCCGTCTGCACGTGCGCGGCTTTTTTGGATTCGGTAGAAACGTTCGAAGATGCGGGGTTGGTCTTCGAGGGGGATGCCGGGTCCATTGTCTTTGCAGCAGATTTCTACGCCGTTTTCAGTGCGGTGAATCGAGAAAGTGATAATGAGTTGGCGGCCTGGGACTTTTGCGTAGCGGAGGGCATTCATGAGGAGGTTGAGGAAAATCTGCTCGATACGGAAGCTGTCGGCTTCGATGAGATTGGCATCTGGCTCGATGAGGGTAAAGAGAATTGCATTTTGTTCGAGGATTTTTGGTAAGGTTTGCTCGAGGACAAGATGGAGGACTTGGGAGAGATCAACTTGCTGGATCTCGAGCTGGACGGAACGTTGCTCGAGCTGGGAGATAGTCAGGAGGTCATCTATCAGTAGGCTGAGGCGGCGGCAGTTTTTCTGCATCGCTTCGAGGGATTTATGGAAGAGTTCGGTGTTGGATGGGCCTATCTCTTGGAGCGTTTCGACGTAGCCTTGGATGATGGAGAGAGGGGTTTTGAATTCGTGAGTAACATTCGCGACGAAATCTTTGCGGAGGTCTTCTGTTCTTTTAATTTGGGTAATGTCATGGAAGACGACAATAACGCCGCGGAGAGAGGCATGGAATTCGGGCAGACGGAGGGGGTTGCAGCGGACGTCAAGATAGAAAGTTTGGCCGTTGCGCTTTGTGAAATAAAAGGATGTGGTCGTGGGAGAATGGGAGGAGAGGGTTTCGCGGATAGCTTTTTGGAGCTCGACGATCTGGAAGGCTTCGGCAATAGTTTTGCCAATAGGGGGAGAGGAGAAATCAAAGAGGTTTAATAATGCATTATTACAGAGGTAGATGCGTTGAGAGGAATCTACGAGGAGAATTCCCTCGGCCATGCTGCTGAGGATGGCCTGAAGGTTGAAGGTTTCATCGGAGATTTGGGAAGAGAAGGTCTGGAGGGTTTCCGTTATTTTACGAAGGTTTCGGACCGTATTTTGGAAGAGTCCGAAAGGGGGCATGAGGATAAGTGTGCGAAAGTCCCTATTGGCAAGACGCTGAATGAGGAGAAATATGTCGCCAAGAGACTTACCGACATGGAAGAGGATGAATGATAAAACGAAAAGGAGAAGGAGAGCGAGGAGAACGATGGGGTCGATCAAGCTTAATTAGGGACTGCTGGCAAATGAGGATAGCTTTTAAGATTCGTCCGGGAGAGCTGTGAATTTGTAACCTTCGCCGCGGACGGTCAAGATTCTCTTGGAATGAGGGGAGATTTTGTCGCGGAGGCGGCTGATGTGAGTATCCACGGTTCTTGTGTCAATGACGTTTTGATAGCCCCAAACGTTGGTGAGGAGTTCCTCTCTGGAAATGGTCTTTCCGCGGTTTTCAATGAGAAGACAAAGGAGCTTGTATTCTGTGATGGTGAGATCGAGTTTCTTGCCGTCCATGTAGACTTCAAGAGAATCCTTATTGACAAGGAAAGGAGGGGCCTCAAGGGGTTCTGAGAGAGCAGCGGCTTTAATTCTTCGGACGAGTGACTTTACACGAAGAGTAAGTTCCTTGGTGCTAAAGGGCTTAGGGAGGTAATCATCCGCACCTATCTCCAGGCCTTTGATGCGGTCTTCGGTGGAGGACTTGGCAGTGAGCATGAGAATGCCAATTTTGGATAATGAAGGATCATTTTTAAGGATTTTGCAGACTTCTTCTCCAGAGAGACCAGGAAGCATGAGATCGAGAACAATCACAGTTGGGAGGTTATGGCGGGCGATTTCGAGTGCACGTAAACCGTCTTTTGCCAGGAGAACCTTGTAGCCAGCTTTGTTGAGATGGTAACGGACTAAATCACAAACATCTTCCTCGTCGTCAACAACGAGTATCGTTTCTTGCATAGGATTGAGTGAATAAGAACGGTTTCTGAGTTTATTGGAGCATTAATTTGAAGCAAGGGGAGAAATGAAACAATTTCTTCAAAAAAATGTGTGAATAAGGTGTGAATTGTTGTCGAGAGAAGGAAGAAGTGTAGGTGGGGAGTGGATCTTTAGAAATTATTGGCAAGGGATGGGGGGGTTATTCACAGGATTTGCAAATTGTGGAACGTGCTTGAAGTGGACGTGGAACAACGAATGGAGGAATTATTCAAGGATATTAATAAGAATGTGAAGGAAAAGACAAGAATAAGGAGGAATTGTAACTGTGTGAAGAAGAGAAAAGGAGAGGATCAGGACTCGGCGGAATTTTTGAGTTTTTTCCAAAGTGCTTGGGGTGAGATGCCGAGTAGGCGGGCCGCTGCGGAGATGTTGCCTGAGGTGCGGTGGAGGGCTTCAGTGATGAGGAGCGTTCTGGCCTCGGAGAGGGTTGGGAGGATGGGGAGGTTGGAGAAGGGGTTTGTGGAGTGAGCAGGAGAGGGAGAATTGTGGTTTGGAGTTGTATGAGCGGATTTTGAAGAGATATCAGGCGGTGCAGAAGTGCGAGAAAGAAGGTAGTCGGGAGGGATGGGTTGTCCTGGAAAGCGGAGTTGAGCATCGAAAATTATAGCCTCGAGTTCGCGGACGTTTCCAGGGAAGTGATAATTGAGGAGTATTTTTAAGTTGTGAGGGGAGAGCTGAGCTGGGGGTGAGTTGAGTTTTCGCGATGCTAGGTGGAGGAAGTGGGAGCAGAGGGTTGGAATGTCGTTTTTTCTGGAGCGGAGAGGTGGTATGTGGAGGTGGTGGTAATTGAGGCGGTAAAAGAGGTCGGGTCGGAAGGAACCATTAGCTATGGCTGAGGGAAGGTCGCGGTTGGTGGTAGCGATGATGCGGGCTGAGGATTTTTTGGGTTTGTCGCTTCCGAGGGGGAAGTATTCGTTTTCTTGGAGGAGTCGGAGAAGTTTGAGTTGGGACTCAAGTTTGAGGTCGCCAATTTCATCAAGGAGGAGGGTTCCATTGGCTGCGCATTCGATGAGACCTTGTCTTGGTTGGAGTGCTCCTGTGTAGGCACCTTTGATGTGTCCAAAGAGGGTGTCGGAGAAGGTGGTATCGTCGAGGCCTGCGACATTTACAGGGACCCATGGGAGGTTGGGTTTGGCAGCGAGGTGGATGGAACGAGCGAGGAGTTCTTTGCCTGTGCCGTTCTCGCCAGTAATGAGGACAGGATGGGGACTCTTAGCGACGATTTGGGCATAATTGAGAAGCGCAAGGAGTTCTGGGTCGGTGGTAATAAAGATAGAGAAAGCTGGGTTGAGATTAGGATCGGGAGTGGGTTTTTTTTCAGTTAATGAAAGAGCTTGGAGGGCGGAGGCGATGAGGCGATTCGGGTCGAGCGGTTTTGTGAGGAAGTCGAAGGCACCTGCGTTTTTGCAAAGTAAAGCTGTTTCGGAGGAAATGTTGGCAGTGATGACGATGATTTTTGTAGATGGGAAGGAGTCTAAGATGAGTGGAATGAGGGGTTGAGCGGAGTGGCCATGAAGATTAAGATCGAGGAAGATAAGGGAAGGAGGGGCATTGCTTTTTATGGAGAGTTGGATTTGCTCGGTGGCTTTTTGTGTTGAATGGATGATGGATGGAGGGGGAAGGTCGGCGGATTGTAGAGCAAGGGAACAGGAAAGGGCAGTGTCCGGGTCGTCTTCAATGATCCATAAAATGGGTTTTTCTGCTAAGTTTGGCATTGAATGGGGCGAAGTGTAGTTTACTATGATGCAATATGGGAGTGGTTAGTCAAAAAAAAGAAGGTTCAATTAGAGAAGGTGAAGTTTTGAGGGTATTAGCGGTAGATGATGATGGAGCTTTGTTGCAGTTGTTGGAAGATTCCCTTCGGGTGTATGGATTTGAAGTGATAGGGGAGAGGGATGGTGGAGCAGCGCTAGAACGGGTGGAAAAAATGGCTCCTGATGTCATTTTGTTGGATGTAATGTTGGGTGGGACGGATGGGCTTTTGATCTGTATGGAGCTGAAGAAAAAGGCAGGAGTTAGTCATATACCGGTGGTGTTTCTGAGTGGAGTGGATGATGTGGAGGAAAAAGCAAGGTGTTTCCGGGTTGGAGCTGTGGATTACATTGTAAAGCCGGTAGAATTTAAGGAGCTTGCGATTCGGCTCCGGCGGCAGGTGGAACTGGCCCGGAAGTGGCAGCAGCTTGAGGAACGTAACCGGGCAAATGCTGTTTTGTTGCGCGAGGTGTTTGAGGTTCTCGAGGAAGCAGTGGGTGTGTGCAGGGTTTCGTTAGGAAAAGCAGAGGATAAAGTGGACTTATTGGTAGATTTTGCGAACAAGAGCTTCTGGAATTTTTTGGGGGTTGGAGGGGGAGGTCATGATGGGTTGCGTTTGCTGGAATCAGGGGTATTGAGAGGGAAGGAAGGTATGGAGGAAAAGTTGAAGAAGCTAGTGAAGGAATTTGTTTTCGAGGGGAAACAACGTGGGAGTTTTGAAATTTTTTTACAGGAAGAGAAGAGATGGTTGAGAGTTAGTCTAAGTTTGGGGATGGGAGGGAATTTGTTGATGATAATAACAGATATAACAATCCAGAAAAAGGCGGAAGAGGAGAAACGAGCGGAAGTGGAAGCTGTTTTGAGAGGTGAGAAGATTGCCGCTTTGGGGACATTGATGGCTGGAATGTGCCACGAGATAAATAACCCGAACAATGTGATTATGATGAACGTTCCTCTACTTGAGCGGATTTGGGAGGAAATATGCCCTATTGTGGATAAAGAGATAAAAAGTATAGGAATATCCAAAATATGTAATATGAGGGCAGAGGAGGTTTTGGACCAGTTTCCCAAACTTCTTGGTGGGATGAGAAGGGCGGCGATGAAGATACGGGATGTGGTGAAATTGGTTCGTGACTTTACACAGAGTGGGGTTGAGAGGTCAGAGATGAGATTGGTGGACTTGAATGAAGCGATACAGATGTCGCTTGAGTTGGTGAATAACCGGCTTCCTGGCTTTGGAGGGAAAGTTGTTTTGGAATTGGAGGAAGATTTGCCGAACGTAGTTGGCGATTTTCGCCGGATTGAGCAGGTATTGGTGAATTTGCTTGTGAATGCCGGGGAGTCGCTAGTCGAAGAGGGGAAAAAGGTGTATGTGAGAACTAGGAGAGGCGATGAGGATGGCCAGGTGGAGTTGTTGATTGAAGATGAGGGTTGCGGGATACCTGCCGAGATACTCTCAAAGATAGGCACTCCGTTTGTGACGACGAAGGGACGACGAGGTGGAATGGGGTTAGGTATTTCAATTTGCCAAAGGATATTGCAGGATCATCAAGCGAAAATGAAAATCGAGTCGGAGGTTGGGAAGGGAACGAAAGTGCGGATAGTTTTTCCGAGGTGTGCGGTTTCTGGAGGTGGAACTCGAATTGGTGATGGCTAGGAAGATGGGAATGAGCACTGGCAGATGAGGAAGAAGGTTTTGGTTGTGGATGATTCGGCGGTTGTGAGGAAGGTTTTGGGAGGGATACTTTCGACAGACCCAGAATTGGAGGTGATTGGAGCAGCGAGGGATCCATTTGAGGCTGTGGAGATAATACGACGAGTGAAGCCGGATGTAATTACGCTGGATTTGGAGATGCCGCGGATGGATGGGTTGGAATTTTTGAGGAGGATCATGGAGCAACATCCTATACCAGTGGTAATTTGTTCGAGCTTAGCACAGGAAGGGACGGAAACGGCCCTGCAAGCGATGGAACTTGGAGCGGTTGAGGTGATTGCAAAGCCGGTATTGGGGACGAAGGAATTTCTCGAGGAGTCAAAGGTAATGATTTGCGATGCAGTGAAGGCAGCGGCTGGTATTGCCCCTTGGAAGTTGAGGAGGAGAAATAAGGATATTGAGAAGAAATTGACTGCTGATGCGGTATTGACACCAGTTAAAGTTGGAATTGGAGTTCTAAGAGAGACAACACAAAAGGTGATTGTGGTGGGGGCTTCGACAGGAGGGACGGAAGCGTTGAAATTGTTCTTGAGTAATATCCCGAAGGATTCGCCAGGGATGGTGATTGTTCAGCACATGCCGGAAAGGTTTACAAGCTCATTTGCGAGAAGGTTGGATGAGAGTTGTGAAATTGAGGTGCGGGAAGCAGTTGATGGGGATACAGTGAGGGATGGTTTGGCTTTGATTGCTCCTGGCGGGAAACACACAATCTTGCGAAGGAGTGGGGCGAGGTATTTTGTTGAAGTTCGTGATGGGCCGCTAGTGAGTCGGCATCGGCCATCGGTGGACGTTTTGTTCCGATCCGCTGCACAGTCGGCTGGGAGGAATGCGGTCGGAGTGATCTTGACAGGGATGGGGGATGACGGGGCGCGAGGAATGAGGGAGTTAAGGGATGCTGGAGGGAGGACTTTTGCCCAGGATGAGGCGACGTGCGTAGTATTTGGGATGCCAAAGGAGGCAATAGCTAAGGGGGGAGTGGAAAAAGTATTGCCAATTGAAGCCTTACCAGCGGCAGTTCTTAAAGCTTGTGTGCAAGTCGGAGGCTAGGGTGGAGGTTATTTAATAAATGGTGTTTTTGGATAGAGGATTTTTTTATCAGAAAAGAGAAGGAGTTAGAGGGCAAAGGGTAAAGTTAAAAATGGCGTGTGTGGCTTGGGAAGAGGAGGAAATGAGAGAACTTGCTTTGGATGATAGGAGGAATTTTTTTAAAAAAAGGATGTGATTGTCGTTTTTAAAAAGGTTTGACAATTTTTTTTTGAGGTAGTTTAATTGTCACTCTTTTTCATTAAGTAAGAAGGAGGAAGAATTATGGCATATTCAGAAGTGATATTGACGGCGAACGTTCCCAATTTAGGGGCTGAAGCGGATGTTGTGCGGGTTCGTCGCGGGTATGCGAGGAATTATCTTTTGCCACGTGGGCTTGCTATAGAAGCGACTGCAGCGACGAAGCGAATGGTTGAGCATTTGAAAGCGAAGCGAGCGGAGCGCGAAGCGAAGGAGTTGGCAGAGGCGGAGGAGTTGGCAATGCGGATTGGGAAGTTGACTTTGCGTTTTGCGTTGGAAACAGGGCAGGAGGGTAAGGCATTTGGGTCGGTGACAGCTAAGGACATTATGGAAAAATTGCAAGCGGAACTTAAAGGACTTAAAGGAATAGAGTTGCCGAAGCACGCTGTGGCATTGGAGAGTCCGATCAAGTCGAGTGGAGAGCATGAAGTTGAGGTGAAGTTGCATGCGGATGTGAAAGCGAAGCTGCGTGTTGTGATTGAGGTTCCCAAGGTGAGTGGAAAAGCGAGGGGAGAGGAAGTTGTTAGCGAGGAGAAACAGGAGAAGAAAGCGAGGAAGAAGAAAGCCAAGGGAGAATGAGGGGAGATTTTTTTGAGGGTTTGAATTGAGCTTCGGGAAGGGCTGGAATATTTTTTCGGGATATGGGGAAGGAAGAGCAGAGTTTGAATGGGGGAAAAGGCTTTTCTACGGAAGGGAAACGTGGGATGCGGAGAGTTAGGGAGGGTGAAGGTAAGGAGAGAATTAGCGTTCCGAGTGTAGCGCAACGCCAATTGCCACAAAGTTCGGAAGCGGAACAGGCATTGCTTAGCTCGATACTGAATGATCCGCTTTCTGTTTTGGATTTGTGCGTGGAGAAGAAAGTTACGCCGGAGTTTTTTTTGAATCCAGCCAATGCAATAATCTACCAAATATGCCTTGAGATGCGGAATTCGCACAAGGCAGTGGATTTGGTTCTGTTATCCGAAGAATTGCGGGAACGCGGATTGCTGGAACGAGTTGGGGGAATTGGCTATTTAGGCCAGTTGGAAGTTTACGTTTCGACGGCAGCGAATGCCAGTTATTACGTTGAAATTCTGCGGGAAAAATACTTGCAGCGACGGATAATTATGACGTGCACGGAAATGGCGAGTCGGTCGTATGAAGAACATGAGGACGTGGATTTGTTGCTTGATGAAGTGGAGAGGAGGATTTTTGAGATAGGAGAAAGCCGGCATCAGCGGGATACACCTACTTTTGGGGAGGAGATAAATCGAGCAATAGAAAACATCGAGGCTGTCTATAAAAATAAAGCACACGGAGGGATTACAGGATTGCCAACGGGTTTTCCTGAGCTGGATCGGTTAACGAGTGGATTGCATGGGGGTGAGATGGTTGTAATTGCTGCACGGCCTTCGATGGGAAAGACTGCTTTTGCAATGAATATTGCGGAGCACATTGCGGTGGATTTGAAGAAGCCAGTAGCGATCTTTAGTCTTGAGATGAGCACGCAGCAATTAGTTCAAAGGTTGCTTTGCTCGCGTGCACGAGTGAATTTGCAAAAGATCCGGGATGGTTTTTTAAGCAAAGCGGATTTTCCGAATTTGTTCCGAGCGGCTAATCAGTTGCGGGATGCGAAAATTTATATAGATGATACTGCCGGGTTGAGCATATTGGATTTGCGAGCGAGGGCGAGGCGTTTTCGGGAAAAGTTTGGAGTGGAGTTGATCGTTGTGGATTATTTGCAGTTGCTACGATCTACTTCACGACGGGCACAAGAAAATCGGCAGTTCGAAGTATCTGAGATTTCTGCAGGGATTAAGGGTTTGGCAAAGGAGTTGCAAATTCCGGTATTGGTTCTTTCGCAGTTGAACCGACAGCCGGACGAGCGAGGGGGAAGGCCTATGATGTCGCATTTGCGAGAGTCTGGTTCAATTGAGCAAGATGCGGATTTAATTGGGATGTTGTATAGGCCGGAGGTTTATGCCCAAGATGAGGAGGAACGGATGGAATTAAGCGGGAAGGCTGAATTGCTAATAGTGAAGCAAAGGAATGGACCAATCGGGGAGATCCCATTGACGTTTTTGAAGGAGTTTACACGGTTCGAGCCACGTTCAGATCGTAAAGAGCCAAATTTGTGAATTGGATGAGTTGTGGTATGGAACAGCATCGTTCGTTGCAAGAGTTGATGGCGGTTCGGAGAGAGAAGTTGGAGGTTTTGAGGAGGATGAGGGTGGAGGTTTTTGGTGGGCGCTATGAGGTGGATGGGAGCGTTGGAGAAGTTGTGAATGGGTTTGAGGTTGGGCGAGTTGTGCGTGTTGCAGGTCGTGTGACAGCGCACCGGGATATGGGTAAGTCGCATTTTTTGGATTTGTGGGATTTTAGTGGGCGGGTTCAGGTGTATGTAAATGAGAAGGAAGTAGAAAGGAGATTGTTAGAAGTGTTGCGGCTTGTGGATATTGGGGACTTTTTAGGTGTATGCGGGGAGTTTTTTTTGACGAAGACAGGTGAGCGGACAATACGGGTGAAGGAGATGGAATTTTTAACGAAAGCGATGCGGCCGTTGCCTGATAAGTGGCACGGTGTCGTGGATGTGGAGAAACGGACGAGGCAAAGGTATCTGGACTTGATAGCGAATGAGAGGAGCCGCGAGATTTTTGAGAAGCGTATCCGGATTGTGCGTTTGGTGAGGCGTTTTTTGGAGGAACGAGGGTTTGTAGAGGTTGAAACGCCGATGTTGCAAATTGTAGCTGGTGGAGCTGCAGCAACACCGTTTCGGACACACCATAATGCGTTGGACGTGGATTTATATTTGCGAATAGCGCCCGAGTTGTATTTGAAGCGGTTGTTGGTCGGAGGGATGACAAAGATTTTCGAGTTGAACCGTAACTTTCGGAATGAGGGGATTTCGCGTCGGCATAATCCGGAGTTTACAATGCTGGAAGCGTATTGGGCATTTGCGGACTTTGAGAAGATGTCGGAGTTGGTGGAGGAAATGATCTGCACGGTTGCTGAGGAGGTTTGCGGGGGATTGCGGATTGAACATCGGTCTGAAGACGGTGAGGTCAAGAGAGTTATCAATTTGGAGAGGCCTTGGCGACGAGCGAAATACCGGGATTTGGTTGAGGAAGCAGTGCCGGGATGGTTTGATTTAACCGTTGAGGAAAGAAGACAAAAGGCTCTCGGAATGGGACTTGATTTGACTCATTGCCAAGAGGATTATGAAGTAACGCAGCATGTTTTTGAAAAACTGGTAGAGGAAAAAATTGTGGATCCAGTATTTGTTACCCATTGTCCGAAAGAATTGATCCCGCTGGCAAAATTAAATAAGGCTGACCCGAGCACAATTGAGGTTTATGAGTTAATAGCGAATGGGCAAGAGATTTCGCCGGGGTATTCGGAATTGAATGATCCGGATCTCCAAAGGAAAAGATTCGAGGAACAAAGTGGAGGGGAGAAACAAAAATTGGATGAGGATTTTTTGGTGGCTTTGGAATATGGGATGCCTCCTGCAGGAGGGATGGGGTTGGGGATTGATCGGCTTGTGATGATGTTGACAGGGGCGGAAACGATTCGGGACGTGATCTTTTTCCCGCATTTGAGGCCAGAAGGGCAGTAAGGAATTTTTTGTAATTGTTAGGTTACAGTGTTTCGGGAAGAGATATTACGGGAGCTGGTGGCCGTTGGAGTATTTGGAGTGGTAGTGGTTGAGGAGGGCGAAATAGGGGTTCGGGTTGCGAGAGCTTTGTATGAGGGTGGTGTCCGAGTGGTAGAGTTTTCCTTGCGAGGTAAAGGAGGGTTGGAAGCCTTGAGAAGAGTGAGAAGGGAATTGAGGAATGTGATTTTGGGGGCAGGGACTGTGCTTACTGTTGAACAAGTGCTAGAAGTGAAGGAGGTTGGCGTTGATTTTGCTGTTTCACCTGGTTTGAGCGAGCGAGTGTTGGGAGCTGCAAAGGAGGTAGGTTTGTCTTATGCGCCTGGAGTTGCAACGCCCGGGGAGATTCAGCGTGCACTTGAGTGGGGATGTAAAGTAATGAAGTTTTTTCCTGCCGAAGGATTGGGCGGGCTAAGATATTTGAAGATGGCTTCAGGTCCTTTCGCTGGATTAGGTGTGCATTTTTTGGCAATGGGAGGAATAGGAGAAGATAAGCTGGAAGATTATTTGGCTGAACCATTAATTGCGGCGGTTGGAGGGAGTTGGCTTGTGCCTTCAGAGTTTGTAAAAGCAGAGAAATGGAGCGAAATTTGTTCAATAGCAAAGAGGGCCCGGGAGATTGTGAAAAAGCGCAGAATTTAAAAAAAGCCACTAAAACATAAAGAAAAAGGAAAAGTTGCTATTGAATAGGCTGGTTGGTTGAGTAAGGTGAATTTTCAGGGGAAGGCGGAAAAGGATTTTGGAAAGCAGAGTCTTTTGTGGAAAGTTCGATTTCTATGCTCTCTGTGTTGATTCTAGATTGGGGGTTTGAGCTTTTTTGAATTAAGGCGAAATCTCGTTCATAGGATGAAGTGAGGTTTGGAAAACGGGCGCGAGCTTCAGCAAAAAGTTGTTTGGATTGAGTAGAGTTGCCGGTTTGGGAATGGTAAGCTGCTAGTGCAAAGTAAGTTTGAATAGCACCAGGAGGGAAAGCATTGGGGTCAGGAGGGTGGAGGTTTCCAGAGAGGATCTCGCATAAGTAAATACGGTAAGTGATGAATGGGTTGGTTGGAGCGAAGGAAAGTAAGCGGGAGTAGTGCTTTATGGCCTCGGAGTAATTAGCAGTCCGAAATTCAAGGTGTGCTAGATTGGAGAGAGAGCCAAGAGCGGTGGGCTTTGCTGCAAGGGCAGCCTTGAAGTAATGTCGAGCTTTGTCGGTTTGGCCCAGGGAAAGCGCAAGAAGGCCAGCTTTGTGTTGATCTTCTGCAGAGTCAGGATTTAGTAAAGCGCGTTGTTCGGCATCTTCGAGGGAGTCTTGTGAAGAGGAAGAGTAGTTTCCGGTAAGAGTCAAATTTGTTTGGATTTGTGTGTTTGGGGATAGCGAAATATTTTTAAGAGTTGATTTGATTTCGGTTGAAGTATTGATGGAAGATTCGTTTTTGAGAGGAATCTGTTGGCTTTTTCTGAGGATGTGAATTCTGTTGAAAGTTATTATGGTTAAACCAATAACAATTAAAAGAATAGAAGAAAAAATCAATAAGCTTTGGGAAGTGAATCTTTTCAGAAATCTTTGTAGGGGGAAGGGAAGTTTTTTCTGAAATTGAGATAAGGTGTTTGTTTGTTTTTTTTGAATTTTGATGTATTCGGTATGGTGTTTTTTGCGGGAGGCTATTAAACTAGACTTTGAATCGGTTGAATCCAGTGAGTTTGTTCTGTTAAGATGTCTAAAAATCCCTGTTTTTATAGGTTTTTGAGTTTGGGTGTCAGAGGGATCGGAAAAAAATTTAGGGATGGAATCTAATGTGCTTGAAGAGCTTCTATTTCTTGTTGAGGGCAGTGATGGGTTTGAGGAAGATTTAGGTTGAGGAAGTTTCGTTATTTCTTTGGTATCTTTTGATTTTGTTCTTTCGTTAGTTTCATGGGAAGGATTAGAGTGCGGCGGAGGAGGAATTTCAATTTGTTTGTCTTTTTGTAGATTACCCATAAGAAAAGGTAAATTTATATGGATTCTATTTGAAATATATGGCTAAAATTGCAAATTTAAGGGAAAATGCTTTGGATGGCTTCTAAAGTGCGTGACATCTGCTTTTTGCTAAATAAGATGTTCCAAACCTTTTAAGCAGTCAAGAGAGGTTAAGCAGTGGCAAATGTTTTGTTTATAGACTCAGACCCATTAGCATTGAAAGCATTTCGTGGGATTATTGAGAGAAGTGTCCATAAATTTGCTTTCGCCACTACTGCAAATGAGGCGTGGGAGGTAATAACCAGGGGCGTTTTTCATCACTTAATTATACTAGAAATAAAACTAGCTGATGGTAATGGAAGGGCTTTTTTGGCGAGTTTACGAAAGCATCCCTATTTGTTTTTGATGCCAGTGGTCATTTATACCCGAGCCCATGATCGAGAGACAGTCAGAAAAACATTAGAGTTAAATGTCCAAAATTATTTATTTAAGCCATTTGAGGACGAAAAAATATTTTCTGAGATTCGGCGTGCTATGGAGGAGCCGTGGTGGAAACTTGTGATGGAAGATGAAGAGACTGTGGCAGCACGTATGGGTGTAGAAGTGGAGGAAGTTCGAGAAGGGCGGCAAGAATTATTGCATCAACTTAGGGAAACGTTGGAAGAACTTAGGAAGGGTTGGACGTTGAAAGCACATGGGAAACTAGGAGAAACGGAACGTTTGGCAGAACGGTGGGGGTTTGATCGTTTAGGCGAAGAGTGCAAAAAGATATTGGAGCTGGAAAGGCCAAATGCAGCACAAATTGAAGAGTTTTGTCGAAATAGTGAACAGGCTTCACGGATTATGAAGGAAGTTTTGTTTCCTGGTTCAATCATGAATAGTGATGAGTTGGGAAACGAAGGGGGCAATTTGGAGAAGGTAAAATCAAATTTTGGTTCAGGAGGAGCGCCAACGGGAAGATTCGAGGATGTAAAAAAGAAGGTGGAAGAATTGTCGGGGTATCCTGTTATTGATTCAGTGGCAGCGAGTTTTCAGATGGCAGCAGCTAATCCGGATATTGAAGTGGAAACACTTGCAGAAATGATTCTTAACGATCCCTGTTTATCTGTTCAGGTTTACTACTACGTTAATCACGTTTCTGAGCTTTCTCGAAAGACAGTAGATGGTGTTCAGGATCAAAAGCATGCCATACAGCTTTTAGGTTTAACGAGGATTCGCGCGATGGCAAAAGGATTAGTTGTTATACCTGATGAGGATATTGTTCGGGCAGGATTTGACTGGAAACAATACCGGGCTTTTCAGGTAGGGTGTGGGCTTATAGCAGAGCAAATTGTTGGTATGCTCACATTGCAGATAAACCCAAGTGTGGCTTATTTTGCAGGGTTGGTTCACGAACTTGGTAAAATACTCCTTGCGTATCTTTATCCTCAAGCATATCGCCAGGCGATTGGTCTAGCCATAGACTCCGGAATTGGGCTATCTGCAGCAGAAATTCAAAAATTTGGATGTTCAAGTCAAGAATTGGGAGTCCATTTTGCAGAATTGGCTAAGTTTTCTCCTGAATTTATAGATGTTATCCGGTATTACAATCGTCCAGAATCGGCTCCAATCATGAGTGCACAATTGGTGGCAGTTGTTTCATTGGCTGATTACATTTGCAAATTACATAGTATTGGCTTTAGCGGCTCACGTTTACCAAGAGCGGGTGTGTCCTTTAGTGATCTTGGATGCTGGCAAGTTTTGCTTCAACACGTTGCACCGACGTTCTCTTTAGTTCGATTTGAAAGACAGGCTGCAGAATTGGCAAAGAAAATTAGCTATAGATTGAAAGGTCTTTAGATATTATAGTCCTTTTTATTTTGAGATAGAAAAGTCTCATTTATTTTTAAGTATTTTTTTACTGGATAAGCGCGGGCAGGGAGTGATATTAAGGATGTGCTATGAAGAAGATATTGTTCTCCCTTTTTGTGTTTTTTGGAATTGCTGGATTTGGCTTTACAAGCGATGGCAACCTAATTCCTGAAGGTTCATTTGAAATTTTAAATGCGGCTGGGAATCCCGAGGGTTGGAAATTACCGGATCCGAATTGGTATAAAAATTTTGGTGGTAAGGTTCGAATAATCAATGAAGAGGGGGACAATTTTCTGCAAATAGAGAGCGATGGAATGGATAAGCTTTTGCGTGCTTCGTTTAAAGTAACTATTCCAGATAATGTTGCCCGCCTACGTTTAAGTTACAGGATTCGAGCTGATGTGCGGGATGTTGCATCGAATGAAGATAAAAAAGGTGTCGGTGTTCAAGTTGCTCGTTGGTGGGGAAACAATGAAAAAGAGGAGGCAAAATGGGGGGGGGCAGATTGGGTGACTGCGTCAACAGGAGGTTGGGTTGATAAGGAATTTGAATTTGATGTTCCAGCTGGCATGACGACGTTAAGAATCGATATTGGCATACGAAATGCATCGGCTATCGCAGATTTTAACGATATCCAGCTTGTGCCAGTAAATTAATTATCGCTCTAAATAATAGGTAGAGATGAAAATGGCGCGGCTTCTAGTTGGTTATTTTTTTGTATCTTTTTTCATTCAGTTAACCAACCTTTCCTGCCAAGAAGTAAAAGCTACTGTAACGCCCCAAGGACCAGAAGTTTCAGATGTTGGCGGTCGCGCCGAAATACTCCTTAATGGAGTTTGGCAGTTTACTCTTGCTTCGGATGTTGAAGCGGGAAACCAACCGCCATCAACGACAGACTGGGGACTCATTCGAGTTCCTGGTTCTTGGTTTCCCGAACGAAGGACATTCGGAGGCATAATTGAAAAAAAGGAGAGCTGGAAACTCGATGATAATGCCAATTTTGCATGGTATCGCCGTGAAATTGAAATTCCTCCAGGTTGGACGAATAGGGAGATATTTTTGGAGATCGAACGCGTCAGCACAGATGCTAAAATTTGGCTCAATGGGAAACTTGTTGGGAATGTTAATTGGCCGGGTGGAAAAATAAGTCTTACACCCCACATTCGTCCTGGCCAGAAGGGACAACTAGATATATTTGTTAGTGCTTCGACAAAGGAAATCGATTTTTCCTTCATGGGGATCGGCCAAGATACGGCCAGAGTTGCGCGCCTTCAATCTAGAGGGATTATTGGCGATGTCTCCTTGCTTTCTCTTCCGAAGCATCCTCGAATTGATGGAGTTTTTATACAGACTTCAGTATCGAGAAAAGAGCTTACAGTTGATATTGAGGTTGATTCCCCAACAGCAAATATAAAAACCACAAAAGTAACAGCACGAGCGATTCCTGTTGGTGAAGGAGATGCGATTGAATTTCCGGAGAAAGAATTAAACTTTGAAAAGCAGGGGGAGTTCTATTTTGCACGTGTAAGTTGGCCGTGGGAAAATGCGAAACTTTGGGATTATAAAGCTCCAAACCTTTATGACCTCGAAATAAAGCTCAATGGCGAGGTTATAAATGACATTTTTCGCGAACGCTTTGGCTTTCGCGAGTGGAAAATTGAAGGCCGAAAGGTTTTTCTAAATGGTATTGAATATCGTCCTCAAGTTGCAAACATCGGAGATTCAAACTTTTTCCCCTATGGCAATGTTGAGGCAGCGCAAGCTGAAGTTGAATTGTTGCTTAATCGAAACATCGGTCTTGCTTGGATGTGGCCAGAAAATTACTTCTTGCGTGGCCGTCCTTTCTGGCAAAAAAACCTTGTCGAAGCAGCCGATCAGAAAGGGCTACCTATGGTTGGGAATCTCATCCGGCTTAACGAATACATGCGCGATGCAAATTTTCGCGACATTTGGGCAAACAAAAAAGATGCTTGGCAGAAAGCTGTAACCCAAGTTTGGCGTGAATTTCGAAACCATCCCTCGATTGTTGGTTGGATTCTCTCGGGAAATGTTGGTCCCCGCCACCAGGATCAAAATCCTGTTTATATAGGACGCCGCGGCTGGCATGATTTGCCTGAGCTCCAAGGTCTCCGTGAGGCACAAGCTTTTTTTAAAAATCTTGATCCAACCCGTTTTATACTTTTTGGTGCTGCCGCCTACGAGGGTGATATTTATTCAGCTATGACTTATTTAAATTTTATTCCCCTG
Organism: Chthoniobacterales bacterium; assembly: GCA_026418675.1. GTDB lineage: Bacteria > Verrucomicrobiota > Verrucomicrobiia > Chthoniobacterales > DYNR01 > JAOAAX01. The sequence continues at coordinate 2,575 of JAOAAX010000007.1, read as the reverse complement.
CAAGAACGGGAGGAATGGTTGTCCGATTGGGTTCGAAATGGTGAAATGCCTTACGTTGCAATTGAATTTGGGACACCTCTAAATTCTTCTTTCATGCGAGGAAGGAAAGGCTTCAGAGATTCTGGTGAAACTGAGCCATTAATTGCAGAGTTTTCTGCAATTTACCTTGGCCCACAGGCATATAAGCTTGAGTCTCAGCGGTATCGCCGCCAAATTCGCACGAAGTATCTCTCGGGTGAAAAATTCCAATCTTTTAATTTTGATGAGGCTTTTGAGACAGACCCAGCGTTCCAAGCAATACAGGAGCTATTTATAAGAAATACTTGGCGTTCGTGGCGTGCTCACAACTCAGGATGGGTAGGAATGATAGCTTGGCATACTCCAAATTTTTATCGTCCCAATCCCCGTGTTCCCGACGTTCCTATTGCTTCCAAGTTTAAACCAGGTCTTTCAGGAACATTTCCAGAGAGCTTAAAAGCTAGTGAGTTGGCCAAGTCTTGGAAAAGCGACGCTTATATTGAAAACCCAGCAGGAAAGGCACTTTTAGAAGTTTCCTCTCCATACTTAGCTTGGATTGCTGGTGGACCCGACACTCCTTATGAGAAAACGCATCACTATCGTAATGGAGAAACTGTAAAAAAACAACTCGTTTTAGTGAATGATTCACGTCAGTCGCAATCGTTTAATTTGAGCTGGAAGACCATAGGATTAGATAATGAATCGACAGGCCAAATTCAAGGTATCCTTAATCCAGCGGAAACAAAGTTTGTTCCGATTTCTTTTCAAGCGATCAATCAAAGCCAGAAACGTATTGATGCAAAAATTCAATTGGAAGCAAAAATTGGTTCGGAAAATCTTAACGATACTTTTTCGTTTTCAGTTTTTCCAAAAAATGCAAAAACGCCCGCCTCAGAACCAATTTACTTATGGGATCCAAAAGGGCTTACGAACAAATTCTTAACAACTCTTGGCTATCGAACTTTACCATGGCAAGGACAAGCTACTAAGGCCTTAATAATCGGTCGGGAGGCATTTACAACAGAAACCAATCCTCCTTCAAACCTTGAAGAATTCGTCTCGAAAGGGGGAAGGTTGCTCATTATGACACAACAACCTGATTGGTTCCGAAACTACATAGGACTAAGGATTGCTCGTCATTCGCTTCGTCACCTATGGCCATTACGTGAGAACCACCCTGTGGTTAAGGGACTTATTCCTGAAAACCTTACAAATTGGGCTGGTAATTCTACTCTGCTTTCTCCTACAATTGCAACCGTTTTAGATCAGTTTCCTATGTATGGTTGGCGCTGGGGTCAGCGCCATGCGCTAACTGCTGCAGCTATAGAAAAACCTCACCATGCTGGATGGACTCCTATTCTCGAAGGTGGTTTTGATCTCCAATATTCACCTCTCTTAGAACTAGACTTTGGGAAGGGGAAAGTTCTTCTCTCAACTCTAGACCTTGAAGACTATGTTGCAACTGATCCTGCCGCTGAAATACTTGGGTCAAACTTGATTGAATATTTCTTAAACGCACCTCTTCGCCAATGCTCCCAGAAAACCATTTATATTGGAAACGAAACATGGGAAAAATATCTCCGTCAGATGGGATTAGAATTTCAAACTGCGACGACTTTGGATTTTTCTGCCGACCTAACGATTCTTTCTCCAGCTACTGAAGTAACTGAGAGTCAAATTGATTCATATCTTCAAAAAGGTGGGAAAATTCTTTTTCTTGCAAGCCCCAAGGGAGGAGAACCTTACTACGGCGCCAATATTCAACTCAAAAAAAACTTTTCAGGTTCACTCACACCTCCACCAATTCCTGAAGCAGAGGGTTTATCTCCAAGTGACATACGCTTTAAAACTGATGCGGATGCAAGGATCCTTTCAGAGAACAATCCAAACCTAAAGGTTTACGCCGATGGATTAATCGGAATAAGGCAACTTGGCAAAGGGACAGCTATCTTTTGCCAAATAGATCCAATCGCGCTTGATGCTGATAACAAACAGTATTTTCGTTTTACACGGTGGCGGCAGACCCGTGCTATAACCCAACTCCTAACAAATCTTGGAGCAACTTTTGCAGCCGATCGGAGAATTTTCCAACCATTCCCGGAAAAAATTTCTCTTGCAGGTGAATGGAAAGTTCAGTTTACTCAAAATCTTCCCTTAGTTACTTGGGAAAACAAACACAAAGATCCAGGAATTTCACAAACAGCTCAGTCGCTTGTTGTAGAAACGCTCGATGATACTTCTTGGGAAAAATTTGACCTACCAGCTAACCATCCACACTTTGAAAAAAATTGTGGGGAAGCAGTATGGAGGAAGGTAGTAGAATTACCAGAATCCTGGGCTGGAGAAATAGTCAACCTTCACATACCTGCTATAAAGAGTTACGATACAGTCTATTGGAATGGCAAACCTGTAGGCTCAACTACAATCGATACTCAGAAAGAAGATCCATGGAACCTTCCACGGAAATACCGCATTCCTGGACAACTCGTAAAAGCAGGAAAAAATACAATTGCCATACGCCAATTTGCTCCTGACAAAACGGCGGGTATTCATGGAC
>JAOAAX010000081.1 GCA_026418675.1 Chthoniobacterales bacterium | reverse complement strand
GCCCGCCAGGCCTTGCGCGACAAGGCTTCCATGAGGTAGACTTCAGACTCCCCGACTTTCATAAGGGGATTGAGACAGCAAACCCCGCCCGCCGCAGCTGGGCCACCAGCTTCAGACTCCCCGACTTTCATAAGGGGATTGAGACGCTGCTGCGGCGGCGAGCCACTTGTTGCCCGCCGCTTCAGACTCCCCGACTTTCATAAGGGGATTGAGACTGCGGCCACATGCGCCACAGAGCGGCCAGAGTACTTCAGACTCCCCGACTTTCATAAGGGGATTGAGACGGGAGAAGTCCCAGCGCGCCCAGGAGAACGGCTCTCTTCAGACTCCCCGACTTTCATAAGGGGATTGAGACTGCCGCCCGCCTCTGGCGGCGTAATGTGCGGCTTCAGACTCCCCGACTTTCATAAGGGGATTGAGACTCGACGAGCTCATCGCGCTGGCTGGCTTCCGCCACTTCAGACTCCCCGACTTTCATAAGGGGATTGAGACCCCCTGCAAGTGGGCACCCACCCCGTTACGAGTCTTCAGACTCCCCGACTTTCATAAGGGGATTGAGACCCTGCTGACTCTCCACAACTGCGGGCGGTTTGATGGCTTCAGACTCCCCGACTTTCATAAGGGGATTGAGACCCGGCCGTGAGGCCGGGTGAGCCCCATCCCCCCTTCAGACTCCCCGACTTTCATAAGGGGATTGAGACCGGCAGATGCCTTCCGGTACGTCGAAAAAAAAAAAGCCTTCAGGCTCCCCGACTTTCATAAGGGGATTGAGACGGTATAACGTTAGATACACGCGGCTGCCTGTCGACTTCAGGCTCCCCGACTTTCATAAGGGGATTGAGACCCAAGCCTCATCGCCGGAGTACGGCACGGCGGCCTTCAGGCTCCCCGACTTTCATAAGGGGATTGAGACCCCGCCGCGGGCAGCGTAGTGGGCGGCCTTGAGGCCTTCAGGCTCCCCGACTTTCATAAGGGGATTGAGACCTCGTGAAAGCGCAACAGGTCGTCCCGGCCGCTCCTTCAGACTCCCCGACTTTCATAAGGGGATTGAGACACGAACGCGAGGCGCATCACCTCGCACGCTACCGCTTCAGACTCCCCGACTTTCATAAGGGGATTGAGACCGGACCTTTGTTTTCTCGGCGCAGTCGCCCTTTTCTTCAGACTCCCCGACTTTCATAAGGGGATTGAGACGAAATCCATCGATTCCGCAGCCTCTCAAACCACGCCTTCAGACTCCCCGACTTTCATAAGGGGATTGAGACCGGCAGGCATCGCGATCGTGATATGGCCGCTGCTTCAGACTCCCCGACTTTCATAAGGGGATTGAGACCGCAGGTCGTCCGGCAGCGGCCGCATACGCAGCCTTCGGCTCCCCGACTTTCATAAGGGGATTGAGACCCATCAGAACCCGCAGGTGCTCTGCGTTGGGCCCTTCAGACTCCCCGACTTTCATAAGGGGATTGAGACCGGCCCGGCTTGGTTGCAACAGGACCGGGCACCCGGCGAGCGTCGGGT
>JAOAAX010000080.1 GCA_026418675.1 Chthoniobacterales bacterium | reverse complement strand
GGGGAGTCTGAAGCGGTACGGGGCTGCGCAGCCGCAGGGGAGCTTTAAGTCTCAATCCCCTTATGAAAGTCGGGGAGCCTGAAGGCTAAAAAGCGCCAGGCAGGGCTGGTGTGCGAGGGTCTCAATCCCCTTATGAAAGTCGGGGAGTCTGAAGCGGTACGGGGCTGCGCAGCCGCAGGGGAGCTTTAAGTCTCAATCCCCTTATGAAAGTCGGGGAGTCTGAAGCGCTGCTGCGGTGGCGGGCCGCCTGACTTCCGCCGTCTCAATCCCCTTATGAAAGTCGGGGAGTCTGAAGCCGCCATCCGGGGCGGTGGCACGAGTCACGACCTGTCTCAATCCCCTTATGAAAGTCGGGGAGTCTGAAGCTGCTCGACTGGCTCCAGTCGGGCAGAGTACCGGTGTCTCAATCCCCTTATGAAAGTCGGGGAGTCTGAAGGGATAACAACGGCCTAAAGGCCGCCCACTACGCGTCTCAATCCCCTTATGAAAGTCGGGGAGTCTGAAGCAAGGAGGAGCTCGAAATCCGCGATCTCGTCATCGCGTCTCAATCCCCTTATGAAAGTCGGGGAGTCTGAAGCAAAACCCCCTACACCAACGAAAAAATCGCCCTCTTGTCTCAATCCCCTTATGAAAGTCGGGGAGTCTGAAGCGCCGAAGCGCTCGAGGGACCAAAGGGTCGAGTCTCAATCCCCTTATGAAAGTCGGGGAGTCTGAAGTGAAGGAATTGCTCAAGGAGTTCTTATGAAGGTCTCAATCCCCTTATGAAAGTCGGGGAGTCTGAAGAGGAGCATTTGGCCAGACGTGTCACGCGCGAGTCTCAATCCCCTTATGAAAGTCGGGGAGTCTGAAGGGCTGCAGACCTCATGTTTTCGATGTCAAAGTCTCAATCCCCTTATGAAAGTCGGGGAGTCTGAAGGGGTCTTCGTCAAAGACCTTCTACAACGACAGTAGTCTCAATCCCCTTATGAAAGTCGGGGAGTCTGAAGGTCTCGACGAGCTAGATAAAGCCCCGGAGTCAGTGTCTCAATCCCCTTATGAAAGTCGGGGAGTCTGAAGGGTTTGGGGGGTAAACAAAACCCCCTACACTAAGTCTCAATCCCCTTATGAAAGTCGGGGAGTCTGAAGGTGGGGGAGCCCGCGCCTTGCTCGTGTCCGGACCGTCTCAATCCCCTTATGAAAGTCGGGGAGTCTGAAGCCGGGGGCAGCCGCCCCGCGTACACCTCAGCCAGTCTCAATCCCCTTATGAAAGTCGGGGAGTCTGAAGACCTGCAAAAGTATCTGGTCGAGGGGGCCCTGCGTCTCAATCCCCTTATGAAAGTCGGGGAGTCTGAAGGGATTATTTTATATGCGATTACAGTGGGCGTCTCAATCCCCTTATGAAAGTCGGGGAGTCTGAAGCTCATTTAGGGAGTATTATATCTGCGATACAATGTCTCAATCCCCTTATGAAAGTCGGGGAGTCTGAAGAACATCATGAGCACCAAGTGAGTGCCAGAGAGGTCTCAATCCCCTTATGAAAGTCGGGGAGTCTGAAGGGGCACTT
>JAOAAX010000079.1 GCA_026418675.1 Chthoniobacterales bacterium | reverse complement strand
CTCGAAAAAGCGATTTTTGAACTGAGTAGGCTTTTCGTCTTATTACAGTCCCCTTATGAAAGTCGGGGAGTCTGAAGTACAAGCGGCCGAGTGACAGGGCCGCGCCATATCCGTCTCAATCCCCTTATGAAAGTCGGGGAGTCTGAAGCCGCGCCAGCGGCGAAACGGTGGAAGACGCCGTCTCAATCCCCTTATGAAAGTCGGGGAGTCTGAAGTCCCAAAAAGAGGGGGCCCGTGCCCTGCTCGTGTGTCTCAATCCCCTTATGAAAGTCGGGGAGTCTGAAGCACAATATCATACGCACAAACTCTCTCAAAAAGTCTCAATCCCCTTATGAAAGTCGGGGAGTCTGAAGGCGCTGGCCCGGGCCGTGCAGGCCGGCGCGAGGGTCTCAATCCCCTTATGAAAGTCGGGGAGTCTGAAGGTCCCTCAGCCTGCAAGAGATTTCCCACGCTTGGTCTCAATCCCCTTATGAAAGTCGGGGAGTCTGAAGATGTCGAGCTGATGCGGATGGGTACCCGTTTTATGTCTCAATCCCCTTATGAAAGTCGGGGAGTCTGAAGGCGCGGTGGGCAACCGATGGCTCGTCGCCGCAGGTCTCAATCCCCTTATGAAAGTCGGGGAGTCTGAAGAGGTGCAGGTGGTGCACCGCACCCCCTACACAACGTCTCAATCCCCTTATGAAAGTCGGGGAGTCTGAAGTGGAGTCGCGGTACTATACGCACAAAATCCTGTCTCAATCCCCTTATGAAAGTCGGGGAGTCTGAAGCTATGACTTCATGTCCATGGTGGTCGTGGGTGAAGTCTCAATCCCCTTATGAAAGTCGGGGAGTCTGAAGTGGCTGAGGCCAGCCAGCGCGAAAAGCTCGTCGAGTCTCAATCCCCTTATGAAAGTCGGGGAGTCTGAAGAGATCAACATGGGCCTTTTTGCCCCGCATCTCGGTCTCAATCCCCTTATGAAAGTCGGGGAGTCTGAAGTAGTAGAGGGGGTCCTGCCCCCTCAAAATTGGAAATCTCAATCCCCTTATGAAAGTCGGGGAGTCTGAAGCTTTATTTACGCCCTGCTCCACCCCTGGAGCGATCTCAATCCCCTTATGAAAGTCGGGGAGTCTGAAGCTGGAAAAAGTTTCCCTCCTCGGCATTGCTGCATCTCAATCCCCTTATGAAAGTCGGGGAGTCTGAAGTCCTCGGCCTCGCGGCCGAGGAGGGACTCCTGCCCACATCTCAATCCCCTTATGAAAGTCGGGGAGTCTGAAGGAATAAATAAAAAAGCGAAATGAGCTGAGCAACAATCTCAATCCCCTTATGAAAGTCGGGGAGTCTGAAGCCGGGTTGCGCACCCCGGCAAGGAGACCGTCATCTCAATCCCCTTATGAAAGTCGGGGAGTCTGAAGGGTGTGCAACCTGGAGGTTGTCGTAAAGGAAAAAATCTCAATCCCCTTATGAAAGTCGGGGAGTCTGAAGTGATGTGCGTCCATGGGGACAAGCCATTCATGGCATCTCAATCCCCTTATGAAAGTCGGGGAGTCTGAAGTCTACCTCATGGAAGCCTTGTCGCGCAAGGCCTGGCGGGCAC
>JAOAAX010000078.1 GCA_026418675.1 Chthoniobacterales bacterium | reverse complement strand
GACAATCTTGGCGATCTTGTCCGCAAACGTGCCCGCCAGGCCTTGCGCGACAAGGCTTCCATGAGGTAGACTTCAGATTCCCCGACTTTCATAAGGGGATTGAGACCAGCGCTTCCGCTGTTTGCGCCGCTGCGTACTGGCTTCAGACTCCCCGACTTTCATAAGGGGATTGAGACGCGCAAGAATAAGCAAGAGTTTTTCCATGGTCTTCAGACTCCCCGACTTTCATAAGGGGATTGAGACCTCAAACTTATATTTTTGAAGCCTTGATTTTCAACTTCAGACTCCCCGACTTTCATAAGGGGATTGAGACTCGTGGGCGGCGGTCCAGCCATCATGGTCTCTGCCTTCAGACTCCCCGACTTTCATAAGGGGATTGAGACCGTGTCACACGCCCACTCGGGGTCTTGGTCCCCGACTTCAGACTCCCCGACTTTCATAAGGGGATTGAGACTACAGAGCGGCCCATTGTATCGCAGATATAATACTTCAGACTCCCCGACTTTCATAAGGGGATTGAGACGTCTTTCTTTTGTTTTCTTGCCTCGGCCATTTTTTCCTTCAGACTCCCCGACTTTCATAAGGGGATTGAGACCCCCACGCCGCATTAACGAGCTTTTTCACCTCCTTCAGACTCCCCGACTTTCATAAGGGGATTGAGACTTGGCCTCCGCCACCAGCGCCAGCACTCCGGGCCTTCAGACTCCCCGACTTTCATAAGGGGATTGAGACCATAGGGCAGATCTGAATCATTGTTTTCCTCCTTGCTTCAGACTCCCCGACTTTCATAAGGGGATTGAGACGCCGGAGCGCTGAGAAGCCAGCCGGACGCGCACTTCAGACTCCCCGACTTTCATAAGGGGATTGAGACAATGAGGGGGGTAACAGTCCCTCCTCGGCCGCGCTTCAGACTCCCCGACTTTCATAAGGGGATTGAGACCCCGGATCGGGTGGGGAGTGAGGTTGACGACCTCTTCAGACTCCCCGACTTTCATAAGGGGATTGAGACCGTTGTCTACAACGGTGTCCCACCCCTCAAATGCTTCAGACTCCCCGACTTTCATAAGGGGATTGAGACTTATCCACCACGGCATCCCACCCCTCAAATGAGGGCTTCAGACTCCCCGACTTTCATAAGGGGATTGAGACTTGTCCCAAAAGAGGGACTGGATGGCCTGCTCTCCCTTCAGACTCCCCGACTTTCATAAGGGGATTGAGACGGCTGGTGGACGCGCTCGGCGTCCCCAGCCACCTTCAGACTCCCCGACTTTCATAAGGGGATTGAGACAGACTATGGTTATGTCGTCCGCGTATTTGACTACCGCTTCAGACTCCCCGACTTTCATAAGGGGATTGAGACCAAGGGCGGTCTTTCGGTAAATCGCAGTGCCCATCTTCAGACTCCCCGACTTTCATAAGGGGATTGAGACTCATTCGCCACCCGGATCGGGTGGGGAGTGAGCTTCAGACTCCCCGACTTTCATAAGGGGATTGAGACCTCGTCGAGCCGCTCTGAGTCCGGGGTTAGTTTGCTTCAGACTCCCCGACTTTCATAAGGGGGCTGGAATAAGACGAAAAGCCCACTCAGCTCAAAAATCGCTTTTTC
>JAOAAX010000077.1 GCA_026418675.1 Chthoniobacterales bacterium | reverse complement strand
TTCAAGCGACAATCTTGGTGATCTTGTCCGCAAACGTGCCCGCCAGGCCTTGCGCGACAAGGCTTCCATGAGGTAGACTTCAGACTCCCCGACTTTCATAAGGGGATTGAGACCTGCCCCCTCCACCAGATACTTTTGCAAATCTTTTTTGCTTCAGACTCCCCGACTTTCATAAGGGGATTGAGACGCTAAGGCATTCATTTTTTTTACCCCTTCGTGTGTTTACTTCAGACTCCCCGACTTTCATAAGGGGATTGAGACCCACGGAACGCCCACTATAATCGCAGATATAGTACTTCAGACTCCCCGACTTTCATAAGGGGATTGAGACGTTTCATATTTTTGCTCCTCAACAGGAATCACTCTTCAGACTCCCCGACTTTCATAAGGGGATTGAGACAATCAACAATCTCAATCATTTTGCGCTCCTTTCTTCTTCAGACTCCCCGACTTTCATAAGGGGATTGAGACTATTCGAGGCCGTTGATGGCCTCTGTAAACTTCTTCAGACTCCCCGACTTTCATAAGGGGATTGAGACCTCTTGGTAGGTATAGGGGGTGCGCCGAACTATTTCTTCAGACTCCCCGACTTTCATAAGGGGATTGAGACCTGCAAAGGGGATATCGGCCCACACAACATTTCCAGCTTCAGACTCCCCGACTTTCATAAGGGGATTGAGACGCCCACGACCTCGGACGAGGTCGTGACACGTGCCTTCAGACTCCCCGACTTTCATAAGGGGATTGAGACTTGGCTACCCATTTAGCGGGTTCGCCGTATAACCGACCTTCAGACTCCCCGACTTTCATAAGGGGATTGAGACTGCTGTATAGCTCATCCGCAGTGGGGATGAGCCGCTTCAGACTCCCCGACTTTCATAAGGGGATTGAGACGGAGGGAGATCTCCTCGGTGGTGTAGGGTGTTTGCCTTCAGACTCCCCGACTTTCATAAGGGGATTGAGACCGTAGAGGGGGTGCAGGTGGTACCCCCTCCACCACTTCAGACTCCCCGACTTTCATAAGGGGATTGAGACCGGCGTATGCCGGGGCAATGCCCCGTTTGGAGAGCTTCAGACTCCCCGACTTTCATAAGGGGATTGAGACATGCCGAGGAGGTCGATCCTTTCGGTGGTGTAGGCTTCAGACTCCCCGACTTTCATAAGGGGATTGAGACCTTATTCCGGCGATTTGTTTTATCCCTTTCAGGCTTCAGACTCCCCGACTTTCATAAGGGGATTGAGACGTCGACCAGGTGTTCCTGTCGCTCGGCTTGAGGCCTTCAGACTCCCCGACTTTCATAAGGGGATTGAGACTGCAATGCACCCCCCAAATCCACCAATTTTGACTTCAGACTCCCCGACTTTCATAAGGGGATTGAGACGGCGAGCGTGGCCTCCCGCCCCCATCCTTTCTGGATCTTCAGACTCCCCGACTTTCATAAGGGGATTGAGACGTTTCTTTCCCCGTTGTTTACCATCCTCTCCTCCTTCAGACTCCCCGACTTTCATAAGGGGATTGAGACGGACTGATAACAGTCACGGCTTTGTGCCCGATTCCTTCAGACTCCCCGACTTTCATAAGGGGACTGTAATAAGACGAAAAGCCCACTCAGCTCAAAAATCGCTTTTTCGAGGGCTTCATGGG
>JAOAAX010000076.1 GCA_026418675.1 Chthoniobacterales bacterium | reverse complement strand
TCATAAAACTTCAGGCTCCCCGACTTTCATAAGGGGATTGAGACTCACATATGTGATACTCCTTAAAATTCTTTGGACTTCAGGCTCCCCGACTTTCATAAGGGGATTGAGACTGTCACACGCCCACTCTGGATCTTGGTCCCCGACTTCAGGCTCCCCGACTTTCATAAGGGGATTGAGACGTTGGACCTTGTTCAACATGACAGACTCCTTTTGACTTCAGGCTCCCCGACTTTCATAAGGGGATTGAGACCCCCCCGAGGTCGAGTTCCATCTTAATCTCCTTCCCTTCAGGCTCCCCGACTTTCATAAGGGGATTGAGACACCGAGATTCCGGTTTCGCTCGCCACTACTGCCCTTCAGGCTCCCCGACTTTCATAAGGGGATTGAGACAGGATCTCCGGCTGGTCAAAGCCGGTGCCCTCAAAACTTCAGGCTCCCCGACTTTCATAAGGGGATTGAGACCCCCAGAACTTGCGGGGAACTTTGTGGCCGCTTTCCTTCAGGCTCCCCGACTTTCATAAGGGGATTGAGACCTCTTCCAGATCCATGTCTTCCGGCCAGAGTAGCTTCAGGCTCCCCGACTTTCATAAGGGGATTGAGACGCTCGGCGATGATCTCGCCGAGCTCGTTCGCCACTTCAGGCTCCCCGACTTTCATAAGGGGATTGAGACATCCGGGGCAGCCCCAAGAAAGCCGATCAGTTGGCTTCAGGCTCCCCGACTTTCATAAGGGGATTGAGACCAGTTTTGAGGGGGTAGCACCCCTTCTATTAGACTTCAGGCTCCCCGACTTTCATAAGGGGATTGAGACGAAGACCCCAGCCGACGAACAGAGTCCCCAAAACTTCAGGCTCCCCGACTTTCATAAGGGGATTGAGACTCTACAAACTTAGAGACATCTACCTTGATTCCTTCAGACTCCCCGACTTTCATAAGGGGATTGAGACTTGTACTCACGGTTGTTTCCTCACCAGTTGGGTCTTCAGACTCCCCGACTTTCATAAGGGGATTGAGACTTGTATAGCTCATCCGCGGTGGGGATGAGCTTCTTCAGACTCCCCGACTTTCATAAGGGGATTGAGACTCGGCGCGCTGCCCGTTCAGGGCGGCTAAAACAACTTCAGACTCCCCGACTTTCATAAGGGGATTGAGACGGACGGGATCTGTTGGTTCGCCGCGTGGAGCTACCTTCAGACTCCCCGACTTTCATAAGGGGATTGAGACCCGCTGCTGCGGCGGCGAGCCACCGGTTGCCCGCTTCAGACTCCCCGACTTTCATAAGGGGATTGAGACTTGGTGACTTCGGCGGCCAAAAATCGCGTTTTGCTTCAGACTCCCCGACTTTCATAAGGGGATTGAGACCCTTTCTCAGAAGGGGTGCCAAACACGCGCACCCTTCAGACTCCCCGACTTTCATAAGGGGATTGAGACTGAATTTCCATCTTTCGCTCCTTTCCTGGGGCCTTCAGACTCCCCGACTTTCATAAGGGGATTGAGACCCCCAGTACTGAGGGGGCAGGACCCCCTCAATCAACTTCAGACTCCCCGACTTTCATAAGGGGATTGAGACCTCATCAGAACGGAACGTCGTCTTCCATGTCCTCCTTCAGACTCCCCGACTTTCATAAGGGGATTGAGACAGCGCAAGCACTCCTGGCTGGTGGACGCGCTCTTCAGACTCCCCGACTTTCATAAGGGGATTGAGACGCTTTCATTTCATGTTCGTACCATGTCATTAACTTCAGACTCCCCGACTTTCATAAGGGGATTGAGACACGGTCCTGCACGGAATATGACAACCGCGCGTCCGGCTTCA
>JAOAAX010000075.1 GCA_026418675.1 Chthoniobacterales bacterium | reverse complement strand
CTCGAAAAAGCGATTTTTGAACTGAGTAGGCTTTTCGTCTTATTACAGTCCCCTTATGAAAGTCGGGGAGTCTGAAGGAGGTACACGACTAATCGCAGATCCAGGCAAAGATCAGTCTCAATCCCCTTATGAAAGTCGGGGAGTCTGAAGCTCCGTGGCCCACGTGGCCGCGGAAAACGGAGTCTCAATCCCCTTATGAAAGTCGGGGAGTCTGAAGACCCCCTACACCACCGAAACAGTGGCCCTCCTCGTCTCAATCCCCTTATGAAAGTCGGGGAGTCTGAAGATGGCTACGAAGCCACTCTTGACCTCTCTCCTCTCGTCTCAATCCCCTTATGAAAGTCGGGGAGTCTGAAGAGAGGACGCTCCGTGGCCCACGTGGCCGCGGAGCGCGTCTCAATCCCCTTATGAAAGTCGGGGAGTCTGAAGCCACCGACGCGGTTGCGCCCGCTGCGCTTGGCCGCGTCTCAATCCCCTTATGAAAGTCGGGGAGTCTGAAGTATCTAATCGAGGGGGTTCTGCCCCCTCAAAACGTCTCAATCCCCTTATGAAAGTCGGGGAGTCTGAAGGCGGAGATCTTCGTACGTCTGTCCTCCCTGATGGAGTCTCAATCCCCTTATGAAAGTCGGGGAGTCTGAAGCCCTGGAAAAGATCTCTCTCCTCGGCCTCGCGGTCTCAATCCCCTTATGAAAGTCGGGGAGTCTGAAGGTGACCACCGAGGGCGCTCCGTGGCCCATGTGGCCGTCTCAATCCCCTTATGAAAGTCGGGGAGTCTGAAGGGAGGTGCGAGCGGGAGGCCGTGCTCGCCATGGCGTCTCAATCCCCTTATGAAAGTCGGGGAGTCTGAAGAGCCAGAACTGCCCCTCTTTTGAGGGCACCGGCTGTCTCAATCCCCTTATGAAAGTCGGGGAGTCTGAAGAAGGAAAATGGGGTACTTCGGCCAGCCAAATTAGTGGTCTCAATCCCCTTATGAAAGTCGGGGAGTCTGAAGCTGGAGAGGGTTTCCCTCCTCGGCATTGCTGCCGAGTCTCAATCCCCTTATGAAAGTCGGGGAGTCTGAAGGAAAGGAGTTGATATGCTGATCAACATCAGCGGTCTCAATCCCCTTATGAAAGTCGGGGAGTCTGAAGCTGGCTACCTCCGCTGAGGAGGTAGCAGAGACGCGTCTCAATCCCCTTATGAAAGTCGGGGAGTCTGAAGGCCCTAATCACATTAAAACTAGAAGATGAAGGTCTCAATCCCCTTATGAAAGTCGGGGAGTCTGAAGTCCAATGCCAGTGTCGAAGCTGGAAGTGGATGGTCTCAATCCCCTTATGAAAGTCGGGGAGTCTGAAGATGGACCTGCCTACGCAACGCCTGCAGCTGCGGGTCTCAATCCCCTTATGAAAGTCGGGGAGTCTGAAGTGCCGAGGAGGGACTTCTCCCGCCCTCCTTTGGTCTCAATCCCCTTATGAAAGTCGGGGAGTCTGAAGTCGTGAAATCCGCAACATACCTGCTGGGATCGGTCTCAATCCCCTTATGAAAGTCGGGGAGTCTGAAGTTGAGGGGTGGGATACAACTGTTGATAGCAGCGGCGTCTCAATCCCCTTATGAAAGTCGGGGAGTCTGAAGAAGGTGCCGTGATCATGGAATCTCGGTACTATAGTCTCAATCCCCTTATGAAAGTCGGGGAGTCTGAAGACGGAAACAGTTACTCAGAATTGAGTTCCAAGAGGTCTCAATCCCCTTATGAAAGTCGGGGAGTCTGAAGATGCACATGCAACCATCTCACTCATTGTTCTGGAAGGTCTCAATCCCCTTATGAAAGTCGGGGAGTCTGAAGCTGGAGAGGGTTTCCCTCCTCGGCATTGCTGCCGAGTCTC
>JAOAAX010000074.1 GCA_026418675.1 Chthoniobacterales bacterium | reverse complement strand
CCTTATGAAAGTCGGGGAGCCTGAAGGCGTATATTACTAACAATCGAGTAGCCCAGAGGTGTCTCAATCCCCTTATGAAAGTCGGGGAGCCTGAAGGCGAGTAAAGAGAGACCATGACGGCTGGACCGCCGTCTCAATCCCCTTATGAAAGTCGGGGAGCCTGAAGAGCCAAAATGCTCTCTTATCTCCTGTGCGCGCCGTCTCAATCCCCTTATGAAAGTCGGGGAGCCTGAAGAGCTAAAGAAAAACATTAAGCAATTTTTGATTGAGGTCTCAATCCCCTTATGAAAGTCGGGGAGCCTGAAGCATGGAGTCGCGGTACTATACGCACAAAATCCTGTCTCAATCCCCTTATGAAAGTCGGGGAGCCTGAAGACGAGGCATCGTAGATGCCTTCAACACCTTCGACCGTCTCAATCCCCTTATGAAAGTCGGGGAGCCTGAAGACAAAAGCATGATGAACGCCAAAACAGAAATCCGAGGTCTCAATCCCCTTATGAAAGTCGGGGAGCCTGAAGGATCTCAAAAAAGAGATCAAGAAGTACCTAAGTCTCAATCCCCTTATGAAAGTCGGGGAGCCTGAAGCGGCAGACGCAAGTTTCCCCCGAGGCCTACGACGTCTCAATCCCCTTATGAAAGTCGGGGAGCCTGAAGAAGTAACCGCACTGGACGCACCATTCACCGCGCGCGTCTCAATCCCCTTATGAAAGTCGGGGAGCCTGAAGTTCCGCTAACCCAGCGGGCGAGGGCGCTGGTGAAGTCTCAATCCCCTTATGAAAGTCGGGGAGCCTGAAGGGCCCTACGCCTCGCTTTCGTGGCCGCCCGGGTCTCAATCCCCTTATGAAAGTCGGGGAGCCTGAAGTTCGGGGGGACGCCCGAGCAAGTAGCGGCGGAGTCTCAATCCCCTTATGAAAGTCGGGGAGCCTGAAGAGGGCGGAAAAATCCGCCCAGCAAAATTAGTCGAGTCTCAATCCCCTTATGAAAGTCGGGGAGCCTGAAGAAGGAGAGCAAAAATGGATATTAAAGAGCTAAAGTCTCAATCCCCTTATGAAAGTCGGGGAGCCTGAAGTCGTAACGGTGGGGGCTTGGCTCCTCTCCCTTTCGTCTCAATCCCCTTATGAAAGTCGGGGAGCCTGAAGGTTCCGCAACCGGGTCAAGGCCCGGTTGATCAGTCTCAATCCCCTTATGAAAGTCGGGGAGCCTGAAGCAAGGAGACCGCCATGGCCGTCAACGGCATCGCGTCTCAATCCCCTTATGAAAGTCGGGGAGCCTGAAGGAGGAGGACGGATCCATCGTAGAGGTCCCAAGTCTCAATCCCCTTATGAAAGTCGGGGAGCCTGAAGTTCTCTCCCCGCTGTAAACCCCCCCCCAGCCGTCTCAATCCCCTTATGAAAGTCGGGGAGCCTGAAGCAGAATTGAGTTCCAAGAGTCTACAATGGGCGTCTCAATCCCCTTATGAAAGTCGGGGAGCCTGAAGCATGATTACGATCACGTCTACCCTTCTTAACGCAGTCTCAATCCCCTTATGAAAGTCGGGGAGCCTGAAGTAGTTGAGGGGGTACTCCCCCCTCAGCATTGGGGTCTCAATCCCCTTATGAAAGTCGGGGAGCCTGAAGGAATCAATCGAAGGCCGGATGGCCAAAAAATTGGTCTCAATCCCCTTATGAAAGTCGGGGAGCCTGAAGCAAACACAAGATGCCTAGTCAGAGAGAGGAAGAGTCTCAATCCCCTTATGAAAGTCGGGGAGCCTGAAGGCCCACGTGGCCGCAGAGAACGGCATTAAAGTGTCTCAATCCCCTTATGAAAGTCGGGGAGCCTGAAGCCCCTTACACCACCGAAATAGTGTCCCTCCTCGTCTCAATCCCCTTATGAAAGTCGGGGAGCCTGAAGGTGCAGAGAACCCGACGGGTGGACCGCCGCCTGTCTCAATCCCCTTATGAAAGTCGGGGAGCCTGAAGGTGACCACGGAGGCCGCTCCGTGGCACATGTGGAGTCTCAATCCCCTTATGAAAGTCGGGGAGCCTGAAGTACTACATCTGCGACCAACAGGGCCGTTCTGTGGCGTCTCAATCCCCTTATGAAAGTCGGGGAGCCTGAAGTCGTAACGGTGGGGGCTTGGCTCCTCTCCCTTTCGTCTCAA
>JAOAAX010000073.1 GCA_026418675.1 Chthoniobacterales bacterium | reverse complement strand
TGCCTGAGGCTTGCACGCCGCACCGTGACCAGGCGTGAGGGCGCCCGGCCGTCACGCTCCCCTACCTCGCACAGCTTGGGCACCCGACGCTCGCCGGGTGCCCGGTCCTGTTGCAACCAAGCCGGGCCGGTCTCAATCCCCTTATGAAAGTCGGGGAGTCTGAAGAGAGAAGCTGGAAGTCGACGCTGTCATGGCCCTGTCTCAATCCCCTTATGAAAGTCGGGGAATCTGAAGTTATTTTTGCCGAAGCGAATTCCATAATTAAATTTAGTCTCAATCCCCTTATGAAAGTCGGGGAATCTGAAGAGCGCGAAAGTCAGGAGGTGCCCTCTCCTGACACGGTCTCAATCCCCTTATGAAAGTCGGGGAATCTGAAGGACGTTCCGTGGCCCATGTGGCCGCGGAATGCAGTCTCAATCCCCTTATGAAAGTCGGGGAATCTGAAGGCCGCAAAGCCCTTTGGGCTTACTGGGAAGGGAAGTCTCAATCCCCTTATGAAAGTCGGGGAATCTGAAGCGCATATGCCATCCCTAAAAGATCTCTTCGGGGGTCTCAATCCCCTTATGAAAGTCGGGGAGTCTGAAGGGTGGGATGCCGTTGTGGACGGCGGCGGCCTGTCTCAATCCCCTTATGAAAGTCGGGGAGTCTGAAGCAATGAGACGCGGCCGCACACCGACGCCTTGCTGTCTCAATCCCCTTATGAAAGTCGGGGAGTCTGAAGAAATAAAGAGTAGAGGACCGGTTTTATTTTTCTGTCTCAATCCCCTTATGAAAGTCGGGGAGTCTGAAGCCCACTACGCTGCCCGAGGAGGGCGGCTCCCAGGTCTCAATCCCCTTATGAAAGCCGGGGAGTCTGAAGGGGCTGCCTCAAAGCGAGGTCGCTCGGCCTCAAGTCTCAATCCCCTTATGAAAGCCGGGGAGTCTGAAGTGGAAGCAATCATCACCATCGGTCTGCCTGGGTGTCTCAATCCCCTTATGAAAGCCGGGGAGTCTGAAGCCGAGCTCGCCGCGCACTACCGCGCGGCGGGCAAGTCTCAATCCCCTTATGAAAGCCGGGGAGTCTGAAGGAAAGATACCTTGTCCGCATAGGAGCGTACCGCCTTGTCTCAATCCCCTTATGAAAGCCGGGGAGTCTGAAGTTCCTGTTGAGGAGCAAAAATATGAAACTAAGGTGTCTCAATCCCCTTATGAAAGCCGGGGAGTCTGAAGAATGAGTGAGGTCGTCAACCTCACTCCCCACCGTCTCAATCCCCTTATGAAAGCCGGGGAGTCTGAAGGCCGGGATTAGCGTCCCGGCAGCCGTGGCTGGGGGTCTCAATCCCCTTATGAAAGCCGGGGAGTCTGAAGATCATTTGCGCTCCTTTCCTGGGGCCACCACCATGTCTCAATCCCCTTATGAAAGCCGGGGAGTCTGAAGGCTGCCCCCCCTGCATTGCAGCCGCGGGCTGCAAGTCTCAATCCCCTTATGAAAGCCGGGGAGTCTGAAGGTGCGACGCACCCCCTACTCCACCGAGGAGATCTCGTCTCAATCCCCTTATGAAAGCCGGGGAGTCTGAAGTTGAAGGCCCCCGCCTGCATCAGGCGGGGATGTTGTCTCAATCCCCTTATGAAAGCCGGGGAGTCTGAAGCCCACGCCTGTCAAGAGGCGTGGGAAGTGGCCAGTCTCAATCCCCTTATGAAAGCCGGGGAGTCTGAAGAGCCTCCAGGAGATCGCCCACGCCTGTCAAGAGGTCTCAATCCCCTTATGAAAGCCGGGGAGTCTGAAGAAAAAGTCGCCCTCCTCGGCCTCGCGGCTGAGGGTCTCAATCCCCTTATGAAAGCCGGGGAGTCTGAAGCCGCGGAAAGCGGCCATAAAGTCCCCAAAAAATTGTCTCAATCCCCTTATGAAAGCCGGGGAGTCTGAAGCCGAAATAGTTACCCTTCTCGGCATCGCGGCCGGGTCTCAATCCCCTTATGAAAGCCGGGGAGTCTGAAGATTGGGGGAAGGAGCAAACATGGCCTCCATCAACAAGTCTCAATCCCCTTATGAAAGCCGGGGAGTCTGAAGCCGGCAGCCGTGGCTGGTGACGCCGAGCGCGTGTCTCAATCCCCTTATGAAAGCCGGGGAGTCTGAAGCCGCGGAATGCGGCCACAAAGTTCCCCGCAAGTTGTCTCAATCCCCTTATGAAAGCCGGGGAGTCTGAAGTGGCGGAAGCCAGCCAGCGCGATGAGCTCGTCGAGTCTCAATCCCCTTATGAAAGCCGGGGAGTCTGAAGGCTTGTCCTCCTTGGTAGACATGGAGGACATTGGGGTCTCAATCCCCTTATGAAAGCCGGGGAGTCTGAAGTCCAAAGAACCCCATACACCAACGAATGGGTTACGTC
>JAOAAX010000072.1 GCA_026418675.1 Chthoniobacterales bacterium | reverse complement strand
GAGTGGGCTTTTCGTCTTATTCCAGCCCCCTTATGAAAGTCGGGGAGTCTAAAGCTATCAGTGGTGGGGCGTGGTGCGCTGCCCAAAAAGGTCTCAATCCCCTTATGAAAGTCGAGGAGTCTGAAGATTATTAGTAATGGCGAGAAAGCCATTGCACTAGTCTCAATCCCCTTATGAAAGTCGGGGAGTCTGAAGTATATAAAGGATGGTGAATATAAGTTTGGTATGTCTCAATCCCCTTATGAAAGTCGGGGAGTCTGAAGTTATTCGGGGCGATCAGTAGCCCACGTGGCATCTCAATCCCCTTATGAAAGTCGGGGAGTCTGAAGACCAATGAAACGCGGCCGCACACCGACGCTCTCGTGCGTCTCAATCCCCTTATGAAAGTCGGGGAGTCTGAAGTTGATAACGGCTTCAAAGCCGTTATTGACCTCACGTCTCAATCCCCTTATGAAAGTCGGGGAGTCTGAAGGGATCGTCAGGGTATCAGGGGTCATCCAGAACGGAGTCTCAATCCCCTTATGAAAGTCGGGGAGTCTGAAGGATGGCTCGAGTCCCTGCGCGAGGATGTCCACGAGTCTCAATCCCCTTATGAAAGTCGGGGAGTCTGAAGAAACAAAAACCATAACGGAGACAAAGAAGGGAGGAGTCTCAATCCCCTTATGAAAGTCGGGGAGTCTGAAGATAAAAATGGTCGGCAACTGACCCTCGAAACAGGTCTCAATCCCCTTATGAAAGTCGGGGAGTCTGAAGAATTTCTATGGCATTTCATTTTTGAGCTAAAGTGTCTCAATCCCCTTATGAAAGTCGGGGAGTCTGAAGGCCGTCACACTCACCCTGGACATATTTGGACGCGCGTCTCAATCCCCTTATGAAAGTCGGGGAGTCTGAAGATTGAAGTGTGTAATGAAGCCGTACTTCAGCAGTCTCAATCCCCTTATGAAAGTCGGGGAGTCTGAAGGTAATAAAACCATCGTTCTAACTCTCGATAGGTGTCTCAATCCCCTTATGAAAGTCGGGGAGTCTGAAGAAAGGATTTCAGCGCTCCTAAAGCGCACGAGTCTCAATCCCCTTATGAAAGTCGGGGAGTCTGAAGTGGCATTGTTTAAACCAGTATCCACTATTCAAGTCAAGTCTCAATCCCCTTATGAAAGTCGGGGAGTCTGAAGACCTTTCCCCCCTTCGGGGGAGTTGGAGTATCTTGTCTCAATCCCCTTATGAAAGTCGGGGAGTCTGAAGGCTTTAAAGCCGTCCTTGACCTTTCCCCCCTTCGGTCTCAATCCCCTTATGAAAGTCGGGGAGTCTGAAGATGGCTACAAAGCCACCCTCGACCTCACCCCGCTGTCTCAATCCCCTTATGAAAGTCGGGGAGTCTGAAGAAGGGGCATACGACAAAGAGAGTCGACAACTGACGTCTCAATCCCCTTATGAAAGTCGGGGAGTCTGAAGAGGAGGATAGGGCCGACAGGATCTGATCCAGACGTCTCAATCCCCTTATGAAAGTCGGGGAGTCTGAAGTTTGAAGTAAGTTCCGCTTCAGCTCGACCCCAGGTCTCAATCCCCTTATGAAAGTCGGGGAGTCTGAAGAGAGGAGAATGTATCTAACAAATGCATTTTCCCTGTCTCAATCCCCTTATGAAAGTCGGGGAGTCTGAAGACCCGACCTACCCAACATTTGACTTTGACTGATGTCTCAATCCCCTTATGAAAGTCGGGGAGTCTGAAGCCCGAGGGGGCGTACAACAAACAAAATCACCTTGTCTCAATCCCCTTATGAAAGTCGGGGAGTCTGAAGTTTGATAACAGGGTAGCCAAAACCCGGATATAAAGTCTCAATCCCCTTATGAAAGTCGGGGAGTCTGAAGGATCTAATCCTACACACAAGGAGCTAACATGAAGTCTCAATCCCCTTATGAAAGTCGGGGAGTCTGAAGCACGCATCCTGCGTCAGGCGCATCCTGGCAGGGGTCTCAATCCCCTTATGAAAGTCGGGGAGTCTGAAGGTCTGAGTTGGCGGCGATACGTCGCCAACGGTGTCTCAATCCCCTTATGAAAGTCGGGGAGTCTGAAGGAAGACCCTTGACCGCATCAAGCGCGGACTCGCCACGGTCTCAATCCCCTTATGAAAGTCGGGGAGTCTGAAGTCCACCAAATCCGGCGATATCTCGCTGGGTGAGTCTCAATCCCCTTATGAAAGTCGGGGAGTCTGAAGAAGACGATTGAAGCCTTGGATGAGGTGTACATGTCTCAATCCCCTTATGAAAGTCGGGGAGTCTGAAGTCTACCTCATGGAAGCCTTGTCGCGCAAGGCCTGGCGGGCACGTTTGCGGACAAGATCGCCAAGATTGTCGCTTGAACGACAATGTGCACCTGAACTTTGTATACAAAAGACC
>JAOAAX010000006.1 GCA_026418675.1 Chthoniobacterales bacterium | reverse complement strand
GGATAGTATTGATTTGGAGGCGAATCAGTATCGCTTTCTCTTGCGTGGGAAGATCGTTGCTTCTGGGAGTATTATGCCTGGGCGTTGGCTGGCGATGAATGTTACTGGCAGTAAAGTGGAACTCCGTGGGGTTCCTACAAAAGAACCGGTTTTTGGGATTGATGCGGTTTGGATAACGGATGAGGATCGCCGGGAGGCAGAATTTGCAGGGTATAGTGTTGTGGATGCACTATCGGTGATTATTACGCACTTATCTGAGACTTTGAAACAAGTTGCGCCGATGATCCTGACACGGCAGGAGGTTCAAAATATGATAGACAGTTTGAAGTCGTCCCATCCGGCATTGGTTTCTGAGCTATTTCCGGATTTGGTGACAGTTGGAGTAGTTCAGAGGATTTTGGAGAATTTACTGCGAGAAGGGGTTCCTATAAAGAATTTGCCAGTAATTTTGGAAGCGGTTGCTGATTATGCGCATGTTACTAAGAATCCAGATGAGCTATCTGAGCAAGTTCGGAAGAGATTAGGGCTCTACTTTACTGGACAATATGAATGTGAGCCCGGTTTAATCAAAGTTATAACTCTGGATCCGCGGCTTGAGCAAACGCTTGTTTCGAGGATTCAGAAGACGCATTTTGAAGTGATCTTGAGTATTGATCCAAGCTTGGCACAGTATCTTCTGAAAGAGCTAACCGAAAGGGCGAATTTTATGATAGAGCAAGGATTACAGGCTTTAGTTGTTGTTGGTTCTGAGCTGCGGTTGGCTTTTAAACGGTTTTTTGAACCCTCTTTGCCAAGGTTGGTTGTGCTTGCTTTTCAAGAAATTCCACCGCAAGTTGAGATTCAAACGGTGGGGATCATTATGATGCCTCCAAATCAGCAGTAGCTACAATGGATTTCGTTAGTCAAAAGGCGTTAGGATTCTTCCACAATTGGGGCAGGTGACAATTTCCGTGCAGGCTTCAACGAGAAGGGCGGTTTCCCTAGGGACTTTCATCCAACATCCCCGGCAAACATCGTTGTGCAATCTAGCAATTGCGAGGCCATTTTTTGTTTTTAGGAGACGTTCGTAATTTTCGGCTAGATCTGTTTCTAATGAAGATAGATTTTCAGAGCGTTTGTTTTGGAGGTCCGAAAGAAGTTTTTGCAAGGAATCTTTTTTATAGTCGAGTGCTATTAATTGTTCCTGAATTTCCTGTAAACCGGCTTTGTAATCAGCGTCTGCTTTTTGGAGGTGGGGTTTTAGGTTTTCTGCTTCCTCCATGAGTTCAAGCTCTCGATCTTCAAGTTTGACAATTTCCGCTTGGACGAGGGAGATTTCGTGATTTAAAGCTTGAAATTCTTCATTTTTTCGAGTTTTTGCTTGCTGTTCACGATACCGCTGAATTAGTTGTTGTTTTGATTTTACTTCCAATTCGAGGGATTTTTTTTCCAATTCAATATGGCGCATTTGCTTTCGCGAATTTTCCAAATTAATTTCTAAATCCTCTCTGCGTTTTTCGATGACCAGGCGTTGGTTTGGCAAATTTTGAATTTCTCTCTTTAAAGTAGTTATTTGATTTTCAATCTTTTGTAAATCTATCAGTTTTTTTAAGAGGTTTAAAGTGGCTTGGTTTTGAGGTGTTGGCTTTTTTGTGAAGGGCATTTAAGTAAAGGGGAATTAAGCTGGGGATGGCTCTGGGAGGCCTCCTTCGGGCATGTTACGTTCCGGCTTTGAAACTGGAGGGGGTGAAGATACACCTGGTTCTGGAGGGAGTGGAGGGGGTTTAGTGGCATTCATAGGGGGATTAAGGATTCGGCCGTGTTCGAGAATTTCGTGGATGTGGCGGGCTTCGAGAGTTTCGTATTCCAAGAGGGCATTGGCGATTTTTTCGAGTTTATCACGGTTTTCGTGGAGAATTTTTCTTGCTCTTTCGTAGGCTTCATCGATTAGTCTTTTTACCTCGGCATCAATGAGCTGAGCGGTGTTTTCGCTATATTCGCGGAATTTAGCTAATTCGCGTCCCAGGAAAACAGGCTCGCTGGACTCACCGAAGCCAACCATACCGAGGCGGCTCATACCCCATTCGCATACCATTTTTCTTGCTAGGGAAGTGGCCTGTTTGATGTCGCCTGCAGCACCGTTGGAGATGTCGCCTGTAAACATTTCTTCTGCGATTCTTCCGCCCATGATAACTGCTAAGCTATCGAGAGCTTCCTTAAATTGGGTGGAATATTTGTCCCCTTCTGGAAGATACATGGTAGCTCCGAGGTAAGGGCCGCGGGGGATAATTGTGACTTTGTGCAGAGGATGGGTGTGTTCGAGAAGGACGTTAAGCAAAGCATGGCCTGCTTCATGCCATGCGGTGGAGATTTTTTCTTTTTCGCTCATGGCGAGGGTGCGGCGTTCTTTTCCCCAACGGACTTTATCACGAGCTTCTTCGATTTCCTTCTGTGTGATGGCTTTTAGGCCTTTGCGGGCGGCCATGAGGGCGGCTTCGTTGAGGACGTTCGCTAATTCTGCTCCGGAGAAACCGGGGGTTCCGCGGGCTACCAAAGAGAGGTCGACATCTTCTCCGAGTTTGACCTTTTTGGCGTGCACGCGGAGAATTTCTTCTCTGCCTTTAAGGTCGGGAAGGGGGACATGGACTTGGCGGTCGAAGCGTCCAGGGCGGAGCAAGGCTGGATCGAGAACATCAGGGCGGTTTGTAGCGGCGATAATGATGACGCCGTCTTGAGTGTCGAAGCCATCCATTTCGACGAGCAATTGGTTTAGGGTTTGTTCTCGTTCGTCGTGTCCCCCGCCGAGGCCATGGCCGCGGTGACGGCCGACGGCATCAATTTCGTCGATAAAGATCAAGCAGGGAGCGTTTTTTCTGCCTTGCTCGAACATGTCCCGAACGCGGGAAGCCCCTACGCCAACGAACATTTCTACGAAGTCGGAACCGCTAATAGAAAAAAATGGAACATCGGCTTCTCCGGCGATTGCGCGTGCGAGCAGTGTTTTTCCGGTTCCTGGAGGGCCTACCATGAGGACTCCTTTGGGGATTCTGCCGCCGAGTTTTTGAAATTTTTTTGGGTCTTTCAAAAACTCGACGAGTTCTTGGACTTCTTCTTTTGCTTCGTCCACACCGGCGACGTCTTTGAAGGTGACTTTATTACGGTCTTGGGTCAAGAGACGCGCTTTGCTTTTTCCAAAACTCAAAGCTCCTTTTCCGGCCATACGGATTTGGCTACGGAAGAAGAAGTAGAGGATGACAAGGAAGAGGATGATGGGAAGTAGGCTAAGAAGAGTTGAGGCAAGAAGGTTGGATTCTGGTCGTATGGTATAGACGACACCGGCCTCTTTTAACATTTGTTCTAATTCTGGGCCTTGGAAACTTAAGAGGACGGGAGTTCTAAAAGGGACGGCCATTTCTCCTTCAGCAAGAAGGGAGCCTTTGGAATTTTGAGGTGGAGAATCCTGGCTTTTGTTGACTGAGGAGTCAGATTGGGCTTGGAGTTGTTTTCTTTGGATGTTTGCGATAGTTTTGGGAAGAGGTTTACGGATATAACCGCTGATGGTTTCTGTTTTGCGGCCTTCTTCGACGATGATTTGCAGGGGTTGGTCGTCTGATGAGAGGATCCGTCCTTGTTGGAGGTAAGTTAGGAATTCGTTGTAAGTGAGGTCCTGAGTTCGAGCCAAATCGCTACCTCGA
The DNA here is from genome assembly GCA_026418675.1 of Chthoniobacterales bacterium. Classification (GTDB taxonomy): domain Bacteria; phylum Verrucomicrobiota; class Verrucomicrobiia; order Chthoniobacterales; family DYNR01; genus JAOAAX01. Next base: position 113,696 of record JAOAAX010000006.1, on the reverse strand, counting down.
ATGAGGAATGCGCCGGCGATGAGGAAAAACGCGATTGCAAAGAGGATCAAACCGCGCCAATTAAATTGGGGGTCAAGGTTTCGACGACGATTATCGTTCTGAGAAGGTTCGTTCGAATCGGCCATGTTTAAAAGGATTTAGTGATGGAAGATTCACCAAGCTGTGGAATTTCGCAAATCCAAACCGCAACTTCTTTTGTGAATGGGGTTGTGGTTTCAATTCACGATGTGCACCCAGGAAGTCAAGTGATTGTTGAGGAGATACTGAGAGATCTTGTTTTGGTTGGAGTTACGGAGACATCACTGCTTGTTGTTCCGAATTGGCACGGTAAGTATCCAATAAGTGCACATCCGGAATTTTTGACGTGGGTTCGGTCAAAGATAAAGAGCCATGAGGTGGTTATGCATGGTTGTTTCCATCGACGAGATGAATTAAAGGGACAGAGGTCTATTATAGATAATGTAGTCACGAAATTTTACACTGCTGGTGAGGGAGAATTTTATGACACAAGCATCGAAAAAACAAAAAAATTGATCCGAACTGGTTTGGGGTATTTCGAAAGTTCTGGTCTGAAGTGTAAAGGGTTTATAGCTCCTGCGTGGTTGCTTGGGGTGGAAGCCCTTCGAGGGTTAGATGAGTGTGGAGCTTTTTTGTATACAGTTACTCTTCGATCTGTAATTTGTCTAAGGAGGAGGACTTGCTACATTTCTCAGAGTTTGTGTTACAGCACGCGAGCGGCTTGGAGGAGAATTTTAAGTATATTTTGGAATGAGTTTTTGCTGAATACACTAAGTGAAAACCCACTTATTCGGATTTCGCTTCACCCACCCGATTGGAAATTTCCAGCTATAAAGAGGCACTCTCTTCGTTGTATCCAGAAAGCGGTTTTGATGAGAGGGAGAGCTATGCCGTATGAGGTATGGCTGAATAAAACGAAAAAAATAAAAATACTAGAATATCCATAAAAAATTGAAAGAAGACTTAATAGACGAGACGACGTGTTCAAAAGCTGACTTACACGTTCATAGTCTTTTTAGTGGAGCTGCAGCCGACTGGATACTTCGTCGGTTGGAGTTTCCGGCTAGTTATTCGAATCCGCGGGATCTGTATGCCAAACTTCGTGCGGCAGGGATGACATATGTAACCCTAACGGATACGAATTCGATTAGTGGTTGTCTTGAAATAGCGGACCTAGATGGAGTTTTTCTTAGTGAAGAGCTGATCACATATTTTCCGGAGGATGGCTGCAAAGTTTATCTGCTGATTTGGGGATTGAGGGAGACGGATCACCATGAGCTCCAGAAGCTACGGACGAACATTTACGATGTTCAAAAATACCTACAAGTCCACAATATAGCACATGCAGTTGCACATCCTCTTTACAGTTCTGACGAAAAGCTGACTTCTCTTCATGTCAAAAAGTTGGTTTTGCTATTTCGTCATTTTGAGGCGCCGAATGGGAAATATCCTGCGTTACTCACGGATTGTCTTCAGTGGACTTTGAGGCACTTAACTTCAGAAAGTATTTTTCGTTTTGCTGAAGAAGTCTCTCTTGAACCAACGCATGAGAGGGCGTGGCAGAAGGTGTTTGTTGGTGGATCAGATGATTCTGGTGGACTTTACATGGGGACAACATGGACGGAAACGCCGCGAACTGCTTCAGTTAAAGAGTTCCTTGACTCCATCCGAGAGGGGCGAGTTAGGGCTGGTGGCAGTGCGGGGTCACCATTGCGGATGGCCCACAATACCTACAGCACGGCTTTTTCTTATGTTAAGTCTAAGCTTTTTCGCAATCCGCAGGATCCAGGTTCGATGTTGTTGGAGAAGGTATGCTCGCGTTTTCTGGAGGGGCGAGATCCGACTGAATTTTCTCTTTCAGAGAAACTTTCTTTTCTAGCGCAAGGTTTAGCAAGCGGAAAGATATTTGAATTTGCTCGTGCTGGTCAGAGTTCTTTTTGGCGAGAGCTTGCGACGTATTTTTCTCAGCCGGCGGTGAGGGCAGCAATAGCGCGTGTGACGTCTGGGGTAAATGAGCCTGAACGCAGGGCTTTTTTAATGGCAGACCTAATTAGCGGGCAACTTGGGTATCGGCTTACTTCGCACTTTCTCGAGCAGATGCGGGTGGGACGGATTTTAGAAAGTCTTCAAATGGCGGCTCCGATTTTACCGATTCTGCTCTTGCTTTCTCCTTATTTGCAGTCGTTTCGTTTTCCTCGGCGGCAGCGTTTGCGGGAGATTTGCCATTCGCTTTGCGGAGAAGTTCCACCGCAGCTTCAAAATGCGAAGCGTGCGTGGTTTACCGACACGTTGGATGAGATAAACGGTGTTACGACGACGATTCGGAAGATGGCTGCTGCTGGATTGCAGGCTGGGTTTGACATTACGGTGGTGGCATGTCGGTCGAATCCGGTGCAATATTCGGATATAAAAGTCCAAAATTTTCAACCGATAGGTGAATTTGAACTGCCTGAATATGAATTGCAGCGGCTGAGTTTTCCCCCGCTTTTGCAGATCTTGGACTGGATAGAGCGGGAAAAGATAACTCAGTTAATCATTAGCACCCCTGGGCCTGTGGGTTTGACGGCTTTGCTGGCAGCGGAGATGTTGGGGCTTCCGAGTGCGAGCATCTACCATACGGATTTTCCACAATATGTGGGGATTTTAACGGACGATGCTTTTCTCGAGACCCTTACTTGGAATTATATGCATTGGTTTTACAGCAAGCAGGAGCGGGTTTTTGTGAACTGTGAGGATTATCGTCAGTGCTGGATACGGCGAGGGATTCCGGCTGAACGATTACGGATTTTGCCACGTGGGCTTGATACGAGACTTTTTCATCCGGGAAAGAGGGAATCTGGATTTTGGTTAAGTCGAGGTTCGTTGGAAGGGGAGTTTATTGCTTTATTTGTTGGCCGTATTTCGCGTGAGAAGAACTTAGATGTGTTGGTGACGGCTTCGCGAGAGATTGAGCGACGGGGGTTGCCTGTTCGCTTGGCCTTTGTTGGGGATGGTCCTTATTTTCAGCAGCTTCGGAATTTGTTACCGGATGCAATTTTTACCGGGGCACTTCATGGGGAGGAGCTGGCAGTTGCCTATGCTTCGGCAGATATATTTGTATTTCCTAGCACTACGGATACATTTGGGAATGTCGTTTTAGAGGCTCAGGCGAGTGGCTTGCCATGTATTGTGAGCGATATGGGTGGGCCGAAGGATTTGGTTAGTCACGGGGTTGATGGTTTTATCACGCGGGCTTTGGATGCTGGAGGGGTTGTTCAAGCTTTGGATAAGTTTGTCCAAGAACCGGCTCTTTGCCATAAAATGGGGCTGGCTGGGCGTGCAAAAGTAGAGAAGCGTGATTGGCACAATGCTTTTTTGTCCTTTTGGAAAGAAATGGAGCCTAACGAACCTTAAGTGTTTTCTGAGACGGTTTTTGTTTTTTTGAGGAGTGGTTGAATAGTTGGGTGAGTAAGAGTAAAAAGCGGTTGGAAATTAGCGGCCTTTGAATTGGGGTTTGCGTTTTTCGAGGAAAGCTTGGATACCTTCGCGGTAGTCTTCGCTGTCGTAAACTTCTCGGCGTATGGCTTGAATTAGCTCAAAGGTTTCAGCGGTTAGTGGAGTTCCTGCATTTAAGAGGCAGAATTGGCGTTTGATTGCACGAATGGCGAGTGAAGAATTTTCGAGGATTTTTTGTGCGAGGGAGTAGGTGAAATTCTCGATTTCTTCAGGTTGGACGAGATGGTTAAGGATGCCGAGGTTGAAACTATCGTGTGCGTTAATTGGTTCCCCGGTGAAGAACATTTCTTTTGCTTTGTTGATACCGAGGATATTAATAAAATGAATAAGCCCGGAGGGGTTGTAAGGGACGCCAATTTTAGCTGGAGTCATAGCGAAAGAAGCGGTTGGATCCCCGATGAGGATGTCGCAGGAGAATGTAAGGTCGCAAGCTCCTCCCCAAACGCTCCCTTGAATCATAGCGATAATGGCTCCTGGATATTCCTGGACTTTTCTGATCAAGGATTCGAGGGGGCCCTTGTAAGGAAGTGGGTCGCGTCCTGAATAGGGAAGCTCATGCACGTCGTAGCCAGCAGACCAAACTTTTACGCCGGATTGGGCACGGATGATAACAACTGTGACTTGTTGTTTTTGAAAAGAATCGAGGGCATCAATAATGGCGTCAGCCATTGCACTACTGAGGCAATTTCTTTTTTCAGGGTGATTGAGGGTTATTGTGCCTAAACGTTCTTTTAGTTCTGTAAGGATGAGATTTTGCACAAGCGGTAGGATGATTTTAAGGTTTATATTAGATAGTTATATCTTTTAATTAGATTTGATTTTTAAGATTATTCAAGCAAATTCTATTTACTGCCTGGGCGGATAGGGGGAATTGCAGCTAAGTCAGGTGGCAATTGGTCAGGTGGATAGGTTGGGATGTGAAGTTGGAGGAGTGAGAAGAAAGGGCAACCGAAATCAGGGAGGTTTTCGTCGCTACGGTTGACGATAGCAAGCGCGGCGACTGGAATTGCGCCGTGTTGGCGGAGGATTGCAATGGTTTCGGAGAGGCGGCCCCCACGAGTGACGACGTCTTCGGCGACGAGGAAACGCTCGCCGCTTTTGATTTTGAAGCCGCGGCGGAGGGAGAGTTGGCCTGCGTCGTTTTTTTCGACGAAGATGTGGCGGAGATTGAGTGTGCGGGCGATTTCGTGACCGACGAGGATTCCGCCAAGGGCTGGAGAGATGACAGCATCGGCAGGCAAATGGGAAACGAGTTGAGCAAGGGCGGAGCAAATTTTTTGGGCGATGTTGGGGTATTGAAGGAGGAGAGCACATTGGAAGAATTGGCGGCTGTGAAGGCCGGAGCGGAGGATGAAATGGCCTTCGAGTAGAGCGCCGGTTTTGTGGAAGAGTTGAAGAATTTCCTGTGGCTGCATTTTGGACATTATTGGTGATAAGAGGAGGATTAGTTGGAAAGTTTTTAAGAGTGTGGCGAGAGATCAGACTTTCAACTTGTTGGTGATGGAAGAGTGAGTGGGAAGAACATTTTGCTGTTCTGGCGCTGAAGGAATTCTGCTGCGAGAGTGCGGTATGCGAGGGAGCCGGTGCCGTGCGGGTCATATTCGAGGATGGTTAGTCCGTGACTAGGGGCTTCGCCGAAGCGGACAGTTCGTGGAATAGCGACCTGGAAGACAGCGTTGGCAAAGTGGGAGCGGACGTCGCGGACGACAGCGGTATTGAGGTTGGTGCGGGAATCATACATGGTCATGAGGAGACCGCAGAGGCAAAGGGAAGGGTTTGCTCCGGAATCACGGATTTGGGAGGCGACTTGGAGAAGGAGGCCGAGTCCTTCGAGGGCGTAGTATTCGCATTGGACTGGGACGAGGAGCTGGTCGGCTGCGGCGAGAGCGTTGGACATGAGGATGCCGAGGGAGGGTGGGCAATCGAGGAAGATGTAGTGGAAGGAGTTGGATTGGCGGAGTGGAGCAAGTGTATTTCGAAGTTGGAAGAGGTGGTTATCTAAACGGGCGACTTCGACTTCTGCTCCGGCGAGGTCGAGGCGGGCTGGGAGGGCGGAGAGGTTTGGGATTCTTGTGGGTTGGATGAGGGAGGGAAGTGGCGCGGAACCGGTGAGGGCTTCGTAGAGGCCTGGTCCTACTGGGTTATGGAGCCCGAGGACGCTCGAGGCGTTGGCTTGTGGGTCGAGGTCTATGAGGAGGGTTGGGATACCAGTTTGGGCAATAGCGGCGGAGAGGTTTACGGCTGTGGTTGTTTTTCCAACTCCTCCTTTTTGATTTATAATCGCAATGATGCTCACGAAGGTGTGTGGGCCGTAGCAAAGATGAGTGATGACGGAGCTTTTCGGCGGATTTCAGATTTTTTGGTTTGGACTAACGGGACAATTAGGGAAAAGGACGCTTGTATCCGAAGAGAATTGGTTGGTGTGATTTTTTAGGCGGCGGTGAGGGTTGTAATGGGGTTGGATGCTGCTGCTTCAAAATCCTCCGGAAATTTTTCGACGAAGCTTTGAGTTGGCCAGGAGCAGGCTTCTCCGAAGGCGCAGATGGTGCGACCGGCGATGTTGTTAGCAACGGAGAGGAGGGTGCGAGGGTCAGATGGGACACCCTTTCCGCTAAGCATGCGGGATGTGATTTTGGCCATCCAGAGGCTACCTTCGCGGCATGGAGTGCATTGTCCGCAACTTTCGTGAGCATAGAAGAGGTTGAGGTTGTTGAGAGCCCAGAGCATGTTGCGGGAGTCGTCGAGGACAATGACTCCACCGCTGCCGATCATGGTTCCAGCAGCGGCGAGGTTTGAAGCATCCATGATGACGTCAAGGATGTCAGTTTGTTTTTCGGATAACGAGCCGTCTGAATTTTTGGACTTCGTGATAATTTTTTCTCCGATGCGGAGGACTTTTGCGGAGCTACCGCCTGGGATAACGGCTTTGAATGTGCGGCCTGGGCGCGGGCCGCCACAGATGTCGTAAAGGAGTTGGCGGAGGGTGACGGATCCTGCTGGGAGCTCGTAGGCACCTGGTTTTTGGACGTCGCCACTAACACAGAGGGTGCGAGTTCCGCCGTCGCCGGGGGTTCCCATTTTGGCATATTCTTCGGGACCAAGGCGAAGGATGTGTTTGATATGGCAGATGGTTTCGACGTTGTTGACGACGGTAGGTTGCATGTAGAGGCCGTAAACAGCGGGGAAGTAAGGAGGTTTAATGCGTGGGTAGGGGCGTTTCCCTTCAAGGGATTCGAGAAGGCTAGTTTCTTCGCCGCAGATGTAGGCGCCTGCGCCTTGGTGGACGAAGACATCGAGGGAAAAGGAGGAGCCAAGGATGTTAGGGCCGAGGAAACCCGCTGCACGGGCTTCAGCGATGGCGTTGGAGACGATACGGGCGGCGTGTGGGAATTCGCAGCGGATGTAGATGTAAGCGAGATGGACGTCGAGTGCATAGGCGGAGATGGCGATGCCTTCTAAGAGCTGATGGGGGTCGCGGTGGAGGATATAACGGTCTTTGAAGGTGCCTGGTTCGGATTCGTCTCCATTGACGACGAGGTAATGGGATTTGCCGTCGTTTGGGTTAATGAATCCCCATTTTACTCCTGTTGGGAATGCAGCACCCCCGCGGCCGCGGAGATTGGAGGCTTTGACAGCGGCGACGATTTCGGAGGGTTTGAGGGTGAGGGCCTTACGGAGCTCGTTATAACCGCCGTGTGCGAGGTAAGTTATGAGGTCGGGTTTATAATCGGGTTTGGTGAGGTTGGCAAAGATGATGCGACGTTCGAGAGGGTGAGGGGTGGGGGAGAAAGGAGTGGGGAATGAGTTGTTAGCACTCATGGAGTGGTGTGGGGTTTAAGGAGTGTTCGGTGTTTGTTCGGAGTTCGTTTTGAGTTTTTCGAGGATTTTAGGGATGTCGTTGGGGGTGAGTTTTTCGTAGAGGTCGTCATTGATCAGGCAAACGGGAGCTGTGCCGCAACTTGCTAAACATTCTACGAATTGGATGGAGAAGTTGCCGCATGGTGAGTTGATAAGACCGTCGTGGTGAGCGGCGAGGTGGGGGTCAATGCCGATAGCATGGCAGAACTTGTCGAAGATTTCGTAGCTGCCAGCGAGGGCACACGAGAGAGTTCTGCAGACGCGAATAATGTTTTTTGCTGGTGGGGATTGGCGGAACCAAGGGTAGAAGGTGACGAGCTCGTAGATGTTGATGGGTTGGAGGTCGAGGAGATGAGCGATCCATTCGATAGCGCTGTCGTCAATGTATCCAAAGTGGTTTTGCCAAAGGTGGAGAATAGGCAGAGAAGCACTGCGTTTGGAGACTGGATAGCGGGCAATGGTTTCGTTGATTTGTTGGAGGAGGGAAGCGGGGATATTGTCTGCCTGTCGTGAAGGAGTTTGGGAGTTATTTGGATTTTGGGATGTGGTTTCTGTATGGTTTGAGATTTGTGCCATTGGGTGGTGGAAAGAAAGGGTGTTTCGCTTATTTTTCGGTGTAATTAAAGAGGGTCTTTTCTTCGGAAGTTAGTGATAGTTCTAAAAAAGGATTTTGGCTCGACCGCTTATATTGGGAAGATTAGGCGATGGAGCTAGTAAAAGGGGAGAAAATTTTGAGGGATAGGGGGGGAGTTGGGATTGACAAGGAGTTGTTGAGGGATAGCTGTCGTGTTCAGTAGAATTCATTTGGGCATATTTTGGCTAGGGGGAGGTGTAAAAGCAATAAAAGGATTTTTTTGTCTATAATTAATAATAAGATTGAGTTGTTCTGGTATTAATTTCGACAAATAAGTCATAAAAAGGTAGGAAGGGTTGGCTTTTTGTTTAGCTGGGTTGAGTTTTTTTGGTTCGACAATGGGATTGGAGGGTGGCAAGGATGAAGGGATGGAGCATTTGCTGACGATTGAGGGTTTGAGCCGAGAGGAGATACTGCAAGTGGTTCATATGGGGCAGATTATGAAGAGGCAACGTGGGCGGCATGTGGAGCGGCCGTTGCATGGGCAGATTTGGGCTTTGCTTTTTATGAAATCTTCGACACGGACGCGTGTGAGTTTTGAGGTTGGGATTCGAGAGTTGGGAGGGGAAGTGATTTTTCTGTCGGGAGGTGAGATTCAACTTGGGCGAGGGGAGCCGATACGGGATACGGCAAGGGTGCTTGGACGGATGGTGCATGGTGCGGTGATTCGGACGTATGCCCAGCGAGACGTGGAGGAATTTGCGCGTTTGTCGGGGATAGCGACGATTAACGCGCTGACGGATGAGGAGCATCCGTGTCAGATTTTGGCGGATTTGCAGACGATTCAAGAGTTGCGAGGGAGCTTGGAGGGTTTGCGGGTTTGTTTTGTAGGGGATGGTGATTGTAATGTTGCGCGTTCGTGGCTTTGGGCGGCGGCGCGTTTGGGTTTTGAGTTGCGACTGGCAGCACCGGAGCGGTTTCGGCCGCCGGAGTGGCTTTTGAAGCGGGTTCGAGAAGAAGGGGGGAAGGTGAATATCTTTAGTAAGCCCGAGGAGGCAGCTGCAGGGGTAGATGTGATTTACACGGATGTGTGGGTGAGCATGGGGAAGGAGGAAGAGAGTGCGTTTCGGATGGCGCAATTACAAGGGTATCAAGTGAATCGGAAGTTGTTGGAGGTGGCTCCGGCAGCGTTGGTGATGCATTGTTTGCCAGCATATCGGGAGAAGGAAATTACCGACGAGGTGATGGAGCAGCACGCGGAGACAATTTTCCTGCAGGCGGAGAATCGTTTGCATTCTCAGAAGGCAATTCTAGCGATGATAATGGAACATCGGCGGGAGAAGGAAAAAAGAGGAGGGAAAGGGGTTAATTTAAGTAGCGGGGGAGGGGAGAAATGAATTTTCGGTTTTTGACTAACTTTGAAAAATTAAAATAGCGAATTTAACAGCAAGTTGATGTGAGCAAAATATGAATGCAAAGAGGTATATTGCATGTGACTTAGGAGCGGAGAGTGGGCGTGTCATGTTGGGGACGTTGGCAGGAGGAAAATTGTATTTGGAGGAAATTCACCGGTTTGCAAATTTGCCAGTGCGGATGGGGAACTCGATTCGGTGGGACATTTTGGGTATGTTTCGGGAGTTGAAGAACGGTTTGGCGATGGTGGCGCGACGGGAAGTAGAAGTGGAAGGGATAAGCGTGGATTCATGGGGCGTGGATTATGTTTGGGTTGGGGCAGGGCAGCCGATGTTGTCGCCGCCCTTCATATATCGGGATGCAAGGATCGACCGTGCATTTGAGGAAGCCCTGCGGAAAGTGGAGGCGGATCGGATTTATGAGCTTACAGGAATTCAGTTTATGCCGTTTAATACGTGTTTTCAGTTGTTTGCTGACCATCGGGATAGTCCTGCTTTAGTTGGAATTGCGGATTGTTTTTTGCCGATTGCAGATTTTTTTAACTATTTGTTTAGTGGCGTCAGGAGGACGGAACGAAGCTTGGCAAGCACGACGCAGTTGTTTAATCCATGGAGGAGGGAGTGGTCGGAGGAGTTGATTAGAGAGTTTGGGTTTCGGCGGGAGGTTTTTCCCGAGATTGTCCCCTCTGGGACACGGTTGGGGGCTGTTTTGCCTGAAGTTAGGGAGGAAACAGGTTTGAAGGAAGGGGCTTCGGTGTTTGCTTCGTGTTCGCATGATACGGGATCGGCTGTGGCTGCAGTTCCTGCGGATACGGGGACTGATTGGGCATACCTCAGCTCAGGGACTTGGTCGCTGATTGGTGTGGAGTTGAATGAGCCGTTAATCAATCGGGACGTTCGGCTTGAGAATTTTACGAACGAAGCGGGTTACGGAGGGACGGTGCGTTTCTTGAAGAATCTTGTTGGGCTTTGGATTTTGCAAGAATGCCGGAGGGCATGGGAACAACAAGGGAGAAGTTTTACCTACGATGAAATTACGAACTTAGCTGCGGAGGCTGAACCGTTACAACAACTTATAAATCCAGATGACCTACGCTTTTTGAAACCAGGAGGTATGCCGGAGAAGATATGTGCATTCTGTCGTGAGACGGGGCAACCTGAACCTGGAACGCCTGGGCAGATGGCACGCTGTATCTTGGAAAGCTTGGCTCTTGCCTATCGTTTGAATTTGGATTTGATCGAGCAGTTGACAGGAAGGACAATTCGCATCTTGCACATTGTAGGAGGTGGGAGCAAGAGTGCTCTCCTGAATCAGTTTGCGGCAAACGCAACCGGACGGCGGGTTTTGGCTGGACCTGCCGAAGCGACTGCTGCGGGGAATTTGCTGATTCAGGCGACTGCAGGTGGTGAGATTGGTTCGATAGAGGAATTAAGGCGAACTGTGAGGGACTCGTTCCCGATTGCTTCGTTTGAGCCCGAAGATACAAGACGGTGGGAGGAGGCATTTGTTCGTTTTCAAAACTTCAGAGGTAAATGAAGCCATATTGGCGCCAGGGCGTTTGGTCTCGGCTTGGGAAGGTTCTGGCGAGCGGAAGTGGGATTGAGGAACTGATGGAGGATTTAGGGATTGCTTTGGCGGAGGGGGGGCCTGAGTTGTGTTTTTTAGGAGGGGGAAATCCAGCTCATGTTCCTGCCGCTGAAGCAATTTGGCAGAGGGAAATGGCGGAAATTTCTCGGAATCATTTCCAGCTTCGGAGGGTTCTGGGGATATACGATCCGCCTCGGGGAAATCCGGCTTTTCTCCAAGCTTTTGCTAACTTTTTAAATCGTCTGTATGGCTGGGAAATTGGTACTGACCAATTGGCAGTGACGCCGGGTGGGCAAATGGCTTTTTTTCTTCTTTTTTGCCTGCTTGCGGGTGATGGGCAGGGGGAACGTGGGCAAATTGTTTTTCCAGTCATCCCAGAATACATTGGATATGCGGCGCAAGAATTGGGAAGAGGTATTTTCGTAGGATTGAGACCGCAAATTGAGATAACAGGGACTCACAGCTTTCGGTATCGTGCTGATTTTGCTAAGCTTGAAGATTTAGAAGGAATTGTTGCCGTATGTATCTCCCAGCCAACCAATCCGAGTGGAAATTTATTGTCGGAAGAGGAATTGCGCAAACTTTCTGATTTTGCCAAAAGGAAAGGAGCACTCTTTCTGATAGATCATGCCTATGGAAAGCCATTTCCGGGAATAGTTTTCCGCGAATCTACCCCGCTACTGGAGGAACATCATGTTTTAGTTTTCAGTTTATCGAAGTTGGGCTTGCCAGGGGTTCGCACGGCAGTTGTTCTTGGGCCATCGGAAGTTACGCAGGCTCTTTCGAGGATGGTTGCGAATTTGGGCTTGGCGAATGGTAATTTGGGACAGGCAATACTTCGGCCACTGCTGGAGAGTGGAGAGTTAGTAGAACTTGTTACAAAAAGGATTTGTGAATTTTACAGAAAAAGAATGCTAGCTGCACGTGAGTGGGTTGATGAATTTTTTCCAGCCGATTTGCCCTATTTTTTCCATGAAACTGATGGGTCTATGTTTCTTTGGCTTTGGTTACAGGATTTGCCGATTTCTTCCAAAGATTTTTATCAAAGGCTCAAAAGACTAGGGGTTTTAGTTGTTCCAGGGGAGTATTTCTTCTATGGTCTTGGGAGTGAGTCTTTCAGTTGGAGGCACCAACTGGAGTGTGTTAGGATCAGCTATGCGATGGATGAAGAGCAAGTCTGTAAGGGGTTAAATATAATCGGAAAAGAAATTCGAAGGGTTTACGGATAATAAGAGATGATTTTTATGTGTTGGCTGGAGTCGAGATATGCAAAGTGGAAATTATAATCGGACAAATCCTTTTCCTGCAAAATTAATTGTTAATAAAAAAATTACACTTCCTGGTTCAAACAAGGAAACGCGCCATTTTGAACTTTCTTTGGAGGGATCTGGTTTAACATACGAAGTAGGAGATTCACTAGGAGTATTTCCAACAAATGATCCGGAGCTTGTGGATGCTATCCTTAAAGCTCTTAATTTTACTGGAGATGAGTCTGTGCCTCTTCCTACGGGCTTCGAAGCACCAATTCGGGAAGCTCTTCTCCAACATTTTAATATAACGGAACTTACCCGTCAATTCCTTCAAGCCTGTGCGCAACGCGATTCGTCTGCTCAATTCCTAAATGATCTTCTAGACCCGAACCTCAAGACTGAACTTGATGTTTATCTCTATGGGCGGGATATCCTCGATAGTTTACGTGAGTTTGATGCTGCTCGATTTTCTCCTGTTGAGTTTGTTTCCTACCTACGAAAACTCCAACCGCGACTTTATTCAATTGCATCTTCGATGAAAGTGGTTGGGGAGAGGGTGCACTTAACTGTTGCGATAGTTCGGTATGAAGCTCATGGCAGAATTCGTAAGGGTGTTTGTTCTACTTTTCTTGCTGAACGAGCGGAAAGGGTTCCGGTTCCGGTTTTTGTCCATGTTGCAAAGCATTTCCGACTTCCGCCAAATTCGGACACGCCGATAATTATGGTTGGACCTGGAACTGGGATTGCTCCTTTTCGCGCTTTTTTGCAGGAGCGCGAAGCAACTGCGGCAAGAGGAAAAAATTGGCTTTTTTTCGGGGAGCAGAAAAGTGAATTTGATTTCTTTTACAGAGAGGAGTTAGAGGAGTGGTTAAGAAAAGGTATTCTGTTTCGATTGGATACAGCATTTTCTCGAGACCAGGAATATAAAATTTACGTTCAGCATCGTTTGCTTGAAAACTCCCGAGAAGTTTTCAAATGGTTAGAAGAAGGAGCATATTTTTACGTATGTGGTGATGCAAATCGGATGGCAAAGGATGTTGACCAAGCGCTACACCAAATTGTTCAGAAAGAGACATCGTCCTCGATGGAAAAGGCTTCTGAATATGTCAACAATTTAAAACAGCAGAAGCGCTATCGGCGTGATGTTTACTAACTCTCAAAATGAGCTCCAATGTTTATTAATTTATTCAAATGCAATCTTTTACTAAATTTTTTTTCGATTAATTTTGCCGAGGTTACAAACTCATGTTTGACAAGATACAAACATTTCATTTTTTGGGTATAGCAGGAACAGCGATGGGAGCAGTTGCTGGGGCTCTTCAAGAGCTTGGATATACGGTCTCTGGAACTGATGAAGCAATCTATCCGCCCATTTCAGAATTTCTTGCCGAAAGGAAAATTCCAGTAGCTCTTGGATATACGGCTGAAAACGTTCCTGAACGGGCCGACCTTTTTATAATAGGCAATGCAATTTCACGGGGTAATCCTGCTCTTGAATGCATTTTAAACCGCAAAGTTCCTTATCTTTCCCTCCCTGAAACCCTTCGACTTTTTTTCCTCTCAGGGCGACATAATTTAGTTGTTACTGGCACACATGGGAAAACTACAACTTCTTCCCTGTTAGCATGGATTTTTGAGCATGCTGGCTTAAATCCGTCTTTTCTGATTGGCGGAATACCGAACAATTTCAATCAGGGCTGTCGAATTCTTCCCTTTTCCCAATCTCGCTACTTTATCCTAGAGGGGGATGAATATGATACTGCATTTTTTGATAAGCGGCCCAAATTTCTGCACTACCTTCCTGAGCTAGTGATTGTAAACAATATTGAATTCGACCACGCCGACATTTATACGAACATCGAAGAAATCAAGCTTGCTTTTCGTCGCCTCCTCCAAATTGTTCCTTCCAACGGACTAGTTCTGTTGAATGCCGATGATTCAAACTGCCTGGAAATATCTCCATACTCGCTTGCTCCCATTTTGACGATTGGAACTTCTCAGAATTCGGCTGAACAGATTCGGAATATTCGTCTCCTGAGGGACAAGTCGGTTTTTCAAATCCTCCATACCGAGTTTGAAATTCCTCTATGCGGTGCATTCAACGTTCGTAATGCGGCGATGGCAATTGTGGCAGCTCATAATTACGGAATTCCACTTGCGGATATTCAGAATGCTCTTAGGAATTTTCGAGGAGTAAAACGTCGCCAAGAAATTCGCGCTATCATCCACAACATTACAATTGTAGATGATTTTGCACATCATCCAACTGCCATCTACGAAACCCTATCAACCCTTCATTCACAATATCCGCAAGCTAGAATTTGGGCGCTTTTCGAGCCTCGGTCTAATACAACCCGGAGAAACGTCTTCCAAAATACCCTGCCTAGTTCTTTCGAACCTGCATCGGGTATATTTGTAGCTGCTGTCAACCGACCTGAAAAAATTCCACCCGCACAACGGCTTGATCCCCAACGTCTCGTTGATGACCTTCGCGCACGTGGCAAAATCGCCTACTATTCCGAAAATACTCGGGAACTAGCGGAATTAGTTACAGAATACTCACAACCTGGTGACCTCATCGTCACTCTTTCGAATGGTTCTTTCAATGGCATACATCACTATTTGCTTCCCCTTCTTCAGAGGAAGTCCCATGGGGCAGTATAATAAATTTGATTGCCAACAATTTCTATTTACTTAAATAGTTATATACTGAGCTTAAGCTTTATGAAATTGCTTATATACTCGATATTAATATCGGTTTTTGTTGAAGTTTTTTTGGTTGGTTGCTCTCCATCGGGTGATATTCATTCAAAATCGGAAGAGTCACTACCTGCGATCCAAGTCCAACTGTTAACTCTTGAACCTGATCCAGCGACCTCAATTGAGGAAGTTCCGGGAACGATTCGGCCTGTGGAATCAGCGATACTTTCCTCCAAAGTATCGGGAACAATAACTGAAGTAGAAGCTGATCCAGGCAGAGTAGTCAAAAAGGGAGATGTTCTTGCCCAAATTGATGATCGCGAGATTCGTGCACGGCTTGAGTCTGCACGAGCATCGTTGGAGCAAGCGCAACGAGACTTTAACCGCTTCCAGCAACTTTACCAGGACCGTATCATTACAACGCAAGAATTTGAAATAGCACAAACCCGTTTACGCTCTGCAATGGCCGCAGAAGCGGAGGCCCGGACCCTTCTCGGTTATACAACAATAACGTCGCCTTTTGATGGAGTTGTGACGCGTCGGTTTATTCAGCGAGGTGACCTTGCTGTTCCAGGAAGGCCATTAGTTGAAGTAGAGAATCCAGGGCGGCTTCGGCTCGAAGCCCAAGTTCCCGAATCTCTGATTCCTTCCATGGGTATAGGCCAAACAATCGAAGTTCGAGTAGATGCAGCGCGAGTAATCCTACCTGGCCGCATTTCGGAAATCGCGCCGGCTTCTGATCCAGCATCACGCACAACACTCGTTAAGATTGACCTGCCTGAGAATCCTGCACTGCGTTCTGGGCAATTTGGGCGTGCTCAAGTTCCTACGGACTCGGAACCGACACTGCGCATTCCAACTTCTGCACTGCTTACGCGTGGGCAGCTCGATTTCGTCTATGTAAACAACAGCGGCAAGGCCTCTCTTCGTATTGTCAGGACCGGCCGTCGTTCTGGAGATTTCGTCGAGATCCTTGCCGGATTGTCTGCAGGTGAACAAATACTTGCTAAGATTCCGCCTGAAATTCTCCAGGGTCAACCGCTTTTGCCGATAAATTAATCTACTTTAGGGTTTTTCCGAATAAAAAAATGGACGTTATTATCTACATATTTTCTCAATTTTTGAATTTAGAGACCTAAAAAATAAAATCCCATGCAAACGTCTCAAAACGCAGGAAAGGAACAATTTGCTGCTGAAAAGATTACAGGAGGGTTGGCTGGAATATTAGCCAAAGCTTTTATTGATTCTAAACTTACTCCGCTATTCATAGTTGCCTCGATTCTCTTAGGCCTAGCGGCGGTAGTGTTACTTCCAAGGGAGGAAGAGCCGCAGATTATTGTTCCGATGATTGATGTAATAGTTTCTATGCCCGGGGCGAGTGCGGCTGAAGTTGCAGAACGCGTTACGCGTCCCATGGAAAAGCTCCTATGGGAAATTCCCGATGTCGAATATCTCTACTCGATGTCACGGCCGGGGCAATCTCTTGTGATTGTCCGTTTTAAGGTTGGTTCAGATGTTGAAACGGCTCTAGTCCGTCTGAACCAAAAGTTACAGATGAATTTCGATCGGATTCCTCATGGTGTTTCCCAACCGCTAATAAAGCCGCGTTCTATTGATGATGTTCCGATCCTTGCTCTCACCTTTCATAGTCGAATTTACGATCATCAAACTCTTCGGGCGATTGCCGCACAGGTGGACGATCGCATTAAAAATGCTCCCAACGTTGCAGAGACCCAAATTGTTGGTGGGGCTCGAAGGACAGTTCGGGTTCTGCTTGATCCTGCTGCCTTAGCAGCGCGTGGTTTGACTCCTGCCGGGATCATTCCAGCTCTTCAACAAGCTAACCGCCAAACGACCGCTGGTGGAATTCCCTCAAACAACCGTGAAGTAATAATTGAGACTGGTGGGTTTCTGCAAAGTGCGGAAGATGTGCGCAACGTTGTAGTTGGCGTATCTGGCGGACGGCCCATTTATCTTCGGGATGTTGCAACTGTAGTAGATGGTGCGGAGAAAGCAGAAAACTATGTCTTTTTTGTCCCGGGCGCAGCTTTCAACACCCCTGCTGCTTTTCACCGCAGGTTGAACATTTCTCATAATAAAATACCAAAAAGTCCAGAAAGAGGTGTAAAACATGGAGGTTTGTTTGAGGAACCGGCGGTTACTTTGACTGTTGCAAAGCGTCCTGGAGCGAATGCAATTACAGTTGCCAACGAGGTTCTTCGCCGGATTAACAAGCTACGCGGGACTCTGATTCCCGACGACTTACAAATCACCATCACTCGACATTACGGAGAGACAGCATCGGAGAAATCAGATGAGTTACTCTTCCACATGGCGATTGCGATTGTGAGTGTCTCGCTCCTAATTTTATTTGTTCTTGGTTGGCGTGAGTCGCTTGTTGTTGCAATAGCCATTCCTACAACGCTCGCACTTACTTTACTGATCTTTTACCTTTATGGTTATACCCTTAATCGAATTACCCTTTTTGCACTTATTTTTTCGATTGGGATTCTCGTGGACGATGCAATTGTTGTCGTCGAGAACATCGTTCGTCATTTTCATTTGCCTGAGAATCGAGGGCGTCCAGTAAGTCGGGTTGCGATCGAGGCTGTTGCGGAGGTTGGCAATCCGACAATTTTAGCAACTCTAGCTGTTATTGCGGCTATTCTGCCAATGGCGTTTGTTGGTGGTCTCATGGGGCCTTATATGCGGCCAATTCCAATTGGCTCGTCTGCTGCGATGGCTTGGTCATTACTTGTCGCTTTTATCGTTACTCCTTGGGCAGCACGCCGTATTCTCCGCCACGATTTACCGTCTACAAAACAAACTCATGCTGACGAGAAAGAAGATTTTCTTACTCGTCTTTATCGCCGTGTGATGGCACCCCTTATTCACCACCCAACTTGGCAGGGTCTTTTCCTCGCTTTTTGTCTCGTTTTGCTCCTTGCCTCAATGGCTCTTGTTGGAATTGGCTGGGTAAAAGTTAAAATGCTTCCGTTTGATAACAAAAGCGAGTTTCAAGTCATTTTAAATATGCCTGAAGGAAGTTCACTGGAGAAAACTGTTAGGGTTGCTGCTGAAATGGCTGATCGTTTGCGATTGGAGCCGGAAGTAACTGATGTTCAAATTTATGCAGGCATAAGCGCTCCATTTAATTTCAATGGACTCGTTCGTCATTATTTTCTTCGTTTTGGCGACCACGTTGCTGACCTGCAAGTAAATCTCTTGCCGAAACACGATCGAAAATTCGCAAGCCATGATATTGTCAAGCGTGTTCGCCCTGCAGTTAGCGAAATTGCCCAAAAATACGGTGCTAGGATTGCAGTTGCGGAAGTGCCGCCTGGACCTCCAGTTCTTCAAACTTTAGTTGCTGAAATTTACGCACCTTCCGAAAAAGACCGCATCCGCCTTGCTGAGGAGGTTAAGTCTATTTTTGCTTCAACGCCTGGTGTTGTGGATGTGGATTGGTATGTAGAGGCCGAACAACCGGAGGCGCGTTTTGTTATTGACAAAGAGAAAGCGGCACTGAGCGGCATAAGCGCTGAGACGATTAGCAGGACTCTTCAGATAGCTGTAGATGGTTTGCCGGTGGATTTGCTCCATGACAATCGAGCAAAAGAAGATGTGAATATAGTCTTAGAGATTCCCGAAAAGTTTTCTGCTCGTGCCGAGGATTTATTAGCGATACGTGTTAGACCAGGTGATGCGAACGCGCTTCCAGAACCAACCGCCTCAAACCTCGATATTGCTGCTTCACCACCTCTGATCCCCTTGCGTGAAATTGTGCGGATAGAGAGAAAAATTCGCGACAAAACTGTCCATAGGAAAAACTTACTCCCCGTGACTTATGTTATTGCAGACGTTGCGGGAGAAATTGAAAGCCCTGTCTATGCCATTTTAAAAATGAACCCTAGGATTGCCCAACTCGATGCAGGCAATTTTGGAGGGAAAGCAGGATCGAAGGTAGAAATTTACAATGCTTTCATGCCACCGGATGAAGACATGCCTGCAATAAAGTGGGATGGGGAATGGCATATTACAATTGAAGTATTTCGAGATCTCGGTATTGCTTTTTGTGCGGTGCTTGTTTTGATTTACCTTCTGATGGTCGGATGGTTCCGCTCCTTTGTGACGCCGCTGGTTGTAATGGCTGCAATACCTTTCTCCCTGGTGGGGATTTTACCTGTGCATGGCCTTCTTGGGGCTTTTTTTACAGCTACATCCATGATTGGTTTTATGGCGGGTGCAGGAATTGTTGTGCGGAATTCAATTATTTTGGTTGATTTTATTGAGCAGCGACTTCGCGAAGGAATGCCGCTTGCGGAAGCTGTCGTGGATGCTGGTGCCGTTCGTTTTCGTCCTATGCTTTTAACTGCAATGGCTGTTGTTGTGGGGGCAAGTGTCATCCTATTTGATCCCATCTTTCAAGGGTTGGCTATTTCCTTGATGGCCGGTGAAGTAGCTTCTCTGTTTCTCTCGCGTTTGGCAGTTCCTGTCCTTTATTTTTTAGCTAACCGGAATCAACCTACTTGATGAAGAAATAGGAGTTACCTAACGATCGCAAGTGTTTTTGACAAATTCGGTGCTTTCTGCTAGAATGGTTGGCAATTTGAAAATTTTTGACCTTTTTTTACAAAACGGTTTTTTTTAGCGAGAAAAATCACCCCGTGTCTTCCCAGATTCGTGCCACGTCATCACCTTGTGATAAAACTGTCTATAATTCCAGTAAGTTGGAGGGATCGGAAACACCACTCGTTACCATTTTAATGCCGTGCTTAAATGAGGCTGAAACGCTTCCATTCTGTATCGAGGAAGCAAAATTCGGTTTACGCGATGCAGGAGTGACAGGAGAAATCCTGATTGCAGATAACGGAAGCACAGATGGTTCAGCAGAAATTGCTGCTTCGCTGGGTGCACGTGTGGTTACCGTTGCTGAACGTGGTTACGGAAGTGCATTGCGTGGGGGAATGGAAGCGGCTCGAGGACGTTACATCATCATGGGCGATGCGGATGCAAGTTATGACTTTTCCTGCATTCGACCTTTTATAGAGAAACTAGAGGCTGGAGCTGATTTGGTGATGGGATGTCGGTTGCCTGCTGGCGGGGGGAGAATCCTGCCAGGAGCAATGCCATGGAAACATCGTTGGATTGGAAACCCAATTTTGACCTTCATTGGCCGCTTGTTGTTCCGATGTCCAAGTCATGATTTTCATTGTGGTTTGCGAGCACTGACGAAATCAGCTTTTGAACGAATGGATTTGCGCACGACGGGAATGGAATTTGCCTCTGAAATGGTCATAAAAGCTTCCTTGCGTGGGATGAGGATAGAAGAAGTTCCGATTACCCTTCGCAAGGACCGGCGTTCCCGTCCGCCGCACCTTCGCAGTTGGCGCGATGGTTGGCGGCATCTGCGTTTCATGCTTTTGTTTTCTCCGAGGTGGTTGTTTTTTTATCCAGGAATCTTCTTGACCCTCGCAAGTGGTTTCCTTTTTCTTGGGTTACTTCGAGGAGAAATCCAACTTGCTGGAGTTTCTCTGGACATAAATACTCTTGATGTTGCCAGCTTAGGACTTCTTTTTGGTTATCAAATGATTTTACTTGGAACTTTTGTTCGCATTTTTGCTTACACGCGGGGTTTTTTGCCTGAACATCATATTCTTCGTAAAGCCTTCCGGTTTTTCACCCTTGAAAAGGGTCTTCTAGCGGGTTTTGCTGCTCTTGTGGCTGGTTTTCTTCTAATAGGCTTTGTAATTCTTGGCTGGGCTAGGGAGGGTTTTGGCGACCTGGATCCACACATTCAAACGCGATGGGTGATTGCTGGAAGAACTCTTTCTACTCTCGGGGCTCAGACTATCCTTTTTAGTCTTGTCTTTAGTTATCTTGGTATGGACGATTAAAAATAAAAGAAAATGTTAAACAATCAATAAAGTAGAAAACTTTTTATGTATATTTTTACCTTTTTTTGGAGTTTGTTGATTTTAGCATCATTTTGGGGATTTGGTGAAATTCTCCGTCGCGTTCTGCGCCTCAAAGAACTAGAAGATATCGGTTGGGGTTTGACCATGGCTCTTGGCATGGCAGGGATGCTTTTTCTAGGTGGGGTTTTGATGGCTTTCCATCTCGCTTTTGCACCGGTTCTCTCGCTTCTGGTTCTTGCTGGAGCATCAGCACTTCTTCTTATAAAGCTTTCAGATGCTCAGAAAAAAACTCCAAATTCTCTCCAGCCAAATTCACCAGCACCAATTTTAGACAAAGTTCTTTATCTTTTGGCTGGTGTAGCTTTTGCCTCTTCAATTGCATGGCCATTTCAAATAGACCCGAATGATGACATTGTTTGTTATTTGGCTTTCCCTGAAAAAATCCTTCAAACAGGGACATTAATTGATACTTGGAACATCCGCCGGATTGGCTCTTACGGCGGCCAGTCGTTCCTTCAAGCTCTGGTGATGGTAGTGGGAAATGAGCGCGCGGGACATGTGCCTGATCGTGGATTTGCGTCAATCATTTTGTTTGGTATCCTCCTTCAACTCACACGGAATACCCCTAAATCATTTTCGATTTTACGTTTTTTGCTTCTAGCTTGTCTATTTTTGGTGCCCGTTCCCCGAATCAATACTGGGAGCCATCTCACTGGTAGTGCTTTGATTCTTGCTTTGCTGGCCATTCTTGATCGCCTTCAACTAACAAAATCCTTGAGGTGGAGCAATTTTATGGTTCCAGGCATTTTGATAGCTGGAATTGCTTCGCTTAGAATGACTTATTTCTTGTTTGCGGCCCTAACATTTGCTTCGTTCTTTATTTTTCACAATTTTTTTGAAAATAAAGATATTTTGCGTTCTTTGCAGGAATCTGTTCGCCCAATTTTTATGGGTGCAATTAGCTGCTTTTTAGCTCTTTTGCCATGGATGGTGGTGCTTTATCAATCCAACCAAACTCCGATCTTCCCACTTTTTCTTGGAACGGCAAATCCTGAATTTATTCAATTAGGACATAAAGCAGGGAAAATTTTTGATTACTTCCGGGCATTCGCTTTTTTTCTTTCACCTGAAGCGTTGGTTCTTTTGTTTTTTGGAATTTTGTTGCCTTTTGCTCGGAATCGAGCTCTTTGTATAAGTGCTTATGCTTTTAGTATAATTGTTTCTTGGCTGATTTGTGTTGCTTTTGGAGTATCAATTTTCTCTGAGTATTATCGATACACTTTTCCGGTGCTTTGTTCTGTTGCTTTTTGGCTTGCAATTCAAGCTTTAAATTCTTCTGAGAATCTCTCAGAATATCCTAAAGTCTCCATACCCGCTTATTTTTTTACTTTGACCTTAATATTTTTGATTGGTTTTCATTTACAAAATGGTGCCCGAGAGCTTGTTGCTCAAGTAGAGAGTTTGCCGTTCCAATATGCAAATACGCAGCCACTTTTGAATTCCGCACTAACGGGAAGCTTAAAATATCTCCAAAAACAGACTCCAGTTGGGAGCAAAATTTATGCTGCTGTGGATGCTCCCTATGGTTTTGATTTCAAGAGAAATGATGTCCAACTAGCGGACGTCCCTGGAGGGGCTCGGATTGGCGAATGGCCTTTGAAGCAAGGGCCAGAGGCTCTTCGTCGTTACCTTCTAACTCAGGGGTTTCAGTTCATTATGGCTGTGGAATTTGAAAAAGCTATGCTTCTCTATACTCGGAAGCACTGGTTAGAACATCAAAGACCCGAGTGGTTTTTCAAAGAAGTTTGGGGCAAGTATTTCCTTGATTTTATGGATTCTGTTGATGCTCTTGCTAAAGACAACCGCCTTATCCAGACCGCTGGAAACGTTCGCCTGATTGATTTGCGCGATAAGCCATGACAGTTTCTCTTTTCATGCCAACTCTGAATGAAGCAAAAGGCCTGCGTATAGTTTTGCCTAAGATTGACCGTTCCCTATTTTGTCAGATTTTGCTTGCCGATGGTCAGTCCCAAGACGATACGTTGGATTATGCAATTTCCGAAGGGCTTGAGGTATATGTTCAGAAGAAAAAGGGAATCCGTTTTGCATACATTGAGGCTTGGCCTTTATTACGGGGTGATTACATAATTACTTTCAGTCCAGATGGAAATTGCCCCCCTGAAGATTTACCAAGGTTAATTCAAAAAGCTAAGGAAGGTTATGATATGGTTATTGCTTCCCGATACCTACCTCCCGCAAAGAGTGAAGATGATGGATTGCTTACTGGTTTTGGCAATTGGTTTTTTACTCGAACAATTAATTTCTTGCATGGTGCTCATTATGCAGATGCAATGACGATCTATAGGTGCTACCGCCGCCAACTTTTTTACGAGTTGGAACTCGACCACGAAGAGGCTTATTTGCTTCCTGAACTTTTGTTTTTTACGCGAATCGGGATAGAACCTCTACTTTCCGTGCGTGCTGCCCGTGCAGGGTGCAAAATAGCAGAAATCCCATCTATTGAACCAAAACGAATTGCGGGAGATCCAAAAGTTCAAGTTTTCCGTTGGGGAGCAGCTTATTACACTCAATTTTTTCTTGAACTTGGTTGGGTTCCTCCTCATATAAGAAGAAAAAGCAAGCTTGAATAATCTTTTGTGCTAAATTACGATTCTTCCTGTTTACTTTCGATTAAAGCATTACAAAATTTTTGGAAATTCCTAAATTCGGTTTCTATTTTACTTGCAATTAACAAAAATTTTTCGGAAGCAAATTTCACTTTTTGCCAGTCGAATTCTAAATCATAATAATAGCGGTTAAAGTGTCGAAATCGCCTTAACTCATCCAGTGCACCGAACAAATCATTCGAAATAACGGCTGGTCGGATTTTAGGAATAGCCAAGCGCATTTTTAAGAGTAAATCTCGATGCCAAGATTCAGGGGATAGGGAATTTTCAAATCTCTGAGAGATTCTCAGGAAAACGGTTTTCAAGCAAGTGTAACCCCTACAAATTAAATCTGAAAGGACAATTGCGACATCGACAGGTGGCTCAACCTCAAATTTTGCAAATTTGTGTTTTTCTAGGAAAAGATTAAAGATTTTTTTGAAAAGCCTTTAGAGCACTTTCAATTTCTGAAATTAGCACAGAAGCATCATTTTCTTTCATAAACAACCTGACCTAATAGCAGAAGATGCTCTTGATAGTAATTAGGTAGCTCTTCCCACCGAATAAAGTGTAAAGTAAAATTAGTTTGTTCTTCTGCTGTTCGGAAAAGGTGAAAAAATTCTAAGTCGCTTAACCCTTCTACAGCAAAATCAATGTCAGAATACTCTCGAAAATATTCCGGCTTTAAAATTGAACCCCATTGAATGATTCGTTTTGTATTGTAATTTTGAATGATGTGCTTTTTAATTTTTTCTGCATCGGCTGATGCAAGTTTCCAGAGTTTTCGGTATTTGGAGTGACGTTGCAGGGTTTTCTTTTTCAGGAATTCTCGTGCCGCATGAATCTGCTCTTGTTTGTAAGGCATTGGAATTCAATAAAAAGAGTTGTTTAATCGCCAAGTAGTTTACGCTTTAAACGGATTTTTGCCATTTCCTCGATATTTTTCCGTTCTTGGAGGCCAAATTTACGTTCAATTAACTCTAAGTATGGCGGGTAGGTGAAATAGCGGTGCCACATTTCGTCGCGGAATTTTAGAACTTCTGCTGCACTGAGGTATTTTGTAGGCAGGGGCTGACTTTCATAGGAAAGAAATGCATATCCTGCATAGCTATCTGGCAGCTTCCATCCATTTGCTTTTGCTTGAAAATAAAGAGGGCTTCCGGGAAGAGCTTGGCACGGATATACGTTCATCATTTCTGAGCAAAGCTCAAGTGCCAATGATTCTGTTTGTCTCATAGTTTCATAGTTATCGTCAGGCAAACCAACTATGAAGTTGGAAATTATGTTGATGCCTGCTCCCCGCACAGTTTGGATCACATCGCGAATGTTGATGTCTTTAAAGGAACCTTTCGATACCTCATACCGAACAGTCTGATTTCCCGCTTCTATGCCTAGAGCTAGCCATTTAATTCCAGCTTGCAAGAACTTGTCAAGGATATCCTTCCGAACCGTATCAACCCTTGAATAAGTCCATAAAGAAAAAGCTAAACCTCTTTCGATTAAACCACACACAAGTGGCTCGTAATATTTTTTATTTAAAAAGAACATTTCATCTGAAATTCGAACAGTTTTTACCCCCATACTTGCAAGTTTTTCAAATTCACTAAGAATCAAATCTGTTGACCAAAACCGCATAATAGGACTATTCGCAGCGCTCACACCCTCAGAATTGTCCGTTCGATTGACAATATTAATCATACAAAAATCACATTTGAACTTACAGCCAAGAGAGGTATAAATTGCAGCAAAAGGGGTGCGTTTTTCATGGGAGAATTCGGCGTGCCAGAAGTGTGCTCGATAGAGGTCGAGGGGTTTTTGTTTATAGGGAAGCAAATCCCATGCGTAGCCGGGCATGTCAAGGTCTATCCTCTCTTGGGGGACAATCTTTTCCGGGGGATTAAGCACAGGGATTCCATCGAGTTTATGACCAATACCAAGGACATTTTTTGCTTCTTCTTTGAGATTTGTAGCAAGGAGGTTCCAAAGAGCATAAACCCCTTCGTTGAGAAGGACAAAATCCACAAAAGGGAGGGAAAGAACTTCTAAAGGTAATGCGCTTGTATGGGAGCCAACAAAGCAGATAGGTATGTGAGGGTAAGCTGATTTAAGCAATGCAGCGCACTCAGTGTTCCCAATCATATTTGTGGTCCCGGAATTTGGATTTTGCCCATAAACTACGAAACAAGCCAGCCGTGGATTCAGTTCTGCGATTCTGGATACAGCTTGTTCGTGTGTTAGGCGTTCCGCAGTAGCGTCGAGAATTGCGACTCCAAAGCCTCTACTACGGCAGCTTTGGGCCAATAGCAAGCTCCATGTAGGTGGTTCTATGGCTGAATAGGTTTTTGCCAATTCTTGGTAAGCTGCAGCTGAAGAATCGGCATTAATGAAGAGAACGTCAAGTGGGCGCATGAAATTTGGTTATGGAGAATTAGGTTGGTTCTTTTATTATAAACCATTTTGTATTTGATTTTATATGGAATTTTCAAATACGGCATTTGGTTTTTTAAGAAATTTCTTATCAGTTTGATCTCAACATATCTTAACTCGCATAATGATCGGAGTAAAGTGGGAATTATTTAATGGGGATTATTTGATAGGGGATTCTTTAGTTGATTGTAGCAGTCAAAAAAATTTGTTAATTGTAATCTTCTTAATCTCTGAAAATTCTTTTACAAACATCATTAGGATGGCTTTTAAATTATTTTTCATTGAAATAGAGATTCAAATTTTTATCTGCCTACCTAAGGGAGCTGATTTTGTTTGTTCGTTGCCCCTAAAGCCTCAGAAACAATGGCTTCTGAGATTTATGAGGTGTTTTAGTAAAAGCTCAATTTTATGATAAAGATGAAATTTTAAACTGCTTTTTCATTTCTCGTTATAATAGTCACCCCATTCTACAATTAAAGTGCAGCGACCATCTTCTCTTAAAAGAGCTTTTTGGTAAGCAGGGAAAATTTGCTCTGGCTCGTCGAGTCGAATAACTTCGATGGTGGAACACATCCGGCAGAAAGCTTCTGTAAAATCGCCGATGTGCTGATGTTGAGGATGGAGAGGGCGTTCGGACCCTATTCCTGTTCGGATGATAGCCTTCGGGCGGTAACCACCGTTGGACATTATTGAGATTTTGTCTAGATGGTTTATGAGTTGATTGACGGCGAGGAGCAAGAAGTTCCAGCGTGGGTAGATAGATACTGGCACGAAACCCTGGAGTGCTAAGCCTATTGTCATACCCATTTGCATTTCTTCAGCAACTGGCAATTCGATTCTGCGAATTATAGGGATGTCTTTTACGGTGTTACTCATCGCAGTGCCAGGGACTTCGACTGCTTGTCCAATAAAAAGAACCCGTGGATCTTGGGCTAGCCATTCCATGCTGCGTTTTAATTCGTCGAAGTATCTCATAAAATAAAAGGAAATTCGTTAGAATTGGACGCGCACCCCCGCTCCAGCATGGGGATATTTTGACTCGTATTTATAGTAGATCACATCCGGGGCTGGGGGTTCGGTTTCCCACCAATGTTTACCCATCTTCCAAACGGTTTTTGTATCTGTGCAAACGGATTTTCCGTTATCTTCGATAATCCATGTGATGGGAAGTCCGTGGTTGCGAGAATACTTAATGCACTCGTGAGCGATTCCCGTTTCTGCTGTCATATCTCCCATGAAACAAAAAACTTTGGCATCTTCTTTTGAGCGTTGAATTCCCATGGCAATGCCAACTGCAATCGGCAAAACACCTCCTACGATTGCAGAACTTAGAATCCGATATTCTGGGAAACACAAAGAGATAGAACGGCCAGCTAGAATTTCTGATTTTAAGCGCTGCGGGGGAACTCCTTTTAAAAGGCATTGATAGTGACTGCGCCACGAACATAAAACCCAATCTTGAGGACGTATATTTTTGAATACATCAATGATGGATTCTTCGTTTCCGTAGTAAAGGTGAATTGGCGCTCGAATTTTTGCAGCGTTGAATTCAGCAGCAATGTCCTCTTCAAAGGCAATTAGCTCAGCAGCGGTCATTGGAATATTTCAAAGCAGGCAGAGTTTGTCTTTTTGATTAACTTAGAAGCCAACTTGCATTTGTTCAAAAACAGGCAATTATAATATTTTTTGGGTTTTTGGGTGAGATGGAACAATTTTTTCATATTTGCCTATTGGCTTGAAAAATGTTTTTAGGATTGGTGAAATGAATTTTTCGTAACAGCGTATATGATACAAATTAAGTATCTTTAAAATTTAATCTTAAAAAAATAAATATCAAATCCATTTCTGTTTTTTAAAAACATTTTAGCTGAAATTTGTTCATAAGATTTTGCCTGTTCCCTTTGAAGCTACTTTTTTTGGTTAGGCATAATCCATATTTTGCTTTATTGATCCTTAGAGGTTGTTTAACAATTGAGACAAATCGTCAATTTTGTCCTGTTCGAGGTCTGGGTAGTTTCCGATGTAGAAACCGTAGAAATGGACATGGTCAACCTCTGGGTAGTTTTTGAATTCGTTGCCAAAGAGGCGGCGTAGGTAGGGTTGGCGGAGCTGGTTGCCTCCGCCGGAGGTGCCGCGGCGGAATTCAACGCCGGCATGTGTCATTGCATCCATGCAGCGGTCGCGCAAGGAAGAATCTGGCTCGCGAAGAATAAGCGTGAAGGCATAATTGCTACTGCCCTCGAGGATGAAGTCGGTGCGGAATTTTTTAGGGTCGAGTTGTGCAAGGAAACGTTGGAGATTGCGCGTGCGGATGGTGTTATTTGCATCAAGTCGTTTCAGTTGGGAACGGCCCAGGACGGCGTTGAGTTCTGTTGAGCGCATGTTATGGGCTGCAAAAGCAAAAATGAAAGCGGGGTGCAAATCGGGATGAGCTTCTGCGTAACGTTGGCGGAAGATGGGACTTTGCGCTTCACGGACCATACCATGTGATCTGGCGAGGCGGCAGAGTTCATAAAATTCTTCGTCATTCGTGCAAATCATACCGCCTTCGATTGTGCTCATGTGGTGGGCATAGTAAAAAGAGAAATTCGATGCAAAACCGAAAGTTCCACACTTTTGGCCCTGGAACGTTGCGCCGTGTGACTCACAAACATCTTCGATCAACAAAATCTCCCTTTCCTTGCATAGCTGGAGCAACTTTTCGTCGATGGCATTGTAACCGAGGATATGGGTGAGAAATATTGCCTTCGTGCGGGGAGTTAATTTTTTCTCTACCTCTGCACTATTCATGCCGAGTGTTTTGGGGTGGATGTCTGCAAAAACGGGGGTGAATCCTGCATGCAGAACGGCGGCAATATCCGAGACCCATGTTAACGGGGGAACGATAACCTCACCTCCTTCTGGGAAGCGTTGACGCAGCGCCAAGAAAGTGATTTCATTTGCTGAGGAACCAGAATTGACAAACACGCTGTATTTTACGCCTAGCCACTGGCTCCATTCACGTTCGAACGCTTCTACCTGTTCCCCCTGGGTGAGTTTGGGTTCTGGTTGGGTTAAGTAATCAATAAGCCTATCCAAATCCTCGCGTGTGATGTTATTGCGCATCAGCGGCCAGTCTAAGTTTTTCATTGCTGCTAGAGGGTTTGTGGAGAAAAGCTAAATTTCATTGAAAGAATCAACTAGGGCTACTGAGCGATTCCTTCCTCTGGTTCTTCATATTCTTGTTCTGGGTCGTAGAAGATGATTTGGCTGCCGGAAGGTTCAAAATCAAACGGCACATGTAATAGCTTAGCTAGCGCTTTTTGGACATGCCTCCGGCGGCTTGGCGGGCAGAAAAACAAAAGGAAGCCACCGCCTCCGGCTCCTAGGAGCTTTCCGCCGAGTGCGCCGGCCTTTTTTGCAGTGTCGTAGGCCTCATCAACAAGCGGTGTTGAAATCCCTTCATTTAGGGAGCGTTTCAAGTGCCAGGCTTCATCAAGAAGGTGTCCAAAATCACTCAGCTGCCCTGACTTAAGAATTTCCAATGCTTCATCTACCATGGCAACCATGCGGCGAATGGCACTTTCCTTGGCTTCCAAGGATGCAACAACGCGGGCGGCAACCTCTGTCGCATTGCGGGCTAATCCTGTGTAAAATAGAAGAAAGTGACTTTTGAATTCAAGCAAGCGTGGTTCTGGTAGATAAACTGGCTGAACGGAGAAGCTACCGTCTGGAGCAAAACGCATGACGTTGAACCCCCCATAAGCAGCGGCGATTTGATCCTGGACGCCTACGGTTTCCCCAAGCACATCTTGTTCAAGATGAATTGCTTCTTTTGCCAACTGTTCCTTGCTTCGCATCCGCCCTTGGAGAGCATGGAGGGCGTGCAAAATTCCGACAGCAAAAGCTGAACTTGATCCCATACCGCTCCGCGCAGGCAGATCGCCGTCGTGATGAATTTCTACACCGCGGCGGAACCCTAATAACTGCAAAGCGCCCCGAACAGCAGGGTGCTGAATTTCTTCGATCCGCCGAACCATTTCAATTTTCGAATACAGCACGCGGAAACGATGTGCGAAAAACGGAGGCAAATAACGGCATGTTAAGTAACAATACTTGTCAATTGCAGTGGAAAGCACTGCCCCACCAAACCGCCGATACCAGAGAGGATAATCCGACCCACCGCCGAAGAATGAGACGCGGAATGGTGTGCGCGAGATTATCATGAAAAAGCTTTGCTTGGTGTTATAGGAATACAGGGATTTTTCTTAGATAATAAACATGAGGTTCGGCTTGAGAATCCAACCATAATGAAATCTGAAATTCCGTTCAACATATCAACATGCAATCTCCATAGCTGTAGAAACGGTATTTTTCTTTAATAGCTTCTTGGTAAGCTTTAAGGACATTTTCTCTCCCCCCGAAAGCACAGACTAAAGCGAGCAAGGTGGAGCGGGGGAGGTGAAAATTGGTAAGTAACATATCTACATGTTTAAAATCGAATGGTGGGTAAATGAATAAAGAAGTGCGTCCTTCTTTAGGTTTTAATGAACCAGGAGGTTGGCTTTCGAGGACACGAACAACAGTTGTGCCGACGGCCAAAACTCGCTTTGCTTGATTGATGGCGTTTGTAGCGTATTCCGGCAAGACGTATCTTTCTTCGTGCATCTGGTGTTGGCTTAATTTTTTAGTTTTGATGGGTTGAAAAGTTCCAGGCCCAACATGCAAGGTGACGAAGCAGTGCGGGATGCGTTCCAAAATTTGTTGGGTAAAATGCAAGCCTGCGGTGGGGGCAGCAACACTTCCGGCAGGCCCGGCATAGACAGTTTGGTAACGGTCGGCATCATCTGGTAGGGGTTGGCGTTCGATGTAAGGCGGTAGGGGGACGGTTCCGAACTGTTCAAGGTTAGGAGCTTCTTCAAATTCGATGATTCGCTCTCCGCCGGGTAAAATTTTCAAAACCTCTGCTGTGGTGTTAGCAACTCCACGCCTCGTGCCAACTGCCCACTTACGGCCCGGCCGCACAAGACAGATCCATCGCTTTTCTCCAACCTGCTCTGCCAGAAGAAGTTCTCCGCGTGGTTTTTCCGTTAAGAGTCGAGCGCGGATGACGCGGGAATTATTAAGGACAACAATGTCTTCTTTATGGACAAAAGTTGGGAAATCCGAAAATTTGCGGTGCTCGATTTTTCCTGAGTTGCGCCGAAGAACGAGCATACGGGAGGCGTCTCGTTCTGGGAGTGGTTCGGATGCGATTAATTCTTTTGGGAGCTGATAATCGTAATCATCGAGCAAATCGCTCATTATGTAGTAAAAGAACTTACTCGCTTAAAGGAGTGCTCGGTTGTATGAACAGGTCCTTTGGAATTTCGTGATTTTTGTAGGGGAATTTTCTTGGTTTAGCGATGAGATAACCTTGTCCAAAATGGATACCATGATTTTTAGCGGTTTGGAGTTCTTCGAATGTTTCAATTCTTTCAGCGACAGTTAAGAAACCAACGCCGCGGGAAAAAACTTCTAAAGCGTCCAGGAAAACGCGATTAAAACCTTCCCTATGTGAATCTTCGATTAGGCTGCCGTCAATTTTGACAATTTGAATGGGAAGAGTTTTGAGGATAACGATTGAGGAGAATCCGGCACCCAAGTCATCGAGCATACATTGCACTCCTCGTTCGCTGAGGCGGTTAAGGACAGCTCTAGCGCGGTTGAGGTCGGTGATGGAATGGGTTTCGGTAATTTCGAGGAATAAGCGACCCGGCTCAATTTGGTATTTATCCAACAGTTGGATAACCATATCTGCAAACCTCCATTCGGTAACGGAAATTGCGCTTATATTTACAGATGCAACGAGATCTGGATTTTTAACGAGGTGATGGATAATTTCGTAAATTACAAACCTATCTAAGGCTTCGGAATTTGTCCGATCGGTGAGTTGGGACATGAAATGGGAGGCTTGAATGGGGTTAGAAGAGCGGACACTTACGAACCGGATTAATGCCTCTTGGTAAAAGATCTGACCGTTTGTTAGGTCGCAGACGGGTTGAAACCAAAGTTCCAGCTCATCGTTTTTCAGAATCTGTTCTTCCAATTCCAGTGTTTCACGCAGGATTGGCTTTGGTTCAAGCAAGTTTTCATCGAAGCGGACATAGACTTCTACTCGATTTTTCCCCAAGGACTTTGCACGGTAGCAGGCTAAATCAGCTTCTTTTAACAATTCCTGGGGAGTATAGTCGTGGTGTAAAGCTGTGATACCTATGGAACAACTTGGGCGAATAGTGTCTGGAATGTTGGGGATTTGAATCTGAGAGATAAGCGCGGCAAGTTTTTTAGATTTCTCAACAGCTAAGTAGACGGGAGTGTTAGGCAAGACAGCGATGAATTCGTCCCCTCCGAAACGGATCAACCAGGATTCTTTGGGTAGGGATTGTTGCATGGAAGAGGCGACTTCCTGTAATAACTGGTCGCCAATCTGATGGCCACAGGAGTCGTTTACGTCTTTGAAGTGGTCCAGGTCGAGTAAAATTAAGCTACCTTCGATCTTATCCTCTCGGGATTTTTCTATTGCATTTGTTATGGCATGATTAAGTTGCCAACGGTTCCAGAGGCGAGTCAATGGGTCATGCTTAGCCAAGAAAAGAAGTTCTTTCTCTAATTTTGCACGTTGTTCGATTTGGCGAACTTGTTTTTCTGCGACTGCTAAACGGACGTTAAGGAGTTCTCTTTCGTAGGGTTTTGAGATGTAGTCATCTGCGCCTGCGCGAAGGATCTCAGCTAATTTTTCACTACCGGTTTCACCGGTTCCAACAATGATGTAATATTGTTCCCCTTTCTCGAAAGAACGGATTTTGCGACAGAATTCTAATCCTCCCATGCCGGGTAGTCCTAGGTCCAAAAAAATTAGAGGGAACCAATGGTTTTGTAGGACTTTTATGGCTTCTTCAGCAGTGTGGAAAATAGTTATATTAAAGCCCCGCTTAGCAAAGATATTGCGGAGGAATTTGCACATATTTTCATCATCTTCTACAATGAGGACGTCCAAGGCTTTGTGGAGGGGTTAGTG
Source organism: Chthoniobacterales bacterium (assembly GCA_026418675.1). Lineage (GTDB taxonomy): Bacteria > Verrucomicrobiota > Verrucomicrobiia > Chthoniobacterales > DYNR01 > JAOAAX01. Next base: position 80,751 of record JAOAAX010000006.1, on the reverse strand, counting down.
TTGAGTTTTCAGGAGAGTATTGAGGATGAAATTTGTATTGGCTAAATTTTCGAAAAGGAAATCGGGGTTGTATTTTGCAAGTTCAGAGGGAGGGTAATCTCCTGTAGCGATTGCTACAGTTTTAGCACCGAGAGCTTTTCCGCATGCGATGTCTTTTGGGGTGTCGCCTAGGACGAAAATATTTTCTGGAGCGAAGGAGGAATTGTGGTGGATTTCGGCGCGTGTGCGTGCGAAGGGGCCGAGGAGGTTGCGATCTGCGCAATCATCGGCGAAGGCGCCGAAAGGGAAATAGTGCCAAACGCCAAAATGAGTGAGTTTGAGTTCGGCCCCTTTGCGGAGGTTCCCGGTTAACAAACCAAGTGCGCAATCCTTTCTTTGTAAAAGAGCGTCAAGTAGTTCGACGATTCCCGGGAGCAATTGGCCACCACATTCAGGGAGGGTTTCGTGAAGGATTTCAAGGTATGTTTCAAGGAGGGCAGCGACGTTTTCTGGAGTGACTGGTAAAGAATGGACTTGTAACAGTCGAATTGCGATGGCGATGTCTGTTGCACCAGCAAGCGTAACTTCAGAGAAATTTTCGCATGTTCCGAATTTTCGGAGCATTGCTTTGCGGAGGGATTTTTCGCCTGCTCCTCGACCGAGGATGAGGGTCCCATCAATATCAAATAGAAAAAGATAGGTTGGGCTGTTGTTTTGCATCTGACCCAACTTTTCAGTGATTTTCGTTCTGGAGCTTATCGGTTGGTTTATCTGGAGATGAGAGCTCTTTTGGGGAGGAAAATTTGCGTTTTCTTTTTTGAGCAGGGAGTGGACTCATGGTTAAGGTAATGGATTTCCCAACGAGTTTGGGTTCCATGTCGGCATTGCCCATCGTTGCGAGATCGTTCCGGATTCGGTTAATAAGATCCATTCCAAGGTCTTTGTGAATATTTTCTCGGCCACGAAATAGGAGAACGATTTTTAATTTATTGCCACGGTCGAGGAACTCCTCTGCATGGCGGAGTTTTGTTAAGTAGTCATGATTGTCAATATTGACATGGAACTTTACTTCTTTTACTTTTGTGGCGGAGAGGCTTTGCCGCCTTTCCTTCTCCTGCTTAGATTGTTCGTAACGAAACTTGCCGTAATCTGCGATTCTGCAGACGGGAGGGTTAGCTTGTGGGGCGATTTCGATGAGGTCGAGCCCTTGCTCACGAGCGAGCTTAAGAGCTTCATCCAGTTTGAGGATGCCGATTTGGCGGCCGGTTTTTCCGTCAACAACACGGACTTCCCGGGCGCGGATTTTATCATTGATTCGGATTTGTTGTTGCAGCGGCTTAATGGTGATCCTCCCTTATGTTTGTTTTTTTGTTAAGATGGAGAAAGGAATGGGTAAAAAATTGGGGTTTTCCCTTGAAGGGTTTTGTAAAGGAAGGGATTGGGCTGAATGACTCTTGGAGGGCAATGGCAATGAATTAGTAATGGGGAGAACAGAGAACATTCCGTGAAGTCCCTACTTTTCAATCGGCTGGATTAAAATTTCTTTGATTGGATTTCATTTCCAATCAGTTCAAGGAATTGCGGAATACTCATAGAGCCGATATCCCCATGGATGCGGCTCCGAACAGAAACAGACTTATTCTCTTGCTCTCTTGCACCAACAATGAGCATGTAAGGGACTTTTTCTATTTGTGCAAGGCGAATTTTTGCTCCGATTTTGTCAGGGGATGAATCAATAGAAGCACGGATAGCTTTGTCTTGGAGAATGGAAAAAATTTCGTTAGAATAATCGATAAATTTATCTGAAATAGGCAAAATTCTTACTTGTTCTGGTGAGAGCCAAAGAGGGAAAGCACCAGCGAAGTGTTCAATGAGGATGCCCGTGAAACGTTCGAGGGAGCCGAATGGCGCACGGTGAACCATGACCGGCACATGCTCTGCACCATCTGAACCTTTATAGCGGAGATCAAAACGCACTGGAAGGTTGAAATCCACTTGGACGGTTCCCAGTTGCCATTCGCGTCCGAGAACATCTTGGACTACAAAGTCTATTTTTGGGCCATAAAAGGCGGCTTCGCCTTTTTCTTCCTGGAAATGGATGCCGAGATCGAGGACTGCACGGCGGCAAGCTTCTTCGGCTTTTTGCCAATTGTTTGTGGAGCCGACGTATTTGGAGGAGCTTGGGTCACGCAAGCCGAGACGGACGCGGAATTGGCTTAAGCCGAAAGTGGAAAGGACTTTTTTTACGAGGGTTAGGCAGGAGCGGACTTCGGAGTCTAACTGTTCTGGTGTGCAAAAGATATGAGCGTCGTCCTGAGTGAAACCCCGGACGCGGGTCATGCCATTTAATTCGCCGGATTGCTCCCAGCGGTAAACGGTTCCGAATTCGGCGAGTCGGAGTGGCAGGTCACGGTAAGAGCGGGGGCGGGAGGCATAAATGCGTGCGTGCATGGGGCAATTCATAGGTTTGAGGAGGAAGCCATCCAATTTTCCCTCTGAGAGTTTATTTGCCAGCTCGGAGCAGGAGCAACCCTCTTTTGCGAGGGAAAGGAGGGAATCTCGTTCAATGATGGGAGGGAATTGGGAATCCGCGTAGTAAGGGTAATGACCGGAGGTGCGGTAGAGATCGAGTTTGCCGATATGGGGAGTAAAGACCTGGAGGTAACCGTTGCGGCGTAGTTCTTCGGCGAGGAAGTTTTGCAGTTCCTGGCGGATGATAGCGCCCTTAGGGGTCCAGAGGATGAGACCTTGCCCGACAGTGTCGTCAATGAGGAATAACTCTAATTCTTTGCCGAGCTTCCGGTGATCACGTTTTGCGGCTTCTTCAAGGAGTGCGAAGTGGTTATCTAGTTCCTGTTTAGTTGGGAAAGCTGTTCCGTAGATACGTTGGAGTTGTGGGTTACGCTCGTCGCCTTTGTAATAGGCGCTAGCGACGTGGGTGAGACGGAAAGCGCCGATTTGGCCAGTGTGTTCGAGGTGAGGGCCGGCGCACAAATCGAGGAAATTGCCGTTCTGGTAGAGGCTGATTTCTTCGCCCTCAGGTATGCTAATGAGGATGTCGAGTTTGAATTTGCTGGGTGTTTGACGTTCGGAGAGAGCGGCGAGTCTTCCTTTTTTTGCGAGCATTTCAGCTTGTTGACGCGTTACAACTTGCTTTTTGAAGGGCTGTTGTTCCTCAATGATTTTTTGCATTTCCTGCTCGATTTTAGGGAAGTCGTCGGGTGTTATGCGGTGATCGAGCTCGAGGTCGTAGTAGAATCCGTTATTGACAGGGGGGCCTGCAGCGAATTGGGCGTCGGGCCAAATTTTCAAGATTGCTGCTGCGAGGACGTGAGCGCAAGAGTGGCGAAGCTTTTCTAATTCGGTCATTTGGATTTGTTTGTTGGTTCGCTGTTGGGAATGGGAAGAGGTTTTCTATTGGTATCTTGCTAAGTAGGACAATAAAAAGATGGAAGGAATAGACCTTTTCTGTCTGAGGATTTTTGTAAAGACGATAAACGCAGCTTTTTTAACGTAATTTTGCATCGGTCAAATAAAAAAAATGGAGTGATGTTTGGAGAATGGATGAGAAAAAAACTTGCCAATATGGGAGCAATAGTGGAATGTAAATGAACCAAGCTCGGATGGTGGAATTGGCAGACACGTACGTTTGAGGGGCGTATGCCGCAAGGCGTGGGGGTTCAAGTCCCCCTCCGAGCACATTTGATTTTTCAAAACTACTCAAAATGGGCACACCTGCGTTGTTTATCTGTCAGTTTGAAGAAAAATCCTTAGATTCCTTTTGTGGGAGCTGGTTTAACCGGCTGAGTCCCATGAGGGTTTGAATGGATTGAGGTCTGGCAGCGACAGCGGTGCGCAATTCCATATGAAACGAACTAGAGTTTGAAATCAAAAACCTTAGGAGAACGAAAAATGGCGACGAATGTGTTTGAGAAGATCGATAAGGAGCAGTGTAAGAATCCGGTAGTAGATTTTCAGGTTGGAGATACTGTCCGGGTTCATACTCGCGTTATTGAAGGTGATAAGGAGAGGATACAGGTATTTAGTGGGATCGTGATTGCGCGCAAGGGAAAAGGAATTAATGAGAATTTTACAGTGCGGCGTATTTCCTACGAAGAGGGTGTTGAGCGGGTTTTCCCTTTGCATTCACCGCGAATCGCCAAGATTGAGGTTGAGAAGCGAGGGGACGTTCGCCGTGCCAAGTTGTTTTACTTGCGGAAGCGGACTGGCAAGGCGGCGATGAATGTCAAGGAAAAAACGCGCTAGATGTAAATTATAATTCAAGGATACATTTGATGCCTTGTAATCTTGAAGCGGAGGATTTATTGCGTTCAAGGGGATTCAAGGCAATAGCGGGTGTGGATGAGGCTGGGCGAGGGCCATTGGCTGGTCCAGTTTTTGCAGCGGCGGTTATATTACCTGTAGGCTTTGAGCTTAGTGGGCTGGATGATTCTAAGAAATTGGCCCCGAAGATGCGTGAGCGGCTTGCGGAGCGGATTTGTAGTTATGAAGGGGTGATATACTGCGTGGCTTCGGCTTCTGTGGTTGAGATTGACGAGATGAATATTTTGAGAGCGACCTATTTGGCGATGCGTAGAGCACTTGATGGCCTTGTGGTGGCTCCGGATTTTGCGTTGGTGGATGGCTTGCCTGTGGAAGGGTTAGAAGTGCCGCATGAAGCAATTGTGGGAGGGGATTCTCGGAGTTTGAGTATAGCTGCTGCGAGCGTTTTAGCAAAAGTAGCACGGGACAGGGAGATGAGGAAGTTGGCAGAGATGTATCCGGAATATGCCTTTGAGAAGCACAAGGGGTATGGGACGGCTTTACACCTCACGCTTTTGAGGAAGTATGGGCCTTCACCAATTCATAGAAAAAGTTTTAAGCCGGTGGCAGAGGTTACCTGCGCCGGTCAATGATGCGAATGAGTTGGGGAGGTGGGGAGAGGAGGTAGCTGTTTGGTTTTTAAAGAGGCATGGTTTTCGGATTTTGAGGAGGAATTTTCGGCCCAGAAGGAATTGCGAGATTGATATTGTGGCGCGGGATAAAAAGGAGCGAATGCTCTGTTTTGTAGAGGTTAAGACTCGATCTAATGTTGAGTATGGGAGACCAGCGATGGCAGTGGATGAAGCGAAGCGAAGGCGTATTATACGCGGGGCGAGGCTATGGCTTCGTGCGCTGAACTGCCCGGAAGTCAGCTATCGTTTTGATATAGTTGAGGTAATAGTTAGGGGTGGGGAGGAGCAGCCGGAGGTCAATCATTTACGTGGGGCATTTCGGATAAAGGATGATGTTTTTCGATGAGATTTGGGTGGAAAGAGAGGGGTTAGTTGGGCATATTTTCCGGGCGTATGAGTAACTCGGAAGCTACCACATCTTCCCCCGTGGCCCGTTTAGAAATTGATGGAAAGGTTTATGAGCTTCCCATTCGAAGGGGGACTGAAGGGGAGCGAGCAATAGATATTTCGCAGTTACGGGCATTAACTGGATGTATTACATTGGATGATGGTTATGCGAACACGGGGTCGTGCCAAAGTGCGATAACGTTTATTGATGGGGAGAAGGGGATTTTGCGCTATCGCGGTATTCCGATTGAGGAGCTTGCAGAGCATTCAACGTTTGTCGAGTGTGCCTATTTGATTATTTACGGGAATTTGCCGACGCAGAGGCAATTGAGCCGGTTTTCGGAGCTTTTAAGTGATCACCAGATGGTGCATGAGGACATGAAGTATCACTTTGAGGGTTTTCCTGCGACGGCACATCCGATGGCGATTCTTTCCTCAATGATCAATGCTAGTAGTTGTTTTTATCCAGGCTTGATGGCTGGTGGATACAATCCGGAGCGGTTTGAGATTCAAGCTGCGAGGCTGATTTCGCAGGTGCGGACGATTGCTGCGTTTTCCTACCGGAAGTCACGTGGTTTGCCAATTATTTATCCAAAGCGTGCGTATAAATATACGCAGAATTTTTTGCACATGATGTTTTCGATGCCGAACGAGGATTATCCGTTGGATCCGGAGGTTGTTCGGGCTTTGGACTTAGTTTTGTTGCTGCATGCTGACCATGAGCAGAATTGCTCTACAGCGACAGTGCGGACGGTAGCTTCTAGTCGAGCCAATTTATTTGCAAGTGCTGCGGCGGGAGTATGTGCTTTGTGGGGGCCACTGCATGGAGGGGCGAACCAAGCTGTAATTGAGATGCTACAAGCGATCCATGATGAGGGGGATGACGGGACGAAATTTATAGAAGCAGCAAAGAGCAAGAAACGGCGGCTCATGGGATTTGGGCATAGGGTTTACAAGAACTACGATCCGCGGGCACGGATTATAAAGAAGGCATGTGATGATTTGCTGGCGAAACTCAACACAACGGACCCTTTACTCGATATAGCTAAGCGTTTGGAGGAAGCAGCGATACACGACGACTATTTCATAGAGCGCAAACTTTACCCGAATGTAGATTTTTACAGTGGGATTATTATGCGGGCGGTAGGAATTCCGCTGGAGATGTTTACAGTGATTTTTGCAATTGGCAGGATGCCGGGCTGGATTGCTAATTACAAAGAAATCATGGAGAATTCGGAGAGCCGGATTTATCGGCCAAGGCAACTATACATAGGTCAAACTTTGCGGCACTATGTTCCGGTTGAAGAAAGGGGTTAGGGGAAATGATTGGCTTTGGGCTGAATACTGAGTTGAGCCGACTGGCGCTTTGGGGAGGATTGATGTGGTTGATGGAAGAAGGAGTGGAAAGGGGAATTTAAAGTTAATTTTTGATTATGCTTTATTTTCCGGCGATTGATTTAATGGGTGGCTGTGTTGTGCGGCTAGAGCGGGGTGATCCGGAGAAAAGGAAGGTTTATTCTGACAATCCGATCTATTATGCGGAGAAATGGGTTGAGGCGGGTGGGGATTGGCTGCATTTGGTTGACTTGGATGCGGCTTTTGGAGGAGAGCTCAAGAATCTGGAGAAAGTGCGGGAGATTTGTCGGCATGTTCCTATTCCCTGTGAGTTAGGCGGAGGGATGCGGAGTCGGGAAGCAGTATGTCGGGCGATGGATGCTGGTGTTCGGCGGGTGGTTTTGGGGACGCGAGCTGCAGAGGACTTGGAATTTGTGAGTCAGCTTGTGGAGGAGTTTGGAAGAGATCAGGTTGCAGTAGGGGTTGACGCGCGAAATGGTTTTGTTGCTGTGCGAGGTTGGAAGGGTGAAACGAATATTCGGGCAGTTGAGTTTGGCAAAAAGGCCGAGGCTGCCGGTGCCGGAGTTTTGATATACACGGATATTTCTACGGATGGGATGTTGAGTGGGCCCAATTTTCGTGCTCTGGAGGAGATGGCAGCAAATGTGTCAGTGCCTTTAATTGCAAGTGGAGGGGTATCAAGTCGGGAGGACCTAGATGCCCTTGAAAGGATGGGAATCCTTGAAGGAGTGATAATTGGCAAGGCTTTATATGAAGGTAGGATACCACTTCCGTTCAAGGAAAAAAATTCGGACCGCTAATAACTCGAAGTTCAGATTTCCGTGTTGCGGTAGATATCGTTGATAAGGTTTGCATAGCGTTCTGTGATGATGTGGCGGCGGAGCTTGAAGGTAGGGGTGAGTTCGTCTCCGACTTCGAAGGGTTTTGGGAGTATGCGCCAATCGGAGATGCGCTCGTGAGGTTTGAATCCAGCTTGTGGGGAGATTAGGCGGCGGATTTCTGCGTTGATTATATCTCTGGCTTTTGAGAGGGAAGCGATTTCGGAATGGGAATTTGCTTCGATGCCTGCGTTTCGAAAAGCGTCGAGAGAGGGGACGATGAGAGCTGACAGGAATTTCTGATCCTGTCCGACGACGATGCAGTTTTCGATGAAAGGGGATTCGACGAGACGTGACTCGATAGGGACAGGTTCGACGTTTTCGCCGCTGAGGAGGACGATGGTATCTTTGCAACGTCCGAGGATTTTGAGGCAACCGTTGAAGGTAACCATTCCGATGTCGCCTGTATTCATCCAACCATCTTTGAGGACTTCTGCTGTGGCATTGGGGTTTTTGTAATAGCCTTGCATGACTTGAGGGCCGCGGGCGTGGATGATGCCACGTTTGCCGAGTCCGCGGTGAGGGAGGCGAGGATTAGGATAAAGGATTTCGCCGGAATTAATGTCTACAATACGTATTTCGGTTTCTGGGTAGAAAGGGCCGACAGTGCCGATGACGAGGTTTTCCCAAGTTCGGACTGCGAGGACCGGGGAGGTTTCGGTCATACCGTAGCCTTCGAGGACGGGGATGCCGATGGCATTGAAGAACTCGTCAACATGGGGCTGGAGGGCTCCGCCGCCGGAGATGGTTCCGCGGAAGTTTCCGCCGAGGAGCTTGCGAAGTTTTTTTAGGACGATTGCATCGAAAAATTTGTGTGGGAGTGTCAGAAGGGAGAGGGTTAGGATGGAAAGGAGTGTGAGATGGAGTTTCTGAAAGAGGGAGCGGCCTTGGGTGTCGAGGAGTTGACCGCGGAGGAAGGCGCGCGCGCGGAGGATGCGGAGTGCGGTTTGGTAGGCCAGATGGAAGAGGGCTTGGCGGAGAGGGGAGGAGTTGCGGACGTTGGCGAGGATTTTCTGGTAAAGGTTTTCCCAGAGGCGTGGAGCAGAAGCCATAATGGTTGGGCGGACGGACTTGAGGTCTTCGGCGATGGTGCGGATGGAGGTGTAGTAAGTTGCCACGCCCCAACTGATGGCGACCATTTCGAAGACGCGTTCGTAGCTGTGCCAGACGGGCAGTATGGAGAGAGCTCGATCGTTGCGAGAAAGTGGGAAGGGGAGGTTGCGGATTTGAGAAACCATGTTGGCGTGTGTGAGCATGACGCCTTTTGGTTTGCCGGTTGTGCCCGATGTGTAAATGAGAGTGAAGAGGTCGTGGGGGTGGATGTTGGAGATGCGATCTTCGATGGAGCGGTCACCTGAGTTTCTGAGGTGGCGGCCACGATCGAGTAGGTCTTGGAAGTGATGGAGGTGACGGGAAGGGGGGATGTTGCGGGGTTCAATGAGGATAACTTCGCGGAGTTTGCGGATTTGGCGGCGAACGGAATCGAGGCGTTCGAGGATTTGAGGGTTTTCGACGAAAGCGATTTCGACGTCGGCATGGGAGAGGATGTAGGCGATTTCCTGAGGGGTAATGTCGGCGCCGCGAGGGACATTGGCTGCGCCACAAAATTGGACAGCGCAGTCTGTTAAAATCCACTCGAGGCGGTTGTCGGAGAGGATAGCGATGTGGGAGCGAGGGGCGGCGCCGAGGGAGATGAGAGCTGTGGCGAGGGCTTTTCCGTTTTCTGCGAGTTGGCTGAAGGAGCAGGCTTCCCAAGTGGAGCCGATGGAGCGGCGGAGGAAAGCTGGGGCATCGCCGTAGCGGGAAGCAGCTTGGAGGTAGAGGTCGGCGATGTTTGAAGGGATGATGCGGTTGCCGGGTGGGGGGCTTTGAGAAACGAGTGGATCCACCGAACGGGGGGGAGGGGTGGAGGTTAATTGTTTTTGCGTTTTGGTGGTTCTGGAGTTTCGGGAACTTGGCCGGGGTCGCGGTAAATGATGCGGGCTTTGGTGAGGTCGTAGGGGGAAATTTCGAGCATGACTTTGTCACCGGGCACAATGCGAATGAAGTTTTTACGCATTTTGCCAGAGATGTGAGCGAGGACGATGTGGCCGTTGGGGAGCTTGACGCGAAACATAGTGCTTGGAAGGACGTCAACGACAACCCCTTCGCTTGAGATGCATTCCTCTTTTGGCATAGGTTCTGGATTTATTGGCGGGAGCTTTTAGCGTTTTTTTTTGAAGATTGCAACAATGGTGATGTAGAGAAATTGGAAAGATGGGAGCAAAAAAATTTCATGGAATTGGAGGAGTGTTTGGTGTAGGGAAGGATGGAAGAATTTGGCATAGGATAACGAGAGTAAAAACTTGAAGTGCCAAGTTTTCTGAAATTGCGGGTAAGAGAGAATAGAACGAGTCCGTGAGGAAAGAAGAGTGCTATGAATTTACATCGTGAGCCAGAAGGTCAGTTGCCGATGGATTTGCCGTTAAGTTCTGAGGCGGAAGAATTGCAGGAGAAGGTTCGACGTGCTAAGGAAGAGCTTGATGAGCTGCGACGGAAGCAAGAGCAAATTGAGAAGGAGAAGCAGCGATTGGAGGAATTGACACGGCGGCAAGAGTCTTTGGAGAGAGGGAAGGAGGAAATGATAGAGAAAATGACGCAAGCGTTGGTTTTGATTGCGAAACAAGCAGAGGAACTTGAGCAACGAGCAGAGCAGTTGAAGGTGGTTCACAAAAATTTTTCTGGGTATTTGACAGCGTTACAAGGGATTCAGCCGAAGCAATGGACTGCAGGGGAGGCTGCGAAGGAGCTTAATAGAGGACAAGCAATATTGGAGGAAGCTCGGAGTGAGTATCAAAAAGCGATGGCGAGATTTTCGATTGAGGAGCCGGAAATCCATGAAGGTGTTGAGGAAGCGGAAGAAGCGGAGGGTGGTAGGGATTTTGGGTATTGGCTACGTGCGGGTTTTGCTTTTACGCTGCCTTTGCAGGGAATTGGATGGATGGGGTTGGTTGTGTGGGTGTGGTGGCTTTTAACTCAAAAGCCCTGATTTTGGTATGGGACTTGGAGGCAAAAAGACGTTAAAAATTGCGAAACAGGGAAAATCAGGGGGTAAGACGTTGATTGCAAAAGGGAAATTGGCGGCAGAGAAGGAGCGGTTAGAGAGGGAACAGGAAAAGTTACGCCAGAAGGAGGAGGAGCTAAAAAAGCAACTTTCAGAAATTCCTAAGAGAGCCGGCGAGCACCGAATGAACGTTGCTGTGGTTGCTGATGGAGTTTGGGAGAGCACTGGGACGACGCAAACTTTGCGCCGAGCAATGTCTAGTTCGTGGCGGAGGAAGGGGCGGCAGGAGGGACTTGGCCGGTTTGTTTTGCTGTTGTTCGTTTTGCTGTTTTTGATTTTGATGTTGTGGAGGGCGATGCCGTCGTAACGCGGGGAGAGGATACAACTTGGGAGGAGAAGAGGGATTTGGCACTACGAGATTTATTGGTGCGGAGAGGGGAGAGGGTTATAGGTTTTGATGAATATTTGGATATTGTTCTCTACAATCCGGAGTGGGGCTATTATGCGTCGGGGAATGCCAAAATCGGATGGGAAGGAGCTGATTTTTTTACGAATTGCAGTTTAGGGCCGATATTTGCGGAAGCTATTGGGAGGTTTGTGATTGGAGTTTGGGAGGCATTTGGAAGACCGAGGGAGTTTTATTTTTGCGAGGAGGGAGCTCATGACGGTTTTTTTCTCCGTGATTTGTTAAGTTTTTTTCGTCGGGAGGTGGAGTTTTGGGATGCGCTTCGGGTGATTGTATTTGAACCATGGGAGAGATTGCGCAGGAGACAAATGGAGAGGCTTGTGGATTTTGCAGGGAAGGTGGAATGGTTGGGAGGAGTTGGGGAAAAAGTTGATGTAGGTGTCTATTTTTGTAATGAACTCTTGGATGCTTTACCTTTTAAGTTGGTTGAGTTGAGAGATGGAGGGTGGTTTGAGCGTTGTGTTGAAGTTTTTGAAGATGGTGGCCTTGGTTGGTGTAGTCGGCCGATCGGAGAGGGGTTGGCGGAGTTTTTGGCGAGTTATTGTGGAGTGGAAAGGTTGGGTGAGGGATACCTAGCTGCGGTTAGGCCGTCTGTCAGAGAATGGGCGAGAGGGCGTAGTGGTTTGTTTGAACGTGGGGTTATTCTCGTTTGTGATTATGGATATACGCGTTCAAGTTATTACGGAGCAGGGAGGGGAAAGGGGTTAGTGCGGTGTTATAGTCGACACCGATGTGATGAGGAGCCTTTTGAAAAGCTTGGATCAAAGGATATTACTGCGCATGTGGACTTTACACAGGTTGCGGAGGAGCTGGAGGCAGCAGGGTGGAAGATTGGTGGTTTTGCTGACCAGTATCATTTTTTGGTAGAAGTTTTGCGTGGTTGGTTGTTGGAGAAGGACGGGCGAGTTCCCGTTGGTGAGGAGGCAAAGAGGATGCGTAGTCTGCGGATGTTGGTGCATCCGGAGATTATGGGGCGTAGTTTCTGCTATCTTGCTGCGATTCGGAATTGGCCCCGTGGGCGTGCCGTTCCCGGTTTTGGGGTTGATGCCGAAGAGGAAAAAGTTCGCAATAAATTAGAGTTGTGTATCTAATATAACACTGGATGAAATATCCGGAATTTCGGTTTGGGATTTTTGTTGTTGTGGGTGTTTTAATAATGGTGGGGATGGTAGCTCTCGTTGGATTGTTGTTGGGGATGCTGCCAGAGGGATTAACTGTTCGGCGTGCAGAATTGGCTTTGGGAGCTGGTTTTGTTGCTGTTGTTGGGTATTTGGTTTATCTAAATAGAAATTGGAGGGCGTTTGTGGATGGGGGGGGTGAGAAGATATATGGATTTTGGAGTTATTTGGTTATAATTGTCTATATTCTTGCGAGTTTGCGTTCTTATTTGTGGCTGGTGGGGGAGAGCAATGGGTGGTTGGTGATTGGGTCGCCGTTTAACTTGGGTGATTTGGCATTGCATATGCATTTGACACAATTTTTGGCCAGCGGGGTAAGATTTTGGCCTGAGAGCCCAATTATATTGGATCAAATCATCCGTTATCCGATTGGGATACATCTTTTTGGAGCTGTTTTATTGAAGATTGGTGTATCTATTTTTTGTTTGATGATATGGATGGGTTTAATTGGCTCTTTTCTGGCTGGTGTGAGTTTGTGGAGGTGGGGAGGTGTTTTTGGGTTGTGTGTTTTGTTGTTGTGTGGTGGGTTAGCCGGGTTTGCGATTTGGGAGGGGGATTGGAAGCGAGAGACACTGTTTGGGCCTGAGTGGAAGAATTTGTTTTTATCCGTTTTTGTAACGCAGCGAGGATTTCTTTGGGCGTTGCCTGCTGGCTTGGTATTGTTGGAGAGATGGCGAGGGCGATTTCGTGGTGAAAAGGGAGTTCTTCCTCTATGGGTTGAGTGGATCTTGCTTGGGTTGATGCCTCTTTTCCACGTGCATACGTTTATTTTTCTAGTTGGGCTTTTGGTAGTGTGTTGGCTGGTGAGTGGAGGGGAAGAGCGGCGTGTTTTTTTCTGGAGGGGGGGGGGGGGCTATGGTGTTTGCAATTCCCCTTTTTTTGCTAGTGACAGGAGGTGGGGGGGGAAATTTTATTGGATGGAGTCCTGGTTGGATGGCTGGAGGAGAGAAGATAGGATTTTGGTTTTGGAATTTTGGATTTTGGCTTCCAATGGTGTTTGCGGTTTTGGTGTGGGTGTTGGTGAAAGGTTTGCGATATGAGAAATTGTTTGTTAGCTATTCGGTAGGGGTTTTTGCTGTTTGTTGTTTTGTGCGTTTTGCACCGTGGGCATGGGATAATGTGAAATTGATGATATGGAGTTTTTTGGTTTTAGGGCCGTTTATGTGGGATATGCTTAAACGGGTCAGTTTTTACTTACGAGCAGTTTTGATGGTCGGTTTATTCTGGAGTGGTGGAGTTGCCTTGTGGGAAGGTTTGGGGCAGCACCAAATGCATCGATGGCTGGAGGTGCGTGAAATTCGGGAAGCTGAAAGTGTTTTGCGAGGGATTCCTGCTAAGCGAGTTCGTGTGGCAACGAAGCCAGATGTTCCCCATCCGGTGGCTCTATGCGGTTATCCAGTGGCGATGGGTTATGCTGGGCATTTGTGGAGTCATGGTATTGAATACCGGGAATTGGAAATGGCATTGAGAGAGCTTTATTGTAAAGGGTTGAGGAGTGGGGTGTTAAGAGAAGTTACGCATGTCTTTATTGGGCCGCGAGAACTTAAGATTTATGGAGGAGGGAGAGGTAGAGTATGGGAGCGAATTCCGGAGGGGTGGGTTGAAGTCAGGCGGGTTGGAGATGTTCGCCTTTTTGAGTGGCGGAGGTGAAATTTTTGATAAACTTGTGGAAGAGGTTGCGGCGGTGGGCTTGGCAGGTAGTTTGAGGGAGTAGTTGTGATGCGTGGAAGTAGCGAAAATTTACGAGAAAGGACGGAGATGCTTATCCGGCAAATACAAACAGCTACACCGCAGCCGGATGCTTTATCATTGATTTTGAAGGCGTTGCACAATCCCTATACGTTAGTGGATCGGGTGGTTGAGTTGATTAATCGTGAGCCGGCGACGGCGATGCGGGTTTTAAAGATAGCCAATTCGCCGTATTATGGAAGAAGTCGTAAGATTGAGACGATTGAGTATGCTGTGTTGGTATTGGGATTCCAAGAGGTGTGTAATGTGGTTTCTGCCTTTTCGTTGTATGATGCGTTGAGGTGTCCGAGTGATGAGACGTTTTCGCTTGAGGAGTTTTGGTTGCATAGTTGTATGACAGCCCTTGTTGCACAGCGGTTGGGTAGTGAGAAGGGAATGGCGAATTTGCAAATGTTTTTTCTTTGCGGGCTGATGCATGATGTGGGGTTGAATATTTACCATCGGTATTTTCATCATGCATTTCGGGAATATGCAGGCGAGGGAGGGATTTTTAAGGGTCTAGCTCTTGAAAAGGAGGAGAAACAGTTTGGGATGAATCATGCTTATGCAGGGAAGACTCTTATGGAAGCATGGCATTTTCCTGCGAAGATGTGTGAGGTGGTGGAAAAGCATCATCATCCGAGAGTTGCTCGGATTGAGGAAGGGGTGGTTCATATAGCGGATGTTTTGGTCAATTTAATGGAATGGGGAGAGTTTGCATGGGATTACGGATTGAAGTTATTACCTGGGATGGTAGAGATGATTGGGTGGGAGTCGGAGGCTGAACTTCTAGCATGGGCAGAGAGACAGGATGAGGATATGCGTCTGCAAAAGGATGAGCTTTCGAAAGTTTTTGTGTAGTTTACAATAGAAGCAACGAGCGAGTTCTTGTTGATTTAGGACAAATTTCACGTTCTACTTTTGGGAGGAATGAATGAAGTGGAGGATGTTTAGTTTTGATTAAGTGCCGGTGTGGCGGAAAGGCAGACGCAACGGACTTAAAATCCGTTGGGAAGAAATTCCCGTGCGGGTTCGAATCCCGCCACCGGCAGGAATCGTTTCATGAAGTAGAGCTTAGGTATGAGATAAATTTAATGAAGGGGAGGATTTCCAATTGTTGAGGTATTCCGTATGACAGAATTGTTTTTGAGATTGCACGAATGGCAGAGTGGACGTTTTGCAGCGGTTGGAGGAGAGCATTTTTTCTTAATCGAAAGTTTTATTTTGGGAGTGATTTTGTGTATTTGGGGAATACCACGGACGACGGACTGGATGGTGGATTCTTCGGCAGGACTAGCTGGGAAATATTTGGGGGCGAAGACAAGGACGCTCGTTATAAATGTTAGCACGAATAATCCTGAGTTGGCGAATATGCTTGTAGCGCTGGGGATGGGACGTGCTGGAGGAATAGCCAATCCATTGGGTTCGAATTTCGCAAATTTGTATTTGATGTATTTGTTAGCACCTATGATTGTGATTGTTGGGTGGTTTATACGGGGGCGATGCGTAAGGTTGGCGGAGTATTGGGGATTACTGTGGAAGGAGAGGAGTTTGGTTGTAGGGCATGTTGGGATGGCTTTTTTAATGTTTCTTTTTTCGACTGGGATGTATTGGGCGATGACAGGATATAATCAATTTGGATTGGGAGAAGGGCAGGTAAAGTTGCGCTCTTCGCCCTGGCTTGTAGCGGCTGTAATAATCGGATGCTTAGGAGTTTTGATATTTTTTTTGTGGGAATTTTCCATGAGAAGGAAACATCCAGCTTTATTTGAGAAGATAGATGATTCGCAGCACACGGAATCGTGGCTTTTGTTTTTTGTAGGGACAGGTGGATTAATCTTTGCGAGTATGGTGCTGAATGCGATTTTTTTAGCTTGGACCGCTATTTATGGAGTAACTTTGTCAAAAATATTAGGGGAAGCAGTTTTTGCTGGTTTGCATTATTTTCTTGGGGCAATAATCACTTCCTTGCCAGAGGTGAGGGTGGCGATTCGGAACTACGAACGCTTGAGTGTTCCGGACCTCAATACGGCATTAGCTTCTGCAAGTGTATCGAATATGATGAATTTGGTGTTGGGGGTTTTGGGAATTTTAATTGTTTTGGGGATGATAGCGTTTGGTTGGAAAGTAGAGCTGTGAAATTTGAAATTTTTATTTTGGTGTTTGGTCGGGAGATTTGAGTAAGGAACGAGCGGCTGCTATGAGCAGGTTGCAAGCTTCGATGCAGAGAATGGGAATGTGGTTTGAGGGGAGCGTAGTGGTGAGATGGGATGCGTCAGAGACAGTAAGGGGATGAGGTCTCTCGGGGGTTAAAGGCCAAAGAATTTTGCGAAGGCAACTTGATTGGTTGTTGCAGTGATTGAGGATAAGGTTAATAGCTTGTTGGTCGGTAATTTTTTGGGTGATACGATACATTCCTGTTTGACGGCTGAGTGTTTCCCGAAGAGGGACGATTTGCAACGATCCGAAATTAAGGGAGTGCCAGAGTGCAATAGCTGCTGGGTAAAAGAAGTCGAGAGCTAATCGGACCTCGGAGGTGTTTTGTAGCTTGAGGAGCCAACCTCGGCGGAGGTTAGGTGCGGATTTGAGTGGTCGGTAGGAGCCGTCAGAAGTTTCGAGAGCAAGGAGGCGTGCATCGTAGGGGGAAGTATAGATTTTAAGGGTAGGGAGGAGGGAGGAATCTTCGATGTGGTGGAGTTGGAAATCTGATCGGACGTTGATTTGGCCGATTTGGAAACCGCCGTTTTGGATTTTATGGTCGAGGAACTCGAGAATTGAAGGTTTGGGCTGAAGTTGCTCTTCGGAGTTTTTTGGGCTGTTTTGTGGAGATTCCTGTCTGGATTCCATCTGTCTGGAATTTAATTTGTTGGAAGCGGGGAGGAGTAACTTAAGTAAGGAATTTTTGGTTAGACAGCGATTCGGATAGAATCCTGGGAATCGGAGTCATCGTCAGAATCACGTTTTTTGGGATAAGCGACTCGGGAATGGAGCATGCTTTGGAGAGTGAATCGGAAGCTTTCGGCGATTTTTTTAAGTTCCTGGAGGGTGATAGGTGCGTCGTCGAGCTGGCCGTCGTCGAGGCGGTCTTTAATGATGGAGTCGATTAAGTCAGCGATGCGTTGAGGTGTTGGGCGTTCGAGAGAGCGAGAAGCGCTTTCGACGGCATCGGCGAGGCTAATGATGGCAGATTCCTTTGTGTTTGGTTTGGGGCCGGGATAGCGGAAATTTGATTCATTTACCTGGGGGAGGTCTTCGGGACGGATGTTCATAATTTTGCCACCGAGTGCTGCATCGCGTTGTTGGCTGAGTGCGCGTTGGTAGAAGTAAGAAACGAGGGAAGTGCCGTGGTGTTGGCGTATGACGTCAATGATGAGGGGGTTGAGTTTGTGTTTGAGGGCTAAATCAACGCCTTCTTTGACATGAGCGATGATGATAAGGGCGCTCATGGTTGGGGTAAGTTCGTCATGGGGGTTGGAATTGTTTGTGATGTTTTCTGTGAAGTATTCTGGTTTGACGAGTTTTCCAATGTCGTGGAAGTAGGAAGCGACCCTACAGATGGTTGGGTTTGCCCCAATTTTTTCTGCTGCAGCTTCGGAGAGATTTGCTACGGCTAGGCTGTGGTGGTAGCTACCAGGAGCTTCGAGGCTCAGTCGTTTGAGGAGGGGGTGGTTGAGGTCGGACATTTCGAGCCAAGATATGTCGGTAGTAACACCGAAGAGGCTTTCGAGTATGGGTATTAGCCCGGAAACAATGATGGAAGTAATGATGCCAGCGGCGAGCGCTGTTAAAGACTGCCAAGCGATGAGTTCCCAGTTTGATTGGGGGAGTGAATGCAGGTTTATGGGACCTATGAATCCTAAAAGCAAGCAAAGGATGAGGGTGGCGAGACCTGTGAAGAAACCTGCATGGATGAGAGTAGCGCGTTTTCGAACCTGGAATGTGAGGTGGACAGCGACGAAGCCAACGATAAGGGAGATGACGAGGAGGATTGGCTCAATTTGACGGAGGAGAAAGGCGGTCCAAAGGCTGCAAAAGATAGCTGCATAGAGACCGTGGTTTTTACCGAGGAGGACTGAGAGGCAAAGGGGAGCAAATGCGTAGGGAGCAAGCATGGGAAGGAAAGCCGGATCGAGTAAACCTCGATGGGCTTCAGTAAGGAGAAACTTGATTGCGGCGAGCTGAGCAAAGAGGATGCAGAGAACGAGAAATAAGCGTTGGTTGGAGTGGAGGGTGTTGGGATGGTTGACCCAGAGGTGAGCGATAGCAGTTCCAAAGATTAGCAAACTAATGAGGAATTTTTGGAGCTGATTGCTGGAATGACCGGAGAAAATGAGAGCAGCGAGACCAAGGCTGAATATGAGGAAAATTCCAATTTTTGTGATCCAACCGAATTGGAGTTCGATCTGAAGGGAGGAGAGGTCCTCGATACGCCGTCTTGTTCTTGGGGCTTGTTGGCGTTGAAAGAATTTGGCGAATTGTAGATGCATGAGTGGAATTAGGAGAAGTTCTTGCGTCCGCGGTGGGTCTGGTATGCACGGATTATTGACTGGACAAGAGGATGGCGGACGACATCGGCATCTGAAAAGTAATGGAAAGCGATTCCCGGGATTTCGGCGAGTGCTTCGATGGCTTCGAGGAGGCCGCTTTGTTTGTGGCGGGGGAGGTCTATTTGGCTTGGATCGCCAGTAATAACGGCTTTTGAATCTGGACCTAAGCGAGTTAGGAACATGAGCATTTGTTCCGTGGTTGCGTTTTGGGCTTCATCGAGGATTACGAAGGCGGAGCTAAGTGTTCTCCCGCGCATGTAAGCGAGAGGAGCAATTTCGATGATATTTTTTTCAGTGAATTTCTGGAATTCGTCTGAATCGAGGAGTTCTGAAAAGGCGTCATGGAGTGGGCGAAGGTAGGGGAGGATTTTTTCGGTAAGGTCGCCTGGCAAGAAGCCCAGAGCTTCGCCGGCTTCGACGGCTGGGCGAGCAAGGATGATTCGGCGGATGCGGTCTTGACGGAGGGCTTCGATAGCAAGAGCGACGGCAAGGTAGGTTTTACCAGTTCCTGCAGGACCGATTCCGAAAGTGATGTCATTGGAGCGGATAGTTGCGACGTAGCGTTGTTGGCCGACAGTTTTTGGGGATACTGGAGGTTTGTTACGGGAACAAAAGATTTTTGTATCCAGAAATTGAGCGAGTTCGAAGTTATCGCCCGCGAGCAGTGCGCGGAGCGCGTAAAGGAATTCGTGGCGACGGATTCGGAGGCCGCCACGGCGGGCGTTGTCGAGTTGTTGGAGGAAGTGGCGTGTTTTTTCGACTTTTTCCGGGGGACCTTCTGCTTTGATCCAAGCGTCGCGAGTAATGATGGTGACTCCGAGTTGGGAGGCTGCTTCTTTGAGTAGGGATTCATCGCCGTCGAAAAGGGCTTGAAGGGCGCGAGCATTTTCGAGCTCGAAGATTAGGGTTTCGTGGTTTTCCATTCAACGGTAGCCGTAAACGAGCGCCCAAGCGGTTCGTTCGGCGGGGGAACGTTCGACGGAAATGATTGCCCAGTAGGCGCCGGTTTTGGGTGGGGCAACGAAAGCGCCAAAGTAACGGCTTCGGTGCCAATGATCACGTGAGACGAGGCGGCCTTCGGAATCGTAAACGAAGACGGAGACGCGAGCTTTCAGTTTGTCTGTTCCAGTTATAAACCAGTATTCGTTTCCCTTGAAGAGTTGGATGCGAACTGCTTTGCGGTCGCCGACGCCGAGGTCTCCACCCCAAGCGTCTTCGCGGAAAGTGAAACCTTGGCGGACGTAAGGTTCTGCGCCTTCATAGGCAAAAGAGAGGGCATCGTTGACAGTTGGGTAGGTTATTGAGGAACTGAGGAGGAGAAGAGCCGCTAAGAGAAGGGGAAGGAGGGGGTTCATTCTTCGGTTGTAAGGATATTTTGGATCAGTTCTGAAGTGATTTGGTTAATTTTTGCGACGTTGTCTGGGGATATGGAGGAGCCATCATGAATGCCAAGGAGAGGCATGATTTTGGAGAGAGCCGGGCGAATTTTTCTGACATAGTTGTCTTTTTTTAATTTTTGTGGAAGGCTATCGAGTTGGCGATCGAAATAGGCGATGAGGTCTGGCTGGTGGAGGAGCTCGGCGCGTTCTGGTGAGTAGTTGTTGAGAATGATAGAAGTTACGGCGTGGGTGCCGCGGAGCCACCCGGCGAGACTAACGAGTTGAGCAATAGGTTCGTCATTGAGTTGACGCATGGCGGAACGGACATCCTGGAGAGCGCCATCGAATTCTATACGGACTTGTCGCCAATCTTTTTTTTCTGCCTGGTCGATAATGCTTTTGCTTCGAGCAATGACGGCATCACGGACGCCGAGGGCTTCGGAGAGGGAGAGGACGTCGCGGCCTATTTCTTTAATTTTTTCTGAGTCTTTGGCTTGGACGGCGAGGAAACCGTCGGCGATGGTGATACCGAGGAGGAGGGCGGTGTGTGTGCGGCTACTTGTTGAGTTGGGTCGGGATTCGAGGATGGTGGCGTGCCAATTTGGGGAGCCAAGTTTGTCGAGAACGTTGAAGATTTCGCTTGGGACAGGGATGATGACGTCGTTAATTTCTGTGGCGGGGAAGTCTTGGAAGGAGATTGTGGGTTGAGGGGTGTCGTGAGTTTGTGCTAAACAAAATTGTGATAGAATAGCGGCCGAGAGTAGAAATAACGCGAGACGAAACGCGAGACGAAAAGATAATTTGGTCATTGGAGAGAAAATAAACTTTTCGAGGTGAAAGTTCACGCCGAAAAATTGGGTAGTGATGAAGAAGCAACGAATTGAGCAAATTTTAGATGCAGCGGCAAGCAAAGTGGTGGTGGTTTTGGGTGATGTGATGTTAGACCGTTTTGTTTATGGGAAGGTTACTCGAATTTCTCCGGAAGCGCCTGTTCCGGTGGTTGAGGTGGTTCGCGATGCAAGTTTTCCTGGGGGTGCAGCGAACGTAGCAAGGAATTTGGCTGGTTTTTGTCGAGATGTGGAAATTTGTGGGCTTGTTGGGAAGGGGTGTCGCCATGCAGAGGAGTTATGTCGTTTGCTGGAGGCGGAGGGAGTTTCGACGTCTCTTTTATTGGAACACGAGGACGCGATGACGATTGTGAAGACTCGGATTATAGCGAGGCAACAACAGGTTGTGCGAGTGGATCGGGAACGCCGCATGAATTTGCCTAGGGAGACGGAGGAAGAAGCACTCAAGAAACTGGAACAAGCGGCAGCCGAAGCGGATGCTTTGATAATTGAGGACTACGGGAAAGGTCTTTTAAGTCAGGGATTTGTTGATAAGGTTATCCAAATATTTGGGAAATGGGGGCGGGTTATAACGGTTGATCCGAACCCGAACAATCCGCTAAACTGGCGTGGTGTGAGTGCGGTGAAGCCGAACCGTTTGGAAGCTTTTGCTGCGGCAGGACAGAGATTGGTAGAGGTGATCGAGGACCCACGTAGGGACGTGGCATTGAAGAGGGTGGGGGAAATTTTGACGAGCAAGTGGGACGTGGGATGTGTTTTGATAACCTTAGGGGAGGGAGGGATGATGTTGTTTGAGCGTGGAGAGTCACCCTATTACATTCCGACGAGGGCAAAGGAAGTTTTTGATGTATCTGGAGCTGGAGATACAGCAATAGCGTTGTTTACTTTAGCGTTGGCATCAGGGGCTAACCGAATTGAGGCTGCGGAGTTGGCGAATTTGGCCAGTGGAATTGTAGTAGGCAAGCTGGGGACGGCTACAGTGACGCGGGAGGAGCTTTTGAATGTTGCGGAGTAAGTTTACTAGATTGTAAAGGGAGATGGGGGAAGGCTTTTGTGGATTGGTGTTGTTTAATTAGTGACGAGGACAGGCATTCCGATGTGAGAGTTTTCAAAGAAAAGCTTAGCCATTTCCATAGGGAGGCGGATGCAACCGTGGGAAGCGGGGTAACCAGGAAGGTAACCTGCATGCATGCCGATTGCGCCGTGGATTCTTAAGAAATATGGCATCGGTGCACCCCTGAAACGTGCACCAGGTGGGCAAGGGTCACGGTGAACAGCAACATTTTCCATTACAATATTGCCCTGTGAATCTACAAAGTCCCCGTAAAGATTTGAGACGTGATTGCGGCTTTTTTGGATGATTTTGAAATTGCCGGTTGGGGTAGAGTAACCTTCCCGACCGCTTGAGATGGAGGTTAGGCCAACAGTTTTGTTTCCGCGTTTAAAGTATGCTCGTTGTTCTGTCAAATTGATGGTAATCGAAGGAGGGCCTAAGTGTGGGTCATCGTGCCACCAGGATTCGACAGGAGGAGATTGAGAAGTATTTAATTTAGAATGTTTTTTTGTAGCTCGGTAGGTAGCAGTTGGCATGGCCAAAATTGTCCCATCGGGGCCGAGGTAATAGGTTGTGAAAAAGTCGGATGATTTTGTCGAATAGCTACATGCATTGAGAGCAAAATTAAGGAAAGCTAATTGGAGTAAGGCGAGGAATAACTTCGAGTTGGGTGATCTGTGCATTGGCCAGAGATCCAGACTGAATCGGGTGCAGATATGGAGAATTTTATTGTCTTTTTTATGTAAAGTTCATCCGTGAGAGCAGAAATTTTTGTTTTTTTGAAAGAGTAGTGAACTAGGTGAGGATTTTCTGATAAATTTCGCGTGTTTAGGGAGCAGAGTTTGCTCTCCATTTTCAAGGAAAAATGATTTTCCTTTTAAATTATTAGAATTGTTTTTTTATTCCAAGTTTAAATCAAATCAAGGAAAATTAGAGTTCAGGGGTTTTGGTGCTTGTATAATTTTGAATGATTTTGTTAGGAGAAGAGGTGTGTGCAAAAATGGTAGGAAATTTAGGCAAGTTTTTTTGGATAACTGTATCTGAATTTGGGGATTTTACTCTATTTTTGTTTCGGACGGTTGCTGGAGTTATAGGATCAAGGAGGCTTATGCGGCGTGTTTGGAGGGCTATTTATGAACAAGGGGTTTTGTGTTTGCCAGTTGTGGTGATTGTGGGGTTGTTTACAGGTTTGGTTTTGGGACTGCAGGGCTATTATGTTTTGAACCGATTTGGATCGGAAACTTTGCTTGGGGCTCTTGTATCGTTAAGTTTGACGCGTGAGATGGCACCTGTATTGGCTGCTTTGGTGTTGGTTGGTCAGGCGGGCTCCGCTTTGGCTGCCGAGCTTGGGATACAGAGGAATTCAGAACAGATCTTGGCATTGGAGACGATGGGGGTGAACAGTTACGGTTATCTTGTGACGCCACGAATTCTTTCAGCGCTTGTGGTATTTCCGATGCAGACGGCGATTTTTGTTATAGTAGGTTTGTGGGGTGGTTGGATTTCTGGTTCGTGGATCTTGGGATTGGATGCCGGAGTTTATTGGTCGTCTATTGAGAAGGCGATTGAGATGAGGGATGTGCGGGAGAGTTTTTTGAAGGCAGCAGTTTTTGGTTTTTTGTGCATAGGGGTTTGTGCTCACCAAGGTTACAATGCACACCGTTGCGGGTTGAGAGGGGCTAAAGCTGTAAGTTTTTCGACTACACGGGCTGTTGTTGTCTCGAGTGTTTTGATACTTGCGACGGATTATGTGATTACATCTTTTTTAATTTCGTGAAGGAAAAGGTTTTACCGAAAAAATTCCATGCCGAGGGATGTCCTCTATTGCGAGTTTTAGACTTGTGTAAGCGTTTTGGCGATAAAACGGTGCTTGATGGCGTGTGGTTGGAGGTTTGGCGGGGTAGTGTTTTTACGGTGTTGGGTTCGAGCGGGGCTGGGAAGTCTGTTTTGTTGAAGTGTATAGCTGGGGTGGAGAAGCCTGACTGTGGGGTTGTGGAGTTTTATGGTGAGAAATTGGATTTTCGTCGAAGATCACATAGGCAAGAATTTCGACGTAGATGTAGTTTTTTATTTCAGGGAAATGCGTTATTTGATTCCTTAACGGCTGTTGAGAATGTTGGTTTGCCACTGGAGCAGACGACGCGTCTGAGTGATGGAGAAATTCGGCGGCGAAGTTTGGCTGCGCTTGAGCAGTTGGATTTGCTGGAGCATTCGAATCACTTTCCTTCGCAGCTTTCTGGGGGGATGCAAAAGCGCTTAGCTCTTGCTCGGGCATTGGTGACACAGCCTGAGATGGTTTTTTTTGATGAGCCGACGGCTGGGCTTGATCCGTTGAGGAGGAATGCTGTTTTTGGAATGATAGCGAAGTATCGGATGCAATTTGGTTTTACGGCGGTTGTTGTTACGCACGATGTGCAGGAAGCTTTGATAACAAGCGACTATGTAGCATTGCTAGAGCATGGGAGGATTCGCTTTTCAGGGACACCGCAGGAATTTCATGAATCGGAGTTGCCTGTTGTAGTTTCATTTCGCGAAAGCACGGCTGCTTTGCGCAATTTGCTTGTGGCAATTCAAGCGGGGGAACATATTTCACCAGACGAAGAAGAATGATTAAAGAACGATATGTCGAATTTTTTTTGGGGATTTTTGTTTTGTTAGGGATTTGTGCTATTGGATATTTAGCAATTCGGCTTGGGGCTGGGAGTTTTGTGAATCACGGTAGTTATTTGCTTGAAGCTCGTTTTGCGAATGTTGGTGGATTGAACGAAGGGGGGAGTGTTTTGCTTGCTGGAGTGACAGTTGGAAGAGTTGAGAAAATCAAGATTGATCCCAGCGATTACAGTGCAATTGTGAGTATGCGGATTTTGGATGATGTTCGATTACCACGGGACACTATGGCATCAATTAAAACATCAGGGCTGATTGGGGATAAGTTTGTAGCTTTATTGCCGGGGGCTGAAGAAGATTTTCTACAACCGGGTGAGAGAATTGTGATGACGGAGTCTGCTGTTGATTTGGAGTCGCTTATAGGGAAAATGGCATTTGGAACAGTTCAAGCGGATAGGAATTCAGCAAATTTGGAAAACGAAAAGGACCCCGCGCTTTCTGATGAGAAAAAAGCGAATGGATGGGATAAAGAGTTACTAAATATGGAAAGAGGAAGTAGGGTAAACGTTTCGGGGAACGTGCATTCAACAGATGAGTTCATTGCTGCTCCTACACCTCCGGTAAGAGGGGAGTTCAATACTTCCGAGCCAGGTCAAGTTTCGCAAATAAATGATTCTACCATTCAAGAGTCAGAAAATAAAGAAGACAGGGAAGTGGAAGTTAATAATTTCCAGAAGAGCGGAGAACTTCTCTATAATTCGACTCAACAATAAAATGAAAGCGAGACAGATCATATGCTTTTTGTGGATTATGTGGGCTTTTTTGTTAGTATTTGCAAAAACATATGCAGAGAATGAAAGTTTGGTAGATGCAGAAAACACTCTGCGTTTTGCTGTGAATCAAGTTCTAACAGTTGCTAAGAATTCGAGGAATCGGGTTGAGTTGGAGCGCAGTGTTCGGCCAATTTTGGAGCGCTATATTGACTTTGCAAAAATGACCCAACTTGCGATTGGGGCTGGGTGGAGGGCACTTTCAACTCTCCAGAGAGAGCAAGCTGCAGTTGACTTTACTACTTTGGTAATCCGTTCCTACAGCGACAAATTGAAGCCAGGGGAATTTCCTGAAATTGAAGTTCGATCGGCAAGAGACCTCGGGCAAGGTAGGGTGGAAGTTCCCACGACTTTACGTTATCAGGGGAGCGAATATGAAGTTGCTTATAGGATGCATAAGATGAATCAATGGAGAGTGACTGACGTTATTATTGAAGGTGTTAGTTTTGTTGCGAATTATCGGAGCCAATTTGATGAAATTTATAAAAGGGGAGGTGCTGAAGCAGTAGCTAAAACCCTTCACACCACTGCTAACCGAATGCCGTGAAAAAATTTATTTCGAATCTGATTTTAATTCTTGTTGTCTGCTTTATTTTCAGCGGATGTGCAACACGTCAGGCAGCTGAAATTGGGGAAGTTAAGACAACCTCGAGAGCTGGAACAATTTCCCAAAGCAAAAGTTTCAAAACTACGAAAGACTCTTTAGAGGTTCCAGTGGAAGATGAGTTAGGAAGTTTTAGTGAACATCGGACGCATGTTTTTGATCCTTTAGAACCAATCAATCGGGCGATATTTGCCTTTAACCATGAATTTTATCGTTTTGTAATTCGACCTGTTGCAGATGGTTATGAATTTATTTTGCCGAAAATTGTTCGTGAAGGAATTGACAATGTTTATGAGAATCTAACTTTCCCTGTACGATTTGTGAATCATGGATTGCAGGGGCGGTTTGATCGTGCAGGCAAAGAATTGGGTGCCTTTGTGGTTAACTCTGTAGCGGGAATTGGAGGAGTTTGGCATCCTTCAGAAAAAATTGAATTTTTGAAAGATATACCGAAAGCAGATACCGGGCAGACTTTTGCAAAATGGGGGATAGGGCATGGTCCTTATTTAGTTTTGCCTGTATTAGGGCCTACTACGGTTCGGGATTTCGTTGGGATGGTCGGTGACTATGCGTTAAATCCTGTGAGTTGGGCAACATTTGCGTTTGGAGGGGAGGTCTGGACATTAGCTATAACAAGCCCGAATACAGTTCGGACGTTGCCCAAGCGGATGGATGAATACGATGCGGCAACGAAACATGCCATTGACCGCTATACAAGTGCCCGCATGACATACATACATTTTCGCAATAAGCACGCCAAACGTTAAAAGTAAGGATGAGCCCCAAAATTTCACCGACGCTACATCAAGAAAAAAAGCCGGGATGGATCAAGGTGCGCCTTCCCTCGAACCCTGTTTTCTTTTCGACAAAATTTTTACTAGAGGGACTAAAGCTGCATACTGTTTGCGAAAGTGCTCAGTGTCCGAATCGTTGGGAATGTTGGAGTGGGGGAACAGCAACTTTTATGATTGCTGGAGAGCATTGCACACGTGCGTGTGGTTTCTGCGCAGTCAAAACGGCTAAGCCTTTACCTCTTGAAGAGGACGAGCCCCAGCGGGTTGCTGAAGCTGTTCGGCGTTTGAGACTTACGCATGTTGTAATTACCGCTGTCGCTCGGGATGATCTTCCGGATGGAGGGGCTGGTCACTTCGCAAAGACTATTCAGGCAATACGCGAAATGGACGATAGCATAGTTATCGAAGTTTTGACTCCGGATTTTAATAACCGCGACTCCTCTCTCCATACGGTGTTGGATGCAGGTCCCGATGTTTTTAATCATAATATTGAAACCGTTGAACGTCTTACGCCACTTGTTCGTTCGCGTGCGCGTTATTCCCGCTCGTTGGAGGTTTTACGTAAAGCTCATGAATACAGTCCTCACATTATGACAAAAAGTGGAATTATGTTGGGGCTAGGAGAGAGAGAGGAAGAAGTGATAAAGACTTTCTACGATCTTTATGAAAGCGGGGTTCGTATTTTAACGGTAGGCCAATATTTGCGGCCTAGTCCTCGTCATCTTCCAGTAGTGGAGTATGTTCCCCCAGAAAAATTTGAGTTTTTGAAAGATATTGCCCTACAAATTGGATTTGAGTATGTTGCGAGTGGTCCGCTTGTGCGTAGTAGCTACCATGCTGCGGACACGAATCCAGTAGGTCGTCGTCGGCCTGATCGTAATGCCTGTTCTGAAAATGGGAATGTATAAATGTGGCTGATGCCATGTTATTCAAATCAGCCAAATGTTCTTCTGCTTGTTGGGCTTGCACCCCTGAATAGACAAGCGTGCCACTTTTCGGTTTCAATATTTCGCATGCATTGGCTGAAAAGCTTACACCAAATGTAACCATTGCTCCACATCCTCGAAACCATGATGCTTAAGAGCGTTCTGATCTACCGCGCTTGAGCAGAATAATTTATGCTGACAATGAATATATTGCCGGCCCCTTTTTTCGGATTGCGAAATTCCTTCGTGGAGGAACAGCTCTTGTGTGGACAACAAACACTGCAATTTCAAGTATTTGCTATCTTTTCTTGAAAAAATATGAGGTATTCAGGGGAATGAGAAGATCAAAAAAAAAGAACCAAGCCATTCATCTCCTCCATCGAATTACACCGGTTTTACCAACTGCACCAAGTCCGTTGGTTAAATGGAGTTCATTTCCATTTGTGCTTGGGCCGATTAATGGAGGACTTCCTTGGCCTACAGAATATCCAGAGCTGAGAAAAAAAGAGCGTGAATTCCTTGTTCCCTTGCGATCATTTTATCGTTGGCTTCCTTACTCCCGTTCTACATATCAGGATGCACGGGCCGTGATAACAGGGTGCAAGCATACAGATTCTGAAATCCCATCGTCTTTTCGTGGAATAAGGGCAATTATTC
This sequence comes from Chthoniobacterales bacterium, assembly GCA_026418675.1. Lineage (GTDB taxonomy): Bacteria > Verrucomicrobiota > Verrucomicrobiia > Chthoniobacterales > DYNR01 > JAOAAX01. Next base: position 52,535 of record JAOAAX010000006.1, on the reverse strand, counting down.
CCGAGAATGGGGTTGCGCCAGAAAAGTTTCGAATTAAGTAGGAATGGACAGCTCCTGCTGGAGAAGGGGATTTTCGATTCCTTTATGCTGGGAGGTTAGTGCCTTACAAAGGGCTGTGGTTAGTTCTAAAGGCTATTGGTCAATCCCCACTACTCCGCAAATGTAAACTTCGTTTAGCAGGTGATGGTCCTGAAATGTCGAAGCTTCAAAAGCTTGCAGCTGAGCTTGGTATTTCTTCGGCATTGCAGTGGCTTGGCCAGGTTTCACAGGACGAGCTTTCCTTGGAAATGAGGAAAGCTCAATGTTTTGTTTTTGCTAGTTTGCGGGAATTTGGTGGGGCGGTAGTTTTAGAAGCAATGGCGTGTGGTTTGCCATGTATTGTTGTGAATTACGGAGGACCGGCTGAGTTAGTTGATCCTGATTGCGGAATTCTTTTGCCCCTTGTTGGTGAAGAGAAGCTTGCTCCAGCTTTGAGGAAAAGTATGGAGAGAATGGTAAAAACGCCTGAACTTTGCGTTCGTTTTGCTGCAAATACAGCAAAAAAAAGGTTCGTGCTGAATTTACCTGGTCGAAAAAAGCAGATAAAATTATACAGATTTATGAAAAGGTTTTTGACGAAGTAAACGAAAAGGAAAGCTTTAGAAGATGAAGTTATCTGAAAATATTCAAAAAAGAATTCTTCTAAGTTGTATATGATTGTCATATCTAAGACGTTTTTGCGTAAAAAGGAGGCTGGCAATGAAAAGTTATCGGAAGGAGCTTTGGTTTGAGATTCCAACACGACGTGGCTTTCGGAATATAACTCCCCTTGTGGAGGAGTGTTTAGCAGAAAGTGGAATTAAGGAAGGCCTGTGTCTTGTGAATGCTATGCATATAACGGCAAGTGTTTTTATTAACGATGATGAGAGTGGACTCCATGCGGATTTTGAGCGTTGGCTTGAAAAGTTAGCGCCTGAAAAACCATATTCGCAATACGCCCATAATGGAGCTGAGGACAATGCTGATGCTCACCTCAAACGCACAATTATGGGACGAGAAGTTGTTGTAGCCGTTACGGATGGGCGATTGGATTTTGGCCCTTGGGAGCAAATTTTCTACGGAGAGTTTGATGGTAGGAGAAGGAAGCGAGTTCTCGTCAAAATTATCGGAGATTAAAGGAAAAGAACGTTTCGCGTTTTTGTGAGAGTCGCAGGTTTATCGAAAATTGAACTGAAAGTCTGGCATATTTAAGACCGAAAATGGTTAAAGTTGTGTGAAGTTTCCATTTTCTTTATTTCTTTCTTTAAGGTATTTGCGTCCAAAGCGGACTTTTTTATCTGTTATAACGGTGATATCTTTCACTGGAGTGATGCTTGGTGTAACGGTTTTGATACTGGTTATTTCTGTGATGACTGGGTTTGAGAGGGAACTTCGCAGGAAGGTGATTGGCTTTGAAGCCCACGTTATGGTTACAGATGCTGGAGGGCGGATTCTCGAGGAATGGGAGGAGACGATGCGTTTTTGCCAGACTATACGTGGTGTTGAGGCAGTTGCTCCGTTTGTTCAAGGTCCAGTTTTATTAGAATTTGACAACCGAAGGCTAGCTCCAAAGATAAGAGGAATTGACCCTAGGCTTGAGTCAGGTTTTGCCGAGATTCACCATTATGTTGTTGCCGGGAAATTTGACTTAGAGGGCGATAAGGTTCTTCTTGGTTCGGAATTGGCGCGTGCGTTGGGAGCGAAAGTTGGAGACAAGGTGATCGTTTATTCGCCTGGGAATTTGAGCGATATGATTGCGGAGATCAACCGGATAGAAAGGGAGGGAGGGGTTGGTTCTAGCTTGGAATCATTGCGTGAATTGGTGCTGCCGGCGGAGCTTGAGGTTACTGGGATATTTGAAAGTGGTCGTTTCCTTTACGATAGCGAATTTTTGCTTGTTCCCCTGTATATTGGACAAGAATTGTATGGTTTAAGGCATGGGGTTCATGGGCTTGCGCTTCGTTTGAAAAATCCTTATGAAGCGGCAGAGGTTGCGGCAAAGATTCGCCGTGATTCGAATCCCCTGGTGGCAGCCTATACGTGGATTGATCTCAATCGGCAGTTGTTTGATGCTATAAAAATGGAGCGGCAGGTCATGTTTTTTTTGCTGCTTTTTATCATTTTGGTAGCAGCTTTTGGAATAATGAACACGCTCATAACAGTAACTGTTCAGAAGACGCGGGAGATAGGCATTCTTCGGGCTTTGGGAGCAAAGTCCATGCAAATAATTGGTGTTTTTTTGTTTCAGGGCATGGTGGTGGGTGCAATTGGTTCTGCGGCTGGGCTTGGGATGGGAATGGCTTTGGTTCGGTGGAGGAATGAATTTAGTGATTGGCTTGCAGAATTTCTCGGGATTGAAATTTTTCCTGCGTCTGTGTATGGTTTTTCTCAAATTCCAGCGGAGGTTGTTCCAACGGATGTTGCAATAATATGCGCAAGTGCATTTGTAATCTGTTCTCTTGCGGCATTGTTACCTGCATGGTTTGCGGCGAGGCTTGATCCCGTTCAGGCTCTTCGTTACGAATAACAGGTTAAAAAACCTTTGCTCGACAAATTTGCACCGGGCATTTAGGGTTATCAACGAACTTGGAGCTGACGTGTATGCCGCGTTTTCAATATGTTGCCCTTGACTCGAGAGGACAGGAGTCCTCCGGTGTTTTAGAAGCGAATACCCAGGCGGAAGCTATAGCTGCCCTAAGACAAGCAGGTTATTTCCCGAAAAGTATTACGGAGGAAACGAAGTCTTCTCGCAAGGCTCAGAAGACTGGAGGGGTATCAGCTACAGGAGCGTCTGCGAAAGGTCTCTCATTTAATCCCTTTCAGCGGTCAACTGTTAAAGGCAAAACCCTGATGATATTTACGAGGCAATTGGCCACGCTCTTGGATGCTGGGCTTCCTCTTTTGCGTGGTTTAACAGTTTTAGCCAAGCAAGAACCGGATCCTGTTCTTCGCCGAGTGATAGTGAATCTTGCCGAGTCGGTCCAGGGAGGAAGCACTTTTTCTGAGAGCCTTGCAGCCCATCCTAAAATTTTTAACAAGCTTTATGTAAACATGGTGAAGGCTGGTGAACTAGGTGGCGTGCTTGAGTTGGTTCTGACTCGTCTGGCGGAGTTTCACGAGAAAGCTCAAAAAACAAAGAACAAAGTGATTTCTGCAATGTTTTACCCCGCAATAGTTTTGCTTATTGCGGTTGTGATCATGGGGTTTTTGTTGGTTTTTATTGTGCCTAAGTTTGAGGCTATATTTGCGGATATGCTTGGTGGGCGTCCGCTCCCTGCACTGACAGTAATGGTAATCAACGCGAGTAATTTAGTTAAGGACAACCTTGTCCTTATAGTGGCAGGCATTGCTGTCCTTGTTATCCTTTTTAAACTGATACAGAAGACAAAGAAAGGGGAGGAATTAATAGACAATATAAAACTCCATGCGCCGCTGATAGGTGATTTGAACCGTAAAAGTGCGATTTCTCGTTTTACACGAACCTTAGGGACATTAGTTACGAGTGGTGTTCCAATTCTACAAGCATTAACGATTACCCGTGAGACAGCCGGAAATGTCATAATTGCAAATGCGATCAACAAAGTTCACGATGCGGTTAAAGAAGGGGAATCGGTAGTTGCGCCGCTTGAGACAAGTGGGGTATTCCCCCCAATGGTTATTAGCATGGTAGATGTTGGCGAGCAAACTGGCCAGCTTCCTCAGATGTTACTCAAAATAGCAGAGGTTTACGATGACGAAGTAGATAATGCCGTTGCCGGGTTAACTTCCTTATTGGAGCCAATTATGATAGTTTTTTTGGCTTTGGTAGTTGGGACAATTGTAATCGCTCTTTTCCTACCGCTCATAAGTATCATAACGCAAATGCAAGCATGAAGCTTTTTTGGAAGTCGTTTTTTTCAAAAAGAGAAATTCTCGGGAGGGTGAGGGGTTTTACGTTAATCGAATTGCTTATTACGATTGCGATAATATCAATCCTTGCGGGCATTGTATTAGCTGGAGCAAGCTATGCCCAAAATCGTGGTCTTCGTTCGCGGGCAGAGTCTGAGATCAAAGCATTGGAGACAGCAATCGAAAATTACAAGGCTGATAATGGGACATATCCTCAGGCAGCAAATTCTCAAGCGTTGCGTGCCGCTCTTATGCCTAGTGAGGGAAAAATATATTTTGAGTTTACAAAAAGCATGACCCCACCGAATGCTAATCCGTCGGACCCCAATCAGCCAATCTTGGATCCTTGGAAGAACGAATATCAGTATAGATTTCCCGGAGAGGAAAACCGAAACGGAAAAGATTTTTTTGATCTTTGGAGCACGGCTGGTGGGGAGACCGACGAGGCGAAATGGATTAAGAATTGGTAGCCTACCATTGGTCACATTGGTCATGTTTGAGGGGAGGTCGAAACATTTTTTTGGACAATGAAAACTAAAATAGGTTTATTATTCGCAGGGCAAGGAGCGCAGACTGTTGGCATGGGCAAAGACATTGCCGAAAGTTGGACGGAGGCAGCAGAAATCTTCCAAAGGGCTGATTTGATTTTGGGGCATAAGCTATCGCAGGTGATGTTTGATGGGCCAGTTGAAGAATTGACGAAAACTTCAAATGCCCAACCTGCCCTCTATGTTCACGGGTTAGCCTGCCTAGAAGTTTTGAAAAAACTGGCACCGAATTTTGATTTTGTAGTTTCAGCAGGACTTTCCCTTGGCGAGTTTACGGCTCATGCGGCTGCTGGGACGTTTACTTTTGAGGACGGGCTTCGTCTTGTGGATGAGCGTGCCCGCGCAATGCAGGATGCGTGTGAACAGACGCAAGGAGGCATGTTAGCTGTTATTGGGATTGAGGAAGCGCAGGCACGGGAATTAGCTGCTGCAGCAGACTTAGATGTCGCAAATATTAATTGTCCAGGCCAAATCGTTCTATCGGGAGAGTCTTCAAAAATTTCGATAGCTGCCGGTATGGCAAAGGACTATGGTGCGCGAAAAACGGTTGAGCTTACGGTGGCCGGAGCATTCCACTCCCGTCTTATGGAACCTGCTTATCAGAGGTTAAAGAGTGCTCTCTCGAAGACAATAATCAATGCACCCCGTGTTCCTGTGGTGTGCAACGTAGATGCTATAGCTGTGAAGGAGCCAGAGGAAATTCGGCGTAGTCTTGCGGAGCAAGTTACGGGGTCTGTTCGTTGGGCTGAAAGCATCGAGTTAATGATGGAAAAATTCGGTTGCGAACTTTTCGTTGAATTGGGTCCGGGCGGAGTTCTTGCTGGATTCATCAACAGAATTCGAAAAGGTTTTCCTGTCTTGACTGCAGGGAATGCAGCAACATTGGCTGACGCAGCAACGGAAATAGCGAAGCTTCAATAAATTCTAAGAATTTACTCAATTATTGCGAGCAAAACAAACAGATCCTATTAACAACCGTAGGTTGTTGAGGTTAGTAATTTTATCGATTTTAGCTTTCTTTGTTGGTGTAGCTGGTGGTATTTTCGCTCTACATCGTTTTGCTGAGAGCGAGAACTTTCGGCTTTACCTATCAAAGACGCTCTCGAGTTTATTAGGAGTAAATGGGGAGTTTTCAAAGATCGAATGGGATGGTTGGCAAGCTCAAGCAGGAAGGTTTGATGGAATTGGAGTAGGGGAGACTCCAATCCAATACATAACTGCCAGCAACATAACGACCAAACTAGATTGGATGGCATTACCTCGCCGTCAGTGGCGACTTTATTCCAACCGAGTTGAATCACTTAACATCGAATTTGGAGATGTTTTAAAGGCTAGGGGCGGTCCAGTTATTCAACAAAATTCTCAACAAGGGCAAACTTTAGATCAAAAAAAGAAAGAAGAGAAGAAGCTACCCAGCTTTGGTTTTATACCAGATAAATTCGTTTTTGAAGATGTTCTCTTCTCTTCTGTAAACCTTAAAGCAAGTGACATAGAGATCCGAAAAGCGGAGTTTTTTTTAACTTCTGACAAAGGATCCTTGAAGCTTAGGGGAAGAGGGGGTGATTTTGCGGTAAGGGATTGGCTGGAAGGTAATCTTGGAAATTGGTCTGTAGAGTTAAAGGATAAAAAAGTTCTATTTGAATTTCCTGCAATTTCTCCAGCAAATGGTGGTAAGGGCTCGATTTATGGCCGAAATAGTGGGGATTCTACAGAAGTCAATATAGCTTGGGAAGGTTTACCATTTAGGAGCTTTTTAAAAAAGGTAGATGTGCCAATTGATGGCATTACTAGTGGAGAGGCAACGTATAAAACTGATGCTGCGGCTAGGTGGAAGTGTAGTGGCAAAATTCAAATGTTGTCTCCACAAGTTTCTACCAGCAAGCTCCTTACACAATTTTTTAAAATTCCCGATCCTTTGGTAAAGAGACTTTCGTTTCATATTCCTCTAGAATCTATCAAATCTGACTTTGAAATAGTGCCCGAGAAAATTGAGTTAAAGAATTTTGTGATTTCGGGTGGTGGAATTTTCCGGATGGAAGGAAATCTTGAAATTGTGAAAGACCAAAATTTAGATGGGGAATTTCTTTTGGGAGTGTCTCCGTCTGCGATGACAATACTCCCTCCAGAAGATGTAAAGCAGATTTTTCCAATTTTTAAAGATGACCTTGTTTGGGCCAGAGTGCGGATAACCGGCACTCTTCAAGCCCCTCGAGAGGACTTATCTTCGCGTATTGTTGATTCTATTATAAAAAAAATCGCTAATGGGGTTTTTCAAGTTCCTTTCGATCAGCAGCCCTCCCCTGAGGGGTTGATCAAGGATTCTATCAATTTTCTCCGTGTTTTTATTGATGAGCGTTAAATCTCTCTGATCTGTGCAAGAATTTGCTCTCAGTGAATGAAGTTTTTTTGCAAAAAAAATTTTGTCAAAAAAGGATTAATCATTTGCCGCTTTCTTGGGTAGAAAGATGAAATAGACTGACAATCTGTGAATTACTGGAAATGAATTCCTTATTTCGGTGGCAAACGCTTTGGGAAGGGCGTTGGGTTTTTCTGACTATTTTTGTTATGGGAGTGGTGTTTGCTATTGCAAGTCCGTTGCTCGTTCCACTTCCTCTGATAGTCTTTTTGTTTTGCCTATGGTTTTTTCGGGATCCAGAGCGAATAGTGGCAAAAGATCCGTATGCGATTGTAGCTCCAGCAGATGGTATAATTACTGATGTATCTGAAGAATGGGAGCTACCGGATGGAAGTAAGGGGTTTCGAATTTCGATTTTTTTATCCATTTTTGATGTTCACATAAATCGTTCTCCTGTTGATGGGCGGGTTGTGGGAAGGCAGGTTTTGACAGGCAAGCATTTAGATGCCCGTAATCCGCTTGCTCATCAGAGTAACCAATCCCTTTTATGGGAGATAGAATTGGGCAATGCAGTTCCTGATGGGACCAAAGTTTGGGTCAAGCAAATTGCAGGGGCAATTGCTCGTAGGATTGTGGCTTGGAAGGATATAGGTAATGATTTGGAAAAAGGTGAGCGGATTGGGATGATCCGATTTGGATCGCGAACGGACCTCTTTCTTCCTTATGGAGTGGTGATTGTTGTGACTGCGGGACAGAGAGTTCGAGCTGGTTCAACTGTGGTAGCGCGATGGAATCCGCGATTTTTTCAGAGGACCGTTGAATGAATAAAACGAGTGGAGATCCGAAAATTTACCTGCTTCCGAATTTAATGACAGCAGGGAATTTATTCTGTGGGTTTGCTGCAATTTTTAAGATTATTGAAGCTGGGAGGTTGAGCTTTGATTTAGGACTTGCAGCTCCATTGTATTATCAGGCGATTGGGTTTATTCTAGGCGCATGTGTTTTTGACTTATTAGATGGGAGGCTTGCTCGCTTAGGAGGGCATGAAAGTCCGTTTGGTCGCGAATTTGATTCGCTTGCGGATGTAATTTCGTTTGGGCTCGCGCCTGCGTTGTTGGTTTATCAGATTGTGCTTGTTGACTTTCCGCGATTGGGATGGCCTATTGCGTTTGTTTATTTGCTATGTGGAGCGCTGAGGTTAGCTCGTTTTAATTGTCTTTCTGCAGATGGGGTAGGTGATTCGCAAGGAGACTTCCGTGGTTTTCCTATACCTGCTGCTGCTGGGCTGATAGGGTCGTTGACTTTATTTCTTTTGTGGCTCGCTGAGGGAGAAAGGAACCTTGGGATGTGGAAATTTATTTTGCCTCCATTAATGCTATTTTTGTCTTTTATGATGTTCAGCAATGTGCGTTATCCAAGTTTTAAATCGCTTGGTTGGAAAACGCAGCGATCGCTTCCAAAGTTTCTACTGATCATCATGGTTTTTGTGGTTGCTGTAATGAACTACGAGTGGATGCCAGCCATTATTTTTATTTTATTTTTAATTTATGGATTTGTTCGTCCTTATTTATCTAGGGCTTGGAGGCGGGAATTGGAGGCGGAAGTGGAAGGAGTGGAAAATACAGAGGGAGGAGATGTTGGGCGAATTGGGTCTGGCAGGGGCTCAGAGAGGATTTCGGATCGGGAGGAGTGAGTGGGGTTTGAGGCGGTGTCCGGTTTATTTGCGAAGACAAGGATTTGGGGGTTGATTATTTCCTGCCAACGGATGAGCTCAATTCTTCCGTCAAAATGTTCAACTATGGCTGAGCAGCTTTCGACCCAATCGCCTGTATTCCAATATTCGATACCGTTAATAACTCGATGGGCGGGTGTATGGATATGGCCGCAGAGGACGGCATCCACTTCAAAATCGGCTGCATAACGGACAATTGCCTCTTCAAATTTACCAATAAAACTGACGACATTTTTAACACCAGCTTTGACGTATGCGCTTAATGACCAATAGCCGAGCCCGAAGAGACGCCTAATGCGATTAACGATCCAATTGCATCGAATAAGGAGTGAGTAACCGATGTCTCCAAGGTGGGCGAGCCAGCCCATATTTTGGACTACTGTATCTAATTCGTGGCCATGAATTATGAGTATTCTCTTTCCATCGGCAGTGATGTGAAGAGCATTCTGTTGAATACTTACACTAGCATAAGCGCCGTGGAAGTCCTCAAAGAATTCGTCGTGGTTGCCTGTGATGTAGATAATACGAGTTCCTTTGCGTCCTTTTCTAAGGATTTTTTGTAGGACATCACTATGTTCCTGAGGCCAGTAGATACCGCGACGTAGAGCCCAGATGTCTATCAAGTCGCCGACAATGAAAAGGTTTTGAGACTCGTTGTATTTGAGGAAGTCGAGTAGAGCTTTTGCCTGGCAACCCTTTGTTCCGAGGTGAACGTCAGAAATCCAAATGGAGCGATAAGAATTCATCAATAGAGGATCTCCTGCAAAGTTATTTGGTTTCTATGCAGGTTCATGTTTTTAATTGTGAATCTTTTGTAACAGGTGAGGATCGTTGGGGGGCGGAGATGGACATTGCCCGGGAAGGGACTCGAACCCTTAAGGATTTCTCCACCAGATCCTAAGTCTGGCGCGTCTGCCAATTCCGCCACCCGGGCGTTATTTCTCACGAAGAGATTATAAGTTGAGTAAGCAGGCGAGAAAGTTAGCTAACATTTAGTTAAGAAGCAAGAGCTTCTGCTTTTTGTAAGCGGGCGAGAGTTTTTTCCTGTCCTAAAATTTGAAGCATGTGATAAAGGCTTGGGCCGACAGTTCTACCGCTTACAGCGACGCGAGCTGGATGGATGTAATTGCCAGTTTTTTCGCTTTTTTGAGAGGCGAGATTTTTGAAAGTTGCTTCAATAGTTTCTAGTTGCCAGACGGGAGATGCAGCGAGTGCCTGGCGGAGAGCTTTCAAGCGATCAGAAGTTCCGGGCTGGGAGAGAACTTTTTGTTGAGCTTCTGGTTCGATTTCGAAGTTTTCGTCGAAGAAGCAGCGGATCCAAGAGGGGATGTCGGAAAATAAGCGCACTTTTTCCTTAACAATTTCGAGCACTTTGTCCAACTCATCTAACGAAGGGTAGTTTATACCTGCGCGTTGGATATAAGGCAGTGCAAGTTCACGGTATCTGGAGAGGGGCATTTTCTGTGTATGTTGGCCCTGCAACCAATAACATTTGTCTGTATCGAAGACGGCGTTTCTTCTGTTGATCTGGGAGAGTTCAAATTTTTGGATAATTTCCTCTAGTGTGAAAAATTCGCGGTTATCTTTAGGGGACCAACCGAGGAGGCAAAGGTAATTCGCTACTGCTTCTGGGGCATAGCCTTTTTCGATGTAGAGATCGAGGCTTGCGCCGCCGTCGCGTTTACTAAGTTTTTTGCCTTCTTTGTTAAGGATGAGTGGAATATGGGCAAAGAGAGGAGGCACAGCATCAAGGGCGTGATAGAGTTCGATATGTTTTGGGGTATTTGAAAGGTGGTCTTCCCCACGAATGACATGGGAAATTTGCATTTCGATGTCATCGATGACGTTGACGAAGTGGAAAATCCAGGAGCCATCGGGGCGTCGGATGGTCATATCGGGATGCGTAATGGGGTTTGACAAGTCGAACTCGATGTTCCCACAAACCAAATCAGCGACGGTGATTTTTTTTCGTGGGGAGCGGAAGCGTATAGCCCCTTGGTCTTCGTAGAGGAAACCACGCTTGTCGAGGAGATTGAGGTATTTTTCGTAGATCGTGTTTCTTTGGCTTTGGAAATAGGGGCCATATGGGCCGCCGATGTCAGGACCTTCGTCCCAGGTTATGCCAAGCCAGTGAAGCCCTTTGAAGATTGCTTCGTAGGATTCGGTTGTGTTGCGTTTAGCGTCTGTATCCTCGATTCGGAGTATGAATTTGCCATTATTTTTTTTTGCGAAGAGCCAATTGAAGAGAGCAGTGCGGGCACCGCCGACGTGGAGATAACCAGTTGGGGAAGGGGCGAAGCGAGTTCGGACTTGATGGGATGACATAAGCAAATGAATTAGGGCCTTCGAAGTGCTTGTTGGGATGCGAAGGAGTTGCGAATGATGTCGAGAACGCGCTGACCGCTCTGGCGACGGTGTGTTATGAGGTCAAGGTTTCCGTCGCGTCCAACGATAGCAATGGCAAATTTTGAGGGGAGGTTGAGTTTTTGAGAGAGTTCGTTTGGGTTAGCGACAAATAGGAAAGGGATATTCGAGATGACTTTCTGTGGAAATTGATTAGTTGCTAGAAAACAGAGAGTTTTTTCTGCAGCGAGTAATTGGTAGATTTTTTCGAGTTGTTTTATTTGTTGTTTTAATTGCCAATTTTTGAAAGTTGGAGAGAAGAGGACTATGATGGGACTCCCGGCGAGATTTTTTGAAGAGACTGGTTTTCCGGAGTAGTCGAGCCATCGGAATTCTGGGAATGGACGCGGTGTTTGCGAGAGAAGTGTAGAGGTTAGAAGCAAATGTGTAACAGTTATAAAAATAAGGAGAGAGAAGCGAGCCAGACGGTGTTTCATTTAGTTGGATGTTAGGTAAGGTAGAGCGATTTAAATGCGCATGAGTTCTGCTTCTTTGGATGCTAAATGTTCGTCAATTTTTTTGATGAAATCGTCTGTGAGTTTTTGGATGTCCTTCTCTGCTATTTTGAGATCGTCTTCGGTGATTTTTCCTTCTTTTTGCAGTTTGCGGGCAGCTTCAATGGCTTCCCGGCGAGAAGAGCGGACACGGACACGACTTTCTTCTGCTATTTGGCGGACGGCTTTAACAAGTTCTCTGCGCCTGTCTTCCGATAGTTCGGGTATGGGGAGGCGGATGATTTTACCTTCGACAGCTGGATTGATGCCAAGGCGTGATTCTTGGATAGCTTTGGCGATGTCCTGGGTTGTGTTTGCGTCGAAGGGTTGAATGACGAGGAGTCTGGCTTCTGGAGCTGATATGACAGCCAGTTGTTTGAGTTTCATGCTTGTGCCGTAAGCTTCGACGTCGAGGTTTTCGACGAGAGATGGGCTAGCTTTTCCTGTGCGGATGGAAGCGAATTCATGTTGGAGATAGGAGACAGCACGTTCCATAGCTTCTTCCGCTTCGAGATTTATTTCGTCCAGGTCCATAAATTTTCGGTTAATGTTGTGGAAGTGTTTTGTAGCAAAGGAGCGAGGAGAATCAATACCTGCGCGAGGATTAAATTTTAGATAATGAGGTAGGAAAAATGATTATGGGATTAATCAAATTTATCAGTAACGAGAGTGCCTACTGGTTCTCCCAGGACGGCACGGTAGATATTGCGCGGTTGATTGAGGTTGAATACGAGGATTTTCATGCGGTTATCCATGCAAAGGCTAAAAGCAGTTGAATCCATAACTTCAAGACGCATAGAGAGGGCTTGAGAGTAGGTGATACGATCAAATTTTTTTGCGTTTGGATTTTTTAAGGGGTCGGAGTCGTAAATACCATCCACTTTGGTAGCTTTGAAGATGATGTCTGCTCCGATTTCGTTTGCGCGGAGAGCGGCGGTGGTGTCGGTAGAAAAGAAGGGACTGCCGGTTCCTGCGACAAAGATGACGACTCTGCCGCGTTCGAGGTGACGGGTTGCGCGGCGGAGGATGAAGGGTTCAGCGATGTTGTGCATTTCGATTGCGGTTTGGACGCGAGTGATGACGCCGATGTTTTCGAGAGCACTCATGAGTGCCATGCCATTGATGGCGGTAGCGAGCATTCCCATGTAATCAGCGGTTGCACGGTTCATGCCGCGGTGACTTGCAGCGAGACCTCGCCAGATGTTTCCGCCTCCGACGACGATTGCCAGTTGAACGCCGAGGGAATGGACTTCTTTAATTTCTTGCGCGATTGAAGATACGATTTCTGGGGAGATTGTTTCTTGTGAGCCTTGTGCTCTGAGAGCTTCTCCACTAAGTTTGAGGACGATTCGTTTGTAGGCTGGTTTTCTATTTTCTAACGGGGAGGGAGTGGTTTCAGACATGCTGCACAATCACACTCCAAATTGCTGTTTTTGAAAAGAAAAAGGTCGCGGGTGGTAGAGGTTGTTTTAAAGAAAAAGGGTAATTTAAAAAACGGACTAAAAAAGCTGAATTACGCTTTTTCGACTTGCCAATACTCGAGCTCGACAGGGGTATCTCGACCGAAGATGTTAACAGAAACGCGTAGTTTCCCTCGTTCGGGGTCAACTTCCTCGACAACTCCAGTTTGATTTTCGAATGGGCCATCTGCGACTTTGACTTTATCGCCAGGTTCGAACTGGACTTTGGGTTTGATGCTTTCGTCGCTTTTTTCTGTTTGGTGAAGGATGGCTTCGACTTCGATTTTGGACATTGGAGTAGGTTTTTCTCGGTTTCCTGCGAAGCCGATAACGCCGTTCGTTTCGCGGAGGAAGTGCCACGTTTTTTCGATAGGCTCATCGTTTTCGTCGAGCAGGTGCATATTGACGATGATGTAGCCTGGGAAAAATTTGCGAGTGGATTCGGAGCGTTTGCCTCGTTTTATTTCTTGAACACGTTCTGTTGGGACGAGGACGTTAAAGACGACATCGCTCATTTCTTTCGCTTTTGCGCGTTTGAGGATGTCGTCACGGATTTTTTTTTCATGCCCTGAGAGGACTTGGATAACGAACCACTGGTCGCGAGGGGCTAGGGGCATCTTTTTTAGGACGGATTAGGGACGGGTAAGGAAACCGACAACGTTTATAGTTACGAGATCGAAGAAAGCGATATAGCCGCCGACAATAAGCATTGCAATAACGACTACGAGAGTGGAATCCCAAAGTTCTTTGTAACGTTTAAAGCCTTTTTCGCTGGGGTTCCAAGGCCACTGGGCTTTGGAAAGTTCGGCTCGGACTTCTTGAAGGAATTTTTTTGTTTTAGCGAACATTCTTCGCTTGTAACTCTTGAAGCGGCTCGATTGTTTTAGTTAGTGCGAGATGCAGGCCAGGAGGGACTCGAACCCCCAACCAACGGTTTTGGAGACCGCTACTCTACCAATTGAGCTACTGGCCTACATTAGTGGAAGGGAATGCGGTATAAAGATAAAGAAGCGAGAAAAGAGTTATTGTCAATCGAGGATTTCAGATACGCGACCTGCGCCGACGGTTCGGCCGCCTTCGCGGATTGCGAAACGAATAGTTTTTTCCATAGCGATTGGAGTGATGAGCTCAACTTCGAGGGAGACGTTGTCCCCCGGCATGACCATATCAACCCCTTCTGGGAGCTTAATAGTGCCAGTGACGTCTGTAGTTCTGAAGTAAAACTGCGGCCTATAATTGGAGAAGAATGGGGTGTGGCGGCCGCCCTCTTCTTTGCTGAGGACGTAAACTTCTGCTTTGAATTTTTTATGAGGGGTAATTGTGCCTGGTTTTGCGAGGACCTGGCCACGCTCGATGTCATCTTTCTTGATACCGCGGAGGAGGCAACCGACATTATCGCCTGCGCGTGCTTCATCGAGCACTTTGCGGAACATTTCGATGTCGGTGCAAGTTGTTTTCTGAGTTGGTCGGAGGCCTACGATTTCGACTTCTTCCATTTTCTTGAGGACGCCACGTTCGACGCGGCCAGTAGCGACAGTGCCACGGCCTTCGATGTTGAAAACGTCCTCGATAGGCATAAGGAAGGGCTGGTCAATTGGACGTTCTGGTTCTGGGATGTATTTATCGCAAGCGTCCATGAGTTCGAGGATGCATTTTTCGTAATTTGGGTCACCCTCGAGTGCTTTGAGGGCGCTACCTTTAATGATAGGAATCTCGTCGCCAGGGAATTCGTATTTGCTAAGGAGCTCGCGGACTTCCATTTCGACGAGTTCGAGGAGATCTTTATCGTCCACCATATCAACTTTGTTTAAGAACACGACCATGGCTGGAACGCCGACTTGGCGTGCGAGGAGGATGTGTTCGCGGGTTTGTGGCATGGGGCCGTCGGCTGCGCTTACGACGAGGATGGCGCCGTCCATTTGAGCTGCGCCAGTGATCATGTTTTTGACATAGTCGGCGTGGCCTGGGCAATCTACGTGGGCGTAGTGGCGTTTGTCGGTTTCGTATTCGACGTGTGCTGTGTTGATTGTGATGCCGCGTTCTTTTTCTTCAGGTGCGTTATCAATTTCGTCGTAACGCTTGGCCTGAGCTTTGCCTTGTTTAGCAAGGATATGGGTGATGGCGGCGGTGAGGGTTGTTTTGCCGTGGTCAACGTGGCCGATGGTGCCGATGTTAACGTGTGGCTTAGTGCGCTGGAACTGTTCTTTAGCCATAGTTAGGATTTAGGTAGTTTAGTTTTTGTGAATTTGGTTTAAAAGTTTTAGAAGCGGTAAGGACCGCTGGTGGAGTGGAAAGTGGAGCCCATGACCGGGATTGAACCGGCGACCTCGTCCTTACCAAGGACGTGCTCTGCCAACTGAGCTACATGGGCGTGGAAAACCGGAGGGCGCCGTTCGGCCTTTTAGAGTGAGTCTCTAGAAGCTACGAGAAATTTGGTGGGCTCTCATAGCGAAGGGCGGACGGCGCCACCCGGACGCTTTCCCGATAAGTCGTGGGAACAAATGGAATTATGCCCGATGCTCCCCGCTATTCGGAATAGGCGGGTTGAAAATGTAGCATTTCTATTTTTTGTGTCAAAAAAAATTTTTAAAAATTATTTCTTATTGGGAGAGTGGGTATCAAGCTGCAGGGCAGAGAATTTCGTTCGCAAACTGAAAAAAGAGGTAATATGAAGTTGGTATGAATTGGATTATTGAGTGGTTTTTGTTGGTTGGTGCAATTTTGAGTAGTGGAGTTTATTTGGTTAGTTGTTTATGGAACTTTTATCGGAAAGTTGGTGAGCGGCGAAAGGGTGGTAGTTGTTTGGGGTTTGATTGTAAATGTGTTCAGGGGTGGAGAGGCGGGCCTGCTACTATGGTTGGCCGGACGAAGAAAGAGTGACGTGCTAAAAAGACAAATTTATCTTTAATCATTGATTTAGGAAATTGTTAAAAATTCTGCTGCTGGCAGCCACGAGCAATAGGTTGCGACGAGGGAATCGGAGATTTCGATCAGCTCGCGTTGAATTTTATCGAGGAATTGATGGAGGCCGAACTGAAAAATGGAGTTAATAGTCTCGTAATCTAATTCGGATCTAAGTTTGCCGGAGAGGCGTTCGGCTTCGTTGACGAAAGTTCTCTCTTCTGAGCCGGAAATTTTGTGGAGGTGGTGATCGAGGCTATCAACGCAGAAGCGGATGGAGCGGGGGAAGAGGCGGTTAAGGATGAGGAATTCGGCTACGTGCCAACTTTTGACCTGGCCGGAGTAGATTTTCAAGTAGGGTTCTAGGGCACTACAAGAGCGGAGGACGGCTCTCCATTGTGTGAGGTCAATATTTCCGCCAACTGGTTCGCCTGAAGGGAGGATGATGTGATATTTGATGTCGAGGACGCGGGAAGTGGAGTCGGCGCGTTCGAGGAATTTACCGGTTTGGAGGAAGAGCCATCCTTCGTCGTGAGACATAGTTGCATCTGTGATTCCATGGAACATGTGAACTCCCTCTATGATTGAGTAATAGAAGTTGTAGGGGCTATTGATGAAATCTTGTCTACCCTGAGGACTTTTTAAGTAGAGGTAGAGCTTGTTGAGCTGCTCCCACATTTCTGAGGTAATTTGCTCACGTATGGTTCGTGCGTTTTCTCTTGCTGCTGCCAAGCAACTGAGGATTGAGTTAGGGTTTTCTTTTTCGAAGGTAACGAACTCCTGAACTGTGTCGGAGTTGGCGCGTTGGTAAAATCTATAGAAGATTTCCTGAGCTTCTAGGGTGCCGAGGATTGGTTCCCAATGTTTACGTTCGACATCTGGCTCTTGGTCTTGGAAATCGAGGAGGAGCTGATGATTAACGACGAGGAGGCGTGCGTTAGTTTCAGCACGTTCAACATACCTTGCTATCCAGAAACAAGAGTCAGCGACGCGACTGAGCATGGCTAATTTGTGGTTTCATCGGGGTCGTCTAGAACCCAAGTATCTTTGCTACCGCCGCCCTGGGAGGAATTTACGACTAATGAGCCTTTGCGTAGGGCGACGCGAGTGAGACCACCTGGGACGATGGTGATTTTTTCACCGCAGAGGATATAGGGACGGAGGTCAACATGGCGGCCTTCGATTTTGTCACCACATAAGGAAGGGCAACGTGAGAAGTAGATAACTGGTTGTGCAATGTAACCGCGTGGGTCAGCTAGAATTTTTTGTCTAAAATCTTCTATTTCTGCCTTTGTGGCTTGGGGGCCGATGAGCATGCCGTAACCACCGCTTTCATTTGCAGCTTTGACAACAAGTTCGTGCAGGTTTTCGAGGATGAATTTACGATCGGAATCAAAACTGGACAAATATGTCTCGACATTAGGGAGAATGGGCTCTTCGCCGAGATAGAACTCGATCATTTTTGGGACGAAGTAATAAACGACTTTGTCATCGCATACTCCGGTTCCGATGGTATTGGCGAGGCTGACGTTGCCATGTCTATAGGCATCAACGAGGCCTGGGACACCAAGGAGAGAATCTTTTCTGAAGACAAGTGGGTCGAGGAAGTCGTCGTCAATACGGCGATAGATGACGTGAACTGGCTGGAGACCTCGTGTAGTTTTCATGAAGACTTTGTGGTCGCGAGTGACGAGGTCGGCACCGACGACGATTTCAATTCCCATTGCCCGAGCGAGGAAAGAGTGTTCGAAATAAGCTGAGTTGTAGACGCCTGGAGTTAGGAGGGCTATGACAGGGTTTTCACAATTTTGGGGTGCGATGAAACGGAGAACGCCCAAGAGTTCTTGTGGGTAATGGTCCACCGGACGCACGGAGTAACGGTTGAAGAATCTTGGGAAGACCCGCTTCATAGCTTGGCGATTTTCGAGAAGGTAAGAGACCCCGGATGGGCATCGCGCATTGTCTTCTAGGACTAAATATCTGCCGTTTCGGTCGCGAATGAGGTCAGTTCCGCAAATATGGATATAAATATCCTTTGGAACTTCAAATCCACAAAATTCTTTTCGGAAGTGACGGCTTGAGAGGACAATTTCTGGTGGTATGACTTTTTCTTTGAGAATTTTTGCGCTGCTGTAAACGTCTTTTAGGAAGAGGTTTAGGGCAGTAATTCTTTGGATGAGGCCGCGTTCGATGAAAGCCCATTCGTGAGCGGGGATGAGACGAGGGATAAGGTCGAAAGGGAAAATTCTTTCCATACCTTCGTCCCCTTTATAGATGGTAAATGTGATGCCTTGTTTTAGGTAAGCTTCGTCAGCGAGGCGGCGTTTGAGCTGAAGTTCCTCTGGAGTTAATTCATTGAAGCGCTCGTGGAGCAGGCGGTAGTGCTGCCGGACGGAGCCATCTGGGTGAAACATTTCGTCATAGAAGGGACCTATTTCGTAGTTATCCAGCAGTTTACCCATTTGGAGGAAGTTTACTGTTGAGGTAATAGCAATCGCAATGCCGATATTGGGTAATATTTAACGAATGTTTGAATTTTTTGGGGTGAATGTTTAATTGCAGTGAGTAAGAAGAACAGATGAGTTATAGAGAACAGATGAGTTATAGAGATGAGTTTTACAGAAGCTGAATTAGAGATGATTGGGCGGATGGCGCGTGAAGCAGCCCTAGAGTTGGCGGTTCTAAGCTCGACGAGGAAGAATGCGATTTTGCATGCGATTGCGGATGGGATTGAGGAATTTGCTCCGCAAATACTAGCTGAGAATGCGAAGGATCTTGCTAATGCTGAAGCTGCGGGGTTGTCGGATGCGATGATTGATCGTTTGCGGCTCGATCAATCGAGGATTTCAAAGATGGCAATTGGGATACGAGAGGTGGCGATGCTTCCGGACCCAGTGGGTGAAGTGCTGGCAGAATGGGAGAGACCAAATGGGTTGCGCTTGCAAAAAGTTCGCACGCCGATTGGGGTAATAGCGATCATCTATGAATCGCGCCCCAATGTTACCAGTGATGCGTCTGTCTTGTGCCTCAAATCAGGAAATGCGGTGATACTTCGAGGGGGGTCGGAGGCGTTTCATTCGAATTGTGCGATAGTCGTGGCGATGCAGAAGGCTGGCAAACGTGCTGGGCTACCTGCGGGAGCGATTCAGGCTTTGCCAACGACGGATCGGGAGGCTGTGAGTGTTTTGTGCAAGGCTGAGAGGTATGTTGATTTGATCATTCCTCGCGGTGGGAAGCAACTGATTGAGCGGGTGGTGAGTGAAGCGAGGATGCCTGTGATCAAACACTACGAGGGAATTTGCCATGTGTATGTTGACAAGGCAGCGGATTTAGAAATGGCGATTCGGATAGTGGTGAACGCCAAATGCCAGCGGCCTGGGGTTTGTAATGCAATGGAGACTCTGCTTGTTCACAAAGAAATAGCTGCAGAGTTTTTACCACGATGCGCGGAAGAGCTCCAATCGCGGGGAGTAGAGTTACGGTGCTGTCCTGAATCGCTTCCGTTGTGTGGACCAAAGGCCATTCCGGCTACGGAAGCTGATTGGAGCACCGAATATCTTGCGCTGATTCTTTCCGTCCGAGTTGTCCCCTCATTGGAGGAGGCAATCAACCATATAAATCGTTATGGCTCGAAACACACGGATTCGATTGTTACCGCGGATGAAAAGGCAGCGGAAGTTTTTCTCGCGCGAGTTGATTCGGCAACGGTATTGTGGAATGCATCGACGCGGTTTAGTGATGGTGGAGAGTTTGGGTTTGGGGCTGAGATTGGGATAAGCACGGATAAGATCCATGCGCGAGGGCCAATGGCATTACCGGAATTGACTTCCTACAAATATCTTGTTCGTGGGAATGGGCAAATACGGACATAAAAGTCGATTAAACTGGAGTGGCTTGTTGGTTTGTGGGGTAGTTGATACAATTTAGTTTGTGGCAGCGAGAAAAGTTCGATACGAGGGGCATGTTCAGGGGGTTGGTTTTCGGTGGACAGTTCGCCAATTGGCGTCTGGATATGAGGTTTGTGGGGAGGTGGAGAACTTACCAGATGGCAGTGTTGAGTTAAGGGTTGTGGGGGAAACTGGGGAGATTGAAGGTTTGTTGAATGCGATCCGGCAGAGCCATCTGTCAGGGCACATTAGGCGGGAGACTGCTTCTGTGTGGGAGGATGCTCCTCCGAATCTGCGAGGGTTTAGGATTCTTTAATTTCGGGTATGTCGTTGCCTGCTGTTTGTTTTCGGAACGTAACGAAGGTTTTCTCTGTTCCTTTTCGGCGGGAGAAAATTGTTGCGGTTAGTAATTTAAGTTTTGAGGTTGCGGCTGGCCAAGTTTATGGGCTGCTAGGTCCGAATGGATCGGGAAAGAGCACAACTTTAAAGATACTTCTAGGGCTAATTCGGCCTTCACAGGGAAGTTCTGAAATTTTTGGTAAGGATAGTCAATCGATCGAGAGTAGGAGCAAAACCGGGTATCTTCCGGAAAATCCTTACTACTACAAATTTTTGACAGCGCAGGAGGTATTGGAATTTTACGGAAAGCTTAGTGGATTAGGAGGGCGGAAGCTGAAGCAGCGGGTTGAAGAGCTTTTGGAGCTGGCTGGTCTGATTTATGCTCGGAATCGTAGGGTGGGAAGCTTTTCAAAAGGGATGCTTCAAAGGGTTGGTTTGGCGCAAGCACTACTCGGTGATCCCCAACTTGTGGTTTTGGATGAGCCTACAGCGGGTGTTGACCCTGCTGGGTCTAAGCAGATACGAGATCTCATCCTTGAGTTGAAAAGACGAGGGAAAACTGTCTTACTGACATCCCATTTACTTGAACAAGTTCAAGAGGTTTGCGACAGGGTTGGGATACTTGCTCGCGGGAAGCTTGTGCGCGAGGGTCCGCTTAGTGAACTTGTCTCGATTAAAAATCAGACGGAGTTTATAATTGAGGGGGCGGGTGAGGAATTGTGTTCTGAAATTCGCAAATTGATCAGCCAAGCGGGGGCAAAGCTGGTGGTTGAAAGGCAGCCTCAGGAATCACTGGAAAAGATTTTTTTGGATTCAACTCTTTAAGGAATTTCGTTGGAAAGGATTTTGCAGTTTCCTGAGATTAAAGGCGATCTGGATGCGCGGTTTTGGACAATTGAGGACTGGCGGCGTGTTGAGCGGCTAAGGGCGAGCTTTTTTGAGTTGGGGTGCCCAACTCGCTGGGAGGATGAACGGGATTTTCAGATATATGACTCTGTTTTTGGAAGAAGAATAGGGGTTAAGGTTTTACGGGTGTTTGAACTTTTGGAGAGTGATGGTTGGAGGCCAAAAAGTCGCGTGGTCTGGGACTGGGGATGTGGAACGGGTTTTGTTTCGATGCTATTTACCCAAAAATACGGGATGGAAGCAGTCTATTTGCATGATTGTTATGCCCCGGTGATGGAATATGCAAGAAGACGGCATGAGAATTGTGGATGGCAGGTTTTTAAGGGTGTCCCCTCGGGGAAGGAGAAAGAAGTTCTGCTTTTAATAAGCCATGTATTGAGTGAATTAAGCAGTGATGGGGAGAAAAACTTGAGGCTTGCGATCGAGAAGTGCGGAGAGATTTTTTGGGTTGAGCCTGGAAATTGGGTGGTATCGAGGAAGCTCCTAGAATTTCGTGAATACTTGAATTCATCGGGATGGAAAGTTATTTCCCCTTGCCCGCATTTTTCCCCTTGCCCGATGAAATTCCCGGAGCGGCAAAAAGATTGGTGTCACTTTTTTGCTCGTCCGGTGGATGAATTTTTTCATAGTGCGCACTGGAGGCTTGTATCTGAATGGCTTGGGCTGGATCTACGATCCCTATCTTTTTCCTATTTAGTGGCGACGAAAGATTTAAAGAGCAAACCGCTGAGCGAAGAGCCGAGGTGGTTGGGCCGAGCGAGAATTACAAAACATGACTTTGAGGTCGATTTATGTTGCAAAGAGGGGTGGAAGAGGCAGAAATTTCGCAAGCGTGATGGGGAGATGGGATATCGGAAGCTTCGCCGTCACCCAGAACTTTTCAGTGGAGAGGCTCTTGATCCAGGGGTTTTATTAGGAGAGGAGGGAAGACTAGTGGATTCAAAGAGAAAAGGGGTTGACGGGATGAGGAAAGGCTGATAGATTATTCGTTCCGCGAAAAAAACCGGGCTGTTGGTCCTTGTGCAGGCGGCGATCGGCTGTCTGCATCGCGGCGAGGGAAACCCAGTCCAAAAATTAGGAGATGCGATTTTTTTAATCGGCGTTCACGAAATATGCCTATTCGACTTGGTCGGTTTGAGATGCCAAGCTCTCTGAAGAAAGAGGAGAGCACGGAAACGGAGACATATACGAAATTTATCGCAGAGCCATTTGAGGCTGGCTATGGGCACACGATTGGCAATTCATTGCGGCGTGTGCTTTTATCATCATTGGAAGGTGCAGCCATAACGGCCATAAAAGTGGATGGAGCGCCGCATGAATTTGCGACGCTACCGGGAGTTGTGGAGGACATGGTCGAAATAGTTTTGAATTTCAAGAAGATAAAATTTAAGTGTCCTGACCATGCAACCCGGCGGTTGCAAATCTCAGTCAATCGTGAGGGGCCTGTTACTGCTGCAGATATTCAAGCGACACACGATTGCGAGATTGTGAACCCAGAGCAGCATATTTGCACATTGGATCGGAAACAAAAATTCAATGCCGAACTGTGGGTTCGAGTTGGTCGAGGCTTTGCTACGAGCGATGAGAATAAATTCCCGGATATGCCAATCGGGATTATTCCGATTGATTCGATATTTTCTCCCGTGACGCGGGTGAAATATTCAGTTGAGAACACACGCGTTGGGCAACGGACGGACTATGACAAATTAATCCTTGAAGTATGGACAGATGGCCGGATAACGCCAACGGATGCGCTTGTCCAGGCTTCGGCAGTTTTGCGCAAGCATTTGGATATATTTGTCAATTATACGGACACAGTTATTGAGTTTGATGAATCGCCTAAGGAATTGAGCCAAGAGCAAAGCCGGCTGCGGAAGATTTTAAATATGTCGGTTAACGAGATTGAGCTTTCGGTTCGGGCTGCCAACTGTCTGAATAACGCAAATATTACGACAGTTGGGGAGCTTGCAATGAAGACGGAGAGCGAGATGCTCAAGTATAGGAATTTTGGTAAGAAATCGCTTAACGAGATTAAAGAGAAACTTGCTGAGCTTGGGTTAAGTCTTGGAATGAAATTTGAACCGGGGCTTTTGGATTTGCCTCCTGAGAAATTGGGGTTGGAGGGGGATGCGGGCGTGGATAAGGATTTAAAGGCGGCAAAAATTCTCCCCAAGCCAATTACGAAGAAGTGAGGAACAACAGGTAACCGTTATGAGACATCAACGAAAGACTGTGAAACTAGGGCGAAAGGCGGAGCATCGGGATGCTCTTCTTGCAAGCCTTGCTTGTAGTTTGATTGAGCACAAGCGAATTTGCACAACACTTGAGAAAGCGAAAGCACTCCGGCCATTTGCTGAAAAGATGGTTACCTTGGGTAAGCGAGGCGATTTGCATTCCCGCCGAGTAGCGATTCGTTATTTGCGGCAGCCGGATAAAGTAAAAGTTCTCTTTGAGAAAATTGCTCCTGCTGCAGCGAATCGAAAGGGTGGTTATACGCGGATCACACGAATTGGTCGGAGATTAGGCGATGCGGCTCAAATGGCATATATTGAATGGGTTGATATGCCTGCGGATAGTTCTGGTTCAGGGAAAGAAGAGACGAAGACGACAGAGAAGCCGGCTACAAGTCCCTCTGAATCGTCAACATAGGAACTTTACCTTTTTTCCGATTCTGTTTAGCATAAATGATTGATTGGTTTGAGGGTAGGGAGATGGCTTTTTACGGGATGTGTAGGTAGAACCTTGGAAAGGAGGAGGGAAGTGAGGAATGTAGGAAGGGTAAAAAAATACCGGGGTAGAAAGTAGTTAAGGCTAATACTTTTCTTCGCCCTCAGACCAATGCATTGAGCATGATGTGTTTGTAAGGCGTTTGAGGCCGTGGACCTTAAATTCGCGCCAGAATCGGGTTTCGTGTTTCGACTGGTAGAGCCATTCGTGAACTAGATTCCCTTTGAAATCGAATTCGAACATCCTGCAGCGTCTGTAACGGGTTAGCAAGGGGCAGCCAGATGTGCCGTCGTATAGATTTTTGGAGGGAGTTCAAGGATTGAATCGATGAGGTTTTCGGCTACAACAGGTGCTTGTTTGCGGATGGTAGCGGCAGTTTTGGGTGCACCGGTTGGAGAGCTGTCTCCAAGGGCAAAAACGTTTTTGTAGCGTTTGTGTTGCAAAGTTTCGCTATTGACTTCTCCTTGTCCACCGAGACCTTCTGCTGTCAGTGGACTTTTTCTGAGAGGAGCTGGTGTTTGAAATTTTGGCATTGGATGGAGGAGATCGTAATGGATGCGAATTTCTTCAGTTTTTCCATTCTCTTTTTGGTGGAGAAGGACTGCGAATTTGTCACTAGGGGCAATAGCTTTGAGTTCGTATATGTAGAGATTTTCTATTCCCCTTGCTTCCATTTTAGGTTTTACGATTTGGTCAATGACAGGGACTGGAGGGAAAAGAGTGTGCTGGAAAGTAGCAAAGGTTCTATGGACCTTATCTCAAATGCCGCGCATGCGAAATAAAACTTCAGAGAGCCAACATATTTTTTGAGGTGCTCCACCACATTTGACATATCCTGGGGGAAAAGTGTAAAGGGCGCGCTCTCCTGGGAAATTTTTGAAGATGTTGAAAAATTTTGCTGCTTTATCGAGCATGTAAATGTTACCGACCTGAGGGGTTTCCAAGGCTTCTGAGAAATCCTCTACGGATTGAGGATTGAGCTCAACTCCGACTCCAACGACGAGAAAATCATAGGAAAATCCATTAGCTAGAGGAAATTTGGAGGCGGTTGTTCTCTGGATCAAAAGCTGAAACAGAATCTTTGATCCAATTTACTCCCCGTTTCATGAGGTCGGCTTCGGGAAAAACTACATCGGATGGCTGGTAGATTCCTGCTGCTACGAGGGTGTAGCCTGGTTGGTAATGGTGATCGGAGTGAGGTTCCATGATTGATCCATTTGCTCCTGGGACAGCGCAGAGGATTCTGATTGCAACGGTAAGACCAGCGATTCCTCCATCGGCTATGAGAATTAGGGCTTTTCTAATTTTTTTGGGAGCTTGTGAGGCAGGATTGCTGAAAATTATAACTATTCGACTTAATTGTGAACTATTTAAAATTTTTGTGAGATAAAGTTAACTAAAGAATGATAAAAACGTCTGATAAAGTTGTAGAATAGAAGTGGTTTTGGCCGAGGAAGAACAGTAAAAAGAGATTAATAGGTCTTTTATTTTGATATTCGTATGTAATAGAATGAAGGAGTGTTATTGGCAAGCTTCGCAGGGTTCGCCAGTTTGGAGGGAACGGAGGGAGCAAGCGATGGTTTGTTCTTGGGAGGGGTCTTCGTTTGGGAGGGATTGGCTAGGTGTGGTTTGAGCGATTAAGCTACGCTTTTCTTTTTCGACTTTGAGGGTAGCTTTTTCGATGGCTGTGGCGCCGAGGGTCCGGAGGTAGTAAGTGGTTTTGAGGCCTTTGTGCCATGCGGTGCGATACATATGGCTGAGGGTTTTGAGGTCTGGGTTTGCGAGGAAGAGGTTGAGGGACTGGGATTGGTCAATCCATTTTTGTCTGCGTGCAGCTGCTTCGATAAGGTATTGCCACGGGATAGAAAAGACGGTCTGGTGTTTTTGTTTAATGGGCTCTGGAATTTCTGGGATTTGGTCGAGTTCGCCGTCGAAGTATTTGAGTTGGTCCACCATGATTTGGTTCCAGAGGCCTGCTTTTTTGAGGTCCCGGACGAGTTCTGCGTTGAGGACGATGAATTCACCGGAGAGGTTGGATTTGACGTAGAGGTTTTTGTAATTTGGTTCGATGCAAGGGGAGGTGCCCATGATGTTGGAGATGGTGGCTGTTGGGGCGATAGCGAGGACGTTGGAGTTGCGCATGCCCTGCTTACGGATTTTTTCGCGAACGGGTGACCAATCGAGTTTTCCCCCTCGAGGGACTTGGATGGGGAGGCCGCGTTCGGCTTCGAGGAGGTCGAGAGTGTCTTGAGGTAAGAGGCCGCGGTCCCACTTTGAGCCTTTGTAGGAGGAGTAGGTGCCGCGTTCGGCAGCAAGGTCGCTGGAAGCGGAGTAAGCGTAATAAGCGATGACTTCCATGAATTCGTCGTTGAATTCGACGGCTTCTTCGGAAGCGAAGGAGAGTCCGCGCTTGAAGAGAGCGTTTTGGAGCCCCATTATGCCGAGGCCAATGGGGCGGTGGCGGAGGTTGGAAATGCGGGCTGCTTCTGTTGGGTAGAAGTTGATGTCTATGACGTTATCGAGGGCGCGGACGGCGGTGTAGATGGTATCACGGAGGAGGTCGTGGTTTAAGGAACCGTCGGGATTGAGGTGGGTATCGAGGACGATGGAGCCGAGGTTGCAGACGGCTGTTTCTTCGGAGGAGGTGTTGAGGGTGATTTCTGTGCAAAGGTTGGAGGAGTGGATGACGCCGCAATGGTCTTGTGGGGAGCGGATGTTGCAGGGGTCTTTGAAGGTGATCCACGGGTGGCCGGTTTCGAACAACATTCGGAGCATTTTTTTCCAAAGCTCGATTGCTGGGATTTGGCGGGACCATATTTTTCCCTGAGCTGCGAGCTGTTCATAATAGAGGTAACGCTCTTCAAATTTGCGGCCGTAGAGGTCGTGGAGGTCGGGGACTTCGTTGGAGCGGAAGAGGGTCCAATGCTGGCGTGCTTCCATGCGTTTCATGAAGAGGTCTGGGATCCAGTTGGCAGTATTGAGGTCGTGTGTGCGGCGGCGTTCGTCGCCGACGTTTCTGCGGAGTTCGAGGAAGTCCTCGATGTCGTTGTGCCAGGTTTCGAGGTAAGCGCAACCGGAGCCGCGGCGTTTTCCGCCTTGGTTGACAGCTACGAGTTGGTCGTTGTGGAGTTTGAGGAAGGGGATGACGCCTTGGGATTCGCCGTTTGTGCCTTTGATGTAGGAGCCTGTGCCGCGGACAGCAGTCCAGGAGCCGCCGAGGCCGCCTGCCCATTTGGAGAGGTAGGCGTTTTCTGCGATGCCGCGAATCATGATGGACTCGATAGAGTCGTCCACTTTGTAGAGGTAGCAGGAGGAGAGTTGGGAGTGAGGTGTTCCGGAATTGAAGAGGGTTGGGGTTGAAGAGCAGAAGCGGCGGGATTTATAGAGGTTGTAAAGGCGGATGGTCCAATCTTCCCGGTTATTAGGTTCTTTGAGGAAAAGGCCCATAGCGACGCGCATCCAGAAGAATTGTGGGGTTTCGATGCGACGAGGTTTTTTGGGGTTCGTTTTGTCTACGATGAGGTAGCGGTCGTAGAGGGTTTGGATGCCGAGGTAATCGAAATCGAGGTCGGCGGATGGATCGAGTGCGTCTGCCAGGCGGTCGAGGTTGAATTCGAGGAGGCTTGGGGTGAGGCGTTCGATTTGGATTCCGTGGCGGATGTAGTTTTTGAAGGCGAGGCGGTGGGCTTCTTTAAGGCGTTCGATGCCGTCGGAAGAGATGTTCCAAGGGAGGACTTCTTCGTAGATGTAGGTGAGGAGGATGCGGCCAGCGAAGCGAGCGAAGTCGGCGTCGCGCTCGATGAGGGTTTTTGCATTGAGGAGGATGGTTTGGCGGAGTGCTTCGGCGGAAATTTCCTGAGTGAGGGAGCGGCGGAGTTCGCGTTCGATTTCTTCTTGGGAGAGGCAGAGGTCGAGGCCGATGGAAGCGAATTGGATTCTTTTTTTGAGTTCAGAGCCGTCCCAGAAGTGTGTAGAACCGTCTGGGTTTTTTACGACAAGGAGGGTGTGTTGTTGTTGGGAGAGGAGTTGCTGGCGTTCTTTTGCTTGTTGTTCGCGGAGGAGGGCGCGGTGGGCACGGTAGAGGATGTAGCTTTCTGCGACTTTGTAGTGTCCTTGGCGCATGAGTTCTTCTTGGACCCAGTCTTGGACGTCTTCGATGTGGATAAAGGAGAGTCCAGAGTTACGGGCGCGTTCGGTGACAGCGTTGGCGATTTCAACGGCGGGTTCTGGGTTGGCGCGGATGGAGAGGAAGGCTTTGCGGCAAGCGATTTCGATTTTGGATGGGTTCCAAGGGACGACGGTGCCATTGCGACGGATGAGGCGGGGAGAAGGGGGGTGAGTGCCGTTTTGGGTTTGAGCTGGATTAGGGAGGTAGGATCGGCGGGCGAGGAAACTGCGAGCGATGTCGTGAGCGTCGTTTTCGAGGAGGGTTTTTTCAATGGTTGCGATGAGTTCGCTTTCTGGAATGGAGGTGGGATTTTGGGAATTGGCCTTTTGGAGGAGGGAAGAGGTGACGGAATTAGTAAGTTTTGCGACGTAGAGGCGGTTAGCTTCGGTGAAGATATCTGTTCGGTTGCGAGAGAGGAGGAGGTCTGTGAGGGCTTGACCGATTTTTTCTGCGACTTCGGCTGGGTTGTAAGTGTAGTGGGAGTTGTGGGTTTGGATAAGGATGGTTTTTTCCGAGGGGTGAAGAAGCGGGCAGGCTTCTGGGCAGTTGCTCCAAGAGAAGCGAGGATAGTTTGGGGGGGAGGAGAATATGAGATTCTTGATAGAAAGGTCTTCTTCGATGAAAGAGAATGGGAGTTTCATAGGTGCGGGATTTAGGTGTTTAATATGGTTAGAGTTCGTCGTCGCTTACGGCGGTGAGTGCAGATGCTTTTTGGTATTCCGTTACGCGGCCTTCGAAGAAATTCTGCTCTTTCCGGATGTCCATCATTTCAGCGAGCCAAGGGAGGGGGTTGACGATGGGAGGATTGAGGGGTTCGAGGCCGCATCCTTCGAGGCGACGGTCGCCGATATAATCAATATAGGTGAGGAACTCTTCTTTGGTGAGGCCAATGGCTGCGATTGGGAGGCAATCTTGGATAAATTCCTTCTCAAGGCGGACAGCTTCGGCCATAGTTTGCCGGAGTTCCTGGCGAAATTCGGGGGTCCAGACATCTGGGTTTTCCTGGACGAGGTCCATGAGGAGATTTCGAAGCAGTTCGATGTGATTTGATTCGTCGCGAAGGGTATAGCGGAACATTTCGCCGATTCCGCGAAACTTATTCTGGCGATAGAGTGCGAGGACCATGCCAAAGAGGCCGTAGAATTGGGTGCCTTCCATACATTGGCCAAAGAGGAAAATGTTTTTTGCGAGGGCCTGCTTATTTTCGGTGAGGGACATATCGAGGTCGCGGCGGAGAGCACGGCTATTTGAGACGACGAAGTCTGTTTTTTTCTTTATGGTTGGGATGTCGTCAAACATGGCTTCGCATTCATGAGGATTGATGCCGAGGGAGCTGATCATGTAAACGAGGGAATCGGCGTGGATATTTTCTTCGTGGGCATGGCGGCCGAGGATGAGCTTGAGCTCTGGAGCAGTGACCAGCTCGCGGATGACGTGGAGGATATTGTCGCCGACGATTCCTTCGGCGGCGGAGAAATAGCCGATTCCCATTTTGATGATCCAGCGTTCGATGTCGGTTATTGAGGAATCGCGCCATTGTTCACAATCGCGCTGCATGGGGATGTCCTCTGGTTCCCAGTGATTGGCTTTCATTTTTTTGTAAAGGTCGTAGGCCCACTGGTATTTGAGGGGGAGGATGTTGAAGAACATGGTTTGTCGGCCATTTATGACACGCTTGGCTTCAAAAGCTTCTTCTGCTTTTGCGCGATCGAGAAAGAAGGTTTTGTTTCCAAGTTGGATGGTTATTGTGTTGCTAGCCATGGTGGAATGGGTGTTTTGGTGGTTGTGAGAGATGTTAACTAAAGCTTGGAATTAAGGTAGGGAGACAGTTAAAGTGAGC
This sequence comes from Chthoniobacterales bacterium, assembly GCA_026418675.1. Classification (GTDB taxonomy): domain Bacteria; phylum Verrucomicrobiota; class Verrucomicrobiia; order Chthoniobacterales; family DYNR01; genus JAOAAX01. The sequence continues at coordinate 22,868 of JAOAAX010000006.1, read as the reverse complement.
GGAACCGATTTGTGGATACGTTTTTTGGGGGTTGATGGTTGGTTGACGCATTCATGGTTTGAACAAAGCAAGTTGGAATTTTTCGTGAATGGGTATTTGCGTCAAGACAAATCCTGCAAATAGTGCACTAATTTTTAAGACTATACAATATATTGTATTTATTTGTGAAAGAGTGTGTTTTTAAGTGTTTGAATGGTTTGTGGTAATGTGGTTAAGCGAGTCGAATATTGTTTAGCAGGAGAGGGAGGCAAGGTGGTTATGCAGTTGGAAGGGGCGGATAGAAGGTTGGGGTGTGAATTTGGTTGCAGAGTTGCTGAAAAATTAGCAAAATACACACAGGTAAAGAGAAGCAATGGCAAACATTTACTCTGAAAATTGGTATCTACGGAAACACGATGATGGTTCGATTTTTGGGCCGGTGCCGTTTTCGAAGCTTCAGGAATGGGCGCGTTCTGCTCAAATTTCGCCGCACGACATGGTTTCTGAGGATCAGGTAGTGTGGAATAAGGCACCTATGATTCCAGAGTTGAACATGGACTATCTTGTGCAGGTAACGGATGACGTATATTACGGGCCAAGCACAGAGCAAGCGGTTATGGAGTTTTACAAGCTCGGGGAAATCAGTTCCTCAACTCTCGTTATTAATTGTGTGACAGGAGACGTTCGTCCCTTAGAAGATTGGCACTTTTTCCCCGCCGAAGCACGCTCTGCCAAAAAAACGGATGAAGATGTCACAATAGAATCTCTTCACAATCGAGTTCGAGATTTAGAGCGAAATTTATTGGAATACCATCGCAGGTTTATGAGTGTTGAGGAGCAGGTAAGAAGATTGGAACGGCGACTTCAGGCTCTAGAAGGGGGAGAAAGTTAGTTTTTGTGATCTATTTGAGCTTAAGTTTGTTTTTGCATAAACATGCTTTTTGAGCGTGTTTGGTTTGGTGGGGAGTTGTTGTAGTTTGTCAAATATTGGGAGTTTTGGGTTGTGCTGCATATGAATTAAAAAAGATTAAATTATCGTGAAATTTTTGGACTTTTTTGTAATTTTTTGGGGTGGTATGGAATAAGTGAGGAGCTTTTTTTGTTGAGCGTTGTTTGCCTTGTTGTTAAGAGGATGGGGTAATGAACGCTGCAATTCCTGCGGCTGAGCCGATTCCACTTCCAGCGCCTGTTTGGCTGATGAAGTTCCTGGGTGATTTGACATTAACAATTCATTTTATATTTCTATATTTGCTTATAGGAGGTCTGGTGCTGAGTGCGGTATGGAATTTTATTGGCCGGAGGTTTGGGGATAAGGAGGCAGTTGGGGCGAGCGGAGTAGTAATGAGTAGGTTGCCGATAGTGATGACGTATGTAATAAACTTTGGGGTTCCGCCGTTGTTGTTTGTGCAAGTTTTGTATGGGCAGGTGATCTATACGGCGACGATTTTGATTGGATTGTGGTGGATGAGTGTAATTTTTGCGATAATGGGAGCGTATTTTGCGATTTACCGGTGTAGTTATTTAGCTTCGGCGGGGAGGGGGTATTGGGGATGGGGTGTTTTGGCTTTATTGTTTATTTTGTATGTTGGGAAGGTATATTCGACAGCAATGGCGTTGATGTTACGGCCTGAGGATTGGGCTGGGATGTATGCTCGATCTGATTTTGGTGTATATTTTCCCCCGGCGGATGCTACGCGTTTGCCGAGGTATCTTTATATGATGGTTTTGTCTGTTGGGTATGGGGGCTTGCTAACGAGTTTGTATAGCGCGAAGGGGAGCTTGGAGGAAGGGGTGAAGCGATTTTTGCGGGTATGGGGTGGACGGGTTGGTGGGGTTTTCCTGATTTTGGGACTTTTCATTGGACTATGGGCTTGGCAACAGCAACCGGTGGAAGTTCGGAATGGGGTATGGGGTGTAGGAATTGTTCCTTATGCGGTAGTTGTGTGGGCTTTAGGATTACTTATGGGGGTAGTTGCTTCGATATGGATTAGCTTGACACCCGCAAGTTGGGGGTATGGGAAGGCATATTTAGCTGGTGCCGCGTCGGTGATGGGGGCGGGCGGCTACGTCATTCTCCGCGATATGGTTCGGGATGTGACTTTGATGCTTAAAGGATTTGATGTGTGGCAAAGGGTTGTGAATCCGAACTGGTATGTGATTGGTCTTTTCTTTGTTTCGCTTTTGGTAGGGGTAGGTTTATTGGTTTGGCTCTATTTTATCTTACGTTCTGCGCGGCCTAGTATTGAGAAATATGTCTAATCAAAGTGAAACGATGGGGAGGATTGGAGGTGATGAGAAAGGACCTGAGAGTGGGGATTTGATGGATCGGCGGGGATTTATCACGGCAGTGGTTGGTGTAGTAGGTGCTTGTTATGCTGCAGCGATAGGGTATCCGGTTTATCGCTATCTTGCTTCGCCAGTCGAGGAGGCGATGGCTGCTGGAGCTGTTAAAGAGGTTACGTTACCGAAAGAGGCGATGGATTTGCCGCAGAATTCTGCACTGATGTTTAAATTTGGGACACGTCCTGCGCTTCTGATTCGGCATGAGGATGGGACATACACGGCGATGAGTGCAATATGCACGCATTTAGGGTGCACAGTTACTTATGAACCGGATCAGAAGAGGGTCTTTTGTCCGTGTCATTCCGGAGTTTACGATGCAGTGAGTGGGAAAAATGTGGCGGGGCCACCACCGCATCCTCTTGAACGCTACGAGGTTGAGATTCGCGATGGGCAAATTATTGTCAGAAGAAGTTAAAGAAAGGAAGAGTGGGGCTGTGGCGAGGATCTACCAATGGGTAGATGAGCGGCTTGGATTGAGTGAAGTAATTGAGTTGGCAAAGAAGAAGGAGGTGCCTGAGCATCGGCATTCGTTTTGGTATTATTGGGGTGGGATAACACTATTTTTGTTTTTGGTGATGTGTGTTACAGGGGTGTTGCTCTTGGTTTATTATAGACCGGGAGATGAAGCTTATGAGTCTGTTCGGCAGATTACTTATGATATAAAATTTGGGTGGCTAATACGATCTACGCATTCGTGGGCAGCGAATTTAATGATTGGAGCAGCATTTGTGCACATGTTTTCGGCTTTTTTTATGCGGGCCTACCGGAAGCCGAGAGAATTCACATGGTGGAGTGGATTAGTTTTATTGATTTTGGCAATGGTTTTTGGGTTTAGCGGGTATTTATTGCCGATGGATGAGTTAGCATATTTTGCCACGAAAGTTGGTTTGAGTATTCCAGCTGTGATACCGGTTTTGGGGCCATGGGTTGCGGATATTATTCGGGGTGGGCCTGAGATAACTGGTTTTACCGTTTCAAGGTTTTTTGCGTTACATGTAGTGATTTTGCCTGCGTTGTTTATTCCGATTTTGATATTTCACTTAATTTTAGTTCAAAAGCATGGGATGAGTGTGCCTGATGGGGAGGCTAAAGATGTAAGAACAATACCGTTTTTCCCGAATTTTGCGATGCGGGATTTAGCGATTTGGCTTATAACGTTGAATGTTCTAGCATTACTGGCTGCTCTATTTCCATGGAAGTTGGGAGCACCGGCGGATCCTTTGAAGCCTGCACCAATGGATATCCACCCGGAATGGTATTTTATGAGTTCCTTTCAGATGTTAAAAATATTCGGCCAGTTGTTTCCTGGAGCGGTGGGTGAGTTTTTAGGGTTAGCAGTATTTACGCTTGGGTTGGTTCTGTGGTTTTTGATCCCTTTTTTCGATCCAAAGACGGAGGGGGGACTTCGAGCGAGGGCAACGATGTATTTTGGTTTGTTTGTTTTGGGTGTTCTAGTAATAACCACAATTTGGGGGTATTGGGCTTTGCCATCAACTAAATGATAAATAGCGGATTATGAACTATCCAGTTTGGAATGTTCCTTATATTGGTTCGGGGCTTGTCATTGGTATAGTAGCGATTGTTCATGTTCTAGTATCGCATTTTGCAATAGGAGGGGGCCTTTTTCTCTATTTAACGGAAAAGAAAGCTCTACGAGAGGGGCGTGAGGATTGGCTGAAACGTTTGCCAGGGTATTCAAAGTTTTTCTTAGTTTTGACGGGAGTTGTAGGGGCAATGACGGGAGTTGGTATTTGGTTTTCGATTGGTTTGGCAAATCCAGCTGGAACTAGCACCTTGATCCATAATTTTGTTTTTGGGTGGGCAACGGAGTGGGTGATATTTTTGGTGGAGTTGAGTTTAGCAGCGGCTTACTATTATACCTGGGGGAGGTTGCCTTCTGGAGTGCATGTAAGGCTTGGTTTGCTCTATGCGGTATCATCTTTTTTAACTTTGGTAATAATAAATGGGATACTCACCTTTAAGTTAACGCCTAGCTCGGCTTGGCTAAGCGTTGCGGGGACTGGGAAGGAGGCAGAGCATTTTTTTGAAGCTTTTTTTAATCCGACATACTGGCCGAGCCTGGCGCTGAGAACTTTGGTTTGCATTTCGATGGGTGGGGTCATGTCTTTGGTGTTTTTCAGCCGCTTGGATAGTGAAAAGGAAGGAGAAGTGAAGCGAGGGTTGATAAGATGGGCTTCGCTGTGGCTTTTGCCGGCGTTTGTTTTTATGCCAATATGCTTTATTTGGTATTTGAGTATGGTTCCCGAGAGTCAAAGGGAACTGCTGAGTTTAGGGATTTCGACGATTGGGGTTGGAGCATTTACACAGGTTACGAGGCTGACGTTAATTGCCATATTGACTACAGCGACGATAGTTGGAGTTGTATATTTTCTTGCCTTTCTTTATCCTAGAGATTTTGAGTTTGGTCATGCGATAGCGGTCTTACTTTTAGCATTCCTTGCTACTGCCGCAACAGAAGGAGCGAGGGAAATGTTAAGGAAGCCTTACATCATTTTTGATTACATGTATTCGAATGGGACGTTAAAATCAGCGGTTGGGAAGTGTAATGAGGAAGGTTATATGGTCCACTCACCATGGAAAATAAATGAGGGAATGTTTGAAAGTGGGAATTTACGAGGTTCGTTGGTAATGGAGCTTGGGAGGCAGATGTTTTTAGGGCAATGTGTTTCGTGCCACACAGTTGATGGTTATCGCTCGATGCGTGATTTTCTCTACGATCGGGATGAAACTGCGATTGGTAACATTTTGGCGATGATGCGGAAGACTGGTGAGGGGTCTCCCTATTCGAAGTTTATGCCACCCCTTGTTGGGACTGATGAGGAAATCGATGCTTTGAAAAAATACCTTGTGAGCTTAACTTCTCCTTCAAAAGGCAAAGGTGTAATGGAAGTGACAAGTGGCGAAAGGGAGTTGCAGGGGATTGTCAAAGGGAACTAAGTATCAGCAAATTTCTGTGAAATTGATTCTTCGAACTGGACGAGAGTTTGGAGTAAAATAGGATAATTGGCGAGAGAGGGGTCTTGGGAGAACAATTCAAGTGCGGTTTTTCTGGCATGTTCCATAAGATGGGAATCGCGAATTAGATCACCAATTCGTAGTTCTGGGAGGCCGCTTTGGGCAGTCCCTAATAGGTCTCCTGGGCCTCGGAATCTCCAATCGGCTTCAGCGATTTCAAAGCCGTCGGAGGTTTTTTCTAAGGTGGAAAGTCTTTCGGTTGCGATTTTTGTATTTTCAGATTGTATGAGAAAACATGTGGAGGGGAGTTGACCACGGCCGACTCTACCGCGGAGTTGATGGAGTTGGGCGAGGCCAAAACGTTCTGCATTTTCAATAACCATTACAGTTGCGTTTGGAACATCGAGACCGACTTCAACGACCGTAGTGCTGACAAGGACAGAAATTTCACCTTGGTGGAATAGCTGCATGGTTTTTTCTTTTGCGTCAGCGGGCATTCTGCCATGAAGGAGTTCGACGGTGTAAGGTGCTAAGGCTTGTTTCCAAAATTCATATCTCTCTGTAGCTGCTGCGGCTTGGATTTTTTCTGATTCTTCAATGAGGGGATAAACGATATATGCTTGTCGGCCTTGAGAGAGTTCGTTACGGAGAAAAGATGTGATTTGTGGGAGGTGAGAAGAAGGGCGGACGAGAGTTTTGATGGTTCCTCGAAGGGCTGGACGTTCGCGGATAAAACTGACATCCAAATCGCCGTGGATGGTTTGAGTGAGTGTTCGGGGGATGGGAGTGGCAGTCATGATGAGCAAGTCTGGACAAATTCCGCGATTAAGGAGGCGTGCGCGTTGCTCTACACCAAATTTGTGTTGTTCATCAATGATTACGAGTCCGAGTTTGGGGAGAGGGGTAGATTCATAAAGCAAGGCGTGAGTCCCGATGATGACGTCTCCGCCGAATGGGGAGGAGAAAAGAGGAAGTTCGCCTGGGAGAGTGCGCTGATCGGAGGTAACTAGAGAAACTGAAATTCCGAGAGGGGATAGCCAGCGATGAAAATTTTTGAAATGCTGGTTTGCGAGAATTTGAGTAGGTGCCATTAAGGCTACTTGCCAGCCAGCTTCGACCGTAGCAATAGCACAAGCCGCTGCAATAACTGTTTTGCCGGAACCGACATCACCTTGAAGCAATCTTCGCATTGGTCGAGGTTCGGCAATTTCGGCCAGCAATTCTTCCAACACTTCTTGTTGGCTGGTTGTTAAAGAAAAAGGCAACTGAGAGAGGAATTTGTTGAGAAGTTTTCTAGAAACAATTTTTGGAGTTGAATGGGAGGACAAGGCACGTTGGCGGCGGCGAGCAAGGAGACATTGGAGTTTGAAAAACTCCTCCAAAACGAATTGTTTTCGAGCTTTTTCCAGGGTTTCAAAATTTGGTGGAAAGTGGATATTTTGGAGGGCTTCTTCCCTTGGGATCACGATTTCCTTGGGAGGAAGGATGTCTGGAATTGTTTTTGGATCGAACTCTTGAAGTGCAACAAAAATCCACTCACGAAGAAGGCGGGAGTTTAAACCATCACCGCATGGATAAATTGGAGTTATTCGTCCAAAGTGAATGGAATCTTGAAGTTCTTCAATAATTTCGAATTCGGGGTGGTCGAGGTAAATGCGTTGGCGGCGGATGCGAATTTTTCCATAAATGACAATTTTGTCATTAACAGAGATAATTTTTGCAAGGTATCTGGAATTAAACCAACGGCAGGTCCAGCGATGAGAGAAGACATTTGCATGTTGGGGTTCGATTTCGGCTTCAAAACAAGGTGGATTGTGGCCGTAGCGTTGGAAACTGGTTTTGACTACAATGCCGAATAAGCAGACAGGGGAATCTGATTCCAGTGGTTGTGCGGAAAAGAATTGTGTTCGGTCTTCGTAACGGCGAGGAAAATGGAGTAATAGGTCTTTAAGTGTATTTATTCCGATGCGGGCAAGATAGGATTTTTTGCTATTTGGGATCCATTTTAAATTTTTGACTGGAATAGTGACAGGCAAACAACCCATGCCGGTATAGAGGGAGGAGGGATATTTCCGGACGGGGAAATAACAACTACGGAGAGAGAAGTCCTCCCCAAAGCTTTACAATTTCGTGTGGAATAGGAGCTGGGGAGAATTCGCCAGTGGAATCTTTGTTCCGTCTTACATAGCAGACTTGCATTTTGCCTGTGAAGACTGTTCTTGGGTGGCCATCCTGCATTACTTCGGCTCGGAATTGGTAATGCAAACATGTTCTTCCGTAGCTGAAATCAAAAAGGGTGATGGCTACTTCATCACCAAAACGGCAGGGGGAGGTGTAATCAACGCTTAAACTAACTCGTGGCCAGCCGTGATCAGGGCCGAATGGGGATACGCCGCAGGAAAGCAAAAAATCGTGTTCTGCCTCTTCAACAAAATTTAGCAACTTTGTGAAGTGAGCTACACCTGCTGCATCGGTATCGGAAAAGTGGACTTTTCGGTAATAAATGTGTTGTGCCGGATGATCTTCTTTTGGTGAGTTTAATAAATTGGACATATCGAACTTAAAATTAAGAATGGAGTTGATTTTAACAAGTTCTGCGGCGACTTGCAGGTAAAAGACGTAGATAATTTGTGTTGGTGTTAGTAAGTGGAGATGAAGTTTACCAATGAATTTATGGGCGGGGGTTCATGGTTAATGTTTAATCGGATTTCTAAGACTTATGATTTTTTGAATGGAATTTTATCTTTTGGGATTGATCGTTGTTGGAGAAAAAGCCTTGCAGAGTCAATTTATGCAAGGCCAGGTCTTAAAATTCTTGATGTAGCTGCAGGAACAGGAGATCAGCTTTTGGAGAATCTGAAGTATCTTGGAGCTTGTGTTGAGAGAGCAGTGGGCGTTGATCCAGCAGAAAAAATGTTAGCAATAGCTTGCAGAAAAACTGTTCCGCGTAACACTTTGGTTACTCCTGAGTGGGTTCTTGGCTGGGCCGAAGAGTTGCCTTTTGAAGACAATGAGTTTGACGTGGTCAGTATAACTTTCGGTATTCGTAATACGATGGATCCCTATAAATCTCTTTGTGAGATGAGGCGTGTGCTGAAAAATGGTGGGAGTATTCGCATCCTTGAGTTTTCTCTGCCACCTTTCACTTTTGTTCGGGAATTGTATTTGCTTTATTTTCGGAGGGTTTTGCCATGGATTGGTGGAAGGTTTAGTGGAGATTATTCTGCTTATTTGTATTTGAATCAAAGTGTTGAAAGTTTTCCCCAGGGAGATGAGTTTCTGGAGATGCTTCGAGGATGTGGTTTTGTTCAACCAAGATTTCGGCTGTTAACCATGGGAATTGTAACTTTATATTTAGCAGAAAAGTAAAAAAAAAGAATTTAGATTCTATGTTTTTTTTTACAAAGGGGGAGTTTGGTTCGTTAGAAGCTGCTGAGTTGCTCCATCGGGATTTAGTTAGTGGTGATTTAGAGTGGCGAAGAGCGGAGATTTTTCTGCCTGGAGATTTTTTTGATTTAACTCAGATATATGGTCTTAAACTTTGGCCCAAGTTTTTCTTTTTGCCTCGTTCAAGAGAGAGAGAGTGGAGTTTAGCTCTGGGGACGGTAGCACAAGGTGAGTTAAGAGAATTACTAGAACTTAAAAAGGAATTGCCTTGCGGTTCAAGAATTTACGGTGGAAGAAGTTTCGATGAAAAGCCTGGAAGCGGAATTTGGGAAGGATTTCCCGGAGAGTTTTTCTTTTTGCCTTTTTTGGAGTTCTGTTTGGTGGGAGGGACTTACAAACTTGCCGTTAATTGTCATAGGGATAATATTCCAAATGTTGATTTATTAGAACATATTTTAAAGAATTTTATTACAGAAAAAGTTCATTCTTTTTTTAAATTAAGAAAAGAAACGAAAAGATTTTCTAATAAGAAGATCATAGAAATTCCTGATTTTAAGCTTTGGGAAACGGAAGTTGATCGAGCTATTAATGAAATATCAAGGAATGGTTTGGAAAAAGTTGTATTGTTTCGAACTTCCGAAGTGACATTTGATCAAATAGTGGAAGGTGTTGATTTGCTCAAAAGAATGATAGGGAGGAGGCGAATGGAACGATTTGGATTTCTGTTTGAATTTGACTCAAATTCGGGGATTTTCATGGGTTGTAGTCCTGAGTTGCTATATCGGAGGCAAGGGAGAAAATTAATTACTGAAGCAGTGGCTGGAACTAAGCCTCGAGCATGCGAATTTAATCTTGATCATCAATTCTTTGAAGAGCTAACGATTTCTGAAAAAGAAGCGAAAGAGCATGATTACGTTGTTCGATTTATCGTGAACTCACTTTTAAGAATAGGAAGTTCTGTTCCAATTTTATCTGGGAGAGAAGTGATAGATTTTGAAAACCTGAGGCACCTTAAAACTCGGATTGCTGTTGATTTGAAGGCAGAATGTGATGATGAGGAAATATTGAGGGTTTTGCACCCTACACCTGCGACCTGTGGATATCCGGTTGAGGTAGCTAAAGTTTACATTGAAAGGAAAGAAAAAGTTAGGAGAGGATGGTATGGAGGAGCGTTAGGTTATGTGGGTCATGATGAAGCTGAGTTTTGTGTAGGGATTCGCTCCTTTTTGCTACGGAGTGGCAAGGCCTATGTATTTACAGGAGCGGGAATAGTATTAGGTTCACAACCCGGTGCCGAATGGGAGGAAATGGATGTAAAAGTTCGAGATATTTTTGTAAGTTTTGATCTTGATGGAATCTGAAGGTTCGGAGTGGAATTTAGTTTGGGGAGAAAAAATTATTGAGTCACTGATATTAAGTGGTGTTCGGAGTTTTTGTTTAAGTCCTGGAGCTCGTTCGATACCTTTGGCAATTTCAATTTGGGAGAAAAGAAAGAAAGTTGATGTTAAAATCCATTACGATGAACGTGGGATGGCGTTTTATGCCTTGGGTAAGGCTCATGCAACAGGCAAACCAGTTGTGTGTTTAACGACTTCGGGGTCTGCTGTAGCGAACTTAGCTCCAGCGGTTGTAGAAGCCTTTTATAGTTTTCTTCCCTTGGTGGTAATTACAGCGGATAGACCCCCTGAGTTGAGGGAAAAAGGTGCGAATCAAACTATATGGCAGCCTGGAATTTTTGGAAAATTTACCAAGAAGAGCGTGGATTTATCTTGTCCGAACGATGAGGAACTATGCTTTCTTGAGGAAACTATTACGGAAATTGTTCATGTTGCCCAAGGGAATCCGCCGGGGCCTGTTCATATAAACGTTCCCTTTCGTGAACCACTAATAAAACGCGGGAATTTAAAATTAACAATAAGAGAAAGAGGGGAGAGAAAACTCTGTGAAATTAGGACAAAAAGCCTGGCAAAGAATTGTTGCGTTTGTGAAGGAAGGATAAGCAAAAGGGAGATTAAAGAAATAGCGACAAATTTATCTCAATATGAGAGGGGAATTATTCTTGTTGGAGAGTTAGCTCCTTTTTACCAAAGTAGAAGATTACAAATAATTTGCACGCTTGGGGAAGTTTTAGGGTGGCCGGTTGTTGTTTCTGCTTTGAGTGGGATGAAAAGTTGGAGGAAGCGTGGATGCTTAATTTTTTATGCAAGTGACTGGCTGAGTGAAGTAAACGGATTTCCGAATCCAGAATATCTGGTATGGCTTGGTGGTAGGATTGTTACCAAAGTGATGGAGTCTTTTTTTTCCCAATTAAAGGGGGACAGAGTGTTACGTGTTTATAGATTTCCCACACAGTTTGATCCTTACCTGCAAAAACCTAAAGTTTTAACGGAGGAGGAAGTATTTTTTTGTGCGCAAATATTGGAGATTCTTCGGAAAAAGAAAATAAAAAGAAATAACGAATGGTTAGAGAAGTGGCTTTTTTGGGATCGGAAGAGTGAAGAGGAAAAAAGAAGACTTGCGAATACTACAAAAATTTTGACGGAACAGCAGGTTGCGAGATTTGTTTTTCGGATTAGCCAAGAATTGGGGGTAACTCTTTTTTTAGGGAATTCGAGGTCTATTCGGGATTTCGAAACGAATGCTGGAGGAGAAGGGAAGCTGTTTAAGGTATTTGGTCAGCGTGGTGCAAGTGGAATTGACGGTAACATATCCCACATCGCTGGATTTGCGAGTGAAAGTCGGAAGGCGGTTTTGGGATTGGTTGGAGATTTGGCAGTTTTGCATGATTTGAATTCCCTTTTTTTACTTCGAGGGATGCCTGTTGTTCTTGTTGTTGCAAACAACGACGGAGGAGGGATTTTTTGGAAATTAAAAATAGATGTTCCTGTTGATGTTTGTGTAGATTATCTACAAACTCCCCACGGGTTAAATTTCCGACATATTTGTAGAATGTATGGAATCGATTATTTTCAAAGTAATGATGTGAGACATATTGAAGAAAAAATCAGGGACTTTTGTGGCAAGAAAAAACCGCTATTTGTTGAAATTCCTATCAAGAGCAGCTCGCCTAAGAATTAGAATTTTGTTTGTGAGGAAAAATTAAAGAAACAAGTTAACAAACAAATATTTTAGAGTGTTTGAAACACTCATTTGGGATTCCAAATCAATAGCTTAGGATTTCTGTGACAAAAGAAAAAAAAGAGACATTTCGATATCTTTTGGCAATACCTTGTTGGTGTGAGAGCAAGAGATTAGGAAAGTTCCTCACTGAACTTTGTGACCTTCTGGCATGTGAGGAATTTAGAGTGAGGGTGATTGTTGTGGATGATGGTTCTGGGAGTGAAGAAGCGGAAAAAACGAAGGGGATAGTGAATTATTATCGAGAAAAATATCCATTTTTGATGGATCCTCTCTTATTAAGTAAGAACCGTGGTAAGGGAGGGGCAATTTATGCCGGTTGGGATTTATGGGCTGGAGAAGAGTGGCTTGGTTTTGTGGATGCAGATGGAGCTACTCCTGCGAGGGAAGTGATCCGTATGCTAAAGGCGATTGAGGAAGCGGAGCGATCAGGGGTTAAGATTGATGGGTGGTTGGCGAGCAGGGTAAAGATGTTAGGGCGAGATGTTCAGAGGACAATTCTGAGGCATGTAATTGGGCGGGTTTATGCAACGCTGTCTAGTATAATCACAGGTATTTCGGTTTATGATTCTCAGTGTGGTTGCAAGTTTTACCGTGCGGAAATAGTTCGCAGTATTCGTGAAGATCTTGTTGAAGAGCGATTTGGCTTTGATATTGAGTTAATAGTTTTGCTTAAGCACGCTGGGGCTAATTTGGTCGAGTTTCCTGTTGACTGGCATGACATTTCAGGGAGCAAAGTTCATTTGGTTTGGGATAGCATTAGGATGTTTTTAACATTGGTGAAGTTGGCAAGGAAGCTAAAGAGGGATAGGTCTCTTCCTCATTGAGAAGTAATTTTCTTGCGAAATTCTCACAAAGTTTGGTTAATGGTGGATTATCTCAGGCATGAAAACGAAAGAGGAATTTGCCGATGCAATTAAGCGGATTGAGAATTTGCACGGCAATATGGCCGTATTGTCCAGATTGCATCAGATTTTTAAAGATCCGAATTCCGAGTTATCGCAAGGAGAGAGGTTAGTTCGTTCTGATGCTAATCTTTCGGCACAAATTATAAAACTTGCCAATAGCCCGATTTATCGGAGGGGGAATTTTAGTCCGGATCTTTCATCTGCGATACAGAAGGTTGGCTTTAACGAATTGCTTAGAATGGTAAGCATAGCCTTATCGAAAGGTGTCTTTTTGAGGGATTTGAAAGCTTATGGAATCAGTGCCAGACAGTATTGGGAGACGAGTTATTTTTGTGCACTTTATCTTGAAACAACTTATTTTTTGACTAACACACCCAAATCTGAGGCTTATTTGATTGGTTTGCTCCATCAAATTGGGAAAGTTATCATTGAAGAGTTACTCCGAGAGGCAAGGATTGAAATATATTGGGATTCCTACATTCCTTGTGAGCAATGGGAAGAAGTGATGGTGGGATTTCGGTATGATTTTGCTGGAGCAACGATTTTGGAGCGTTGGAAATTTCCCGACACAATAACTGGGCCAATTGGCCAACAGACGAACCCTGAAGCACGAGCTAAATCCAACTTACTAACGACATTGGATTATTGCAGTAATTTACTTTCAAAAAACAATCACAGTAATTCAGTGGAAGATTGGAATTTGCTGCCGGATCATCCTTACTGGGAGATGTTAAAGGCAAGTAGGGAAGAGACATTACAATTTTTGCGAACTTCCAACCTTGAGCTTGGAAAGACAAAATCATTGTTAGCTCACATCTAGAAACTTTTTCCGCGCTGTGGATCAAGAGAGGAAATATACAATTTTTGTGCTTGATGATACGCCATCATCGGCACAATTGGTTCGAATAATCCTTGAGGCAAATTTAAATTGTAAAGTGTCAGTTTTTTATACGGCAGATGCACTTTATGCTGCGGATACTGGAGCACCTCCGGATTTATATTTTCTGGACATTGTTTTGCAGAAAGAATCTGGGATTCAAGTTTGCAAACGAATACGGCAAGATCCATTGAGGCGAGATGTTCCGGTGATTTTTCTCTCTGCGCATGGGAATCCGGAAATTCGAGTCCAAGCTCTGCAAGTTGGGGGCATAGATTACATTGATAAGCCGTTTTACCCTGCTGAGTTAGTGGTTCGCACGAAAGCGCATCTTCAAATAGCGGATGCCAACCACCGTTATCGAGAACAGCTTGCTCAGAAACAAAATCTTCTTCGAATTCTCTGCCACGATTTGCGCAATCCAATAAGCGCTGCGTATTCTGCGCTAGATGTGCTTCAACAAGGGTATGATCCAACGGCGGTGAGTAGCGCACTTGAGTCCTGCCGAAGTGCGCTTGAGCTTATTGATGATATTGCTCGCAAAACCTTCAATTTTACAGTCTCGAACAAAATTCAGGAGAAGGTCGAGTTGCGGGAATCTTTGGAAACGTCTGCCTTGATGTTATTGGCCCAAGCTCAACGTAAAAAAATCCAAATTCTCGTTGAAGTAAATGAAGATCTGACACTTAACATTGAACGTATCCCATTCATCCATAATGTGATAAACAATTTGCTTAGTAATTCAATTAAATTTTCTTATCCTGAGAGTAAAATCTACCTAGAAGCAAAGAAAGATTTTTTCGAAGGTGTTTTGTGTGTAATAATAAGCGTGAAAGATGAAGGAATAGGCATGCCGAAGCAAATGGTTGATTCGATTTTGGCTGGTAGTCGAGTTTTTTCTCGGAGTGGCACATTATCGGAGCAGGGAACAGGAAGTGGACTCCAAATAGTTCGTCGGTTTGTCGAACAATACAATGGCAAAATAGAAATTATCTCAACAGAAGCATTAAAAGCTGAAGATCAGCATGGGACGGAAATTCGGTTAATTTTCCCGCTGGAAGGTTATGCCAGATAATTCTGGGGTAGGGAATAAGTTTTATTTAAAGCTCCCCAAATGACTTGCCCTGCAGAGAGACCTCCATCGTTGCATGGTAATAATTCAGGCAAATGAACTTTAAATTCGTTTTGGGTGAGGAGGCTTGCAGATAATTCAGCGAGGAGTTTATTTTGGAAACACCCTCCAGTTAAAATTACATTTTTAATTTTTATTTTTTGGCAAGCGGCGAGGATGGCTTTTGCCAGGAATAAATGCCAAAGGAAAGCCTTTTTGGGAACATCATTTTCTGAAATTATTGCTAACAAAGCGTTTGGCCAATATACTTCGAAAACTTCTTTCGAGTTTGATGTATCAACTTTTAGAAAAACTGAATTAAAGTTTTTCGTTTCAATTTTTGAAAAAATTATTTCGTTTTCTGTTTGTGCTAATGAGTTATGGAAGGATGAATAGAATGTTGCTGCACAAGCTTCGGTAGCAGTTGCGGCTTGTGATTCTGAGACACGCCCTTTTACAAGACCTAATAAATAAGCAATTCCATCAAATAAACGCCCTGCACTGGTGGATTGCAGGCAGTTTTCTTTTTTATCGAGACAATAGTCAAGGAAAAGTTCCAGTTTCTTGCTCTCTTGTTGAGATTTGATTTGTGGGAAGCTAGAGTGAAGGGAATTTTTATCCAAAATTCCTTGGGAGGTAGCTTTTGCGAGCATACCTGCTGCGGAGCGGATGGGTTCGACAGCAGCTAATTCTCCCCCCGGTAAGAGGAAGTTACTGAGATGGGCGATTCTTTGCCAAGAGCCGTTTGAATTGACGCGGAGGAATTCTCCTCCCCAAATTTCTCCGTTTGTGCCTAAGCCTGTTCCATCCCAAACAACAGCAATAGCTTGATTAAAGTTTGTTTCTGCTAGAGCTGCGAAAGCATGAGCGACATGGTGTTGGACGGCGATGGAAGGGAGGGGAATTTTTTCTGCTTCGATTGTGCTGCCGTAATCGGGATGCAAATCACGGACGAGGATGGGGGTTTTGGTTTGTGAGATATTTAGCAACCAGTTAAAATCTTTATGCCATTCAAGTCTTGCGGATGAGGAGGTGAGGTCTCCGAGATGGGCTGAGGGAAGGATTGTATTTTTGCAGAGCAGACAGAGACAACTTTTTTGGTGCCCTCCAACGCCTAGGAATTCTTGATTGTTTCCAACATTTTCTAAAAGAGGGAGTTCGAGGGAGATAGGGACGAAACCTCGCGCTCTGCGAATTAAACGAGGTTTTTCGGAAATGACTCTTATGACGCTATCGTCGCAGCGACGGACAATACGCCGGTTATGAACAAGGAAATAATCAGCAACGGGAGCTAATTGTTGAAGGCCGGATTGGATTGTGTAGCAGATAGGAGAATCGCTGATGTTACCGCTTGTGGCAACGAGAGGGACTCCGACATTTTCAAGTAAAAGCCAGTAAAGCGGGGTGGAGGCTAACATAACACCCAAGCATGGGGAGCCGTCCGCGATTCCAACGAAATGTGGAGGTTTTCCGGTTTTTTCCAGTAATACGATTGGAGCTTCTACAGAATGCAGGATTTCCCGCTCGATTGGGGAAATTTTTACAGCGTCACCGAGTTCTGAAACTTCGCGGCACATAATTGCTAAGGGCTTCCAAGGGCGATGCTTGCGAACGCGGAGACGATGAACCGCTTCAGGGGAGTCGGCACGGACGAGGAGGTGGAAACCTCCAATGCCGAGGGAAGCTACGATGGCACCTTCACGAAGAACTTTTCCTGCATTTTCTAGAGCTTGTTCATGTGTAGAAATTTGTTTGCCTTTGTTATCTAGGAATTGGAGGTGGGGTCCGCAGCGGGGACAAGAGACAGCTTGTGCATGAAAGCGTCGGTCGGAGGGATTGTCGTATTCTTCTCTGCACTCTGGGCAGAGAGGGAAGTCTTGCATGACAGTTTGCTGTCGGTCGAATGGGGGAGCCAGGAAAATTGTGTAGCGGGGTCCGCAATAAGCGCATGTTGTGAAAGGGTAGCGGAAACGTCTGGAATTGGGGTCTTGGATTTCTGCCAAACAATCTTTGCACATTGCCAAGTCTGGAGCGATTTGTGGGAAAGCTGCATCGCTAGCTTGCGAATCGCTTGATTCGATTCGGAAGTTTGTGGAATTAGATAGATAGGTCCAAATAATTTGTTCATCCGGAGATAAGATGAATTCTTTGATGGATTTGATGCGGGCGGAAGGGGGAGCGGAGTTTTTTAGAGCTTTTGAAAATTTCTCTAATTGTTCAGGGGGAGCGATGGCCTCGATAGTGACACCTTGAGGAGTATTGCGGACACAGCCGAGGATGCCCAATTGTGTGGCTAAGCGATAGACCCAGGGACGATACCCTACGCCTTGGACAGAACCAGTAATTTGCCAAATTCTTCCTTCCATCCAAGGAGACTGGGACTAGCAGATTCGGGGAAGGATTTCGCCACTTAGGCGGTCGAGAATGCGCTCTGTTCCGTAAGGTTGCCGGGCAACAGCCCGGCCGGGGTTAGCGTTGGTAACTCTGCCGATGCGTGCTGCCATTTTTCCATCTGGGAATTGGCGCAAAAGATTGAGGGTGTCTTCTACTTTTTCTTTTTCTATTGCAAGGAGAAAACGTCCTTCGCAAGCAAGATACAAGGGGTCGAAGCCGAGCAAGTCGCAGGCAGCACGGACTGGCTCGAGTAAAGGGACTGCTTCTTCCTCTAACTCCATGCCTAGGTTTGATTCCTCAGCCCACTCGGCAAGCACCGTTGCGAGTCCACCGCGGGTGCAATCGCGCATTGCGGCTGGATAAAGAGAGTTGTTCAGTAAAGCAGCTACTAGTGGCCAAAGTGGACAGCAATCGGAAGCGATTTCTGCAGAGAAGCCGATGCTGTTGTCACGAAGGGAAGCAATAGCGATAGCGTGCCGTCCTATATCTCCGCTTATGATGAGCTCCAAGCCTGGTTTTAGGCGAGAGGGAGAGGGGATAAATGGCATTCGATGCAAGCCAAAGCCTGCGGAAGAGAGGTATAGGCCGTCACCTTTCCCTTTTGGGACGACTTTAGTATCCCCTGCAATGATGGTAGCGCCATTTTGGGCAGCGGCTGCTGCGAGGGATTGGGATATTCGGTTTAGTGTATCAAATGTGATCCCCTCTTCTAATATCCAACTCACTGCTAACCACTTTGGTTCTGCTCCGACCATAGCCAAGTCGTTACAAGTGCCATTTGCGGCCAGGGTTCCTATGTCTCCTCCTGGGAAGAACAAGGGACTGACAACATGGGCGTCTGTGGAAATTGCCCATTTTTCCTCATCTCCAACGATGGCTGAGTCTGATAGCTGGCTAGAAGATAAATGGAAGGCTGGGGCGAAAATGTTTTGGATCAAACGAAAGGTGTGGCGGCCACCTGCTCCGTGGGCCATTGTGACGGTGTCTTTAGGCTCAAATGGCAAGGGACAACTTGTCATTTGTAGATTGGTTTAGTGGTTTTTAGAAAGAGGGATTTTTTGCAAGTGAGGAATAATCAGGGCTTTGCTTTGTAGTGGTAGGTGTAATAAGCTGCGCAAGCCCCTTCAGAGGAAACCATGGTTGCTCCTAAGGGATTTTCGGGTGTGCATTCTTTTCCGAAAAAAGGACAATCGGGTGGTTTGATTTTGCCTTGCAGGACTTCTCCGCTTCGGCAATGGGTTGAAAGGTTGTTGTTGTTAGTGGAGTTTTGATGGAAAGTGGGTAATTTTCGTGAGGCGTCCCATTCGGCATAACAATCTCGGAGGCGGAATCCGCTTTTTGGGA
The DNA here is from genome assembly GCA_026418675.1 of Chthoniobacterales bacterium. Classification (GTDB taxonomy): domain Bacteria; phylum Verrucomicrobiota; class Verrucomicrobiia; order Chthoniobacterales; family DYNR01; genus JAOAAX01. Next base: position 4,411 of record JAOAAX010000006.1, on the reverse strand, counting down.
GGATGCCGATGCCTCTCCATTCTCGGTCGCAAACTTCAAAGACCTCTTCTATCAAGGCTTTTGCTGTGGGATTTCCTTCCGGCCGAACGACTCTCTCATAAGCATTTTCTACTTCTGCAAGGCCTGCTTCGATCTGGCGGATACATTGGAGAATACCACGGAAGATATCGACTGGCTCGAAACCAGTTACAACGATGGGGACTTTGTATTTTTTTGCGATGGGTTGGTATTCTTGGAAACCCATGACGGTGCAGACGTGGCCGGCTGCGAGGAATCCCTGGATTCGACATTCTGGGGATTCAAGGAGAGCGCAAATGGCTGGCGGGACAAGAACGTGGCTTACGAGGAGCCAAAAGTTTTGGAGTTGTAATTCTTTCGCTCTACGAGCAGCGAGAGCATTGGCAGGAGCAGTAGTTTCAAAACCGATGGCTAAAAAGACGACTTTTTTCTCCGGATTTTGACGAGCGAATTCGACTGCATCGAGGGGGGAGTAAACGATTCGAACATCTCCGCCTTGGGATTTTGCCCATGCGAGAGAACCGAGCTGACCAGGGACTCGGAGCATATCGCCGAAGGAGCAAAGAGTGATATTATGCCTGAGGCAAAGCCAGATGGCGTGATCGAGGATGGATGCTGGGGTAACGCAAACTGGACATCCTGGTCCGTGGAGAAGTTCGATGTGTTTTGGGAGGAGTTGTTCTAATCCGTATTTGAGGATTGCATGGGTTTGGCCGCCGCAAATTTCCATGATTGCGGCTGGTTTCTTGGAGATTCTAGCAAGCTCGGCAGCTAGTGACTGCACTTTTTGGGCGTCGCGATAGGGGGCTAGAAGATTCATTTTAAGAGGGGGAACTTCTTCGGTGGACTAGATGGAGAATTTTGGTATTGGTCTAATGGGGGAAGCTGAGAAGGGGAGAAGTGTTTCTGCTTATGTTTTATTTGTGTTTTCGTTTTCTTGAAATTCCTCAGCGAGGTTGAGTTGGGAGAAGTAACTTAGAATTTTTGTCGCTTCATCCTCATTGATGACTTGGATAGCTGTGCCAACATGAACGAGGACGTAGTCGCCAATTTTTGCTTCGGGAACAAAACCTAACGAAATTTGTTTTCGGATTCCGGAAAAATCAACTTCTCCCGTTCTGAGAAGTGGATCGGTGGAATCCTCTACGGAAACAAGTTTGCCGGGTATTGCTAAACACATTGATTGTGAGTGAAGGCTTATTATTTTTCTAAAACTTTCTTCACTCCATAGACGATTTCTGCGAGGGTATTAACGGCTGACTCAAGCCCATCTGACATGGATTTTAGGCTTGCTGCGACGCTTGCGGTTTCCTGAGATTGAGCTGCTTGTTGCTGGGTGGTAACGTCCATTTGCGTAACGGCCTGAGCGATTTGGTCAATTCCTGTGGACTGTTCTTTGGAAGCTGCGGCTACTTCAGCAACTAGTTTGTCAACACTTTTTGTTTTTTGCAAGATTTGATTGAGAGCTTCGGCGACGCGGTTACAAATTTCGACGCCATTTTTGGTTTTCGCTACGGCATGGCCAATCATTTCATCAGTTTCTTTTGCTGCCTGAGTGACACGAGAAGCGAGATTACGAACTTCTTCGGCAACGACAGCGAAACCTGCCCCTGCTTCTCCTGCTCGGGCTGCTTCTACGGCAGCATTAAGAGCAAGAATGTTTGTTTGGAAGGCAATTTCGTCTATTGTCTTGATGATGGCAGAAATTTGGCGGCTAGATTCCTGAATTTCCTGCATGGCTTGGAGCATAGTCCGAAGTTGCTCTTGGCTAGAATCTGCTGAGCGTGAAGTTTCTGCCGCAAGTTCTTTGGCTTGGTGGCTATTTTGGGCGTTGATTTTTGTCATACTGGACAATTCTTCCAGCGAAGCGCTCGTTTGCTGGATAGAAGCGGCTTGTTCGCTTGCTCCTTCGGCTAAGTGTTGACTAGCAACTTCAAGGTGTTGAGCTCCTTCGCGGGCTTCGGCGACGTCGGATCGCAAGCGCCGAATGATTGAATCGAGGGGTTTGTTAACAAATAACGCTATAAGGAGCCAACTTACTCCGGCAACGGTTGGAACGAGAATTAGGAAAGAGAGGACGACTCCTTCGAAATTGCTTTGCCGGATGGAAGCAGCGTCTTTTGCAACTGCTTCTTGGCTTGCTTCGAGAGAAGCGGTGGAATAGGAGATGAAGTGAGCACCGGAAGTTCCCTGTTCTGGCCATTCGTGGTGGCAACGGCGGCAGTCAGAAACAATGGGAATTGGGCGATAAAATTCGAAAGTTTTCCCATGACGGCGAAAGAGATTTTCTCCCTTTTGGATGACTCGCTCAACAACTTCACTATCAATTGATTTACCTACATATTTAGGATCGGTAGCATAGGCCGCATTCCCCACACGATCATAGAGGATATAGACATCAAGCCCTTGGATTCCGCGCAGGTCGTTTAACATTCGTTGGAATTTTTCCATTTCTCCGCGCTCGATAGAATCATTCACCCCGCGTTGGATGCTGTCGAAAATAGTGGAAGCGTTTGCTATTTCTCGTTCTTCGAGAACTTTAATTTGGTTCTCTGCCAGTTTGCGCATCTGGCTGTTAAGTTTGGAGCTGGAGAATAGGAATTGGAGGGCTTGTGTTACAGCTATTGCAATTGATAAGCCAAGTAAGAGCCACAGTAAGAACTTTGTAGATAATTTCATCTTTTTTTTCTTTTCGATTTCGAAAAAAATTTTTTGCTTGTGAAATTTTTAAAAGTTTAAGTTTAAGAATAATTAGGAGGCCAAGAGGGAGGAGTTTGAATTTCTCCGCCCGATTTCGTAATAGAATGGGAAATCTTTCTTCCGAGGATAATCAGGGGAAGTGCAACCTGTGCAGGCTCCGCCGGACTCTATGCAATCGTTGACGCCGTTATTCCACTTGCGGATAGTGCAATCGGCATGGGTAATGGGGCCTTGGCACCCGATTTTGAACAAGCAACCCTCATCGCCGAAATTCTGGGCAAAGTGTTTGCGCTCCCAGTAGGAGAAGCGTGGGCATTGTTCGTGGATGGTTCTACGGAAAAACATGAGAGGACGGGAATCTTTGTCCATGGATGGGAGGCCGAATTTGAGGACGTGAGTGATCGTGCCTACGATCCAATCTGGATGGGGTGGGCACCCAGGTATGGCGATAAGAGGGACTCGAAAGCCTTCTTTTTTCATGAATTCTCGTAGGCACTTAGCTCCTGTTGGGTTGCCTTCTGCGCCTGGGATTCCACCATAAGCGGCGCAAGCTCCTACGGCGATGACTGCTCGGGATCGAGGAATGGCGCGGCGGAGCTGATCATCGAAATTTTCGTGGGCGAAGCGGCAGGCGTCGGGTAATCCTACTGGGATAGCGCCTTCTACGACGAGGAAGTAATTGCCTTGGTCGATGACTTCATCTGCTGCTTTTTTAGCAAGTTTCCCTGTTGCTGTAGAGAGGGTTTGGTGGAATTTCAACTGAATATCGTTTGTTAAGAACTGGACGATGCTTCGTGGGTAGGTATTGAGCAGGGAGATTGAGCAACCGGAGCATGATTGGCCTTGGAGCCAGAGAACTGGCGCCCCTCCTGCTTCTATTTGCTCGAGGGATTGGGAAATTTGCCCTATAGCAGAGTTTTGCAAGCCAAAGAGGGCTGCAAGCTTGGCAGAGGTTGCGAGGAACTCGCGGCGGGAGAATTTTAACTCGAGGAGGAACATAGTTTTTTTGAGTGGTTAAAGGTTTTTGAAGTTTAAATTTTTATTAAAGAAATAAAATTAGTGGACGGCACAAGCTAAGCAGGGGTCGAAGGAGCGGACGACTCGGACTGCTTCGATAGGGCTGGCTTCGTTAGCGACAGGTGTGCCGATGAGTGCTTCTTCAACGGGGCCACGTTTGCCGCGATCATCTTTGGGCGAGCAGTTCCAAGTTGTTGGGACGACGCATTGGTAGCGAGCGATTTTGCGGTCTTCTACAACAATCCAATGGCCGAGGGCCCCTCTTGCTGCTTCTGTTAGCCCCATCCCTTCGCAACGGTCGGGTATAGTAAATTCGACGCAAGGAGGTTCATCTGGAACGAGGTTATTTATCCATCGTTCAAGGGCATCTACGAGGAGGAGGGATTCGATAGCACGAGCTGCGTGTCTGCCCATGACGGAAACCATCTCCTGGAGAGTATGGCCTGTTTTTTGGAGGAAAGAATTGAGCGCAGAAGTAGCTGGCTCGTGATTTTGAGCTTGGGCAATGAGGAGACGTGCGAGGGAGCCGACTTCCATAGGTTCTCCGTTGTAGCGCGGAGCTTTGACCCACGAATAAGCATTGGGTTTGTGGGGATCGGGTTGGGTTTCACCGCGACTGGGATGGAGACCGGAGGAGGAACGGAACCAGGAGTAAGCAACGTCCTCTGTAATACGG
>JAOAAX010000071.1 GCA_026418675.1 Chthoniobacterales bacterium | reverse complement strand
GGGTTGTGCAATGCTTGATTATTTTAAATTGGCCTTTATCACCAAGGAGGATGGCTGAAATTCGTGAACATTTGGAGAAGGTTCGCGGAAAAATTAATCAACCAAAAGCTCAAACGGCTTGAGACTCTCGCCAAATTTTCACAATTTTCTAAATAAGAAATAGTGAAAGAGTTTTTTGAAGCCATCTCATAAATAGTCGAAAACTGAGAGGTGGCGCGGAAAGCGGAGCCAAAGGGATGTCGTGCTCCCCAAAATTCGGACAAGTCGTTAAGACAGAAAGGACGGCCTGAGAATGAGCGGGAAGCAGACACGAAAGCGTCGGCGCCACAGCGCCGAATTCAAAGTGCGGGTGGCGTTGGAGGCCATTGGCGAGCGGCGGACAGTCAACGAAATCGCGAGCGAGAGCGGAGTGCATCCCACCCAGGTGAGCGCGTGGAAGCGCCAGGTGCTCGACGCATTGCCGGCGGTGCCGGGCAGCAGCCAGGCGAGGGAGGCCGCGCGGCGCGAACAGGCGGAGCCCGGTCTTTCCGAGGGGCTCGGGCGGCTCAAAGTGGAGTTCGACTGGCTTAAAAAAAGTATGGAGCTTTGGTCCAGAAGAGCGCTGGGAACTGCTGGAATGGGAGGGCTCGCGGGTGCCGATTTGCCGGCAATGCGAGCTGCCGGGGGTGAGCCGCAGCGGGGCGTATTACCGGTCGCGCGGGCTGGACGAGGAGGAGCTGATCGTCATGCGCGAGCTGGACGAAGCCTACACGCGCTGGCCGTTCTACGGGGTGCGCCGGGTGCGGGTTCACTTGGCCTCGCGGGGGCACCGGGTGAACGTCAAGCGGGTGCGGCGGCTCCTGTGCATGATGGGGCTCGAAGCCATCTATGCCAAGCCGCGCCTGAGCGCGCCGGGACCGGGGCACCGGGTGTATCCCTATCTGCTGCGCGGGATGAACGTGGAGCGACCCAAGCAGGTGTGGGCCGCCGACATCACCTCCATCCGGCTCGCGCGCGGCTTGGTGTATCTGGTGGCGATCTTGGATTGGTTCAGCCGCTACGTGCTCTCGTGGGAGCTTTCCAACACGCTGGATGCGGGCTTCTGCGTGCGGGCTCTGCGATGCGAGCTGGAAAAAGCCTGCCCGCAGATCGCGAACACCGACCAGGGGCGCCAGTTCACCGGCGCTCCGTGGATCGAGGCGCTGGAAAGCGCGGGCGTGACCATCATCATGGATGGGCGCGGGCGAGCCTACGACAACATCTTCGTCGAGCGGCTGTGGCGCAGCGTCAAGCACGAGGAGGCCAATCTGCACGATTACCGCGATCCGTCCGCGGGGAGGCGGGGGCTGGATCGTTACTTTGGCCTCTCCAACCATGAGCGCCCGCACCAGAGCCCTGAATATCAGCCGCCTGCGGCGGTATATTTCCGATGACCGAAAAATCCCTCGGGAGCAAGCGGAGAGAGCCGTTGGTTCCCCCGCTCCTTCCGAAGGAATTTCGTCTCTTAAAAACCCACCGATTCTGCCCGCACCATGGGGGCACCTCATGCCTCATCAGAGGCTGTTAACCGGACACCTGTAAGAAATTATGAATAATGCAAACAAAATAATTCATAAAATAAGAAAAGGAAAAGAGTCACTAGAAGCCATCTCATAAATGTCTGAGGAGAATGACGGTGGCGGCCAGGTGCAAAAAGCCCTGAAAGTTTTCGGCATGGAATTCGTAGCGCACCACCAGGCGGCGGAAGTTCAACAGCCAGGCGAACAGGCGTTCGATCTTCCATCGCCTTCGGTAGCGGCGCAACGCCCGGCCATCCTGCGTGGGCGCGCGGCGGTGGATTCTGTGCGGCGCAATCATCTCCGTGCCGTAATGCTCCATCAACCGTTCATCCAGCCGGTCGCTGTCGTAGGCTTTGTCGCCAATCAGGCGCTCCGGCACGTCGGCGATGATGCGTTCCTCCATCGTGGCCTCGACCAACTTCAATTCAGCCGGCAAAGCACTCTCTGCCCGCAGGGCGAGAGGAAGCCCAGCGCCGTCCGCCATGCCCATGATCTTGGTGCCTTGGCCCCGCTTGGTTTTGCCGACCAGTCGCCCCCTTTTTTGGCCGGAACGAACGTCCCGTCCACAAAACATTCTGTGAGGTCCAGGCCCCCAGCCTCCTTGAGGTGGGAGCCCAGGGCCAACAGGATCTTTTCGATCGCCCCGGAGCGCACCCAGTTCTGGAAGCGCCGGTGGACAGTTTGGTAAGGGGCCGTATCGAGAGGGCAGGTCTTTCCAAGGGGCGCCGGTGCGCAGAATCCCCTAGGCGCCATTGAGCACTCGGCGCCGCTCGCTCCAGGGCCGCCCTCGCCGATCGGAGCCAACGGGGTCTTTGGGCAGGATGGGTTCGACGATGTTCCATGGTTCTTCGGTCAAGTCCATCCATAACTACTTATACATCAATGCTTAAGGTATAAGCATGATTTTCGACTATTGATGAGCTGGCTGCTCGGCGTTCTCGGGTGCGTTGTCTCGAAACGGTCGCCAAAATACCTTCACGCCCATGAAGGTATTTACCGCAGACATTGAAC
>JAOAAX010000070.1 GCA_026418675.1 Chthoniobacterales bacterium | reverse complement strand
ATCCCCCTCCACCCCGGCGAAAATACCCTCCTCTTCCGGGCAACCGACTTTGCCGGCAACACCTCCCCAACCCAAGAGCGCCGCGTCACCTACCAACCGTAACCCCACCTCCTTCCCCTACATAAGAAAAGCACCTAAAGAAGAAGAAAACCAATACCCCCGCCCAAAAATTCCTCTTGCCAATTGAGTTAAGAAATTCGCCAAACCCCCGCTGATAATCCTGGAAAGCGTCAGAAAACTTCCCCTCTAATTGAACCCATGGCCAATGTCCATACTTCGAATTTACCAGCAGTGTTGCTACTCGTTGTAGCCATTACTGGCATGGGCTTTGCATTCGGCTGGTTCTTTGAAAAACCCCCAACCCGCGTCCAGAACACACCCGAGCAACCTCTTACCGCAAATACGTCACATCCAACCACCACCCCCTTTCTCGAAACAACGCAAAATTCGCAGCCCCAAACTTCCCCATCAATTCCCTTTGCAAGTTTCCATCGTGCCGATACCTCCGACCTACCTGTCATCCCTCCACCCAATTCTCTCCGCGAATGGGAAATCGCCCTCGCCGCAAACAATAATGAAAAACTCGCTGCAGCATTGGCCATCGTAGAGCAACCAAACCACCCGTTGCGCGAAGATGCTTTACGGCTCATCCGCCGCTTCCTCGGCGGAGATTTCGGCGAAGACCCACTCCACCTACGCCAGCTCATCCAAGAAAAACTCCACGCAGACCTCCAACTCGCCGAGCAAATCCGCCACAGGCTCGAACAGCACCGCAAATCCCTTTCTTCAAATAACCCATAATTCCATCTATAACATGAAAACCAACACCTCTCTAAGAACAAAGACCAGAATCAAAAACTACTTCCATCCTTTGATAATTATTGCGGGAATTCTCGCCGGCATCCTTGCTCATCCCCCAAGCTCCATTCTAGCCCAGGCCATGCCCCTCCAGCCGGTTTATCACGTCTGGGAAGCAGGTATGGAGCGTTACGTCGCTCTGGACGCTAATAGAAACGTCTGGGAGACTAACCCAGAGGGCTACCCTTTTGCTGGCCCCTTCCCAATCCGCCCAGCAATCACCATTGAAACCGGGAACTCCACCCGTGCCTTCGAGTTAGCGGAAGCTGTTGGCGCAAGCGAAGTCGCACCGGCTACCGTCGGCGGCTTCTTCGAATTGCGCTTCGCAACTGCTTCCGATGCACTTGCAGCCGCACAGAAGTTGTATGCTCTTGGTTACAAAGCCGAGCCCGCCATTTCCCGTCCCCGCTACAAACGTTTCTCCCAGACGCCTTCCGATCCCTACTTCCCGTCCCAGTGGCATCTCCAGAATACGGGCCAACTTCGAGCACGTCAAGGAATGGACGCCAACGTTGTCCCCGCTTGGGCCACCGCTCGCGGCAGAGGAATTTACGTTGCAATCGCCGACGACGGGGTTGAAGTCACACACAAGGACTTACTAGCCAATTCCTTTCCCGTTGAGTCCAACGCCACCCTCTCCATGCATTACGATTTTGAAAACGATTTACCAGACCCTTTTCCCGTAGAAACAGACTATGGCTTAGCGCCCCATGGGACAGCCGTTGCAGGAATTGTTGCTGCTGCAAGCAACACGCTTGGCGGTCTCGGGATTGCGCCAAATGCTACGATCGGCAGCATTATCACTCCGCAGAGCGAATACGACGATGATGGCGAAGCTCAATCCTTGCTTTGGAAACACACGGTTTACCACATCTACAACAATTCGTGGGGACCTCCTGACGATGGTATAACGACCGAAGGACCTGGTCAGCAAACCCTTGCTGCAATTGAGCAAGCTGTGAAATTTGGCCGTAATGGACGCGGTGTTCTCTATACCTGGGCGGGCGGCAATGGCCGACAAGAGCGCGATGACTCCAACTACGACGGGTATGCTAACTCTATCTACACGATTGCCGTTGGGGGAGTCTCCGATCAAGGACTTCCGACCAGTGAAGCGGAAACTGGCGCCAACCTTGTCGTTGCTGCTCCTACCTCCTCCCTCCGCCGACAAGGTCTCATCACCACCGACCTATCTAACAGTGATGGCTACAATAGTGACGGCCGCACCAACGATGGCACCGTCATCCCACGCCACAACGTAAGCGACTTCGATTTCACGAACGACTTCGGCATGACTTCCGGCGCAACTCCAGTTGTCTCAGGGGTCCTCGCGCTCATGCTCGAAGCCAATCCCAATTTAGGCTGGCGAGACGCTCAGGAAATCCTCATTCGCTCCGCTCGCCGCATCAACCCAAGGGATCGAAACTGGAAAACCAATTCCGCTGGCCTTGCCTTCCATCCTAGCTTCGGAGCAGGACTTGTGGACGCCGCTCAAGCCGTTGCTTTAGCCCGAACTTGGGCCAACCTCCCTCCAGCAACTCGCCAGGAATTTTCCCAAACAAACCTCAACTTACCTGTGCAAACAGCCCGACGGAATGGAGCAATTGTCCGCTTCGACACAACCTCCAGTCCCGAGCTGCGCGTTGAGCATGTGCAATTCGAGGTAGAGCTGGAATCGGCACGCAATGGTGTTCTCTCCTACGTTCTCACTTCTCCTTCTGGAATGCGCAGTGAGGTTCCTGCTCGCCCTCGTGATACGAGTGAGGATTTTGGACCGTGGACCTTCATGTCCGTTCGCCATTGGGGAGAAAGCAGCCGAGGGACATGGACGCTTCAGGTTTTTACAACTTCGACTCGTTTCCCGGCAACGCTGCTCAAAGCGAAGCTCATCCTCCACGGCACGCCACGCTAAAGTTCCACCAAAGTCCAGACATAGCCGCCCCCAAGTTCACTTGCTGTCTCTTCCTGCGGGATAGCATCCCCTAATCCCCAAGGCCATTACGCACTGCCTAGAGACAACTCCCTTCGTCGAAACCGCGCACCCCAATTGCTGCCTACTCCCACCTTTAGCAAAACTAGAAGCTTCATCGGCGTTCGAGCGTGCACCGAATCCCACTTCGCAATGCCGGCGGCGGGTCGCCCCCGATCGTCCCGCTA
>JAOAAX010000069.1 GCA_026418675.1 Chthoniobacterales bacterium | reverse complement strand
CCCCTCAACCACTCCCCAATGGCGAATCCATCACCCTCGGCATTTCCTTCACTTCCCTCGACCGCAAAGCCACCATCGAATTCCTCGCCCCCGAGCGCGAACGCCTCCTCGAATACGACTTCGCTCGCTCTATCTCCCAAATCCTTTCCGATAAACGACCCACCATCGGCATCCTCAGCCCACTTCCAGTCCTCGGTTACAACATCCCTCAATTCTTCCAACCCCAGCAAGCTCCACAACCTTGGCTCATCGCAGAAGAAATCCGCCGCTACTACAACCTCCGCAACATCCCTTCAGATTCTACCGAGATACCAAACGACATAAACGTCCTCTTGGTTATCCATCCCAAAGGGATAACCCCCGAAACCGAATACGCTCTCGATCAATTCCTCCTCCGTGGCGGCAAAATCATTGCCCTCCTCGATCCTTATTGCCTTCTCGACAGCTCCCCAGGCCCGCTCGGTCCCCTCCCATCCTCCTCCAACCTCCCAACACTCCTCAAAGCCTGGGGCTTCGACTTCAACACCTCCCAAATCATCGCCGACCTTACCTACATGGGCCAAACACAAGAAGGCCGTGCCCCTTGGCTACTCAACCTCGACTCCAACGCCCTATCCCACGAAAACCCCATCTCCGCTGACCTCAGCACTCTCCTCCTCGCTTACGCAGGCACCCTCACCGGCACCCCACCAGAGTCCTTAAAAAAAGACGTCCTCGTCCATTCTTCAAAAGATTCTCAACTCGTTTTCCCCGATCTCGCTCGAAACTCCCCAAATTCCATCATCCGCAATTTCCAACCCTCCAATTCCCAATTCCCCATCGCCATCCAACTCACCGGTAAATTCAAATCCGCCTTCCCAAACGGTAAGCCTGACCAACCAGCCAACAACGACCCAAACCAAAACAACCAAAACAACCAAGACAACCAAAACAACTCCAATCCCTCCCATCTCTCCGAATCCACATCCGAATCCACCGTCATTCTTATAACGGATGCCGACTTCATCCAAGACCCTCTCTGCGTAACTGAAATCCGCGGCCTTTTCCCAGGTGGCCGCCTCTTCATCCCTGTCAACGGCAACCTCGCTCTTGTCCTCAACTCCATTGACCTCCTTGCCGGCGACAGCGCTCTCCTCCATGTTCGCGCTCGCTCTGTCGGAAGACGCCCCTTCCTTGTCTTCCGGCAAATGCAAGCCGCTGCTGAGCAAAAATTCCAAGCCACTATCCAAAAACTCGAAACTCAACTCCAGGAAACACAAAACCGCCTGGCTGATCTCGAACGCGGTAAACAGGAAGGCCAGAAATTCCTCTTAACAACCGAACAACAGCGCGAAATCGAACGCTTCCGCCAAACCGAAGCCGAAGTCAAACGTCAACTCAAACAAACCCGCCGTCAGCTCCGCGCAGAAATTGATGCTCTCGAAACACGCCTCAAATGGCTCAACATTGCCGCTGTCCCAATACTCGTAGCTATTATTGGTCTCACAGTCGGTGCATGGCACCGCCTCCAAACTTCCCCTAAATAAACCACCATTTTCAAAACTACCACACTCCCTCACCATGAGCAGAAAATACTTACTCCTTCTCGCCATCGCTACCCTAGCTGCTTTCACAGTCCTCTTCCTCCTCCCCACCAACTCCCCTCCACCCTCTAACTCACTCCTCCCCAACCTCAAACCTGAAAAAATCGAACGTATCACCATAACTTCCAACAACCAAACAACCACCCTCATCGCAAAAGAGGGTAATTGGTTCGTTGCAGAAAGAGCCAACTACCCGGCAGACAGCCCCAGAATCCTCCGCTTCCTGCGCCAAATTTGGGAACTCCGCCCAATTCAAACCCTCCAAACCACCCCAGCCGACTTACCTCAACTCGGTCTCTCCATCTCCCCAACCCCCTCTCCCACCCCTCTCTCATCAGAAAATCAAAATCAAGAAAACAAAGAACCCCACTCCCCTCGAGATACTCAACCCATCCTCATCTCCTTCTACGATTCCTCCAACAACCAACTTGCCAACATCACCCTCGGCAAATTTCACTCCCCCTCCCAATCCTCCTTCGACTTCCCCTCGCCACCCATCGGTCGTTACCTCCTCACATCCTCCTCCCCAAAAGTCGCCCTTGTTAAAGAAACCTTCTTCGACATCTCCCCTAACCCCGCTGATTGGCTCAACAAACAATTCTTCCAAACAGGAAACCTCACCTCCATCCAATGGATACCCGCTGACCAACAACCAGCTTGGACACTCTCCAAAACTAACGACCAATGGCAACTCGATAACCCGCCCCCTAACCAAACCGCTGACCCAAACAAAATCTCTCTCGCCACCTCCTCCCTCGCCAATCCTTTCTTCAATGATGTCCTTCCACAGCCAAAACCCGACGACATCGAAGGCACACTCATCTTAAAAAACGATAATAATGTCATTTTAACACTCATTATCGGCAAAGAAAAAGACGGCAATCGCCCCATCTCCATCTCCGCCACCGCACCTCCTGACGCCCAACCACAACCCAACCTCTCCGATTTCCAGAAATTCTCCGGCTACACCTACCTCGTCCCCTCTTACCTCCTCCAAAACCTCCTCATCCCTCGCAACGATTTCTTCACAACCACTCAACAATCCGAGCCCCAACCCAACCCCTGTCTCTTATACACATCT
>JAOAAX010000068.1 GCA_026418675.1 Chthoniobacterales bacterium | reverse complement strand
CTCCCAGCTCCGTAACCACTGAACCCCTCTCTGCCCCCACAAATTAGCCTTACACTTTCTCCCTCCCAAATTCATTCAACCTCCGCTTCTTTTTATTGCCAAACCCGCTAACCTTACGCTTTTTTTGTTTTTTCTACCCCTTCCTTTCTCCATCATGAACGAACGTAGAGTTGTCATCACTGGTATCGGCATAATATCCCCCATCGGAAACGACGTCACTACCTTCTGGAAAAACCTCATCGCAGGCAAAAGCGGTATCTCACACTACACTCAGTTCGACTCAACGGGTTTCGACTGCAAAATCGCCGGCGAAGTCCGAAATTTCGACCCAGCCCCTTACTTCAAAAACCCAAAATCCGCTAAACGCACCGACCGCTTTACTC
>JAOAAX010000067.1 GCA_026418675.1 Chthoniobacterales bacterium | reverse complement strand
AGAGTTGCATTTTTTAAGGAAACTCCCAAGCCTGCTGGTCTTTTTGGCTATTTAGCCAAAGGAAATCGGGGATTGCGAAAGTAGAAAAAGTTTATAGGGTATTAAGGCAATGCCGGAATACGCTGGGAAATTTCAGTGCTATTTGCTATTTGGAGCTCCTGGGAGTGGAAAGGGGACGCAAGGAAAGATCCTTGGTTCGGTCCCTCGTTTTTTTCATTTTGCGTGTGGGGAAGTTTTCCGAACTCTTGATACCCGCACGCCGTTAGGGAAAAAGTTTTTGGAATATTCGAGTAGAGGGGAGCTGGTTCCAGATGAAGTGACGATTGAACTCTGGATTGCACGAATCCGGGACAATGTTGAGTCGCACCTCTATAAACCTGAAATTGATTCGCTTATCCTCGATGGCATTCCGCGTAACGTTCGGCAAGCGGAGCTTATGGAGCATTACATTGAAGTGAGGAAGGTATTCCATTTGGTATGTCCTGATCGGGATCGTCTGGTTCAGCGCATACGCAAGCGTGCTTTGAAAGAAAATCGTATAGATGACGCAAGTGAGGCTGTAATTCGTCGCAGGCTTGAGACGTATGACCGCGAGACGGCTCCCTTGCTCGAATACTATCGCGGTAAGGTAGTGGACATAGATGCCACGCAGCCGCCGATTTGCGTATTGCATAATTTGCTCCATTACATTATTGCGGATGGCGCGGGTTTAATGCCGGAGCAGCTTGAAGTTGGTTCTGTTGCTGCTGCTGCCGTTGCTTGATGCGTGTTGTTTATCTTGGTTCGGGGGAAATTGGTTTACCGACGCTTCGGTTTCTTGCTCAAACTTCTTGGGTGGAATTATGCGCTGTTATCACGGCGCCTGATAAGCCAGCAGGCAGGGGACATCGTTTAACACCTTGTCCTGTAGCGATTCTAGCTCGTGAAATTGGTCTCCCTCTCCAGCAACCGAAAAACTTTCATTCACGGGAGAATTTAGATTTTTTGCGCTCTCTAAGGCCGGATTTATTTATTGTTTTTGCTTTTGGGAAGATACTTTCTGGTGAGGCCTTGCGTATTCCAGCTCTTGCTGCGCTTAATCTTCATGCTTCCTTACTTCCTCGGCATCGAGGGGCATCGCCGATTCAATCTGCGATCCTTAGTGGTGATGCTGTTACTGGAATAACCGTGATGTTCATGGAAGAAGAGCTAGATGCAGGAGAAATTCTCCTGAGTAAGGAAATTCTGATTGATAAGGAAGAAACGACTGCTTCCTTGACAGAAAAAATTTCCTTGCTTGCCCCGGAAGCATTACGGGAGGCGCTCGATTTACTCCGGCGAGGGGAGGCACCTCGCATGAAGCAAGATCCTGCGCTCGTGACTTGGTGTGAAAAAATTCGAAAAGAGGATGCTGAGATCCGTTGGGATGAACCTGCTGAGTTAATTTTCCGGAAGGTTCGAGCATTTAATCCTTGGCCTGTGAGCTATACATGGTTACCGCGACCAGGTTTTGGGAAAAAGTCACTAATGCTCAAAGTTTGGAGAGCATATCCTGGAGGTTCTGATATACCCTCATGCTTGAGCCAACCGGTTGGTAGCGTTGTGTCAACCTCCCACGGTGAGCTTGCTGTTCAGACTGGGGAAGGGATTCTTCGCATTCTTGAGGTTCAGCCAGAGGGGAAAAAAAAGATGCATATATCTGACTTTTTGAGGGGCTATTCTGTCGAGGTTGGAATGAAGTTGGGGTGAATTTCCTTTAAATACCTTAAAAGTTATTTTTGGGTATTTTCTTACACTGCAACCGCATCGGGACTTATCGAGTCAACGTTATATCAATTTAGGAGTTTATTGCGAGTTTGATGCTTCTGGTTTCGATGAGGAATTTTTTTAGGCTGTTTGCGGCGGCTCTCTTAGTTGCTCTCGTGCTTAGTTTTTTGAGGGCAGAGGTTGTTGAGGGAGGGGCTGAGGTCAGTTCAAATTTTTCGGACGGCTGGAGAACAGCTTTGCCTGGATGGAAATATGAATTTCCTCGTGATCATTTTAGGCATTCAGAATTTAAGACAGAATGGTGGTATTTTACTGGAAATCTTCGCTCGGATGATGGGAAGGAGCAGTTCGGCTTTCAGCTTACCTTTTTTCGGCATGGTATTCGGCCGCAGCTTTTTTCTGACGTGCGTTCTGCGTTTGCAGCCCGAGAAATCGCCTTTGCACATTTTGCGATTTCAGATTTCTACAATAAGAAATATTTCCATACGTCGCGTTGGGCGCGTGTTGCTCTTGGAGGAGCTTTTTTCCCGGAATTTCGTATAGGCGAGTCCACTCTCGTCTCGATTCATAGTTGGCGGGCACTGTTGATAGGACCGGACCGCTTATTTCTCGAAGCTTCGGATGAAGACATGCGGATCGAATTAGAGCTTGTGAGCCAAAAGCCTCCCATCGTTCATGGGAGGGATGGTGTTAGCCAGAAAGCGGATGGAGCTGGGCGGGCTTCGCATTATTACTCCTTGACGCGCTTGAAAGCACGTGGATGGCTTTTTCTTCATGGGCGCAAAATTGCTGTATCGGGGCAAGCCTGGTATGACCATGAGTGGGCGACGAATCAGTTGACCGCTGAGCAAGTAGGATGGGATTGGTTCTGTCTCCAATTTGAGGACGGCACGGAGCTGATGCTGTTCCAGATTCGCAGACGAGAGGGAGGCTGTGATCCGAATTCATCTGCTACTTTTGTTTACTCTGATGGTCGATCTCTGAATTTAACTTCAAATGACTTTTTACTTGAACCGTTGCGCTACAATCAGAGCAAAAAAACAGGAGCAGTTTATCCATTGGACTGGAAAATCCAAATTCCTTCGCTGGATTTAAATTTAATTGTTCTTGCAAGAATGGACGAGCAGGAGTTTACGGATCCGCCGATCATTTATTGGGAGGGAGCTATTCATGCGGAAGGCAAGCGTGAAGGGAGACCTATTCGTGGGTTTGGTTATCTTGAGATGACGGGGTATGGCAGTGCGATTGTTGGGATGCAGGCACGCTAGGTTTGTAAATTTGCGTTTATTTGATTCGTTTGATTGAAAGAGATGGGGTGGGTTGGATATTTTGGGATTTGAAAGTTTATAATGTTTTTTCGTTGATGGGAGGATGGTTGGTGGGATTTAGTTGGAATCGTGTTGGAGACAATTCATGGTTGGATTCGAGCTGCCAATGGTGTGGTTTGGGGGATGCCGTTGATAGTGCTTTTGTTGGGAACGCACGTGTTCTTTACGATTCGCTTGGGTTTTGTGCAACGTTGGGTTGGGAAAGGAATTCGGTTAAGTTTTAGCCGAGGAGGTGGAGAGGGGGACATTTCGCAATTTGATGCTTTGGCAACTGCACTTGCGGCAACGGTAGGGACGGGAAACGTGATTGGAGTTGCAACGGCGGTAGGGCTTGGTGGTCCGGGGGCTGTTCTCTGGATGTGGCTGACGGGAGTATTTGGAATGGCAACGAAATTTGCAGAGGCTTTTCTTGCGGTGCATTTTCGGCAGGTGGATGCACGTGGTGAAATGATTGGTGGGCCGATGGAGGTGATTCATTACGGTTTGAAATTGCCGTGGCTTGCGGTGGTGTTTGCGGTGTTTGCCCTGGTGGCATCTTTCGGGATTGGCAATATGGTGCAGGCCAATTCGCTGGCACACCAAGTGGAGCAGCTTGTTCCGGGTTTGCCTGATTGGGTGGTCGGGGGAGTGCTTGCGGCGGTGGTGGGGGTGGTGATTTTGGGT
>JAOAAX010000066.1 GCA_026418675.1 Chthoniobacterales bacterium | reverse complement strand
GTCCAGCTCAATATGCCGAACTCCGCTCGTCAACAATCCCTCAAAAACTCGCACCGCCTCTTCCGAAACACGCCCAGCCCACTCTGCCTTCACTTCCACCTTCGCCATTGTGCTCAACCGCTCCACTCGGATCACTTCCCCAACCGAAAACTCTTCCACCCCTTGCAACTTCTCCCGATCCCGCCGATTATCCCCTGCCACTGTATAATGCCGAAAAAACTCCTGCATCGACGGCAACGACCGCAGCAGCACTACCGACTCCCGGTTCCGCTTCTCCTGCACTGCGAGTGCCCTCCTCACCAACCCGACAAGCTCACCCATCTCAAATGGCTTATCCAGAAACTCATCACATTTCGCTCGCAGCAAGGCAGTTAGCATCTCCTTATCCCCGAATCCTGTAATTGCTACGGCTGCAAGGTGGGGCCACCGCCTTTTGAACAACTCAATCAACTCCACCCCCGAAACCCCAGGCAAGCAAATATCTGCTACCAGCACAGCATTCGGTGCTCCCTCCAATCCCTCTAGAAACTCCTTTGCCCGTTGTCCCTCTTCGAACTTCCTGACCACGTATCCCTCCAGCTCAAACGAAAACTTCATCCCCTCTAGTAAATCCTCCTCATCCTCCACCAAAATCACCTCCACTGGCTCGGAAACCTCCATCTTTTCACCTTTCATTTCTCGCTCCCCTCTCAACGCATATCCCATGCCAACCCCACCACATTTAAACACATCTCCCTAACTATCAAAACCTTAAAACACAAAACCCTCCCCTAACAAAACACTTCCCTCCCCACCGGCTTCAACCCATTTTCAAAAAAAGTTAAAAAACCCTCAACCACCGCCATTCCCTGCCCATCCTCCCTATGCCACAAAAAAAACAGCCCCACCAAAACAGCCCTTCTACAAACTCCCGACAAAAAAACCCTCCTTCAACCCACCCTCACCACCCCTGACGGCTAAAGACCCCAACCATCCCGCCTCCAGTCTCCCCCTACAAAACCCCTCTCAACCTCCTCTCATCCCTCCTTACCGTGGAATCTCCAGCACCACCGCATCGTGATCACTCGACGCAGCCTCTGTCTTCCCGAGGTAAGCTCGCCTCTTCATCAACCCCCTTGTCATGATATAATCGAATGTCGTCGGCTCGAACATCTCATCCCCGCGCCAGCTCAAACGCTCCTCAACTGGCACCCCTTGCCATGTATTCCAGAACCCTGCCCGCTCCAGGATCTCGATCGTCCGATCTCCAAACCGCCCGTCATGATTCGTATTAAAGTCCCCTGCCACTACCCAATCCCGGATATTATAGTTCTTTAGCAGCAGCCGCTTCATCCGCTCCATATGTTCCAGCAACTGGTAAGCCGACTCCTCCCGCAGCCGGTAATTCAACTGAGTCTCATTTTCATTCCGTGCCCGATTACTCTTCAAGTGCACGCCATAGATCACAATATGGCTCTTATTTGGCAACTCCAGCACCGCCATCGCAAAACCTCGTGTCATCAAGGGAATAGAGGGCTGGAACGACTCCGCCCATGCAGCCTTACACTCCAACTTCGACGCTATCCCGATTTGCTGCTTCCACAGCTCTCCTGTCTCCTGGCCAGGAAAATTTGAAACTACGTGCACGCGCATCCCAGGCACCACGCGCACCGCTCGCTCAAACGCACCCCAATCCCGCAACTCACACCCAACAAAAACATCCGGGTCCAGCCGCTTCAACTCCTTCTGCACTGCTGCTACGTGTTGCTCCACCGCTTCTGCCAGCGGCTCCGGCGACCTCCCCGGAAACCACTCCAAATTCCAGCAAACTATCCGCAATGGCCGTTCCCCCTCCTCCCCAACCACATCTCCCACCACCCACACACAGAACCACACCACGAGCACCAAAACCCACCTCACAGACCCCCAATCCAACTTCTTCTCATTCAGCTTCATAGATCTCCCCTATATCACCTCTCGTCCCAACTCCCCAACAATTTTCTCTCCCTGAAATGTCAAATTTTCGTAACAAATTCTCCACCGCCCTCCCGCTCCCGCCCTAATTTCGACCCTCCGAAAAACTCACTCCGCCCCTTCCTCCTTCAGACAAAAACTCCTACCCCTTCCGCCTCTTCCGTCGTCGCGCTCCTCCTCCCATCCGCCATCCTCCCATCCACATCCCCTCCTTTCCTTTCTCCATACTCTCTACTCCTCTCAACTCCCGGATCTGATCCCGCAGCAACGCCGCCCGTTCGTATTCCAAGTTTGCGGCTGCTATGGCCATCTCCCGTTCCAGCTCCTCGATTAGCCCCATCACATCTCTCTCCTCTCCATACGTCCCGCATTCCTCTCGCAACTCCGCCCCTCCTCTTCCTCCTTCCATCACGTGCAAGCTTTCCTGCTCCCCTCGAGCAACGCTTCGTGGCGTGATCCCGTGCTCCCGATTATACTCCATTTGCTTCGCACGACGGTATTCCGTCACTCGCACGAGCGCCTCGATACTTCGCGTCCGCTCATCGGCAAACAGCACCACCTTCCCGTTCACATTCCGCGCCGCTCGCCCAGCTATCTGAATTAACGACGTCTCGCTCCGCAAATACCCTTCCTTATCTGCATCCAGAATACACACCAGGCTCACCTCCGGCAAGTCAAGCCCTTCCCGCAGCAAATTAATCCCCACGAGCACATCAAACTTCCCAGCTCGCAAATCCCGCAAAATCTCCACTCTCTCGATCGTATCGATATCGCTGTGCAGATATCTCACTCGCAATCCAACCTCCCGCAGATAATCCGTCAGATCCTCCGCTGTCCGTTTCGTCAGGGTCATCACCAAGGCACGCTCCCCTTGTTCCGCTCGCTCACGGCACAACTCGATTGTCGCGTCTATTTGTCCTTCCAGTGGCCTCACTTCTATTTCAGGCTCAAGCAATCCAGTCGGGCGTATCACCTGTTCCACCACCAACCGCGCCCCAACCCGCCGCGGATCAAACTCCTCCTCCTCGCACAACACCAGCCACTCCCCTCTCTCCCCCACGTCTATCTCCTCCACCTTCACCCACCCCTCATTCCCAACAAAACTATTTGCCAGCTCAAACGCCCCCGGCGTCGCGCTCACATACAAAATCTGCCGCGCCGATTCCATAAACTCCTCAAAATTCAACGGCCGATTATCCAACGCGCTCGGCAACCGAAATCCATACTCCACGAGCGTCTCCTTCCGGCTCCGATCCCCAGCATACATCCCTCCAATTTGCGGCACCGTCACGTGCGACTCATCGATCACCACAAGGGTATCCGCAGGCAAAAAATCCATTAACGTATATGGTCGCGTCCCAGGCGCTCGTCCACTCAGGTGCCGCGAATAATTCTCCACACCAGGGCAATATCCAAGCTCCCTTAGTAGCTCCAGATCGTGTTCCGTTCGCAGCCGTATCCGTTGTGCTTCCACCAATTTCCCTCGCTCCTCAAACCACCGCACCCGCTCCTCGAGCTCCTCCTCGATCCCTTTTAGAGCCCGCTCCAACTTCTCCCGTGGCGTCACAAACTGCTTTGCGGGAAACAGCACCACTTCCCCAACCTCTTCTATCACACGTCCGCTCCTCTCCTCCACCCATACTATCCGTTCCAACTCCTCCCCAAAAAACTCAAACCGCACCACCCGACCCTCCTCCTGCGATGGATACACCTCCACCACCTCTCCCCTCACTCGAAACTTCCCACGTCCAAACTCCATCTCCTCTCGCTCATACAGCATCCCAACCAACCGTCGCAGCAATCCCTCACGCCCCTGCCATCCCCCAACCTCCACTCGCAGCACCATTCCTCCGAAATCCTCAGGCGACGCCAATCCATAGATACACGACACACTCGCCACCACCACCACATCCCGCCGCGTCATCAACGAACTCACCGTGCTCAACCGCAGCCGCTCGATCTCCTCATTGATCGAACTATCCTTCTCAATATACGTATCCGTCGCAGGCAAATATGCTTCAGGCTGGTAGTAATCAAAGTAACTCACAAAATACTCCACCGCATTCCACGGAAAAAAACGCCGCAACTCGCTATACAACTGCGCAGCGAGCGTCTTATTGTGCGACATCACCAGCGCCGGCCGCCCAAGCTCCTTTATCACATTCGCCACCGTAAACGTCTTCCCTGACCCCGTCACCCCAACCAACGTCTGATGCCGATTCCCTGCTCGCACCGATGCCACCAGCCGCTCAATCGCCTTCCCCTGATCCCCTCGCGGCTCATATTCACTCACCAACCGAAAGCTCATATCCTCCACTCCTCTCTCTCTTTATCCGATCCCCCCTTCCTGCTCCCGCTCCTCTCTCTGTCTCTTATACACATCT
>JAOAAX010000065.1 GCA_026418675.1 Chthoniobacterales bacterium | reverse complement strand
CTCACCGTCGGCCAACCCTACACCTTCACCGACTCCGCCGACCTCGCCACCACCCCACGCCGCTTCCTCCGCTTGCGGATTCTGGCAAATTAGAAAGCGCTTAAAAAAGAATTCAAAACAAGTTCCGCTTTTTGGGCAATTTGTTTTTTTTCTCAGGCGCTGGGCTTGTCGTGAACTAATTTCTTATTTTGTAGCAACTTCTAACCGTTGCTAAGAGGAGGAAGGGCTCCTTCTTGGGCTGCGCCACCGCCTTCTTATCTAACCGATAAATCCACCTGTGGAGGGGCGCCGTTTTACCGCGTTAATTTTCTTGCTCCGTGTTTTTGACGTCGTTGCATGCGTCCCTTCCACAGGAAAGTATGCTTTGGGGTGATGGGCATTTTGTTAATTTGGGGTTCCCTTTCGCACACCATTGTTGACAATTAAACCCTTCAGCAGGGAGGAGCGCCCGGCGAGTAATGTCCTTCTTGTCGATGAAGAAGGATACGTTCTTACCTCTTCCCAACGCGAGCGGGAAATGATCCGAATGCCTAACTAATTTACTAAATTCCTCAGACGCGAGAAGCCCAAAGGGTTTGATATTGTTGAGGAGGGCGGCACAGAAACCTTCGTAGCTTGGGCCTTGGCTCCTAGCTATGAAACCTATACGACAGGCTGGTGGGGTCTGTTTCTTCAGGAGCCTCTCGCTTGGCTCAACTTATTAAAGTCTAATTCATCGCAATTTCAGGTTGGGTTGCCCATTTCTGGCAGAGATCCCAAAGCTCACGGCAGTCTGCGCCGCGAAAATTGGGAGTTAGCGTCCTGTCCTGAAAGCTCTTTCCAAGCGCTAAAGCCAATACAGGAAATTAAATTCCAAACCCACCGCGCCGCCTGCGCCCCACCAGGTGCGAAATAAATATTTTGATCGAATATGTTTGCCACATTGTGGCGAGAGGCGACAGGGATGACCACAAGCAAATTTGATGGCCCGGCTTGGATCGTGTTGTTGCGCACCGTGCAATGACTCGTGCGGTAGCGGAGCTGAATCTCCCCGCTATCCCACATAAGGGTATCGTTGTTCCAAATCTGATTTCCCTCGATGAGGCAACGCTCGGTGCCGCCTGTGTCAGTTTCTGCGTAGCCGCCAAGCAGAAGCCCACTCTGGCGGTTGCGAAAAAGCTGATTGTTGCGGAGGGTAATTTCGGATGTCGTTTTGCCAGGCGTTTCGCTCGCTAGTTCAATCCCTATGTCGTTGCTGTGACAGATATTGTTTTCTATAAGGATGCGCGTGCCACCATCCACGTAAATTCCAGGCGCGCTGAAATCTCCAGCCGGATAGGCTTGATTGCCGCGTGAGCTGATATTCCAAACAACATTTCCCCGGCATATTCCATCGCGGGCTTGATCTTGCGCTGGGTCAGGACACGTCCCTTCAAAGCCGATAAAGTCAATTCCAATGTTGTTGCAATTGAAAATCCGGTTGCCCTGGACAACAAAATTCCGCACATTTCCATTCAAAGCAACGGTCTCGCTCCAGCCTGTCTTGCAGTTAAAAATTCGGTTGTTCTCGATTACGATCCCCTCGCAAGGGTTCAAAGAATCTCCATAAACGGCTATTGCAAAGGCACTTCCCGAATTATCCACGCTGCCGCCGGTATTCCAAATGCTATGGATTGTGCAGTCACGGACAACGATGTGCGAGGAATTTCCTCCAATAAAAATCCCCACAGGATTGGACCGGATGTCTGAGGTTTTGAAGTTCCGAATTTCAAACCCAAGAATCACAATATGCGAACAGTCGCGAATAAAAAAAAGAGCGGAAAAGCTGTCACGCGGAACCGCTAGTCCCGTGCCATCTAGAATAGGCCGCTCTCGCGGATAGGCTGCAAATGTGATTGGCCGCGCTGGTTCACCGGAAAC
This sequence comes from Chthoniobacterales bacterium, assembly GCA_026418675.1. GTDB lineage: Bacteria > Verrucomicrobiota > Verrucomicrobiia > Chthoniobacterales > DYNR01 > JAOAAX01. The sequence continues at coordinate 2,765 of JAOAAX010000065.1, read as the reverse complement.
GTTCATCGTGACCGCTTCCCGATACACCCCACCGCGGACAAAAACCGTATCCCCTGGTGTGAGCACTGAAGCTGCTTTTTGAATTGTCCGCCAGGGGCGTGAGAGCGTTCCGGGCCAGGCATCATTGCCTTGAGGGGCGACGTAATACACTCCTGCCATTAAACGAAAACTAAGAAGAGCCCACACTCCTAAAACCGAAAAACAGACTCGAGGAAATTTCTGCGCAACAAGGTTTTTCATAGTTGACATTTTTTTAACCTCTTCCGTTCATCACTATTCTCACCAAATTGAAACTAAAAACTGCGGCGCATACAGCCTATGCCGGGAGCACCAATCCAAACCGTGCGGCTATTTTGCGGATCAAATAGCACTTGAATAGCAAACGGCCAAGCAAGTCCCTCGTTGCACGCGCGCCAACTCTGGCCTCCATTCTCACTCAAAAATACCCCGTTCGAATCAGCATCGCCACCGGAGCTATAAACTCTGGAAGAAGTTACAAAAATTCGATTTGGATTGACAGGGTCCACAGCAATTCCCCAAAGAAAATCATCATTCCGGACATGCTCCCAGTTTTGGCCCGCATCTCTGCTCAGATACAGGCCGCGCTGAGGGCCGTGGACAGCTACCCATACCCAGTTCCTTCGTGAGGGGTCAGGGTGGATCGCCGCAACTCCTCTCCATCCTTCATCCCAAAACTGGCTCAGAGAATTGCTACCTCGAAAAGCTTCTGGCCCAATTTCAACCCATGTCCCATGCTCCCCCCCTTGCATCGAGCGGAAAAGGCCAGCTTCTCCTCCTGCATAGACCAAATTCCTATCCCGAAGATCAACCGCTGTTACCCGGCATCCCTTGGAGGGATAAACCAGGCTCCAAGTCAGGCCATCATCCTGGCTGCGATAAACACTGCCTTGTGAGGTAACAAAAAGCGTGCGTGCCGAAACGGGGCTGTTTCTATCCAAGGACAAGCCTGAGATATACCCTGTGGGCATTCCGGAATTGGCGTAAATCCAGCTGGAGCGATCGCCTGCGGAGTTACTCTTGAGCAAAGTCATATCAGGTGGTTCGACACTGCTACCTTGTGTTGCCCAGACAACTTCAGGTCGTGCTGGATCTGCCAAAATTGTCAAAGTATTTCCTCCATTTCCTTTCCAGTCACCTGTAAAATCGGGATGGTTACAGTTTTGCCAACTGACTCCGCCATCCAAGCTTCGCCAAAAACCCAAATCAAAATAGCCAGCGAAAATCTGATTGGGCTTAGATTCGCTGATAGCCAAGGCAAAGAGATTGACATTGTTCAAGCCCCGTCCTCGCCACCAACCTGGAGCGGTTTGGTCGGTAAAAAGCGGCCCAAAACTTCTGCCTCCATCCCATGACACAAAAGCCCCTTGGGCATCAGTCCAAAAAACCGCCAAGGGATTTGCCAAGGAAACACCAATGGTTCTCGGAACACCATGTCCTAATTCATAACACCAAGCTAAATTCTGCCAGCCGGAATTCCACTGGTTGGGCACACCGATTCTCGACCAATTCGTTCCACCGTTAGTCGTCTGCCACACCCCGCTCTGAGGCTCCCAGGCCTCGCGGTCCACTTCCACTACTGAAACCACTCCCGAAATTTCCGGGTGCGGGCGCACTGCTCCCGTGCAAGCCGCTAGGGCTTTCCAAGACCTGCCCGCATTAATGCTTTTCCAAACGTTCCCTTGTAAACTTCCATCGGGCAACCTTCTGCCTGTTGTCACCCACAGGATCCGCGAATTCCGGCCATCTATGGCAAAATCCCAGACATTCTGCGGAGTCGGCAGACGTTGCCAACGCTCCCCTCCGTTCGTGCTCCGGAATACTTGAGACGGCGAGCTGGCAAACCAGTCCCTCCCAGTAACAGCAAAAAGGGTTGCTGAGGCTTGGGGATCAACAACCAATTTCGTTACCCGAAAGCGGTTCAATGGGGCACCAACGGGGAGCCATGTCGCTCCGGCGTCTGAGGAGCGATACAAGCGGCCACGTTCAGAATCCCAAGCCTCTTGCACAACGGCATACGCCACTTGCGGATTCGACGGAGCGAAAGCGAGGGCGCTTACATAACCGCCAGTCATAACATGCCGAAAATTGTTCCCGCCATTCTCTGTCCGAAAAATCCCCTTACTACTTCCAAGCAAAAAGAGATTGGCTTGCACAGGGTGGAAGGCGAGCGAGCAGATGTGGGTTGAGGTCACCCCATGAGTCAGCCCGATCACTGTCCAGGAATGGCCGTTGTCGCGACTCAGGTAGGCACCACTCAGGTCGCTGCCCACAAGGATGGTTCCATCTGGCCCTGCACCAGCCACACAAAAAGCACCCCCTCCGCCCGGATTTCGCTCCTCCCACCCGGAGGCCGCCCCTGTGGAAAGGGGCAGCACAACCCAGCCAAAGGCAAAATAAACCTTTGAAACGGCACCCAAACGCCGCACAAGGTTTTTAGCTACTCGTTGCAAATAGGCTCCTTCCACTCTTTGTGGTAAAAATTCAAATGTAAACTTAAACAAACAAAAATTCAACTAACTGCCGGTGCGGCTTTCCGCTGGCACTCAGAACCGGAAAAAGGTTCCGGCCCCCTCGCGTCGAAGCTCTGTGGTTGGCCTCCTTTCAGCGGATTTGAAACAAATTTTGCAAGGTTTGCAAATGGATTTTTGGGTCGAAAAAGGCGCGGCTGGAAATTCTAGCCCAGCCAGAACTTTGCTGCAAACGCGCTCTTTCCCGGCCTTGCAAGTTGTCGGCGGATATTCCCT
>JAOAAX010000064.1 GCA_026418675.1 Chthoniobacterales bacterium | reverse complement strand
ATCCTCACCTCAGTTGAGCGCACCCCCCCCGCACTCCTCACCCACCCACCGGCTACCACCTGGCAATCCCTCACCTCCTACGTTCCCCCCCCGCCACTTCTACCGCGGCAGCCTCCACGGCGCCAAGCTCAAGCAAAACGACTCCCCAGAAAACCAACTCGCCGATGAACTCGCCCGCATCGGAATTACCTCCCCAGTCCCCATTACCCGCATCCCAATCAATTCAAACCCTGATCACCACCAGACTCACTGGGATATCGTCCGAACTCCTAGTAACAACCCCGCGTTCGAAAACGCCATTCTAACCAACGCCTACTTCCCCGGCACCCGTAAAGAACGCCGCATCGGCTTTTTCTTCCACCTTACTTTCGAGCACCCTATCACCATCCCTCGCCCCTCGGCCACTCCTCCCATTTCGGCCTGGGTTTGTTTGTTCCTGTGTCCAGCACTTAAGCCCTGAGCTGCATGAAAACCAGACCAGAATTAATTTATGAAAGTCATGAGTGTCTAAAAAGGCCAAGGCCCTGCTCGCTCGCTATAGAGACTTGGGAGACTTGGCTTGGGGTAAGTCAGACCGTCCTCCTTGGCAACTTCGGCAAATTCTTCGTCAAATTCTCTGCCTACAGCCCCCGATCCGAACTGCGTCCCCTCGGCGGCTTGGCGGAGCGGATCACCATCTCCGTAGACATTGAGGAGGAAGACCCGCAAAGCAACGCACTTTCCCCAATGACGGTCCTATGAATTCCCTCCTCGATACCCAAGTCTTCCTGCGGGTGCTGGCTGTCCCCAGCCATTTCCCTCCTGCTACACGCCACACCATACAGAAGCCCGATTACACGGCGTTCGTTAGCGCCCCGACCGGCGTGAAATTCGCCACTAAATGCGCACTGGGCAAGCTGGAGGCCCGCATCAAGCGTGCGCGGGGAATCAACGCCTGCGGCCTAAATTCCCAGAAAATCCACGCAAGGAGTTGCTAATGAGCGGAATGATTCTCCTAACTGCGGAACTTGGCTCAAAGCGTCCAGAATGGCACATATTCTGGGACTTCCTCCTCGAGGGTTCGGGCTAGGAGCCGCGCTTGGAGTTCTAGCACTCGCCGGTAGCAGACCTGATAGTCAAACAAGGGGTGCGTGATCATGGTGTTCAAGCGCTGTTCGTAAGCTACAAAAAAAGCGCTTACGCGCGTGGGCGCCGAGATTTACCCCATCCCCAGCCTGAACGGAGTCCTCTGGTTGGACCATGCGGTTGTTTACGGCATGCAGCACGGCGGAGTCGGCAAGGATGGGCCGAAATTCCTCCATCAAGTCCAAAGCAAGGGCGGGGCGGCCAGGGCGAGGTTTGGTGGAGGAATCCCAGCCACGGGTCGAGCCCAACCGACAGCAAGGCAACCAGGCAATTCTTTGCCAAGAGCGCGTAAGCGAGCGAGAGCAAGGCATTGATGGGATCGGCGGGGAGCCGGCGTTGCGCTTCCGGAAATCGAATCGCAACGGGGGCTGTTTGGTGGGAGATTCAGAGAGGACTTGCAAGCCAGGAAGCGAATCTTCTTCGGCTTTGAGCATAGTGCTGAACGAGCCGAAATACATGGGCGCAGCAGCCCCTTCGATACAGAGCAGCTCCCCAAACGTCTCTGCTATTTCGGCACGTTCAATTGCCTGTCGCAGCTTGGACAGTGTTCCCGCAGGTGGCGGGTCGGCATTGCGTTGAAGCAAAGTGCGCGAGTTGCGGATTTCCCCGCGGCGAACTTGCGAGCCAAGCGTAGGCGGCGCTGGAGGGTCTTCGGCTGCGAGGAATTGCTTTTGCCGCAAGAGGACATTCGGCAGAGAGTGCCCACGGGCTAATCCTAGGGACCAGCCACCCAGAGTAAAAATTGCACCGGTTTATCAGCATCCATCAATTTCCGCAAAGCTTTCGTGCTCACTTGCACATTGCCAAAGATGCAGACGGGATGCACGTCGTTGAGCCGGACCGAATCGAGTTTATGCTGACCATTCCGAATTTCCAGCACATTCCCTTTGGCCTTTGTATGCGCGCCTTTCGAATTTCAAATTTCAATAGAGGGCGCGCGTTTCTGGCCGCCCTGCTATGAAGCCGGCGGATACCCTTGCTTCCTGTGCTGCGGTCTCCGAATGGGGAAGGTTTGCGGCGGTTTTCCTTTCCCTGAGATCAGTTTGCTCTGGCGGTAACTCCTCAACCCCGATTGCTTCCTCCCCTGCCGCTTGCTGGACACCTTCCTTCCACAAATGCGTTACATCAGGCAGGCAGACAGGTGCCAGCGAACACCGCACGCATTTGGGAGAATCGCGCAGCGGCGCTGGTCTTATGCTACGCCGCACCAGCTCGCGCGCTGCAGCCACTTGGTCCCGAATCCAGCGTTCTGCTTCCGCGTCTATCCTCCATTCTACCTGTTGCTTGGTGGCCCAGTTATAAATGATACCGCGTTCACAGTGGTAACCTCTCTGGTCTCGTGGGCTCGGAGATGTGTATAAGAGACAGGCAGAGGGATTTGCAGACCGAGCTGGATTTGATCCGTCGGCCAGAGTTCGATTTCTCCCGCACCGTTACGCCGTGGAGCACCTGCTTTGTAATCCGCGGGGATTAGCTCTCCGCGCAAGCCTTCGTGCCCTTCCACGAGGTCCAGCTTCGCCACAACTCCCAATTCCTCCGAGCCAAGCTCGACGCTTTGAGAATGGATACTCTCTCCAGAATCTGGTGTGTTTTTTCCTCTGGAGGCTCCTCTGCGCTCGACGACCTCAGCTCCCCCTCTCCGCGATCCATGCGCTGATGCAGCAGTCGACCCCGCTCCGTATCCTCGCTTGGAACAAACACCCCCTCCACGAATTCATAAAAAAAAACAACCTCGGACAATACACAAACTCATTCACCATCCGAGCTGGAAGCCAAATCATTTGCCCTTGCTCGCCGTCCCGCCTTTGCTCGCCCAATCCCTCCAATTCACCGCACTCTTTCGGACTTTCTTGAAGTGCTGCTGGTTCTCCCTCGATCCCCTCCTCTGCTGGCAGTAGGGAAGGCTGGGCTATCAGGAAAGTGACCGAGTCCGGCAAACTCCCGCCGCACCCTTGAGCTGCAGCCTTCTCAGCCAGTCTGAATAGATTGTAATCCCCTGGATCCCTTTCGCATCGCCTTTTTTTCGACACTTTGGTAAAAATTTTAATTTGACGCAAATCAGAAATTTCAAGTTCCCTCAACCATGCGCATCTCCTTCATCGTCTGCTACGATATTCGCAACGCCCGCCGCTTGCGGAAGGTCCATCGTGTTTGTCTCGTCTCAATTGGGGCACTCCTTTGCAATTCTCCATTTTTGAATGCGAACTTACTGCGCGGGAACGCCTCCTCTCCGAGGAAGAACTACTTGCGGTGATGAACCAGCGTGAGGACCAAGTCCTCTGCTTATCCCTTGGGCCTGCCGAGGCACGCTCCGAACGCACCATCACGGCTCTCGGCCAGCCTTACCAAAAATTCCAAGTTCCCTGTTCTATCGTTTGAGAGGAAAAATTCTGCCCGTCTTTGACACAGTGGCTGTTTCGTTGTAAATATTGCGAGGGGTTGGGAAGTAAACATTCCCTGGCCGGCGGTCGGTTTCTGAATATCAACAAATTAGAGTGATTTTGCCTTTTCTCTTCAAAGCTACGAAAATGACTTATGCCGTCCCTCGCAAGTGCGAAAATTTTACGTTGCTGCACAGGTATTTGCCAAACGACACTTGAGACTTTTCCTCTCATTCTCTGGGCGGCTCCGTTGAAGACATCTTCTTTATACTAAAAGATACATTTATCCATAAACTTCTCTCGCCAGAAGTGTCGCGGACCGTTGGAGGTGGCTCAGGGTGCATAGGAGGGGCGATTCTCTTGGGAATGGCATTTGGCGGCAGGCTCCACCCTCGAGCTTTGTGCCCTTCGGGTTGTGCCTTACTGCTCAGTTTGTCTTGCGGGGGTTATCGGTTCCTTGGCTTGGTGCGGAAGCGGCGCGGTCTTTTGTGTTTGTTTTTTGGCTGCTGTGGGAGGCGTGCCAGGAGGGGGGGTGTTTGCGAGGTGGGGGGGTGTAGTTTTGGTGGTGGTGGTCCAAGTAAAGTGGATTTAAGTATCTTTAGATATTGCGGTCCAGTTATAGCGGGGGTTGTGTGGTGATGGGTGTGTTTGGAGTGGAGGAGGGGGCTTTAGGTCTGGGTCTGAATGTCGGTGAAGGAGGAAATTTTGTTTTCAGCGAGTTGGAGTGCGGAGAGCCAGGATTCCGGGGAATCGTCGAGGGGGATGGGGAGGTATTCTTTTTGAGCGCGGAACCAAGTTTGTTGGCGTTTTGCGTATTGGGTGGTTTTGGAGACGATTTGGGAGTGGAGTTGGGAGAGGCAGAGGGAGTTGTCGAGATAGAGGGAGATTTCGCGGAAGCCGATAGCGGTTTGAGGGGTTTGCGCGAGTGGGAGGTTGCGGAGTGCTGCTACTTCCTCGATCGCGCCGGAGGAGAGGAGGGTTGTAACGTTGGATTGGATGCGTTGGTGGAGTTGGTGGCGTGGGCGGTGAAGGTAGAAGGCGAGGTAGGAGCGCTGCGGAGGGGATTTCCAACGGGAGCGGGTTTGTGCGAGCGGGAGGCCAGTGGTGAGGATGATTTCGATGGCTCTGCGGAGGCGTTGGGGGTTGTGGGTGTCGAGGAGTTGGAGGGCGGAGGGGTCGAGTTGTTGGAGGCGTTGGAGGAGTTGTTGGGTGGAGAGGGAGAGGAGTTGCTGGCGGAGGTGGTTTGGGGGGGGTGGGAGTGGGTCGAGGCCGTGGG
>JAOAAX010000063.1 GCA_026418675.1 Chthoniobacterales bacterium | reverse complement strand
CTGGTCTCGTGGGCTCGGAGATGTGTATAAGAGACAGGTGTGGGTGCGCAACGGAACTGGAGTTTTTTTTACCAAGTGGGGTTAGGATTAGCCGACTCGTGTGTGGCTTGCCATGGACTGGAATGTCTGAGGAATTACAAGAGACAATACTATCTAAATTTGAAAAAATATTAGACAAAGGGGGTATATTTGTGACGTTTGCCTACTACGGTTTGCACTTTCTTCCAGGAGGGCGGAGTTTTCGACGGAAGTTGCTGGAACGATTTGATTCAGTGAACTGTTCGCGTGTTGTGTGGTGCAATATTCCTCCGGCGTTTATTTACCGATGTGTCGGAAAATAGAAAGCTGGAGAATAAATGTGTTGCTAACGGAGAATTTTTTTTTTAGGATCAGGATTTGTAAAACCCCAACACGTTTATGAAAATTCGTTCAAAACTAAACTTACCCCTAATTTTGGGTTTGTTGCTTGTTTTCATAGTAGGGACTTTGGTGATGTATGGAGTGATAAAGCAACAGGGGAGGTCCCTTGTAACAAAGGAAATGTTGAGCATAATTTCTAGTGCGGAAGCAACGCGTAAAGCCTATGCTGACTTGCACAGTAGGAATGCTTTTGCAATGAAGGACCTTTTGGCAGAGCTGGAGAAGGTTGGGAAAACGAATTTTCGCCAGACGACCATGTATGAAACTATCCCGATTGTTGCGGCATGGAAGCGGGCACAGGATGTTGCAGAGAAGAGCGGGTTTGAGTTTCGCGTGGTTCGTCAGAATCCTCGAAATCCGAAAAATGCTCCGAATCAACTTGAGAGTGAAATTTTGAAGGAAGTGGAAAAGCCTGGTGTGAAGGAATTTGTTGGTGAAAGGGAGGGTTGGTTTATTGCTGCACGTCCGATTATCCTTTCCCAAGATTGTTTGAGTTGTCATGGTGATCCTGCGAAAAGTCCGACTGGAGACGGGAAAGACATTTTAGGTTTTCCGATGGAGAACTGGCGTGAAGGAGAAGTTCGAGGAGCCTTTATTTTGCGGTCACCGGTAAAGCCGATTAATGATACGGCGCTACATGCTACTTTTGTGACAATGTTGTGGACGTTGCCCGTGTTGATTTTAGTGATACTAGGGTCCCTTTGGGTAATAAATCGCTCGATAGGCAAACCAGTGGAGTCAGCTTTGGAGCTAGCTGGGAAGGTTGCAAAAGGGGATTTGACTGTGCAGATGGAGGTTGAAGGGAAAGATGAGCTAGCTCAATTGGGAAGAGCACTTAATCAAACTACGACCCAGCTAAGCAATACGGTTTCGAACATACAAACAACAGCAAAAGAAATTGAGTTGGCAGCGAATGAACTTACTCAGACAGCGGCGAGTCAAGCTGCTGGGGCTGAGGAAACGACGACTCAAGCGAACTGTGTTGCGAGCGCAGGAGAGGAAGTTGCCACCAATGCGAAAAATATGGCACGGCTTTCTGAAAAGATACGGGATGAAGCTTCATCGGTTGCGGCGGCTGTTGAGGAGATGTCAGCTTCGATTCGTGAAGTTGCGGAGAATTGCTCGAAGGAATCAGAGATAGCAGCTCAAGCTGACCGCCAAGCTGCGGAAGCTAAGCAGTTGATGAATTCCTTACAGAATTCAGCGCAACAAATTCAGAGGATTGTGGATTTGATTAACCAGATAGCCGGGCAAACCAATTTGCTAGCATTAAATGCGACAATTGAGGCAGCTAGTGCTGGGGAGGCGGGACGAGGTTTTGCTGTAGTTGCGAATGAGATCAAACAACTTGCTCGACAATCGGCTTCAGCTAGCGATGACATCCGTAAGCAAATTGCGATGATTCAGAGTGATTCAACATCTGCATTTGCTGCCATGGAGCATGTAGCACAAGTGATTAATGAAGTCAGTAGGATTGCAACGACTATAGCTTCAGCAGTGGAGGAACAATCGGCGACTGTAGCGGAGATAGCGAAATCGCTCCAAAATCTGAGTCGGTCAACTGAGGAATTAAATCAAAACCTGAGCATGACAGCGAGTGGAGCGGAAGATGTTTCTCGGAACATTTCTGGTGTTTCGACTGCTGCAGCCGACACAGCGCGTGGGGCTGAAATTGTTCGGAAAAATGCCACACATCTTCTTGAACTTTCCTCGAAGCTCAAAGAAGCTGTCAGTAAGTTCAAGATATAAACCAAGAATCTGGGTCGAATTAATTTTTGCGCCAATTCGGGAAAGGGAGTCCTATTAATTTATAGGTTTGGGCGCGGAAATTGGAGATGACTTTTTTCATCGTCAAGGAATTGCTACATACAGCCCGGAAAAGGAGGACATTCTCGTGGATTTTGCTTAATCCGTGAGAAAGAAGTGAAGAATTCTCTAGGACGGAAATTTTTTTTAAGAATTCATCGTTAGAATTTTTTAACATGGCAGAGACTAAGATTATTGTTACCGTGTAGGGTGTTGGAGCTGTTTGTTGTAAAATCCTCATGGATGGGGAAGATTGATAGAGGGAAACGGAATCAACAAAAACGAGGTCATCACCGAGATGGAGCTCGGTTTTGTTAGAAAAGTTCTCGTAACTTAGGGACTCTCCGTAGGCTGTTCTTCCAGGAGCGAATGCTTCTATGAACAAGAAACCAGCCTGATTTTCGATATGGATCTGGCTTATCTGCTGTAGCTTGCTTTTATGGTGAAGGATAAGAAATTCTGGCGCAAATTCGAGCCATGCGTTGGATTGGACAAAGATTTGTTGTTGGACGAAGGCCGGTGGGGCGTTTAAATTTCTTGAAGCATAAACTTTTTGTGCAGAAGTTGTTGTAATTGATGCATGGGCGTTTTTTTTAACATTTAGGGAGATATTAATTTCGTCGCCGGCAAACAAACCTGGCGTGCAACTTGAAATTGGGACGACCAAAATCTTTTCGGAGAGGTGAGTTTTGCTTAAGTGAAATGGCGGTGTGACAAATTGATGGGAAACTTTTGTATTGCCTTCAGGAGCCGTTATGTCTAGGCACAATGCACCTTTCAAAGGTGGGCGAAATTAAGCTGAAAATTTTTGGAAACAGGGGAAGGAGCCAAGAAAGTCTAGGCTTTCGGTATGTTGGCGAGCGAGTGGCAATGTCGAGGCCAGAGGATTTTGATTAGCTACGCCATCAACTTCTACGAAGAAACGATAAGTTTGGGGTTGGCCTGGGATGGGGCGAGAAACGATCATTCTGAGGTTTATACCGGCGTCGCGGAATGGGCCGAGGAAGGCGTGAAGACTGCCTACTTCATTGCGTAAACGAAAAAAAAGGGCGGTTTTGGTTTGGATGGCATCCTCTGAGGGCCATAAGGGCTGAGAATGTATGAGATAAAAACGTGTTTCGTTCAAAATGTCAGTAGTGAGAGGAAATTCTAGGACTTTCAGGCCGTAGATTTGAGCGGCACTTGGGGAAGCCAGCGCGACTGAGTTAGAAATTTCAGCGGCTAATTTGGCAGCTTTTGCGGTGCTGGCGACTGGGTGGAGTTTTGCTGTGGGAAATTTTTTAAGGAGCCATTCCTTGTGGTGTTCTAGGGGTGCAAAGTGGGAGTATATATATTGGACATTTTCTAGGGAATGACCGAGGAGTGCCAAATTGACATTGAGAGTTAATTCTTCAACAACGAAGAGGTAACCTACGTTTCTTCCGAGGAGGTCGAGGGTGTCGTAAATAGGTCCTCCGCTTGAATTTTCGACGGGTGTTAATCCTACTGAATCGGTATTGGAGAGAGCAAATTGGAATACATCACTAATATCTTCACAAGAGATAAACTGCTTGGCGTCGGGGAATCTCTTTTTAGCAAGAATATGGGAAAAAGTTCCTTCTGGCCCTAAAAAAGCTACTCTACCGGCAAGCATCCCTTTTTCAAAGGGTTATTAATTAGGAAGGAACAAGGATTAGGGGAGTTGAAGAATTAGCTTTTGCTCCCCTCTGAGCCGGATTGGGGTAACCCTATCAAGGCTTTTTCAATGGAAGCTAAGCCTTTATATTTCTTGCCAGTTTTTTTTACCATGCCGCGGGAAACGAGGTTTTGCAGCTTTTCATAAGCACGTAACCTTAACATTTCCTCTCCACCGCTGGCTGCGTTACGGCTTTTTAATTTTTCATAAACCTGATCAAAAATTTGCTTAAATTCGTAGGAGGTATTCCGATTGGATAAAACAGCGACTAACTCTTCTGTAACCAAATCAGGAATCCGTCGCGAAAAGGCACTCTTCCTCTGCATATTAAATTAGAATTAACACATTGTCAAAGAAAATCCAAATAAAAATCCTATTCAAGTTATTTCAAAATTCAAGTAAAATAGTGAAAAAAGTCATTGTGATGTGGTAAAAGAAAGTAAATGAAGGACTACCTGATACTTTTAGCTTTTACAATTTTTGCTATCATTTTTCCCCTAGTTCCGATTTTTCTATCATGGCTTTGGGCACGGTTTTTTACACCTCCCAAGCCTGGGTTTTTAAAAAATTCGCCATATGAATGTGGGATTCAATCAACGGGGCCAGCTCGAGTTCAATTTCATGCGCAATATTACATGTATGGCTTAATTTTTCTGATTTTCGATGTAGAAATCCTTTTTTTGTTACCTTTTGCGACGATTTTTCTTGAGGTGCCATTCTCATTGGCTGTTCCCATAATTTTGTTTGTTTTATTGCTGATAGAAGGGTTGGTTTGGGCGTGGGCAAAAGGTGTGCTTGTCTGGAAGTAAGACTTAGGCACAACTATTTAAGGAAGAATGATTAATATTTAACGACTAACAGCGAAATTACCTGTGGTTTGAGAGGGGGCTGATATTTTGTAATGAATTCCTAATTTAGGTTGAGATTGAAGGGATAAGATTAATTTGGCTGTGGTTAGGAAAGGGAGGAGGTTGTGGTTGGTGATTCTGTTATTATTTTCTACGCACCAGCCATTTTGGGCCTATAGCTCTCTAATGCTGCGGACCATGAAGGGTGCATAGCTTGGGCTTCACTTAACCAGACAGTTCTATGCAG
>JAOAAX010000062.1 GCA_026418675.1 Chthoniobacterales bacterium | reverse complement strand
TGCAAATGCAGCACATCCGTCGAACCGGCCCGCTCATGCAAATCGTCCACATTCTGCGTAACAACCCGCACCCGATGTGCCTTCTCCCATCCCGCTATAATCCGGTGCCCCGCGTTCGGCTCCGCCTCCATCATCGCTTTCCGCCGCTCATTATAGAATCGAAGCACAAGCTCAGGATTCTCTTCCCATGCCTCAGGCGTTGCCACCTCTTCCACACGATAATTCTCCCACAATCCATTATTGTCTCGAAAAGTTTTTAACCCACTTTCCGCACTCATCCCAGCCCCTGACAAAACTACAATCGTTTCTAACTTCGACGCACTCATACCTTTCTCCGTTGCTTCTCCTCCATTTTCTCCTCGCTACCTCCACCTGCAAAGCTCAATCCACCACTCAAAAACACCCCATAAAAAACCCTTCATCTCTCCCACCTCTCTCTCAAAACACTCCACCCCAAATTTGAAACACCAAAATTTTTTTGCAAATTGTTGTAGCTAATCGGAAAAATCGCTTAACAACTTCCCTAAAATTTAGATAAATAAGTCCAATTTATGGCTTTCTCAGAGCATTTTGACCAACTGTTGGAGAAACCATCTCCGCGAGTCCAAAAATTCCTTCAACTATTACAGCCCCTCGAAAATCACCAATTGCAGCGGCTAGCTGCAGAATCAGCAGCCTTAACCCGCCGTCATTTCGGCAAGACGATGCGCCTCTTCGCACCCCTCTACCTTTCCAATGAGTGTATAAACTCCTGTGCTTACTGTGGTTTTTCCAGAGAAAATCCCATCGTTCGTCTCACCTTAAAACCACAAGAAGTCCTTGCCGAAGCCCGCCATTTGTTCGCTCAAGGATTCAGAAACCTCCTTCTCGTCTCCGGCGAACATCCCCGATACGTCTCCAACGGCTACATTGAAGAATGCGTCCGGCTCGTAGCAGCAGAAGTCCCTTCGGTCTCCATCGAAGTCGCCCCCATGGAAACAGAGCAATACCGCCCAATTGTCTCCGCAGGCGCAGAAGGTCTCGTCGTCTATCAGGAAACCTACCACCGCCCCACCTATCAATCCCTCCATACTGCCGGCCCTAAAAAGGACTTCCTCTGGCGCCTCGATTGCCCAGAACGAGGCCACGCCGCAGGTTTCCGCCGCATCGGAATCGGTGCCCTCTTCGGCCTTTACGATTGGCGTTTCGAGGCGCATGCTCTCGCCGTCCATCTCGATTACCTCCTCAAAACTTGCTGGCGCTCCTTCCTAACAGTAAGCCTCCCGCGTTTACGCCCAGCAGCAGGTGGCTTCCATCCTCCAGCTCCCATGAACGATCGAGATTACGTCCAGCTCCTCTGTGCCTTAAGAATCACCTTCCCAACAGTCGGCATCGTCCTTAGCACACGCGAATCCGCGGCCTTGCGAGACCTCGTCGCCCCTCTCGGCATAACCCTCATGAGTGCAGGCAGCCACACCGAGCCAGGCGGTTACACAGGCCAGGGACGCAATTGCCTCCATTACACCATCCGCGGAAAAATCCAAGCATCAGCCAACGATGCCGCCTCAGCCACCGAGCAATTCGAAATCAACGACAACCGTTCCCCCGAAATCGTCGCCAACCGTCTGCGCCAATTAGGGCTCGACCCCGTATGGAAAGACTGGGACCCAGCTATCCTCGGCATCGCCTATGCAGCTTAAAATCAACGGAAATATCCAAAATTACGACGGACAGCCAGACATCCCCTCCCTCCTCGACTGGCTCTCCATCCCAAAAGAAACTGCCCTCGTCGAACTCAACGGCGTCGCTCTCTTCCGGCGTGATTGGCAGTCAACCTCCCTCAAAGACGGCGACGTCATCGAAATCCTCCAGATTGCCGCCGGCGGTTAATCCCCCCCCCTACCCTTCCCCCTCAATGCATAACCTTCCAAACCTTTTCCGCAAAGAAGCAATCTCCGCGTTCAATCCTCCGACCAACCTGCAAACAAGGAAAGGCCTCGCCATAACCGGCGGTGCCGCTAGCGGCAAATCCACAGCAACTCTCGCCCTTGCAAAATGGCTCGGCGGCGAAGCCTTCCTATGCGACGAAGCCGTAGCTAATCTCCTAGCAAACGATCCACAAACCCACTCCGAAATCCGTCTCAACTTCCCCCACGCTTTTCAAAACAACCAAATCCAAAAAAAAATCCTCCGCGAGCAAATCTTCGCAGACCCTGACGCCCGCAAACGCCTCGAAAACATCCTCCACCCAAAAGTCTGGAACTCGCTCCTCGCTTTCTCTCACTCCCTGCCTCATTCAAAACCCCTTTTCGTAGAAGTCCCTCTCCTTTTCGAAGCCGGTTGGAATGACCGCTTCGAAAAAATCCTCCTCATCGCTTGCTCACCAAATACACAGTTAGAACGCCTCGTCGCCTCTCGCGGACTCCCAAAAGAAACTGCCCAAGCAATCCTCGCTTCCCAATTGCCCATCCCAAAAAAAATCCCACTCGCAGACTGGGTGGTTTGGAACGACGGCAGCCAAGCCGCCCTTGAACGACAGTTGAAACTCCTGCCTTTTTTACTGAGATAAAATACCCTCTCTTCTCTCCCCTCCAACCCAAACCCTCAGCTTTTTCCTTGCACAAAATGAAGGCAGAAGATAATCGGCCTTATGGATTCACCAACTAAAGAACCACTCCCTCAAGGCATTCCCCCAGAGAGCATTGGCCTAACCGCCGACCAATTCTTCACACTCCAACGAGATTTGGGGCTCACCTTCGACGACATTACCCTCGCAACCTGCTACTCAGAAATCTTGCCACGCCAAACCCGCCTCGAATCCCGCCTCTCGGCCTCCATCTCCCTCCCGCTGCCGATCCTCTCCGCCGACATGGACACCGTAACCGAAGCCGAAATGGCCATCGCAATGGCCCTCAACGGCGGTATGGGAATCATCCACTACAACATGTCCCCGCGAAATCAGGTAAAACAAGTCGCACGCGTCAAAAACCACGTCCACGGCCTCATCTCCGACCCTATCACTGTCTCTCCAAATCAGCTCGTCGGTGAAGTCCTCGAACTCATCGAAAAGAAAAACTACTCTTTCCGAACCTTCCCAGTCGTCCACAAAGACGGGAAATTAGCCGGTCTCCTCCCCGGTGCCGTAGTCCGCGAACGTTACGCTTCAAAAAAAGTCGCCGACGTAATGACTCCTCGCTCCGCGGTCCTCACCCTCCACGTTAGCGAAATCTCCTCCGACCCCATCGCTGCCGCCGACCGCTTCTTCACTGAAAACCCAGGCATCCACAAAATCCTCGTTGTAGATGAACACGACCACCTCCGTGGTCTTTTCACACTCAGTGACATCGAACGTATCTCCCATGAGGCAAAAGCCTCCACCCGCCCAGCACGCGATAACCAATTCCGTCTCCGCTGCGCCGCAGCCATCCACATCCCACGCAAACCCGACGGCAGCCTCGACAAAGATGCCTTCCTCTCCCACGTCTCAGACCTCGTCCGCGAAGGCCTCGACGCAGCAGCAATCTCAACCGCACATGGCCACACCCGTAGCGTCGGCGAGGCTGTCCGCCTCCTCCGTTCCGAATTCCCACAGCTAACCATCATCGCCGGTAACGTCACAAGTGCCGAAGGCGTTGATTTCCTGGCAGATGCCGGTGCAGATGCCATCAAAGTCGGTCAAGGCCCAGGCTCCATTTGCACAACCCGCATCGTCGCAGGCGTCGGCATCCCTCAAATGACCGCCCTCTTCACCGCTTCCCGCGCTAAACACCGCCACCGCATCAGCATCATCGCAGACGGCGGAATCAACAAATCCGGAGACATCGTCAAAGCTCTAACACTCGCCGATGCCGTCATCTGCGGCAGCTTACTGGCTGGCTGCCGCGAAGCCCCCGGCAAAATCGTTGAAATCAACGGCAAACTTTACAAAGAATACCGTGGCATGGGTAGCCTCGAAGCCATGCGCGCAGGCTCAGCCGCCCGTTACGGCCACGATCAACTAGACTCCTTCACAAAAGCCGCACCTGAGGGAATCGAAGCCCTCAAAGAACTTAGCGGTTCCGTCCACGATACCCTCGCCCTCTTAGCCGGCGGTATCCAAAGCGGCTTGGGTTACCTCGGCGCACCCAACCTCCAAGCTCTCAAACGCAATGCACGCTTCCTCCGCGTCACCCCAGCCGGCCAACGAGAAGCCGCTCCTCACGACGTCCTCCAAATTAAAACCACCCCCAAGCCATCCTAGTTCCCTATCCCACTAAGATACCCAGCTCTCCACTCTCCAAAAACTCCTCGCCTATGAGCGATTCGCTCACACCCATGATGCGCCAATACCTCTCCCTCAGGCGCGATCTCCCTCCTGGCACCCTCCTCCTCTTCCGCTTAGGTGACTTTTACGAACTCTTCTTCGACGACGCAAAAGAAGCCTCTTCAATCCTCAATCTCGCTCTCACAAAAAGAATGGACGCCCCAATGTGTGGCGTCCCCTATCATTCCGCCCGCTCCTACATCGAAAAACTCATCGCTGCAGGGAAACGCGTCGCAATCTGTGAACAAATCGGCGAAGTTGAGCCAGGCAAGCTCACCCATCGCGAACTCACTCAAATCCTTAGCCCGGGGTCCCTCGACGAATTCGGACTCGAAGATCAAAAACCAAACTACCTCGCCTCACTCGCTCAAAACAAAAATGTATGGGGACTCGCCTACGCAGATATTAGCATCGGCGAAATCCGCCTGGCCGAATTCCCTGATTTCTCCTCCCTTCGCGATGCTTTGCTCCGCATCCGCCCAGCAGAAATCCTCTTCCCCTCCTCCCTCGAAAACTCCCTCTCCAATCTCCCCACCAACTGCCCCACCACACCACTCGAGAATTGGCACTTCGACCCCACCTGCGCCGCTGCCTCCCTCTGCAACCTCTTCGCCGTCCACAACCTCGACGGCTTCGGCTGCTCCTCCCTCATAGCCGCTATTTCCGCCGCCGGTGGTCTCCTCCACTACCTCGGCTCCGTCCTCCGCCGCAACCTCTCCCACTTCCGCAAAATTACACCCGAATTCCCCTCCGACTTCCTCCTCCTCGACGCCACCACACAAGAACACCTCGAACTCACCGAATCCCGCTCCGGCCGCTCCGCCACTCTCCTCGCTACACTCGACCGCACCCAAACCCCAATGGGCGCTCGCACCCTCCGCCATTGGATCCTCCACCCCCTCCTCTCTCTCGAAAAAATCCACGCACGCCAAGACGCCATCGCTTCCCTCCTCGCCTCCCCCATTCACCTCTCCAAACTTCGCAATACCCTCTCCCA
>JAOAAX010000061.1 GCA_026418675.1 Chthoniobacterales bacterium | reverse complement strand
AGATGTGTATAAGAGACAGTGGTTACACCGTGACCACAACGGTCCGCAGATAGTTATTCGCTACGAAGAACTTGTAAATGACCCTGACAAAGTGGTGGCTAACGTCTTGAAGACGTTTGACTTGAAACCGGTCACCACGGGGGGCAAGATGCCGGATTTTGCAACCTTGCACCGCAAATGGCCGCGCTTTTTCCGTAAAGGCAAACCTGGCTCGTGGCGCGAAGAAATGTCTGACGCTTTGCACGACTTGTTCTGGCAACACCATGCCGCCGCAATGAACGCCCTCGGCTACAAGCGGTAAAAAGCCAAGCCATGAATTGTCTGGTTAAGCAATCGCAGCCCACCCAGCAAGAGACGGGTGGGGGCGGAGTTGTTTCTCCTCGTCATGAATCTTCTGCAAAATTGATTCATCCCTAAGAGGAGTTGCAGTCCAAAGTTCCAAAGGTTTTTCCCTCGGCCTCCATGTCCGCAAAAATGAGCCAGTCGGTTTTTTACCCAATTTGGTCGCTAATATCATCCAGCACCCGCACTTTATTCGCTGCCCGCCCCTAAAAATTTAATCTGTATGTCCAACACGCCCTATAATACTTGAGCCACCCGAAGTCAAAAACTCGCATAAAACTCGCGTGCAAGTCTACTGCCATCCTTTGCATCTTTCTTTCTGGTCTTGGGTCTCATTATTGCCCAGCGTCCACCGAAATAAGACCACCCGATAAAATTCCAGAAAGAATATTCTCGGAACTTCCTGAGCTCCGCCCCAATTTCCACAATTCAACGGCACTCAGAGCGGATTAGAGAACCTTTACCCCTCGGCACCGGTGCGCGGAAAGAAAAAAGAAACAAAGCAAATTCATATAATCGGCCCCAACAAGCGGTCTCCAGCCTCTGCAAAGTCTGTCCCGCTATCCGTCACCTCGAATGTGAAAAAATCAGCAAAGAATCCGGTTGGTAACATTCGTTTCCGTAACGATTTCCGATTTCCATTTTTGGGCAGGATCGGTTGGTGCTGAACGCCAGATGCCAAGCCGAAATAATTTAGTCCATCCTCTGACGCCTGAACTTGGCCAAGGATGAGCAGAACCACAGCCAATTCCAATACCGGCCAATTTTCCGAAGAGGCCGTGTGCTCCACCCTGCCCCACGGTTATCGCATCTGGCATACTTCATCTCATCATGTCTGACGGCGGCACTGCGACAACATCGTTGCAATAATTTTCAAAATCTTACCCCACAGGCAGGGCTATTGGAAAAAAAAAGTCAATCCCACTGCCCCAAGTCGAGCCTCTACAGAAGCTTGAAAAGTTAACAAACAAATTCCTGACATCTCAGAAATTCGTCTGCGGTGAAGAAACCCACTTGGGTTGAGGAAGATGGGCTGATAAAACAAAGTAGGGTAGGAAACATTAGCCCAATTTCCCATTAAAAAAAAATGTTGGCTTATACATCAACTCAGGCAAGTTTGCTTTTTTGCCGATGAGTTTAATGCCCCGATTAAAATCAAATCAAACCTCCCACGAACGCACATGGGACAGCCCAAAATAAAGAAAGGCCAAAACCCAATTCCAGTGCTTAAAATCTCCACTCCACTTCGGATCCGGAATAACGAGGTTGCGTTAGACAACCAGAACCACTGTCCCAAACGACCTTCTTTTGACCAGCTTACCGAAAAAAACTCATTCAAAAAATTGCCTTGAATTTTTTTGCTGAAAATTTACGGTGCAGTTTGACAAAAAGGAGAATTTATTTCATAAAGTAGTTAATTATTTTCTGAGCAAGTTCTCTTCCACACCAGTCAATTCAGTCAATTCAGTCAATTATGGGGGCTGTCCACTTTTCTCTCGATTTAGAATTGGCGCGTTGGTTTCAACAAGCGCTACAAATTCAAGCTTTCGTGGAAACTGGCACTTTTAAGGGAGACACGCTGGCGGCAGTTTCGGAAATTTTCGCCGAGTGTCACAGCGTAGAACTTTCCAATGAGTTATACCAAGCAGCGTGTCAACGTTTTGAGGGTTGCAAGGGCATTAGTCTTTATCAGGGGGACTCAGCAGTCCGACTGGCCGAGATACGGTCAAATCTTCAGCGGCGGAATATCAAGGCGGTTTTATACTGGCTGGATGCGCATTGGTGTGTAGCAGACCACACAGCGGGAAAAATCTCCGAATGTCCGCTGCTCGAGGAGCTGAGCGCTCTGCAACCTCTTGGAGACGAGGAAGTGGTGCTGGTAGATGACGCCAGGCTTTTTCTTGCTCCTCCCCCGCCACCTCATGAAATCTCACAATGGCCGGATTTCGATCAGATTTTGAAGGTATTGCTACCTGCCTTTGGCTCGCACTTCTTGTTGGTTCTCAATGATGTGTTGATCATTGCCCCGCGCAAAGTGCAAAAGGACTTCAAACCATTTGCCGCCAAATTGCAGTGCGATATTTTACAGATTTTCCACGAGGCCCGGGAACGGAATCATTGGAAAAAAATCCACCAGGAAGCCACAACTTATGCGGCAAAATTGAAGGAAAATTACAGCTCTATGGAAAAAATTTTCGAGCGCTTGGAAATGAAGATTGCACGGCGGCTTTCCAACATACTCAGGGGCGGAGGATAAAAATTCCTACACGCACATTTCTTAGCGAAGGTCTCACTGCCCTACACGGATGTCGCAGGAAGGTGCTGGCTCGAAACGGGTCAAGCGCGCCTCATCTGGGCCTAAGCCTAACCAACGCAATTCGTTGGGAAGGATGGCTCCTATGGAGGAATCATTCAGCCCCTGAGACAGCAATTCTTGAACTCTGCTAAGAGGAAGTCCCCACCCCGGCTTCACACAGGCCCTTTATGTAGTAAGGAACTTCGCAATAAACCGAGCCCAAGAGGAATTTGTTTATTTCAGCACTGTAAATCATACCATCTCACGGGAAGGGTTGCTTCACATGGGTTCCGTGGCTCGAAATTTGTCCACTAAGTTATTTCCCCCTTGAACTGCGCACTTTGGACGGCAAGTCTGCTCCGCGCTGGCCAATCCATTTTTGCTGCAATAGATTGACTAAACCAAGGTTGCTTACTCGCGAGGAAAACCTCCTTTGGTTTGCCGGGCTGTTTCCTCAAACGCTTCTCGGCTGAGCAAACGGCAAATCCCTGTTTACGCCTTGGAATCAGCTCGCATGGACTGGCTCTCGGCCCTAGGACGCGAGTAAAAAACTACCGAAAACTTTTATCGCAAACTGAGTCGCTACCTCAATAAAATATATTCAATCGGATTAAAAGTTGGGTGCTTCAATTACTTCGCCACTAGAAATAAATGTATCGCAAATGCTTGCTCCTGCCTCTCCAAGGAGTCCCTTCAAATCCATCGAGTTGCTTTTATAATTTCAGCTTACCTCCACTCCTTAGAGCCAAAGGACTAGCATTCCTTTTTGATGTTTCTATTGGATTTGTTTTCTAGAATCCAACTCACTAATCCCGTTTTTTTGAACTGTCACATGGGTTTTCAACTGTTTGTTAAAACCTCCAAACTTCTTAGGACTATTTTCAAAAGCTCAAAAGCCTTGAACTTTCTTACCCTGAGACGTTTGACCTGCTGATTAAAAAGCTTTGCTCACCCTCTCTCAAAATTGTGCCTCTATGAGGGCAACTCCGGGGCGTTCCAATTCGAACTTCACATACCCCTCCGCCGCAGGCAAATCATCCCCACGCAGCTCATTCTCGCGCTGCAACTCAGCCAATACCCCCTTCCTCAAAACTCCAGCCGGCGCACCCATCTGCCGCCAAACCGTCACGATATTGTTGTTCTCCGAGTCTATCCGATACAGACGAACCTTGCTGATGCCCTGCGGAAGCACCACCTCGATCCTCTCTCTTTTCGGCTCCTGCCCCGAGGTTTCTGGATAAAGATAAACCAAAACCGCCACGCCGCTCTCTCTCTTACAGGCCACCGCCCCCTCCAAAGCATCAGGGGTCTGCCCGGCAACAGGCACTCGCTTCCCCACCACGCGATTCAAAAGCACATGGGCAAAATAAGCAGGTTTCCTCAACCCATGGAGGCTCAACATCCCATAATTCCCCTGAAATTCATCCCTCCCATAACCCAACTGATCGTAGATGTCCGATAAACACCAAAAAGCAAAGATATCGGCAAGTTGGGATACCTCTGCCATCGTTTTCACAATATATGCTGCCTCTTGGGCCGTTTCCTTCACAGGATCGTAGGGAAACCACGACCTCCCCCATTCATTCCAATGCATCTCCCCCGTAAAGCCAAGTCTGTCCAACAGCTTCCGCGTTCCCCGCGCAACGCCAGCCCCAAAGTGAGGACTATCCTTCACACGATGACTAGCAGGGCCATCGAAGGGAGAAAGCGGTTCCGCTTCTGAATCGTTATTATAGAAGTGGGAGATGACGTAATCCGGCGGGCAACCGTGCGTGCGCGTCCAGTCCAAGAACTCCTCTATCCACTCCCCTCGCGCAGTGCTCGGTCCTCCAATCTTTAAATGTGGGTTCGCAGCTTTTATACCCTCCCACGTCGCCGCCCACAATTCAAACCATTCCTCCCGACTCCCCGAAAAAAAGCACCCACGCAAATTGGGTTCATTCCAACATTCAAAATACCACGAAGCCACCTCTTCTTCCCCTCGCAAACGCATCTCATGTTCAATACCTTCCCGCACAAAGTCGCGCCACAGCTTCAAATCTTTCGGTGGCGTTGTATGGGTATGCTGCCAAATCTGCAATTTCCCTGAGGCCATTCCCGATGGCGTAAAGGTGGTCGTATACAGTGGCCGTATCCCCATTCCCAAAAGCCTATCGAAGACCATATCAATAACCTGAAAATTCCTATACCGGGGACGTTCCGCATCCGATATCCGGAAATCTCGCGGATCCCAAACCCAGGCTTTCATTTTATCATCAAACATCCCGCAGGCTCGAACCCACTCAAACCCTAACTCCGCCTTCGCTAGCGCTAATTGCTCCAACATATCAACTCGTGTCAGCCAAATAAATTGATCCACATTCACCATCCGTGACCACGTCGGCCGTAGCGGCTCCCCCTCAACTGTCCATTCTGGAACAAACTGAAAACTTTTCATATTCTTCTTGAGATTTCTCCTTTCGGTTATCCGAACAAATTATTCTTCTCCGCTAAGCCTACCGCATTGCAGAGAAAAGTAAACGTTTTTCGCGAAATTTTTTCAGCGTGAGAGAAGAGTTTTCTTCGGACGCAAATTTCGGGTTGCAAATTTCGCGCCCCGTATTCTCCCGCGAAGAGAAAAGAGCCCCTTTTTGTGGATGCCTTCATGCTTGGGAGGATGTGTGGAAACGACAAGGAGCTTCATCGGCGTTCGAGCGTGCACCGAATCCCACTTCGCAATGCCGGCGGCGGGTCGCCCCCGATCGTCCCGCTA
>JAOAAX010000005.1 GCA_026418675.1 Chthoniobacterales bacterium | reverse complement strand
CTTCATGGGCTTCCCAGACTTTGTCAAGTAGTGTTTTTTTCATTTTTGCGATGGAGTCAAAGAAATTAACTGCCGTTGCGGCTTGTTGCAAGTGTTGGGAAAAGGGAGAAAATTTGCGGAATGAGCAAGAAAAAGGATGCAAAAGTCGCGAAGAAGAAGGTTCAGGAAGGGGAGGGTGCTCCCTGGAAGCAATGGGGAAGTGATCTTGATGAGAATGCTGTTGAGCAAATGCGGATGGCAGTGCGTCTGCCGGTTGCGGTTCGTGGAGCTTTGATGCCAGATGCTCATGTCGGGTATGGGCTGCCGATTGGTGGTGTTTTAGCGACGGAGAATGCTGTAATACCGTATGCTGTTGGAGTTGACATTGCATGCCGCATGAAGCTTACCGTTTTGGACCTCCCTCTGAGCTGGCTCAAGGAACGCCGAGAGCGACTCGCCCGTGCCATTGAAGAGGAGACCATTTTTGGAGTTGGAGGGGCTTTTAAGAAACGCCGTCAGCATCGGGTTCTGGACGAGGATTGGAATTGCTCACCCGTTACGCAACGATTCAAAGATAAAGCGTGGGCCCAGCTTGGGACAAGTGGGAGCGGGAATCATTTTGTCGAATTCGGCCGGTTGGAGTTATTTGAACCTGTCCGAGAAGTTCCGCGTGGTGAGTATCTTGCCCTTCTGAGCCACAGTGGGAGCAGAGGGACAGGAGCCGAAGTTTGCCTCTACTATAGTCGAATAGCGGCTAAACTCCATCCCGAATTGCCCAAGGAGTGGGCGAAATTGGCCTGGCTCGAGATGGACAAAGCGGAAGGGCAAGAATACTGGGCTGCGATGCAGCTTATGGGGAAGTATGCCGCAGCAAATCATGAGCTAATTCACCGGCACATTGCACGGAACCTAGGTGCGCAGGTTTTGCTTGATCTAGAAAATCACCATAATTTTGCTTGGCGGGAGAAACATTTCGGGCAGGAAGTGATCGTTCATCGCAAAGGGGCAACGCCTGCTGGAAAAGGGATGCTTGGGATAATCCCAGGATGTATGGCATCTCCGGCTTTTATTGTTGAGGGAAAAGGCGAGCCGGAGTCTCTTGAGTCTGCATCGCATGGGGCAGGTCGAGTTATGAGCCGCAAGCATGCTGAAAGTGTTTTTCGTTGGGATGAAATCCGCTCACGACTTGAATCTCTTGGAATCTGGTTGCTATCTGCCGGGGTGGATGAAGCCCCCGAGTGTTATCGCGATATTCACCAAGTGATGGCCGCCCAAGAAGACCTCGTGCGGATTGTTGCCCGCTTTGACCCAAAGATTGTGAAGATGGCACCGGCAGGCGAAAAAGCCGAGGACTAAAAAATCATGAGGGACGAATTCTGCTTCGGCTTCTCGAGCTTTGAACAACACAGAACTTTGCAATATTAGTTTACTGAAGCCGTTGTGAAAAAACGGGAACAGTAATACTGCTTTGTGTAGTTTTCAGGTAGGGAATTAAATTTTTATATCTTTAAAGTAATTTTTATGGTTTCCTATACTTTTTACTTTGGCCAAATTCCCTCTTTAAAGCCTAGAACGGGCTTGTCCACAACGGACCCAACTTCACTTTTGCATAATAAGGGGAAAATACAGCTTGTAGAGCTAGTAATTTTTAAACACAGAACTTTAGAGGGAAGGTAGAATCGCCTTCGCAGATTTATTTCTGTCCTCAGAGGCAGGAATCCCTTTCAATTAAAATTTGTAGGCAAAAAGCTACTCCTTTTGGTCTGGGATTTCCTGTTCGAAGCCGTGGACGTGTTTGAATTCCTCAGGAGTTTTTAAGACGAGCCATAGACACCAAAGGAAGATAGCCGTGACGCTTCCGACGGATAAGATCATAACGAACCAACCAGCAGGGGTCATATTTGGTAATCGAGGTTGTGTTTTGACTGGTAGCGTTTAGAATTAGCTGCTAGGAGTGCTACGAGCAAGCCGACGGAGATAATGATGGCAATCGAGAACCAAGCAACGAGATTGGGGTTAACAAAAAGGTCTATAATGTAAGCGCTTGTGCGCGGAGCGCCACCTTGCAAAGGAACTCCCAAAACATTTTCAATTAACCAAAGGGAAAAGATTGCTAACAGGTAGAGGGGAGAAAGGTAGCGAAGGATAAACGCCCAGAATTGTGAAATTTGAAGGAGTGAACCTCGGTTAGCTTCTTGAATTCCGTTATTTGCACCCCAAACCCATCCGAAGATGATGACTTGCACAGTAGCAAGGACAAAAATCAGGAAAGTCCCGACCCAAAAATCTAAGGTATCAAGGGCTTTAAGGTCTTGGCTGAAATGAACGACAAAAGCAGTGCCACAAAGGGTAACAAAACCCAAGATAGCGACGGAAGTTTTACGCCCGACACCGAGCGCTTCCTCAAGGAAGGCAATACCTGGCTGGAGCATTGAGAGCGAACTTGTGATTGCTGCTAAAAACAGCAGGAAGAAGAATAAAAAACCGAAAATAGAACCAAAGGGCATCTGAGAGAAGACCATCGGTAATACATTAAACCCGAGAGCGAAGGTGCTAATCATACCTGCTACAGTTCCAATTCCCAAGAACGCAACCGAAGCTGGCAAAGTAATGAGACCACCTAAGCTAACTTCACAGAGCTCGTTTGCGGAAGTTGCAGCAAGCCCACTGAGAATAACGTCGTCGTCTTTCCTTAAGTAACTCGCATAAACGAGAATCACGCCAAATCCGACAGAAAGAGAAAAGAAGATTTGCCCCGCAGCAGCCAACCAAAGCTGAGGATTTGACAACTGCTCGAGGACACCAACTTCGCGAATCCGATACTTGTCCGGCGCTGCATCAACTTTCTTTTGAGCTTGCTCGATCATCCATTTTCCGACTAGCTCTTCTTCTTTTTTCCACATTCCATCCTCTTTTTTCTGTTCGAGGATGGTTTTGACGGGGTTCCACATAAAGCCTAAACCATTCTCAACATTTCGGTCGGGGTAATTGGGGTTTGGCGTTCCGAGAGTTAGCACCCGCACTAGGACAATCAGTGCTATGAAGAAAAGTGCCGGCATCGCATATTTACAAAACAACTCAATTCCCCGGCTTAGCCCACGATAGATGAACCAGAAATTTAACAAATAAGCAAACAACAGGTAGGGCATGGCGGAGAGAAGAGAGAACTTGATTGCAGAACCATCCTGACTAATGCCGACAAAATTTGCGAAAAACTCCTTCGCCTGAGAAGTTGAGGTGAAATGTAAATTCCCGAAGAGGAAGTTCAGGGCATAACCAAGGCACCAGGACTCAATTACGACGTAATACATGTAAATGACAACCGGGACGACAATACCAATGACGCCCAAATACTTCCCCCATTTTCCTACAAAATAATAAAAAATGCCGGGAGCGGAATGGAAGCCAGCCTGACCTGCTCGGCGACCCATTGCCCATTCTGCCCAACAAATGGGTAAGCCGAGGATGAGAAGCGAGAGGAAATAAGCAATCATGAAAGCACCGCCGCCGTATTGAGCAGCTTGGCCGGGGAAACGTAAGAAGTTTCCCAAACCAACCGCGCTTCCCGCAACGGCCATAATAACTCCAAGTCTTGATCCCCATTCTTCCTTGCCCACTTTAGCAAACTGTTTGCTCATCACTAAAGTCTGTTCAAATTGTTGACGAAGAAATTTCAAAATCTACGAATTCTGAGGCACCACCAAATTTGGGGTAAAGGTATTTTGCCAAGGTGCTAAATTGGTGGCAAATTCCACAAGCAAAATCCAAGCCAACTTTTTGCAATTCCCAGAGAGTTGCTTGGAGGAGAGCAGTTCCTAGACCACGATTTCGATATTCACTTAAAACACAGGGACCGGAAGCAAGTTGATAAGGCTCGCTTGCAAGGAGAAAAAAAACCGATGCACCGATAATTCTCTCGCCATGCAAAACGACCAACGACTCCCGCTTTTTATGTTTCCAAGTTCGCGGGACAATTTCAGCGAAATAATATTGGAGCAAACGCCCTGCTTCCCCTAAAGAGCTATCGAGTGCAGTTGATTTAGAGAGAGTTTCGAGAACTCTTCCTTCTTCTTCAGGCAGAGCTGGGCGCATGAGGAATGGCTGGATAGCCTCCATCTCTGGCTGCTGGATTTGCCCAAGACGCCACGTGAATTTCAGCCACGATTTTTTCACATTTCGTAAAGGAGAATAGCAAAAAATGTGCTATAACTTTGGCTTAAAGAGCTTTTGACACTAGCACCTTTTCTCGTGATGTTTCAAATTAAAACACCAGCCTAACGCATATCTCCTGAATCCTTCCGACAAACCCACCAAACTCCACCCAATAAAAGACCACTGATTAACAAAAACGATGTCCACGTTAACATATCAGAGCCAACTAGAATCTTGTTAAGGATGTTTTGTCAAGGAGCAAAACCTATTTTCCCAGCTTTTTCCAAGTTGTAGAAACTGTGTTCCAAGCATTGCTGACTGGCGAAACATAAGCTCGCGCAGCTCTTAAAAAAACACCTTTTTAAAGAACAGGCAATGGTGGAAAAACCTGCTAAGCAAAACGTCTGAAATGGGTCTAGACCTCAAATTTTCCTCATAGCTTGAATACGCGGGCTACCCCCATCCAAATGCAAGTTATGAGTAGGAAATTCCATGATTGTCTGCCTTCCTAAAAAGTCTAGGAGAACAGCCACCCGATCCGAAGCGGGCATATAATATTGAATTACACACTTCAAACCCATAAACGGCCCCTCAGCAATTACTGCCTCACGCCCAATTCGTATCTCTGTATCCAAATTTAAAATTTGATCCTGATGTTGGGCGTAACTGCTCCGCAAGTCCTCCACAACTCTATCGCTGACTGTAGCTGGCTGGGAGCCAAACTTAACAACTCCCTTAACACCCTGCACAGACCAAGCCTGGCGCAAGTCCATCCGTTTTATTCGCGCAAAAAAATACCCTGGGAAAAGAGCTTCAACGAACCAAACCGGTCCACGGGCAGTGGAACGGCGATAGCGGATTCGAGGACAAAACGCTTCTACTTCCAGTTTTGACCTCAGGTTTTGGCCAGCTATATGCTCCCTCTTTGGAGCCGAGCGAAAACAATACCAGGAAAATTCCTCCCAATTAATTTCGTCAGCATCCGATTGCATTCGGATCATGAAGTTTCTATCACATTGAAAGGCGAGAATTGTCAACTGGCTTTTGTTTGAAAAAACAAAGGTTAAATATATTCCGCTCTCGCCAAAAAAACTGCTCCGTTTTCATAATGTTCTGAGAAAACATAAGTGAACCTAAAAAAAGATTAACCTATCTAAAATGCAAATTCATCTTAGTCCACGTCATTTAACCTTAACAGCATCCATTCACGCATATGTTGCCGAGAAGATCTCCCATTTGGAAAACATGACCAATGGCATTCTTGGCGCTCATGTAGTGCTTCTCCATGATGAATCCAAGAAAAAGCCCTATACTGTTAAAGTTCACTTGGGGCTACCTGGTCCGGACATTCACGCTGAGGATTCGGAATCTGACCTCTATGCTGCGATTGATCGAGTAGTGGACAAGCTTGCGCGTCAGCTTCGCAAACGGAAAACCCGTCTTCAAAGCACGGCCAAACATCACAACCGCCGTGCTACAGAAGCTAGAAAGCGCGGCGTTGGATAACGCCTCCAAACTTTCCGCTTATCTTCCTATACGTCGAAGGGGGGGTCGTGGTGCCTGCTGATAATTCCTTCAAAATTCGACTTGAGGTTTTTGAGGGACCACTTGATCTGCTGCTCTACCTTGTGAAGCAGCATGAAGTGGATATTTACGATGTATTCATCGAAAAAATAATCAATGAATATATCCAATATGTGGAGGCTATCCAGGAGATGGACCTTGAGAATACGGGTGAATTCCTTGTTATTGCTTCCACCTTACTCTACATCAAGAGCCGCAATCTTCTCCCCCAGGAACAACAAACACCGGAGGACGATGCTGAGGAGGATGATCCTCGTTGGGAACTAATCCGCCAACTCGTAGAATACCGGAGATTCAAAGAAGCTGCCGAAGTTCTCCGCCAGCGCGAAGCTTTGCAGGAAGCGCTTTTCCCCCGAATCTCTCCATGCGAGGAGTTTGAAGATCTCCCGGCCACGCCACTGAGCGACGTGAGCCTTCTCGATCTCATCCATGCCTTTCGCAGAGTTTTAAAGCGGCTTGAATCGCTACATTCCCAACCGAGGGAAATTTACGGCGAAAACTTCACTGTTTCCGAAAAAATAGACTTTATTCTCTCCTATACCCAACCCGGGGTATCTATCCGCTTCGACGAATTGTTTTGTAAAGCATCCAGCCGGACGGAAGTTGTAGTTACCTTTCTTGCCATGCTCGAGCTAATTCGGCTTAAGCAAATTCGAGTTCGTCAGGAAAACTCTTTTGGTGAAATATGGCTCGAGCGACCGGTTGAAAATATTTTGCCTGCTTCAATTGCTCCGGCAAGGAACTCAAGTTAGCCCAGAGGCAAATCCATGGATGTCTCTGCCAACAGCTCAAACGGATTCAACGCGCAATGTTCAGTTTTTTTTCAGCAGGACGTTTCTGAAGAGAGGGAACTCGAGCAAAGACTGCCAGCGAATCCAAGTGAGCAGGAAGAGAATTCCTTGCATCATGGGATAAGAAAGACTACAGAATTTTTCGAAAATTTAGATATACAAATCCACAAAGTTATAGAGGCATTGGTATTTTTTTCTCCAAGCGCGCTTACAGTTGAGGGGATTTTGGGGATATTAGAAACTGCAGCCAAGATGGAGCCAGGCAAACCCTACCTCCAGGAGTTTGCCAAAATTTCAAAGGAAAATATACACAACTTACTTGTCCAAATTTCAGAAAAATACGACCGCGAAGGTGCGCCAAGCTGCCTTGTGGAAACTGCCTCTGGATGGAAATTTGTCTCGCGGCCGGAATATGCTCCCTGGCTGCGAGCGATGCTCAGCACGGAAGAGCGGCCAGTGCGGCTATCTACGCCTGCATTGGAGACGCTAGCCATCATTGCCTATCGCCAACCCATTTCGCGTGCTGAGATTGAGGCAGTCCGTGGGGTTTCGTGTGAAAAAGTTTTGCAGAATTTGCTTGAACGGGGATTGATACACATATCTGGGCGATCGGATGGTCCCGGGCGTCCACTTCTCTACGCAACAACAAGTTTATTTCTTGAACATTTTGGCATCCGATCCCTGGAGGAGCTGCCAAATTGCCATGAATTTCGGACGTCCCTTCGAAATTACGACATTCAGCTCCAAAAAAATCAGATAGACGAAGTAAGGCTTCAGGGAGGAAGCCCGACACATTTGGAGCATACAAGCCCTGAAACCTCTCAAGAAGCGGTCGTAACTGAACTAAGGAGAAATGATCCCCGAACTGGAGTGCAAGAGGTTGCAGGGGAGGATAAGCTGCCAGCAAAGCCCAAACCAGCGGTAGCTAAGCAGTTTGATCAGTGCGATTCAATTAGCTCTGTTCTGGGAAGAGATTCACTAACAAGCACGGAGGGTATAGAAGACCCGATGGGAGGCGAGGAGAAGAGGAATGGCCCGTTGGGGGACACATAACAGGAAAAATTGATGGGTCCATGAGCTGTTTCCTGGAAAAGATCGAAAGGTTTCGCTCGCAGATTGACAGAATTGATGAACAACTTTTGGAGCTTCTGAACGAACGGGCGCAACTGGCTATGCAAATTGGCAAGCTGAAAGAGCATGAAGGGCTTGCTGCTTTTGTGCCAGACCGGGAAGAGCTACTGATGCGAAAGATTTTAAACCGAAATACCGGGCCGCTATCACCAGTAGCTTTACGTTCCATCTTTCGGGAAATAATTACGGCTTCGCTTGGCCTTGAGGGGCCATTCCGGATTGCAGCAGCATCATGGAAGGAGGAAGCCGCAACATTAGAGGCAATTCAAACGCGATTTGGGAACGGTGTTGAGGTAAGGAAATTCAGACATCCTAATCTACTCTTGGAGAGTTTGTTTTCCGGAGAATGTCAGTGTGTGGTGGGAGCGTTGCTTTCGCCTCAAGAAATTTCGCCGGCTTTGGAATTGCTGGCCATTTCTAACACCCTGTGTGTTTGTTCTGAGATTCGAATTTCTGCCGAGGGGAAGCGTTTCCTTCTCCTGCGCACTGGGGAGAGTAGGATAAAAGAGGATGCGGAAATATTCATTTGGTCACGGGAAGTAATAACAGGGAATGGAATTCCTTATCAACTTCTGAAGGAGTTTAGCGAGGGAAGAGAAATCCAGTTGCTCGGTGCGATAAGCTTAAATAGCAAGACTTTTATTTTTGCCGAAACCTCCAGGTGGCAAAAGCCTAGCGAACAGACTTCGACTTCCTCTTGCTTCGAAGGTGGGTGGAAACTGCGTGGGGCTTTTTTACAAAATACGTCTGCCCTTTTTTCAGAAAAAACACTTGGAAACCAAACACCAAGCTAAAAGTGCAGGAACCACTCCTTTCGGTTCCTTTCGGTGGCACAACATAGCTCAATTCACAGGGGCTATAAACGACAACATTTTCAAATTCACGGCAATTTACGCCATTCTGGCAGTTCGCCCGCAAGCTAATCCGGAGGAAATTACAGGAATTGTTGGAGTGGCCTTCGCCCTCCCCTTTCTTATGTTTTTAATTCCCGCTGGAATTCTGGGAGACATTTTCTCCAAAAAGCTCCTATTGCGGCTTACCAAGACAGTTGAACTTTTGGCCTTGGTTTTTGCTTTCGTGTCGGTGGAAATGGCTAATCCAATTCTTCTTTACGGTGCTGTTTTTCTGCTTTCGACGCAAAGCGCATTTTTTGCGCCGATCAAGTATGGAATCTTACCAGAGATTGTTCAGACTGAAGCTCTAGCGCGAGCAAATGGGGCAATCCAAGCAACAACGTATCTGGCGATTATAGCCGGAACCATTTTGGCACCAAGTTTAAGCTTTTTATTTGCAAATGATTATTCGCGGAGTGTGCTTGTTTGTCTGTTGCTTTCCCTCGTGGGAACTCTTTCAGCATGGAAGGTTGAACCCCTCACGGAGACGGTTAAGAGAGAGACTTCGTTGGAAATTAGAAAAACTCCAACTCTTCGAGCTGCACTCGATTGTATTATCCAAAATAAACTCCTCGGTTTTTCGATACTTGCACTGGCTGTTTTTAGTCTTTTTGGTTCCTATCTCCAGTTGAATCTTATCCCTTTTGGCCTCGATCAGCTAAAATTTCCTTCTGCGGAAGCTGCTACGCTCCTCTTCCTTGTTGTGGCTTTGGGGTTGGGCATAGGAGCATTACTAGCCGGCCAGCTATGTCGGCAAAAAATTGACATTGGACTTCCCCTACCCGCTGCGGCAGGTATGAGTCTATTTGGGATTCTCCTGCCTCTCCTCCCTGCTACGCCAGTTGGCATCAGCCAGGCAATTGGGTTTTGTTTTTTTATGGGCATAGCTGGCGGAGTTTTCCTTGTCCCTTTGGAAACGCTGCTCCAAGTTCTCCCCCCTCCCCACTTGCGCGCTTCAGTTATTGCCTGCTCCAATTTCCTCAGTTGGATTGCAATTCTCCTGGGAGCCACCCTAACAATGTTTTTCGCCTCTCTCCTTGATTGGAAAGCCCACCAAGGAATCCTGGCAATTTCCAGCTTTTGCTTTCTCCTTGTGGCAGCTTGCTTAAGCTCGCCTTTTTGGCTCATCCGATGTCTTGCAAGCTTCTATTTGCATCTTCTCCCTGCCAAGTTCCTCAGCCCCGCCACAAGGAATTCGCTTCAAATTCTCACTTTTTCTACTAATGTATCCTCTATCAATGATATTGCACTTGATCCCCTCCCCTGGCCGATTCCAACTCTCCTGAAGATAAGTCTTAACCGAATCAATAAAAGATAAATTTGTCAGTTTTTAACATAACTAGAAAGTTTTTCTATTTCTCAATTTTTAAAAATTGTTGCTTACATTACAAAATTGAGATAAAAGTAAAAGCTAAGCTAATTTAGTTAAGTAGTAATATCATGTTTGATCCCCCCATGAAAAATCTTTCTAGGCTTTTTCAAGCGAGGAAAAAAAGACTGCGGCAGCTTTTCTGCAAAAAAGGAATAAAGAAGCGTCATTAAGATTGCTTGAAAATAAAACTTCCTCCTCCAGCTGCCGGTCCGCAGGAAAAAAATTTTAAATAACTTGAACGGTTTTCCTCCAAAAAAAATCAAAACAAAAACAAAAAACGTTAACCGAATCCTAGAGAAACCACAAAAAAAAAATGAAAATCCCTCAACTCGCAAAAAAATTGATAACAATAATTAGCTTTATTGGCATTTTGCCAATTATAGCGTTTTCGATCTACATTTTTAAGGTGGCACAAGACCTAGACCAAATCTCGGAAAGAAGCCTAGAATCTCAAGCAACAATTACTATGGAACTGGTGGATCGGAATCTGTTCGAAAGGTATGGAGATGTTCAAGCGTTCGCATCGAACCCTCTGGTGGCGCAAAAGCTAGAAAAGCGTTCCCGGAATGAATTCACCCAAGAGGATTTGGAAGAGCTGACGAAGCTTATAAACAAATATGTGGAACTTTATGGGATTTATTTTCTTTCGTGTGTTTATGATGGGGAGGGGAATTTGGTGGCTGTGAATAACAAAACGGCGAGCGGCAAAGAAATAAACACGGCATATTTGCTTGGTCGGAATGATTCGAAGGAGAGGTGGTTTCAACGGGTGAGTCAAGCAGATTTCGATTCGACTAATCTGTTGACGGGAACAGTGATGGAGGATGTGTTTCGGGATGAGGATGTAAACCGGATTTATTCGGGCAAATTCCAAGTGATGGGTTTCAGCGCGCAGATCAAGTCTGCAGATGGAAAAATTCTCGGGTATTGGCGAAACTTGGCCAATTTCCAGCTTGTGGAGGATATTCTTGCCGAAATGGCGGAGCGTTTGGCTTCGCAAGGTGTGGAAAAAAGCAAATTTGTCTTTCTGAAGAAAGATGGAACCGTCATAGCAACACTGGACAAAATTGATGGAGGGCAGGAGAAAAGTGAAGCTACAGCTGGTTCGAATGATCAATTGTTTCTAAATTTAATTAACCGTAAAGGGACTGCTGGTTTTGGAGAATATTCGGATGCGAATCAAAAAAGGAAATATGGTTTTAGTGTTTCGGATGGGGCCTTGGGGTATCCGGGATTTGGATGGATCGTGTTGTTAGAATCGCCCGCAGAAGTTGCTTCCAAAGCAGCAATTTCTACGAAGTTTAGCTCTATCATACTGTTGATTTGCTCAGCTTTTCTACTAATTATCGCTTCTTATTTAATTTCACTTTCTATAGTTAAAAAGATATTGACGATTTCCTCTCATCTTGGGGAATCATCGAGTCAAGTTGCTGCAAGCTCAGTGGAAATGAGTTCTTCCTCCCAATCTCTCTCTGAAGGGGCAAGCGAGCAAGCGGCGAGTTTGGAGGAAACGGGTGCAAGCCTGGAGCAGATTTCCTCAATGACCCGACAAAACGCTGAGCACGCTATGAACGCGAAGGAGTTAGCTTCACAAACCCGTGAGGCCGCAGAATCTGGAGCATCAAATGTAGAGTTGATGAATCAAGCGATGTCAGAAATTCAAACATCGAGTAACAACATTTCCAAGATCATCAAGACGATTGATGAGATTGCATTCCAGACGAATATCCTTGCATTGAACGCAGCGGTAGAGGCTGCTCGAGCAGGAGAAGCCGGAGCTGGTTTTGCAGTTGTTGCTGATGAGGTGCGTGCCCTTGCACAGCGAGCAGCCCAAGCAGCGAAAGAAACAGCTGAGCGGATTGAGGACAACATTCGTAAATCTTCGGCAGGGGTCGAGCTTAGCACAAAGGTAAATGAGAGCTTCCAACAAATTCTAAGCCGAGTGAAGCAAATGGACGAAATCGTTGCGCAAATTGCGAGTGCATCCCGGGAGCAAAGTCAAGGCATTGAGCAGGTCAATAGCGCTGTTACCCAGCTGGATAAACTGACCCAACAAAATGCAGCAGCCGCCGAGCAAACAGCAGGAGCCAGCCAACAACTCAGCTCCCAAGCTATGACCCTCAAGGAGATCGTGGCAGAGTTAGAAGGATTTGTTCTCGGCAGGAACCGGGCTGCAAGGGAACAAGAAGGCAGTGGGTTGGCAGCAAGCGGCAAACAACACTCCCTTTTGCTGGCGACAAGTAACTAAGCATCCCAAACTAAGAAATGGGAGAGCCCTCGCGCCAACCAGTTCCGCAGGTTAAGCCTTGAGCCAGGAAAAAGGAAATTAGTTGAGAGGGAATAAGCTTTTTCTGCAAGTAAGCTGATGTTGGTGCAACGAGAACGATGGGTGATTTAAGGATTGGCCGGTGGGTTGGGACGGACGAGGTAAAAAGTTTCGGAGCGGTTGGCAGAAGTATTAGGAATTCGAAAAGTAACAGTTAGGTTTGCTTGGGTTGGATTGATGGTTAAGTTTCCATCCTGAAGGCTGAGGTTTTGGTGAGTGGAAAATTGAAGGCTCAGGATGTGCGGATTGGGAGGAAGGATGGCCTGGATGGTCGTGTTGTTGATTCCTAGTTGCCACAGCCGTCCCGCTTGCTCAGCATAGTTGATTGCGACTGCAGATTTTTGGGAATCGTCCTCCAAGCGAACAAGGGAAAAACTAAGGCTTGCGGCAGTAGCCAAAACAAAAAGGAGAATACCCGCGGCAATGAGGGTTTCAACAAGGGTGTATCCTTTGTAGGGAAGCATCATGGAGTGGAGAGGAAAATTTCGTCGAAAGTTGGGGAGTTGGTCAAATAGCGGATAAGCCTGCGGAAGTTTGCACTTTCTCTTGAAAAGGAGCTGTTACCGTTCTGTAGGGTGAGATTAGAAGTTGAACCCTGGAGGAAAAAACCGCCACGGATTTGAGAAGCAGCGAGTTGCTGGCCCGTCGTATTCAAACCAAGAGTGATACGAGAATTGTTGAGAATGGCACTAAGATTCCAACTGGAAGTCGAATTGGGTAATATCCAAGTGGCGGAGGTTTGATTGGTAGCAACAATTATGAATGGACGGGAGTTGTTTCCCAAGAAGGTGAGATTGGTTGTAGTGGGTAGATACAGGAGTGCTCCTGCTTTTGTAGAAGCATTTGCAGAGGTATCGCCAATAATCGTAAGCGAGGAAATTGCGAATGGAGGGCGTGTCTGGTTTGCCGGTTGTGGCCAAGGGGAGGGAAACGGGGTAGGTGGAGGATTGGATGGCCAATAGCTCATAGAACTCAAATCAAGGAAAAGTTGTGCCGGGGTCGGCGTAGGAGTAGGAGAAGGGGTCGGAGGTGGGGGAATGTCCGAGAAAGAACGAGTGCGAAGAAGGGTAATTGCAGCACGTGTCGTCTCTGTATTTTGTGCAGGATTGACACTTGCATAGGTGACATTCCAGGAAATAGAGGAACGAAGTTCTTCTGGAAAGGCACCAATCGATAAAGGATTGAAGGGGTTAATCAAATGCGGCCAACCGAAGGAATAGGAGGTGAGATTACGTTGCCAACGTTCAATATACAATTCGCCCCAGCCACTCGGTAAAATGGCTGTGTAGGAAACTTGGGAAGTGCTGCCTAATGTGTGTTGGATGGAATATTGATGGAGAAGGGAACGGCAATTTTCGTGTGCAATCCGACGCTTCGCCTCGAGAAAAAATATATCCCCCGTATTGATGCGGTTGGTCATAAGCTCGATCCACCCAACGAAAATGGTCGAAACAAGAACGATTAGGACGAGAACGTAAAGTAAACCAGTTGCTCTCTGTGAGGAAGAACGTTCAAACCTGCATGGATCTCTGGGAGTCATCGGAAGGAAGGGAATTGAGGGATGACAAGAAAAAAGGAAGTAATGGCTCCCATATTTGCGTAATAGAAACGCGGATCGGATGCAGTCAGGTTCCCCGTGAAGATCGTCGGTTGGAGAGGGAATACTCCCGGATCCGGAAGCCAGAGGAAATAAAAAGGTTGTGGAAATTGGGCGTCCTGAGTTGGCTGAAAGTAAGCTGCCACAGGTTGGAAATTTGTAATGGCAGTGGAATTGGAGGAAAGAGGAGGTGTAGGATAGAAAACGTCGTAATACGCTGAAAGGGTCCATGCATTAGCTGATGAGTCGAAAGCCATTCGACGAAGTGAAGCATAGGTGCCTTGTGGATTGGAAATAGGGAGAAAGTCCAATTCATAGATAGCTCGGATTCGAAGCGGCCCCGTGGGAGAGTTTCTCGGCGAAAGGAAAAAAAGGCTTAAATTGGGACCATTAGCCGTCTGAAGATAGGAGAGAGAGGTAGAATTGAAATTGAAAGCCGGAACATTCGAAACCCCATTATTAACCAGAACAGAACGAAAATCATTGGGTGTAGAGAAGGGAGAAGCATCGCTCCAAGTGAGATTGACGGATGATGGGCGAATGGGGGTATTATTCGGACGGGCAAGAATAAAAGCAGCTACCGATTGATAGAGGTCGTCATAGAGCGCTTCGCGAAATTGCTCAGCCATGAAACGACGTTGCGGACTTGGAGCAGAACGGGTTTCGAAAGTAGCATTGGCCGGCATTCCATAATAAGTCGTTGCAAAAGAGCCAATTTGAAGATAAGTTCGCTGATCAATGGCTTCTCTTGCCTTTGAAAAAGAACTAAAACCGATAAGCGCAGCTGTAATTACAGCAGCAGCAATTGCTAACGTTACCAAAAGTTCCGGTAAGGTAAACGCAGCGATTTTAATGCGGAAGCTGATGGTCTGAAACTCCTTCATTTTTGGGGGGATAGCGACCGTGGAGATTGGGAACAGGAGGTTTATTAACAGGGGATTGTGTTGGAAGGAGATAGCGCACAGTGGGTTGAAGATTGAAAGGTAGGGAAAAACGTCGAGTTATAGGACGATTTTCCGGTTCGAGAAAAGCAAATTCAATCCGATCTGGGAGAATATTTTCTACCAAAATTCGTTCCGTTTGACCTTCTACGAGATCGGTCAAAATATCGCCAACCGTAATTCTTCGGCCGGCAAGAAGAATAGAACGGGAAGTTGTTGATTCGGTATAGCCGGAAATCAAAACAGTTGAGAGAAATGAACGTATCTGAAACTCTTCTGTTTCAACTGGTTGAGTAATTTGTGAAGTAGCTGGGGCTCTTTGGGAAAATGGATTACGCTCTCCCGGCTCAAGCTTAACGGCCTTTTTATCTGTCGGTAGAAAAGGTGATGCTCTGAGTATTGATAGAGATAAAATTAAAATAGGAATAATTAATCTAGGGACATATAAAGTAAAAGTTTTTTTCATTGGATTAGGGGGACCTCGAAAACAAGTTCCGTGCGGATATCGTTGGGACGCTCTCCTTTTGTAATACTTATGGAAGCAGTGCGGAGAGTCGGAAGTTCCTCCTCAATCAAACCAATCCAATTAAGAACAGAAACGTAGTTGTCTTCAATGGAAAGTGAAGCTCGCATTATTGCTGGTATTGCTTCTCCAAATTTTGCGTTGATTCGTTCATAACGTTGAGCTAGAGTAAGAAGATTTGCAGATTTAAGGCGTAAAGATATAGAAAGTTCAGCACTCTGAGCGTTGTTAAGAGAGGAAAAATGTGGTTCCCATGCTTCAAGGTAACGGAGATATGACTCGGTAGTTGCTTTTAATTTTTCGAGTTGAATTTTTTCTTGTGTAAGTGCAGTTGCGGCGGCAACTGATTCAGATTGAGCTTGTTGAAGCTCCTTCTCACGAAGGGTAACTTGAGTTCGAAACAATGATAAAGCATATAACAGTGCGAGTGCAGCGAATGCAACGAGAAAAGCAGCCGCTTGCTTCGTATTCATGATGAAGGTAGTTGGGATTGAGCTGCAGTAGGGGTTTGTTCCTCTTCCCTGAGAAGTTCCTTCTGTTGGTATATTAAAGTAGCTTGAAATTCAATCTGACCTCGAACATATTTCTGTTCTGGAGAATAGGCACGATACCTCATTTCTAATAAACGATTAATCACTTTATCAAGTTGAGTTTGCGAAGTAGAATTTAATCGAATGCGAAAGTCGAGATTTTGCTGTGAAGCTGAGTTGCGGGAAAAATAAAGTTCTGCAATTGAAGCATCCCGTTCAAGAGATCGAGCAATTGCCACAATAAGAGGCTGAATTGGCCGTGTGCATTCGGTCCAAAGCTGGAGATCCGTAGCCCGTTTTGCTTTTGCTTCTAAAGAAGCTCGTTCATTGCGGAGTGTATTAAGTTCTGATTGAGCTTGTTGGGTTTTTGCACGGAATTGATCACGCTGACGAGTGGCATTAGTTAAATTGATTGTAAAAATGATAAAAAGAATTAAAGAAGCAGCTACACAAATATAAAAAAGTATGGGAATAAGCCGAGCTGCTTGAGGAAGGGGAGGAGCAATCTCTGCTCGGTCGGTTTTAAAATCGTCAAGTATTTGGGGCTCTATGCGCATTATGAGGATTAACTCTTAAAAGTCCCGCATAAGGGACCAGAGTTGATTTTGTTGAGTATAATCTTTAAAATTCGAATTTGGGAAGAAATCCTGAATTGCTTTAGCGAGGGATGGTTGAATATCATGCGAAATTAAGGAAACTGCAAGAGGAACGTCAATACGTTGCCGAAAAGGTGTAAGGAGTTCAAGGATGGGTGAATAATCCTCATTTTCATAAACATCAGTGCGGGATCGGAGTTCGAGCCACTGGTTACCTTTTTGGCTAAGGATACTGATTGAACCGTAGTTGCAAGCAATATAAAGATGAGCAGAGTCAATATTTTGAGGCTGGGCTTGATTTTGAGTGGATTGAGGAGATTCGGTTGACGTTGTTAAAACAAGCAAGTGCCTTAGTAAAGCATAAGTCCCAACACAAATTCTTCCGACTTGAAAGCCCGCATCTTTGATGACGGTTTCAATTCTTTTGATTTGATCCTCTTCACAAGTTAGAAGAAGAGAAGAATTGCTCTCAGGATTATGAGTTACAGCGTAGCGTTTTCCTTTTTCGTATTTGGAACCTAATATGCTCCGCGGATTCGACTTAACAATTTGTTCAGAACCTTTTTTTCGTGAAAGATTCGACTCGAGGCTTATAATATACCGGACATTAATCGAAACGCATATCCAGCCACCATCAGTTAGTTTTCTAAATTCCTCACGATGGGCATGTAAATTTTCCTTCAAATCGCCCTCAAAATAACCAGATTGATCAAAGGTTCCTTTTTTTGACAAAGCAACCCAACGATGGGTATTTTTTCCAATCTGAAGAAAAAGAGAGCGACGATTTTGGAATCGCTTTCGCCAAGGAGCTGAGGGGTCATCCGGCTCAGGAAGGAAAGCAGCAAATGTTAGGACGTCAAAAATATCTTTTAGAGTCAAATTCACAACCTAATAAGGAAACTTCTTATCTAGTTAATTCGTGTTCATTCTCCAAATAATCACGGACTTCCTCAGCAGAAAATCCAGTAGCAACTGATCCCCGGGCAGGGTGGAAGCCCTCATCAGCTCGTAACTCAAGGCTTTTTTCAAAAGTTTGCATTCCGCGTTTCCATCCTGTTTCAAGTTCCTGATCGAGTTTTTTAAAATCTCCCCTACGGATGATATTGACGACTCCGTCATATTGCAAAAGAACTTCATGAATTGGGAAACGCTTATTCTGGCGGTCGTCGAGAAGCAAACGTTGGCAGAGAATAAGGCGGAGGCAGTCGGCAAGAGTTTCCTGAGAACTTTCAAGTCGCTCGCTAGGGATGAGTTTCAGAAATCGTTGAACTGTCTGGGAGGCTGAGGAAGTATGAAGTGTTGCCACAACTACGTGACCGGTTTCAGATGCTTGAAGGGCTATCTCTGCTGTCTCTCCATCACGAATTTCGCCGATAACAATCACATCAGGGGCCTGACGCAAAGCAGCACGTAGTGCACGCGCAAAATCAAGCTCGTCAGTTCCCATTTCTCTTTGAGAAATTAAGGAGGGCAGACCATCTGGATAAATGAATTCAATTGGGTCCTCAAAGGTTATAACATGCTCCCGCCTGCGCTTGGCACGGTAAAGGATCATGGAAGCAATTGTTGTTGATTTTCCGCTGCCGGTAGCACCACAAATTAAAAAAAGCCCATTCCGGGCTTCTAAGAAAGCTTTAAGTGCTGGTGGAGGAACTTTTATAGCAAAAGGATCCGGAATTTTATCGGGCAAAAGACGCATAACCCAACGTAAGCGTCCTCTGGTAACCATTTGATTCACCCGGAAACGATGCTTCTCGAGGGAAATCGCATAATCCCAACAACCGGGCTGAGGAGAAGCAGGAGCCTGATATTCAACAATAAAGGATTCATCTATAACCAAACGACCGTTCCGCTTATAACTAAAAGGTTCTCCCGGAGAAAGATAGAAATCACTTATTCCATCCAGCTTACAAACTTCTAAAATCTTGCGACCAATAGGGGAATCCGGTGTTAGGTTTTTCATGCAATTTGTGCTTCCCTAAGGAAACAAGAAGGTCTTAGACTGTAAATGTTATTGTGTAATAATTGGTGGCAAAGTAAAAGCAACACCATTTCCATAGATATTTAAATAACAAGCAACTAGAGTTCCGCGGAAATTGCCACGAAAGGTAACTCCGCTATTTGGCGCGACCAAACGAGCGGAGAGCAACCCACCCGATTGAACATCCAATTCACCAGAAGTCACGAAAATTTGCAAATCTTCTGGCCTGTTCTCATTCCCAAAAGAAAAACCACTTTTGATACTGAAAGCACTTGTAAAATAAATCTTAACAGGTCCTAGGATTTCGACCCTTCCATTGTTAAAGGTTGAATCGCGAAAAACATATTCGATTGGTTCAGCAGAATTTGGGTCCCCCAAACGCAAAACACCATTACGATTAGTCATTCTAATCTCGGAATAATCACCGCCTTGAAGAGTTATAGTGTTCCCCCCAACATTTACGGAGCCACGTTGAGGCAGATTGGGGACGCTGACATTAGGAAGAGTTGGCGCATTCGCTCTTCGATAAACTCTTCCTTCAACA
This sequence comes from Chthoniobacterales bacterium, assembly GCA_026418675.1. Classification (GTDB taxonomy): domain Bacteria; phylum Verrucomicrobiota; class Verrucomicrobiia; order Chthoniobacterales; family DYNR01; genus JAOAAX01. The sequence goes on along the minus strand of JAOAAX010000005.1, from coordinate 104,064 downwards.
TAGGAATTGGCATTAAACCGGAGCATGTAATTGCTGGGAGTCATGTTACCTGTTAAATCAATTATCTGCGGACCGGGCGCATCCGAAATCAATCTGCCATCTATGGAGAATTCTTTGCCCCCTATAACGTTTCTAGGAATTGTAACATTGCCTGCAACGAAGCTTTGGCCATAATCCACGACGAGGTGTGGTGATGGTAAAATTTCTATCCTTGGAGTTCCCGGAAGGTATAGGTTACCTGACATGATTCTGCCGTTTGAATTAAAAATTAAATTCCCCGTCGGGTTACTGAAAATTAGGGATCCCACAAAAGAACCGTTGATGTCACCGGAACCAACGACCGCGCCAACTGTCTGTGGATCAGCAGCATCAGGGAGATAAGAAATAATAATAAAAGTTTCGGAAGCCACTTCACTGTTCAACCAACGAACAGGATCATCAGAAACAACCCATGCAGATACAGGATAAGAGGAACCTCGTGGGAGAGACAGTGTAACAGTCGTAGCTGTTGTTGAGTTCGATTGACCTGGTAACGAGTAATGGAGTATTCCTCGGCCATTGGGATTTGTAAGAGTAACATTGTAATACTGAGCAAATATTGAAATTTCATAAACACCACCACCAGGAGAGAAGACCGGTTTGGCTAGGCGACGCAGTTGTTGTGAAGGTATTGATGCCGTAATTGGCGGTGACGAACCACCACCAGAAGGAGGTTCGCTCCCTCCAGAATTTTGTGAGGCTGCAGAAGAATTCGAAAACTCCCAAATCCAACCAGGGTTTGTTGCGATTTGAAAGTTCGTGGAACGAGTTTCTGGTTCAATAATTTCTGGTTGACCTAATATAAACTCGCGGACTCCTATCCCTCCTCCATTTACAAGAACAAAACCGGTTCTTTGAATATCATTATTTGGACTCCAAATTGCACGAAGTTCGTTTGTTGCTGCTTCTTCCGCAGTTTGCATTACTGCTGTTAAGCGATTATCAATATATCCTCCTGAAAGAGCCTGACTTGTTGTATTGGCAGAAGCAGCTTTAAGTTTTCGTAAAACTTGCGAAACAGTTTCTGTGCCATTAAAAGTGCCACCATTTATCAAGTATAAGGATATAGCAGAGTTTAGATTCGCAACGTCTTTTCGAAGCTTCTCCTCACGAGCATTTTCTTTAATGTTTTTGTAACTTATGTAACCAACAGTTGATAATGATGAGATAACTACCAAAACAGCTAGAATTTCAATTAAGGTAAACGCCGTATTCCAAAAACGACGTGAATATTTAGTGAAATTCAAATAAGATGTTCTGATGGGGATCATAGAGGTAATTTACCATAAGAAGACCAAAAATCAAGGAAAAAGACATGCAGTATCTTTTTTGCAGCTTTTTACCCTTTTAGGCGAAAAAAGATAAGGCTTTTATCCGCTCTTCGTTGTGATCAACAATAGGACGTGGATACGAAGGTGCGAGGCTTTGACCCTGTGGTGGGGGAGAAAAGAACTTTTCGGTCGGAACATTTTGAAGTTCCGGCAGCCACTGTCGAATATAATCTCCTTTTGGGTCGAATTTTTTTGTTTGTAACCATGGATTGTGGATACGGAAGTAAGGAGCAGCGTCTGCGCCTGTTCCTGCCGACCACTGCCAACCTCCATTGTTAGAAGCAATTTCTCCATCAACAAGATGTTGGAGAAACCATTGCTCCCCCAGCCGCCAATCGAGATGAAGGTCTTTGGTTAAAAACATAGCTGAAATCATACGGACTCGATTATGCATAAAACCTGTCTTCAGGAGCTGACGCATTCCAGCATCCACGAGGGGAAAGCCCGTTTGCCCAAACTTCCAACATTCAAAATGTTGGAGACTTCCTGGCCAAGTAAGGTTTCGATATTTAGGGTTAAATTCAACTTCAAGGACTTCTGGAAAATTATAAAGGATTTGGAAGTAGAATTCGCGCCAAATTAATTCAGTCTCAAATTTATGAACGCTTTCCAGGGCTGTCTTGGGCGAAGAGATCGAGGCCTTTTGACATCTCTGGAAGATTTCTCGGATTGAAATCAACCCGAATCTGAGGTCTTGGCTGAAGCGGGAAGTCGCTTCTAATGCCGGGAAATCGCGCTTATTGGAGTATTCAAAAATTTTTCCCGAGTTAAAGAAATCTTCGAGGCGACGACGCGCTTGGGTCTCTCCTCCCGGTAAAATGTTCTCGGTTTCGTCTGGTAAGTTCCAATAAGCCGGTGTGGGAAGAGAGAGAGAATGAAGTTGGAAAAGAAAGTCGGGAGCTGGTAAACGCTCAGGGGCTGGACGAAAATTATTCGAAAAACACGCATTACGCCAGGCTCGGGAATAAGGGGTAAATACACGAAAAGGCTCTCCATTAATAGTAAGAATTTCCCTCCCCTCCCAAATCACACTGTCTTTGTGTGTCTTAAAAACAACTCCTTGTGAAGAGAGAATATTTTGGAGTTTTTGCTCTATTTTTTTGCCATACAGATCGTAGTCACGATTCGTATGAACTTCGATAGCACCTACTTCACAGGCCAAACGGGGAATCTCCTCAACTGCAGAACCAGAGCGCAGAATCAAACGTGAACCAACCCTTTCAAGAGAAATAGCCAAGTCCCTCAGACAGTGGCATAGAAAGGTTTGTCTTTTAGAACCAGTCCAACGATGTTCACCACGCCAAGTAGAAAGGAGATAAACTGGAACAACTTTTCCCGCTGAGGCAGCCGCAAGCAAGGAAGTGTTATCAGTTAGACGTAGGTCTTTGCGGAACCAATGAATAACTACTTTATTATCCATTTTTTAGGCGTTGACGATTTCGGCAGCATCAATCAAAGCCGTTAAAGCAGAGGGGAAAGCAGAGAAAACACGGTTCCAGCTAGGAAGCCAAGGCGAGTTCCATGGTTCTTCAAGATAAGCCTTTGCAGCTAATCGGATACTGCGAGTAAAGGCGGTTGTGGCAACTTCTTCCTCATACCGATCGAAGCACAGACAGTTTATATCAGCGCAAGCTTCGAAGGAGCGAATGGTCTCTTGTGATCTGCGTTGATAGGAAGTAAGTATGGCATCAAACACACTCTGATCGAAACGAATCCCTTCACTGGCTGCTCGATAGAAAATACACTTTGCAACATCAAAGGCAGACTTGGCTAATCCCCTCGAACAATCTTCTGGGAGCAGTTGTTGGTGCTTATGATCGTATCTCTCGCTAAACTCAACCTGGCAAATTGCATCTTGTGTAAGTAAGCGCCTAGCCTCTGCTAGAAGAGCAACCTCCACTCCCCAATCTGGAGCAACTTCCGTTCTGCTTGCAAAATCAGTATTAATCGCAACCTCCCCCGCCAAAGGGTAGCGGAAACTATCAAGGTAGCGGATAAAGTCATGATAGCCGACAACACACTCCATTGCTCGAATCAATGGAGTAAACATAAGCCGCATAAGCCGCCCATGAAGACGTTCAGAAAACCGAGCTGAATATCCTTTGCAAAAATCAAAGCCAAAATGTGGATGAGTTACAGGATAGAGGACTCTTACCAGTAGTTCACGATCGTAGGTCAGAATATCACAATCGTGGCTTATAAGGATTCTCGTAGTGGGATCCGTTAGCACATAACCACAGCAGAGCCAAAAGTTCCGTCCCTTACCTGGTATTCCAGTAAATAACCCAGCATTCTTTAACTCCTGTAGAAACTGCTGAACCTTCAGACCATCATTCCAAAGAAGAAATGCCTTTTGTGGAAGACATCTAAGAACCTCCCGAGCATACAAGTAATCATCCCTCGTAGCCGCATCCAACCCCACAACAACTTTTTGAAGAAAATAACAAGTCGAGATTGTCGAAAGAATCTTCCGGAACGAATCACTCTTCAAATCCTGTCTATGACAGGGAAGAATAAGGGCAGCAGGTTTATTCTTAGTGAATTCCAAAAGACGTTCCTCCAGCACCCGCAACCCAGAATAAGCCAGCCTGGGTAAAGTTGCTACTGAGCCGGATTGGAAAAAATCACCCACAAATAATCCGGCTAGAAAAAACGAGGAGGAATCGAAAATTCTAAAGTTCCTGCACCGAAACGTGGTGCAGAAAGCGAAACACAAGTAAGCGAGGCTTTTCGAACATGCACCGCATTTGATGAGCTACCAATTAAATACGATATTGATATCCCAAAATCTGGCTCGTGCCCAACTAGCATCAATGATTCCTGCGTAAATAAATTCAACAACTCTTCGAGCAATTTTTCAGGACGCATTCCGCTCGCAAGCCACGGAGTCTCAATAGGGGTAAGCCCTAACTCGTTGCAAACAATTTTTGCAGTCTGAACCGCTCGAACTAATGGACTCGTCAAAACGGATACTGGCTGAATGCGGTGCCGATGGCAAAATTCGCCAACCGCTTTCGCTTGTTCACGACCCCGAGATGTTAGTTGCCGCGCAGCATCTGTCACAGCCTGCCGTTCCGCATCCGCATGCCGTAAAAAATAGAGCAACATATCCAGTTATTTACATAGACATTCCCCCATCCACTGCAAGGACCTGACCTGTGATATAGGAAGAATCAGGTGAAACCAAAAATTCTACCGCAGCCGCAACCTCCTCGGTCTTTCCGAAACGCCCTATAGGTATCTGTGCCAATGCCATCTTGCGGACCTCTTCATTAAGAACTGCCGTCATATCCGTTTCAATAAAACCTGGGGCAATAACATTCACTGTAATATTTCGAGAAGCTAGCTCGCGAGCCAATGCCTTCGTAAATCCAAACAAACCAGATTTGCTGGCCGCATAATTAACCTGACCGGCTATCCCCATTATTCCACTTACTGATGAAATGCTTATAATTCTCCCGTAACGCTGTTTAACCATTGTCCGCAAAACTGCCCTCGTCATGTTGAAAGCACCTTTGAGATTTGTAGCGAGAACAGCATCCCATTCCTCTTCCGTCATCCGCATCGCCAAATTGTCCCGAGTTATCCCTGCATTGTTGACCAATATATCTACTTTTTTGAAATTTTGGAGGACCTGGTCTATACACTCTTCAGAAGCACGGAAATCGGCAACATCAACTGAAAATGGAATAGCTGCTCCAGAATATTCGGAATTAATCGCATCGGCAACGCGCCGAGAGTTTTCCTGTGTTCTGCTAATCACTGCAACTCGAGCTCCGTTAGCAGCTAGGCGTTTTGCAATCGCTTCCCCTATTCCTCGGCCAGCCCCAGTCACCACCGCAACTTGATTTGTAAGCTTCATAATGACAGGTCCTTACTTTCCCTATAGTTCAAACGCTCTCGCTGAGAGGATCGTTGGGTCTTTACTGAGAATGTCAAGGACCTCCTGCGGGGGCGAAGAGTCAAGATTGAGAATCGTCAGGGCTGCTCCCCCTTGATGATCCCGCCCGAGCGACATCGAAGCGATGTTTACGTTAAACTTTCCAAGCAACGAACCAATATGGCCAACAACACCAGGTCGGTCATGGTTCTCTAAAAGCAAGATCGCTCCCGAAGGGGTTGCCTCAACATGCCTCCCATTGATTAGAACAATCCGCGGCTTGTTCCCAAAAAAAGTGCCTCGGATACTAACAGCACTAGATGGACTCGAGGCAGAAACTTCAACCCACTCCGTAAATTCCCCTGGTTCCGTTTGTCGGCTTTCAATCACATCAAGCCCAAGGCTTTCCGCTATTGAAGGAGCGTTAACCTGGTTCGCCTCCGTTCCACTCGAGCGCCGCAAATAACCCGACAACGCCGCACGCGTTAATGGACGGAGATCGTATTCAGTAACTTTTCCACAGTATTGAACCATAAACCTTTCAGCCCTCTTTGGCGCTAGGAAACCCAGGAAATTGCCTAATCTTTCGCAAAGATCCAAGTAAGGTCCAAGAACAGAAAGCGTTTTGGCATCAATGCTGGGCGCATTAACCGCATTACGGATTTCTCCAAAAAGAAGGGCAGCTCGGATAGCTTGAGCAATTTCAATCCCTACACTTTCCTGGGCTTCTACTGTTGAGGCTCCAAGATGAGGAGTAAAAACAACATTTGGCAGTTGCCTTAGCGGAAAATCGGGAGGAGGCGGTTCCACTTCATACACATCTAAAGCAGCAGCAGCAATATGCTTTGATTGGAGCGCTTCATAAAGCGCCGTTTCGTCTATCAACCCCCCCCTCGCACAATTCACAATCCTTGCCCCACGAGGAAGCAAAGCCAATCGTCGAGCATTCAAGATGTGACGGGTTTCATCTGTCAACGGCATGTGCAATGTCAGAAAATCAACCCTCGGGAGAAGCTGATCCAAATCCTCAACCAGCTCTGCTTGCAACGAACGAGCCTTGGCAGCAGAAAGATAAGGATCATACGCCAAAATCCGCATTCCGAAAGCTACTGCCCGTTTAGCAATTTCAGTCCCAATCCGGCCCATTCCCAAAATCCCAAGTGTCTTGTTGTAAAGCTCAACTCCCTCAAAATTTTTCCTTTCCCATTTACCAGCTTTTACACTCGCGTCCGCTTGCGGGATGTTCCGGGCGATGCTCATCAACAGCGAAAAGGCATGCTCGGCAGTGGAAATCGTATTACCTCCCGGCGTATTCATGACCACCACACCCTTCTTTGTCGCTGCTTCCACATCCACATTATCCACCCCCACCCCAGCTCTCCCTATAACCCGCAAATTTGTTGCAGCCTCAATCACATCAGAAGTTAACTTCGTTTGGCTACGCACAACAATTGCTGCATATTCCGAAGCACTCTTGAGGAGCTCTTCAGGCTTGATGCCAATCCTCACATCAACATCCAACTCGCCTCCCGCTACAAGTTCCTCAATACCACGTTGAGATATAGCGTCTGCTACAAGAACTTTTGGCTTTTGCATTTGTAGACCCTCAATTCTAGCCATCCCATGCAAAGAGTGTCAAAACACGTTTCCAATTAAAAAATACTGGACAAATTTGTCTTATTCCACAGTAGAAACCCGCGGTGGCAAAGGAATAAACGGACTCGTTTCTCTGCAATACTGCTTAAATGCCTCCCCACGAGTCTCCAACATATAAGCTTCTGTAGCAGGGATGCCAGTTAAACGGAGTAAGAACCATAACATCATCGCTGGAGCTGCCAATCCTATCCAACCATAATGCATCGGCAGAACATACAAACTTACACTTACCCAGAACAACCATTCAAAAAAATAGTTTGGATGGCGGGACCACGCCCAAAGCCCATTTTTACAAATCGCCTTTGGTTCGTTTGATTTACTCTTAAAATTCGAGAGCTGCCAATCCGCCAGCCATTCCCCTCCAATCGAAAGGAACGCTAACGTAGTTGCAAGGAATTGAAAAAGGCTTAGTTCCCTTGGGCCACAAACTATCGTGACAATTAGCGGCAAAAGCAAAAGCGCCACCACAAAACCCTGCAACTGGAAAAAAACAAGATAAATCAACCATTCATTCTTTGAAAACATCTGTCGCAGAGGTCGGTAGCGAGGATCTTCCTGGGGATGGTGCTTGAAAATACGGAAGCTTATGTGCACAGACAGCCGCAAACTCCAACAAACCATCAGCACAGTCAGCAGATAACTTGAAAACGTTGGGTCAGAGTCGAACAAAACTAAAAAAAACGATGTGGGGAGAAAAGCCATTGCCCAAGCTGCATCCACAATACTCAGATTGTTTAAAAGACGAGCAATCACCCACGCGAAAACCATCCAGCCCGCAGTAATAGATAAACCAACACAAAACAAAAGTAAAATCGAAGTTCCCATCAATAACTTTAAAAAAATGGCCTAATACCCAACTAGCCCTCGATGATAATTTTACTTTTAGAACCCTGAAGTCGAAAACTATCCAAAATCGAATAGACGGGGCCGCTTGAAAGAATTTTACTAGCAAATAAAAAAATTTCAGTTACCGGCATCAAGCAAATTTCAACCTCTTTATTATGACATTTACTGGATAAACGAAGCAATTTTTCTGAAGCTCTGAATTTGAAATTTTCTCGCAATCGCCCAAGTGTAATATGCCCACAAAAAAGTTTGTCAGCAGGAGGCAAACCAAACTTTTTTATAACTTCATGAATTTGTTCCACCAGCGCAATTAGCCGCTCATCCCTTTTACTTACACTCGCAATGAGTCGCGGTCTTTTCTCACTCGGAAAGAACGCTGGTCGTTCGATCACGATACGAAAAGCCTTCCAAAATCTTAGTTTATTACCAATCTCCTCACAAAAATCTCGCAGAACCTGCTCCGGTAGTTCTGCAAAAAAATGCAATGTCATGTGCCAATTCTCTTCCCGAACCCATCGCACTCCCTCCAATCCAATTTCTTCACGCAGAATCCGAACTGAATTCCGTAGAAAATTCCTCGCCTCTCCCTCAGGCACCACTCCTAAAAAAGCACGCATACTCTCAAAGAATGAAGCAGCACTCTATTCCCACAAAAAAATTTTATATTAATTTAAATAATGGATACGTTTATCTATTTTATAGCCTGATTGCTATTCGTTCAAAGACCTGTTCAACATTAACTGAATCTAAACACAGAAAGGACGGCTGACGGCAGCGATCCATGCAGGGGTGATAGGGACATGCCCCCTCTGCCCAAATTACAGTCTCTTGGCGGTTCGCTGGTGCAAACAACCTCGGATCACTTGAACCAAAAATTGCTAGAACATCTTTTCCAAGCGCCGCAGCAATATGAGCTGGCAGTGAATCATTCCCAAGGAAAATATCTGACACACTTATCGCATAAACTAAATCCTCCAACTTTGGCGTTGGGACCAAACAACAACCTGCAAAATCTAGCTCAGAAAAAAACGAAGAAGGTGACTGGCAAACTAAAATTGAAACATTCAACTCCTTCTCCCGCAGCTTTTTCACAACTTGCTTGAATTTTTCGAGTGGCCAAGTTTTGCAGGGTAGCCGGCCGCCGGGATGAATAAAAATTCTTCGTCGATTTGGCAAACCCTGAATTGCCTCTCTCGTAATAGATGAAATGGTTTCCTCTTTTACAGAAAGCCAGGGTGGTTTGAAATTCAGAAAAATTTGTAATTTTTCCCCAATCTGCCGCCAAGCTTCCAAGTGATGCTGAACCGGACTCTTTCGCAGTAATTCATCTGTCAAAAGCTGTTCTCCTAGCAAAAATTTGAGAATGAATTCAAGGAACTTACCTCCAATAAGATTCCTTCTGCGCCAAAAAACCGATGAACCGTAGTAATTTATAAAATTCATTGGAAACCCAACCCGTTTGGGAATTCGGGCAAATCCAAACAAACCATGAACCCTTGAATCAGCCCAAACCGTCACAGCAACATCGAATCCTTCTTCAATCCAAACTTTTACAATCCTTTGGTATTCAGTTATTTTTTCTAAAATACCCTTAGAGTGAGACTCCTCATGCCAGGGTGGTTCCCAGGCTTTTATCCTTAAATTCCTTTCACTTTTCGCATCCGCTATGTTTGCAAGTTCAAAAAGCTTTGCAACATTGGACCTACACCAAACCTCTACCTCATGCCCTCCCTCTAGTGCCCCTCGAACAAATGGCAACGCCATCACTGCATCCCCAAGATGATGAAACTCTGCCACCAAAATCTTCACCAGTTCAAACTAATAAGTCATTCTATTTTAATTTCTTATACAAATTTATACTTTAATTGGATGCACCCAAGGTGCCTTGTCTCGCTTGGCCTGCTGAAGCTTCCACTTCGTAATTTCCCCTACTGTCAAATACTGACACCAAACATGGGGAAACGGCCGCACTCGGAAACCCAAATGGTGGAGTGTAGTAGGGATTTCGATCTCTAAGTAAATTTGTGTTGGGATTTGCACTTCGGCATACGCCAACCAAGCCTCTCGCGTCAAGAAAGAACAGGCTCCAAAAGCTTGCAATACAACTCGCTTCTCCTCACGGCGACTTATTTTTTCCCAAGCACGCTCGAAGTTCGGGTCACTTAAGTGATACAAATAATGAGGAGCGTTCGTTTGGTCCACACGGCAAAGATAAGCAAACAAACCATCGGCACCTCGGCCTGAAATTAACTCTACAAGACGCTCCTTTATGTTTCCCCAAATAGGTATCAAATCATATTCAACAAATAAAACATAACCAACCTCTTTGCGAGCAAGCAAAAAGGGTGCAACCGCACGGAAAACCCCTTGATAGGATTGCTTCTTCGAAGGAGCAGGATTTACCCGCAATCGAACATCGTTCACGTGAAACTTCTGCCCATGTTGCAATTCCGTAAAATCCGTTTCTCGGCCACCATATACAACCACTATCTCTTCTACCGTAAATCCTGACTTTTGCCAATAACTAATCGCAGCTTGGGCTCCCCGCAAAGTATGCGCCAAAATCACACAAATGACCGCTTGGCCTTTCTGCTCTGCCTCACTAATCGGCCGAACATTTGGAAAATCAGGCACTGGCCATGGTTCAAGCGTTATCTCTTGCCAACCATAACGGACACGACTCGCAGGCATAAAATAAACCCGCAAATACGGATAGTGATGGCCAAATAATTTCCAATGATTCCCCCAAGGTAGAGCGAGTATTGGTTGCTTATGGGATGGAACCCGGATTCCCACAGCAATCGCTAAAAGCCTTAATACCAATTTCAGTAGTTCTAAAAAAATTACCCGAAACATTCCTTATCCTTTTTGCATAAGCTCCTCGTAAAGAAACTCATACTTTTTTAAGGAATACTCAACACGAAACAATTCCTCGCATCTCTTTCGCCCTCTTTGCCCCATCTTCCGCCTCAAACTCTCATCCATTGCAATCTTTGCAATCATATTTCCCAATTCATTCGTATCTCCCAGCATAGCCAAAAGCCCAGTTTCCTCATGAATTACCGAATCTTCAATCCCGTGGGTATTAAAAGCAACCACAGCTTTGCTGCAAGCCATAGCTTCCAATGGAACCAATGCATGCCCTTCATACAAACTACTCATCACTACATAATCACCCGCAGCTATCCATAACATCGAATCCCTTCTCTGCCCAACAAAATGAACATTCTCTCCAAGATTCATCTCCAACGCAAGTTTTTTCACTTTCTCCTCCTCGTTCCCAGAAGAACTTCCTCCGCCAACAATCCACAAATGCCATCCAGGTGCAGCGGTGGGCCGAATGCGAATCGCCTCCGCCCAAGCCTCCAAAAGCCAATCCACACGCTTTTGGTCGTCAATCCTGCCAACAAAAACCGCATGAACATCAGAAACAGGCTTCAAATTCTGCTCCCGAAAAGCTTTCGCTTCTTCACTCGTAGGCACAATTCTCAAATCAACGCCGTTTTTTATTTCAACCAAGTGTCCCTCCGGAACCCACCCTCGATACAAATACCCATACCAGCTCCCATAACTTAAAGCCACCACGCGCTTGGCTAAGCGACAAGGGACAATTTCGGCAAAATAATTCCTCAGCACTCGCCACAAACTCGTGCTGTGGTAAAACGCCGGACAATGGGCCACATAAACCACATTCCTCAAACCCGCTATTCTCGCTGCCACTGCTCCTACCGGCCCAGCCCATTGACCATGCAGAACAAATACATCTGGCTTCCTCCGCCTCAGCTCCCAAGCCAACCGAGGAATCTCCCATAATGCCCCAAAAACGCTCCTTTCTAACTTAAATCTTCGAACCTTACCTCCAACCTCCCTAGCTACCTCACTGGCCCTTCCCTCACCACCACACCAAAGTTCCACCTCCCACCCCTTTTGAGCAAAATAAAGCAAATGTTGCCCAACAACAATGGGCCCACCCCCTACCCCATCGTTATGTATTAGATGAATTTGCCGCCGTGTCACTTTCGCCCTTTTACAAGTCGCTGAAATAACGCTTCATACTGATCCACAACTGTCTCCCAGTTATAAAACCTACGAATCCTCTCCCGCGCTCGTTCGGCCAAATCCTCAAGCAAAGCTCCTTCCCCTGCCAAATACTTCAATAAGCTGCTCAACTCCTCGTCATCTTCCGGTGAAAAATATAACGCCGCATCACCCAAAATATGCCGATTTGCGGGCGTGTCACGTGCAATCACCACAGCCCCCATCCCCATCTGCTCCAACAAAACTGGCCGCGTTGCATCTATCGCAGTCGGAAAAATATAAGCCCGGGCGTGATAACTCAACTGCTGATACCCTTCCCCAAACACAAAACCGGTCAAATGAATCCTGCCTTCACTCTTTCCTGCAAGCCTTTGAAGGTAAATTTTGTAGCTAGTCTGATAGGGGGCATCCCCTACCACCACCAAGGGCAACTTCACCCCCGATTTCAGATGAGCCTCCATCACTTCCGCAGCACCGTTCTCTGGTGTCAACCGCGATACAAACAAAAAATACCCCTTTGATGACAATCCCAGTTTCTTTAAACACTCCTGTCCGGGATCGGCCTCCACAACCTCAGCCCCATAAGGAATTACCTCAGCCTTGATCCTAAAATTCTGCCAATACCTCTCCGCGATCGCTGGATGATCCGCAATTACAACATCAGCCAACTTCGCAGCCGCACCTTCACTCCAGCGCAACCACGTCTTCCCCAAAGTCCCCCATTTAGCACGCGTCCAATCCGCCCCATCCACATTCACAACCGACTTCACTCCAAATAACCGCCAAATCCCTGAATAAACTGCACTCCCCACTCCACAAATGTAAATTAAATCATATCCTTGAAAAATCCCGTGCAAGGTGCACAGCCCACTGTGAAACAATGTATCGGTCCCCTTCGTTGGCAGAGTAGGCAAACACACAATCCGAACACCTCTAAATTCCTTCTCCCGATAGGGGTTAAAAGGTATTCGGTTATAAACGGTTACTTCATGCCCCCTTGCGACAAGCCGCGTCGCCACCTCCTCCACACAGGTCTCGAACCCCGAATAACATCGCGGTATCCCCCGACTCCCAATAAATCCAATCCGCATCCTACGTCACGAAAAACACTTAAACGCTAGAACATGACAAAATTTTTTTCTAACTTGCTCAAAATAAAATTCACCCCACTCTCTCTTTCACAAATTGATGAATTTTCTCAATAACAAATTCTAACATTTTTTTTGTTAAACCAGGATACACCCCGACAAACACTGCATCTTTCATGATTCTATCTGCACCTTTCAAATCGCCAACAACTCGAAATGCTCCTGGATTTCGCTTCCTTAGTTCCACAAAAGCAGGCTGTCGCGTCAAATTACCACCAAATAGCATACGATTCCCAATCTTATTCTCATCCAAAAACCGCGCTAGCTCGGTCCGCGTAAAAGGTGACTTCTCCCGAACAAGCAGCATAAAACCAAACCAGCTCGGTTCGCTCCGATTCCCACTCGAATCCCACTCAAATGTCCCATCCCTCCGCCAAGATTTTGCGTGCGTCGGCAACATGAATTCAAAAAATTCTTCGAGATCATCAAGTCCTGCCCGCAACGTTTGCCAATTTCTCCGCCTTGCCTCGATAAATCCAGGCAACCGTTTCAACTGAACACGCCCTATTGCCGCTTGAAGGTCCAGTGGCTTCAAGTTGTATCCCACATGGCTGTAAATATATTTGTGATCATACCCCTCTGGCAATTCTCCCAACTGCCACCCAAACCGCTTCCTGCAGGTATTATCCTTCCCGCTCGCACACCAACAATCCCGCCCCCAATCCCGAAAACTCTCTACCAACACTTTCAATTTCATATCCCGCACCACATTCACCGCCCCGCCTTCCCCCATCGTTATATGATGCGGAGGATAAAACGACTGCGTAGAGAGATCACCCCAGGTCCCAGTAAAATGCCCCCCACCATCCTGCACTGAAAAATACCGAGCCCCTAAAGCATCACAATTATCCTCGATCAGCCATAACCCACGGCGACGGCAAAAATCACACACCCTTGCCAAATCAAATGGATTACCCAATGTATGCGCAAAAATAACTGCTTTCGTTTTTCCTTCACAATAGGCCTCCTCAAGCAATCCCAAATCCACATTCCCTGTCACTGGATCATTGTCCAAAAATACGGGCACTGCCCCATTCTGCACAATAGGAGCCACAGTCGTTGGAAATCCAGCAGCACACGTGATCACCTCATCCCCCGGTTCGAGCCGACGTTCTTTCGGGTGCTTCTGGCTGGTCAAAGCGCTTATCGCTAACAAATTTGCAGACGAACCCGAATTCGTCAAAATGCTCTTTTTCACTCCCAAGTAATTCGCTAATTCCCGTTCAAAATTTTCCCCTTCTGTCCCCAGCGTTAACCAAAATTCTAACGACGATCGAACTGCTGCTTCAACCTCTTCTTCCCCAAACACCCTCCCAGCATAAGGAACAACCGTTTTGCCTCCTTCAAAATCATCACCTCTTCCCTCACCTGGTAAAAATGATTCATGCCTCAATCTACTCAATTTTCTAACCAAACTTAAGCAGAGAAACTCGTAAATTTTTCCTAAGGTTTCCTTTTTTAATTCACCCTTGAACTGTTGAATTCGCTCTTTGCGAACATAAGCTATTCTATTCAAATTCACATCCAAGGTTGTTTCGTTAAAAATTCCTGCCAGTTCCTCCCTGGCTATTTCAAAGTGTTCGAGATTCTGTGAAATATCTGTGACTCCAACCACCGTAATGAAATTTTCCTTAACATCAATCACAACTCCTCGTGAGAGTTCCTTTTCCTGATTCAGTTCCGAATCCAAATACTCAAATATTTCTCCTTCTCTCATAAAGAACTCACAAATTGTAAATCGCTCTTAACTTTGTCTCCAAATATCTTTTTTCTTCCTCAAAACCTTTACCTTCAAAAACAGACAAATCAAAGTCATTTTCACTATATTTTCCCGTCTCAATGTAATGGCTTTCTCGATTTGTCCAAAAGAAAATTGACGTCCCAACAGCGTTTGCTAGATGCCTTGGAGCTGAATCTTGAGTTACCAAAATCTTTGATCGCCTTAACAAGGCAGCAAACTCTAAAACTTTCAAATTCCCAGCACACAATACACTTTTAGGGCCAAATCGAAATGCAAAACTTTCTAATTTCCTCAATTGATCCTTAGAACCGGAGAAAATAACTTTAACCTCTTTTTTTAATTCCTTTTCCAAAAAATTAACGATAAAATTGCATACCTGAATAATTTTTTCACCATCTACCAGGGCGGATAACGGCTGCCGACTAAACGGACTACAAACAAAAAAAAGATCATCACCACCTATTCTTTTTTCTGCTAAATAACAATTAACTTTCCTCTCTTCCTTTTCTCCAATATATATCTTCGGAACTAACTTCGAAAAGCATGGCTCACCAACCAAAAATTCCACCAATTCCCGAAAATATGCAATAAAAGGTTGCGGCCAGTGAATTGGAACGGGATGAGTCACCCAGGCCGAAAACCCCTTGTGGGTGTATCCGACCCGATTCGGAATCCCTGCATCAATTGCTAATTTTAAATAGGGCCAATAACTACCCGTATCATAGCACAAAGCAACATCATAATTTTCCCTCCTCAATCGATAAATCAAATCAGTTTGATTTTCTTCCTTCCTGCGCAGAATAATCTGCGAGATATAAGGATTATTTTCCAATACTTCGTCAGCCGGTGGACTCACTAACCAATCCCAACGACATTCCGGCAACCCCTGCACTAAATGCTCCAAACTCGCTGTTCGATAAAGAATATCTCCAATATGATCCGCCCCCATCAATATCCCCTTCCTCCACTCCTTCGGGTTTCTCTTTCCCCATCGAACTTTTAACCTTGCATACCAACTCAATGCCGGATTCCCTATAGTCTCTGATAGAACAGCAAAAATCCAATTCCATAAGTTACGGAAATACTTTCTTTCAGGAATCCCGAACATATCAAAATTTAAACAACCCCCTAATCAGGAAATCTTTGTATATTCCTCAATTTGCTTACGGGTTATTTCGGCTGGATCTCCTCCCTCCCACACCCACCGATACCACTCCACGGTTTTCCGAACTGCCGTTTCAAAATCCCACCGAGGCCGCCACCCTAAGCAATGATAGGCTTTATCTGTCGCCAAATTTAACTTTCCAGCCTCATGCAGACTGTCACTCGTCCCCACATTTTTCCAAACCCCTTGCCAATGCTTGAGAATTTCTTCAACTAATTCCTTAACTGTCCGATTTGAAGTTAAGCTCGGGCCGAAATTAAACGCGTGCGAGTAGGGTGTGTTCCCTATACCGCACTCAAGAATAGTTTGCTCTCCCTCACTCCAAACCTTCCATGCCAAAAGAAGATATCCTGCCAAAGGTTCTAGAACATGTTGCCAAGGCCGAGTCGAATAAGGATTACGAACTCGTATCTCTTTCCCTTGTTGAAGAGCTCGAATTGCATCTGGAACAATCCGGTCCTCTGCCCAATCTCCGCCACCTATCACGTTCCCAGCCCGAACCGCATAAATATGGACGGGATGAGAATTAAAAAAAGATCGTCGCCAACAAGAGATAGCTATTTCACAACATGCTTTACTGGAACTGTAGGGATCATATCCACCAAGCGCATCTTCCTCTCGATAGGCATAAACCCATTCTTTATTTTCATAACATTTGTCCGTTGTAATCATCACCGCCACACACGGCTTTTCTAACTTTCTTAAAGCTTCAAGAACATTGATTGTTCCAAATAAATTAACCTCGTAGGTAGCAATAGGTTCTAGATAAGAAAACCGCACCAACGGCTGCGCTGCAAGATGAAAAACAAAATCAGGTTCATAGTTCACTATACTTTCTACAACTGAGAACTTATCACGAATATCCCCACATTCCCATCGGTCAATTCTTTTTGCTAACTTTAATTGATCAAAAATTGCTGGTGTTGTCACTGGTTCAAGCGCATAGCCTGCTACCTTTGCACCCATCATTAGTAACCACTCACCCAGCCAAGTTCCTTTAAAACCACTTATACCAGAAATCCAAACTTTTTTATTATAAAAAAAATTTATCATAAACTAATATTATTTCAAAACTTGATTCGATTTTTTATAATTGCTACCAAAATTACCTAATTTTTTGAAAAATATAAAAATCATATCCTACATCAGAAAAGAAAATTTTTTACTTTTTAGTTTTTCTGTCAAGCAATTTAAAGTTGTCTAACTCCAATTTAGATATTATTTCAGGTGCTAAAATAAATAATATACCTATTAAATTCGATTAATAACAAATCTCCATATTTTAATTTAATTAAGAATTTTTTATATATTCGATTGAAATATTATGAGGAACGCTAAAGGGAGATATAAAAGTTTTTTTCTCTCTTTTTATCTCTTTTTAAGAGCATCAACCCAAAAACAAACATCAACTTAAGCAAAATCATAAGGAGATAAACTTTCGAAACTTTCAGATACTTCTTTTCTTACATTAGGCATCCCATACTAAATCAAACTAGAAAGCCTTGAAATTATGGGGGCACCGTATAGTATAACTATTAAAATTTAATAGAAATGAAAAAATTTACCTTAGTAGAAAATTTCGGTTAGAATTTTAATTGAAACTGAAAAAATGCCTAAAATAGGTAATCCCTCAGGAACATAACAAAAACTAATAAAATTAAACTTATGCTTACAAAATATTTCTTTTTAATTAATTATAAAATACAAAAACAAACTCAAAAATGTTTTACCTGCAACAAAAGAATAAAATGTTAAAATAAACTGTTGACAAGGAGGATACATAGCCCATATTTTATCAAAATTCATAAAATCCCCCAAAAGGGGAACAATGAATTCGAATGGCTTTTCTGATCCATAACTGGCCCAACATAACACCATATATCCTGCCCTTCTTTTCCATAATTGTGTATTAAAATGAAATTTATAAATCTATTAATTAAAGCTATAAAAACAAATAAATTTTCTGTAGAATTATTTTCTTTAAATGAAACATAAATTTACTTATCACCTCTTAATTGAATTTTTTCCAAGGTGCAGAATTTTTTGTCCACAGTTCTTCGAGATAATTTTTATCTCTTAATGTATCCATTGGATGCCAAAAGCCTCTATGAAAAAAAGCACGCAACTGATCTTGTTGAGCAAGTCTCTCCATCGGTTCTTTTTCCCATATTACATCATCCCCTCCAATAAAATCAAAAACGTCGGGCTCCAATACAAAAAAGCCTCCATTGATCCATCCTCCATCGCCCTGTGGCTTTTCTTGAAAATTTATTACCCGATCCCCTTCAAGTCTTAAAGCTCCAAATCTTCCCAACGGCTGAACAGCCGTTAAGGTTGCGAATCTCCCATGCGAACGATGAAAGGTAATTATCGAACTAATATCTACATCGCTCACCCCATCACCATAAGTCATACAAAATGTCTTGTCCAAATACTTTTGCACACGCTTCAGCCTACCTCCTGTCTGGGTATTCTCTCCAGTATCAATGATTGTCACCTTCCAAGGTTCTGTTCTCTTTTCATGAACTTCCATCCTATTGCTTTTTAAATCAAATGTTACATCCGAAGTATGGAGAAAATAATTTGCAAAATATTCTTTAATCAAATATCCCTTATACCCTACACAGATAATAAATTCATTGATACCGTAAAATGAATAGATTTTCAAAATATGCCATAATATAGGTTTACCCCCTATCTCAACCATTGGCTTCGGTTTCAAATTTGTCTCTTCCGATAAACGTGTTCCCATTCCACCAGCTAAAATTACCGCTTTCATATGTCATTCAATCACTCTCCCCTTTTATTAAATTTATTTGAAATTTCAACAATTTCTTCTATTTTTTTCAAAAATTTCTCCATCACCTTTTCTAAATCAAATTTCCTAACCCTCAGCAAACCTGCTTGTCCCATTCTCACTCGAGTTTCCTTTGACTGAATCAGAACTTTAATTGCATCGGAAAAAGCATGCACATCCCCTGGGCGAACCAAAATCCCCTCAATCTCATTCTGAAAACTTTCCCGAACCCCATCTACATCACAAGCAACAATCGGCTTGCCAAATGCCATAGCCTCCAAGGGAACATTGGCATGGCCCTCATACATGGTTGGCATAACAACAATATCACAAGCACTCAATAAATCCTTGGTATCCTTTCTTGCCCCAAGAAAAGTCAACCGATTTAATTTTAGAGTTTTTGCAAGCTCGATCATCTGCCGCATCAACTCACCGTCTCCAGCAATCCAAAGTCTCCCGTGAGATATCTCCTTTTCCAATTTCGCCCAAGCCTGCAATAGCCAATCAATCCTTTTTTGGGTCGAAAATCGTGACAAACACAGAACATGAATTTCGTTCTTCTCCCATCCAAGTTTGTCTCTACTAATTGCTGATGAGTACATATTCTCCTCAAGTGTTATCGTATTTGGGTTTGAAAACAGAGATATTTTCTTGCTAAAAAAAGGAAAACGAAACAAATATTCCCTGTAATTTCCGTAACTTATCGCCGCAATAAGCGATGAAAGCCTGCACGTAATAAATTCTATCAAATGATTGCGAACCAGCCGAAAAAAATCCCAGTCAGTATAAAATACTGGCCATTGTACAATATAAAAACTAGGAATTTTGTGCAAATATGCTGCAATAGCTCCAAAAAAACCAGCCCATTGACCATGTAAAACTACTACGTCTGGCTTATGTTTTGATAAGTACTTCAATATGTAGTAAAAACCGAGTGGAGTTTTCCATTTTTTTTCAAAAGGTATTTGATAATGTAAAATACCATTTTGAGAACAATAGTCTTTCAAAACTCCCTGGCCACCAAAGACGAGAACTATTTCATGCTTCTTTCCATAGTGTATCAAATGGTTCAAAACAGTCTTTGGACCTCCACCAGCCCCATCATTATAACACAAGTGGAATATTCTCAATTATTAATTTACTTCTGCGTTGCTTTCTAAATTGATCGGTCTCTCTAAAAATTGAAATCTTTTTTTATCTTGTTTTTCTTTTATTAAATTGTATTCATTTGCTGCAATCATAGAAATAACTCCAAAAAAGATCGGTAGGGACGGAAAATCTCCAGAAATCCAACAAAGTAAAAACCAGAAAATTGTCAAATAAACACCAAGGAACATCATAGCATGCAAAGGGGTTTGAATTCTATCTCGTAGTAAAATTGGAAGACAATATTTGATTACTTGCAGCAATACCAAGCTATAGAAGACAAGACCTACAAGCCCAAAGGTAACGAGGACATTCCACAAACCCTTTTCAAAACGACTTGTGACGATTGCCATATCTAACAACCCTAACATTGGATCCTCATATCTCGCAGCTTCCTCAAAGCGACGTGTGCCTCTTCCAAACACAAAAGTAAAAAAATCTTGTGTCCAGGCTTCAAAGCCAGCCTTTTGCAAGGCAGCATGCCATTCATCACTTGCATAAGTCTGACCAACTTCCTGAGCCAATTCGCGATTCAGCAAAAGCCCTGTCAATGCTCTGCGAGCCTGGGGCTTAAGCGAATAGAGCAATTCTAAATTGGAATTGATCAAGATAACAAATAGGATCATAGCTGCAAACCACACCCCCAACAACCAGTATTTACGATATACAAAGCAAGCAAATAAAAAAAAGCCTGTTAAAGTAACAAAAGCAATTCTTCCTCCTCCAAACATTGTTCCAACTATACCCAACAATATAAGAATAAAAAATAAAATTCTACTCATTATGGATTTATAGATTATAAAATAACAAAAACTTAAAATTGCCAGCATAGAACCAGAAAATCGTAAATCCGTAAACATCCCGGCATCTGGCAAAACATAATTAATACCTGGCACATATACAAATTCCTCCCTCTCCGTTAGATAAAACGCAAAACCAAGAAAAAAACGGATTATTATCGCTAGAAAAAAAAGATGCAATGCCCACGAGATATATTTTGTTTTTCCATAGTAAATGAAAGGAACTAATATTAAAAAGGGCCATAATGCATCCATGTATCTTCTCATAATATTTCCCCACCCTGTAAGTCCTTCCAATTTATAGTAGATAAACATTCCTATCAAGTGCACAGTTAAATAACCAAAAAGCAACCACAACAAAAAAGGTATTTTATACCTTTCCCTTTTATTCTTAATTTCATGAAAAACAATCACAAATACTAATGGCAATACCGAAATTAACACTGCAATCTCATGCAAGTATACTTTAAAACCAAAATAAAAAAAGCCTCCTAACCCTAAAAAAAAGAACATCGGAAGCCACCAATATTCGTATCCAAATACCATCCACAAAAAAACAATAATACATGAGGAAATGAGCAAAAGTTCAACATACTTTTCCTCACTGATCAATACGCCAGAATAAAGTGCAAATGTAATACTTATAAAAAATACAATCGGAATAAGAAGTTTTTGTAATATCGAGTCCATTTTGAGACTATTATTACTTTAAATAAAAAAACAAGTTGTTTTTTTCTAGAAGAGAAAGCTCTATTCCATTTTAAAAAAGTTTGCTGAGTGCTTGAATCACTTCTGGCCAATCCGGACTGTAATCATGCCATAGAATTACACCCTTACCAATCCGAAGAAGTTCCAAAGCCACTCTTGAATCATTAACTACATAATTATAACTATGTAAGCCATCTATAAAGACAAAAGAAAAGTTGCCAACATACTTTCTGTAATCAAAATTTGCCAAGTCACAGAAAATTTGGGAAATTCGTCTTTCATAAAGGGTGTTCCTAAAACATAGTCCAGATTCAACTTTCTCTACGAATTTTTTCTCTCTTGTCAAAATCGAAAGTAGTCCGCTTAATTTGATTTTTCGGCAAATCTAGTGTCACTAGAGGTATTGTTTACGCTGCATTCACAGCAAAATTTTTTGTAGTGCTTCCATTAAACGTCCCAATTCACAAAATGACCTCTTACCCCACCTTCGCGCTGCCTTAGCAAAAATAAAAGCTTCCAAAAGTAATACATTTCCTTCTTCATAAGGCAGGCTGATTAATTTGGGGTTTATCTCTCCTTTAAATAAATCTCTTATGGAAATTTTTAGTAAAATTTTTTCCTTTTCTCGTCTTTATAACCAAAACTTACAGCCATTTGATGCAGAGAAGTTCTCCATTTCTCCCATTTCTCCAGTAGTGTTCCACCTATAAACATCCAGAAAACATTCAAAAGAGTGTAAATATATTTACAAATAAAATTCATAAAATCTTATTTTTCTCAATTTCGAGAACCTTAGCAACTGCTTGCACGATCTCCTCTGCTTTAGGGCCAAATGGCATTTCGCAGTTCTCTCCTTTCAAACGAGGTCTCATTTCTAGACAAAATTGTTCTGGATGATGAATTGACAAACTTCTCGAATCCCTTGAACCCCAAATAATAGAATTTACATAAGGATGCGAACAAAAAAGGGAGACACTGGGAACTTTAAAACATTCAGCAATCTGCAAAATTCCAGTGCTTCCACAAATTACCAAATCACTGAAACTGACAGCTGCAAAAAATTCTCTCAAATTAAGTTTAGATTTTAGTGTTTTTACTTTTTTATTTTCAAGGATTTGAATTTTTTTTAATTCTTCTGGCAAACCAGTAATTAAAACGCATGCAAAATTCTGCAATTTACTGGCAACCTCCATATAAATTTCCACTTTTGGGTGACAAGAACTTCCTCCATGGAAAGGATGAATGAGAATCCGGGGCCCTAAATCTGAGAAATACTCTTTCCAAAGCTCTTCTCCCCTTTTTCTTTCTTCCTCCGTTAATTGGATGAAAGGTGATTTAACCAATTGACTCTCTGATACTCCAACTCTCCTTGCTACATCCAACCAAGCATCCACAATATACCTCGGATGAGAAGCTAGTAATGTCCGAACGGGTGTATGTAGAGTTATTAAACCAAGCCAACCGCATGCAACTGCATATCTCTTAAGAACTCCGCTAAATAAGGATG
Source organism: Chthoniobacterales bacterium (assembly GCA_026418675.1). Classification (GTDB taxonomy): domain Bacteria; phylum Verrucomicrobiota; class Verrucomicrobiia; order Chthoniobacterales; family DYNR01; genus JAOAAX01. The sequence goes on along the minus strand of JAOAAX010000005.1, from coordinate 81,262 downwards.
CTAACAAAACACTCCATTTTCTTTGAAAAACAACTAAAATTTCCGGCTTGATTTGCCGAATGGTTTGGCTCCATCGTAAGATATCCACCCAAACTTTTCCGGAAGGGGGAGGAAGCCCAAAATATGATATTCCATCAAGATTTTCCCAAACTGGTAGAAATTCTGTACGGCAAAATACCTGAACTTTAAAACCGGCCCTTGCAAGTGTTATTGCGAGAGGAGTAGTTAATATCATGTCTCCTAAATGATCCAGCCTCAAAAGACCGATTTTCACAAGCCAAAAGTCTTTAATTTTGAAATAACTTGCTCAGCAACTTCTCGCGGGGTAATACCCCGCATACAGGGATGCTCAGGAAAAGGACACTCCCCTCGAAAACAAGGGGAACAACTTAAATATTTTTTTAAAACAACATTATTTCCCACTGCGGCCCACCGCCAATCTTCATTCGCAGCAGAAAAAAGTGTAACTGTTGGTGTGTTGACCAACGAGGCAAAATGAGCAGCAGCGCTGTCATGTGCAACTAGGAGGCTGGCATTAGCGATTTCTTGGATTGCTTCTTTAATTGTCTCGGTGACAAAAATTTCCTCTTTAGAATATAATTCTAATACTTTTATATCGAAATCGGATTTGACCCCTAGCCATTTCCATTCAATTTTTCTATTCAAACCTTTAACGATTCTATAAAGTTCAAACCAATGCTCTAATGGCCATTTCTTTGAAGGAAATCCAGCACCTAGATGTGCAACAAGTAATTTTTTTTTTTATATTAAAAATATTCACACAATTATTATAATTTAACTTAAGATCGGGTTGAATTTTTTTTAAAAGCCAACCTATCCTTTCCGATTGATGCCCACGAGGTTCCTCAAAGGGATAATCTAAGAAATACTCTCCAATACCTTTTAAACCATACCGTTTCCGAGCACCACTTAACCAAGCTACTAATTTTCCCCTCCAATCAAGGGGATACATTCTTAAATCCACCGCAACATCATATTTTTCAGGGATAACATTCAACCAAAATTTTAAGAGTGCAAGAAGAGCATAAAAACGATGTTTATTTCCAAGTTTAATTCTTTCGTATCCCGGAAATGAAACTGAATGCCATTTCTTAATCCATGGACAGACTTCACTCCAACCTAAATTCCATGGAGAGACCACTACATCAACCCTCCAACCTTTCTCCCTAAGGTCATTAAGCCAAGGCAAAGTAATTGCATAGTCACCAATGTGATCTAATTTTATAACTAAGATTTTTTTCACCTAAATTTTAATTTGTCCCTTAGTTGATAATAGAGTTGGTAAAAAATTTTTGGGCAAAATAGTCTAGGAAAAACTTTATACCAATAATCCAAAAAGGAATAGTAATAAGAAATTGTAAATAAAAAAAAATCAATTTTTTGACTAAAATTGCCTTTTCGTCCAACATTTCTTGATCGGGGAATAATTTGATTATTGAGAGTATTTTTTAAAAAAAATTTAAGCTCTTGAGGGCAAATTTCTTTTATTATGTCATAGAGGCCTGTAACAGCAGTATTCTTCCAACAAAAACCTCGTTCAGGGTCAGTATTGTTCCAACGAATATATGGTTTTGATATAAATAAAGAATTACTTTCCTTTAAAGATTGCAACAAAGCCCACACAAATCCTACTCCCGTTGTTTTAATCTTAATTGGAATCTTTGTGATAAAAAATTGATAAGGATTGGTTCGAATTAATAAACAAGATATTAGTGGCAACATTTCCGCTACTAACGATATAATTTTAAAACCTGGTGAAAACACTTGATCTTTAAAGAACTTGATCTGTCTTTCAGTAAACTGTTGATTCTTTTCTAAATTCCACTCAGAATAATTGAAATAAACTAGATTAATAAAATCCTTATCCCAAGATGGTAATTCTTTTTCTACGAATTCAAAAAAATCATCTTCAAAATCATCGTCATCACTAAAATATAAAAACCATTTCGTCTTAACTCGAAGAGCAATATTTTGAATATTTAAATCAATACCCTCATTCTCATTAGTTCGTATGATTTCAACTTTTCTCTTGGTTTTCTTTTGATAATCTCTTAAAACAAGATCTGTATGATCAGTAGAACAATTATCTCTTACAATCACGGAAACATTTTTATTTGCATATCTATCAATTTTTATCAAGCAATTTTTAAGTTTTTCGGCACGATTGTAAGTAGGAATGCAAATTGAATACATATATTATACCTTAAAAATCTTTTTACTAAAAGTAAAAACGAATTTGGTAAAATTAGTCGAGGAACAATTTTCAACCAAAATGCTAGAACAGTGCTAAATGTTGAAATAAGGTTCAAAAGAATTTTTAATTTTTCATGGTAAGGAATATTTTCTTGGATGACTTTATTTCGTATTATGTTAATTAAGCTTCTATTAATACAAATTTTTAGAATTTTTGAGTATAACCTGTTTTTTCCGATAACAAATTCCATTCCTAAGAAATATGGCTTAGATAAGTCTCTCCAAGAAAAGCAATGATCATCAGCTCCTCCTCGATACATGATGTAGGCGTCACCAACAAAAACAACTCTATTTAGAAAAGCTAACTTTAAAACCGCGTATGTAAAATCAAGAGCAGTTTTATTTAGAAAATCCGGTCTATCTCTGTGATAACTTAAAAAACTTTTCTTTTTTACTATTAAAATACTAATAAATGAAAAAAGTTCAGCGACTATTGATATAACTTTTTGGTTATCGTATAAAATATTAGAATCAGAGAATATTGGACCACTGTTTGTAAGAAAATTTGAATCCCATACTTTATAATTTAGAATTATTAAGTCAAAATAATCGTTTTTTAAAAATTTTTGAACTTTTCTAATTACATCAGGCTCAAACAAATCATCATCACCCATCCACCAACAGTATTCTGTTGGGCTGTCTTGAATAACAGCAATAATATTGTAATCAATTCCGTAATTTTCGGGGTTTCTATTAATTATCGCCCGATGCTTGGTCTTTATTTTCCATTCCTGGATTACTTCCCAAGTATTGTCTGAACTTGCATTATCTCGGACAACAACTGTAACCTCTTTTGGGGCATATAATTCAATCCAATCAAGTAATCTCTTTAATTCATTGCATCGATTATATGTTGGAATACAAATACTTAAATTTTCCAACGCCATAGATTTTTACCTAAGATTTCACGTATCCTTTCTAAGATGCTTTGTCGAACATCACTATTTAAACCTAAAAAAAAGTTAACTATAACTGCTATAGCAGTCTGCAAAAAGATATTTCCAATAAAAATCAACCAATGGGAATTTAAATTTTTAAAGATTTCTATGTATATATAAAATAAAGATAAAGATATTAAAATAATTCTAATAATTGTGATTATAAAAATTCTAACATAATCAAAATTTTTGAATAATTTAAATAAAAGTAAGCAATAAACAGAAGAAAAAAAACTTTGAATTATGGTTTGTGATAATAAAGCACCAAAAATTCCATAGAACTTTGAAGAATACCATATTGAAATGATAGAAATTACACATTCAGCAACAAAAAACCATGCGCGAATTTTTAAACCACCTATTGCATAAATTGAAGCAGATGTAGTGTAAAGAATCGTTGAAAAGAAAAAGCCGATTGCTAAAACCACATTCTCTTTTAATCCAAGAGACATTTCTGGACCAAGCCACATTGATATTAAAGTAGAATTATATACGGACAATATTAGTGCTAAAACACCAGATAAAAAAGAGAGAAAACATGTTACCTCAATCCAAATTTTGATTGATTTTTTATGATCTCCAGAATAGTAAATACTTCCAATAGGTGCTATTAATGTCCAAGATATCGTTGAAAACATATCGCGCGCAAAAGAAAAAAATGTCATCGATGCTGCTACCATCCCGTATGCCGCTGGGCCTTTGGTTGATGTGATCCCCCAAGCTAGTGATTGTGCCAAAAGAGAAGCAGAAATTTGTTCCATTAATCCATAGTATGTCCTCGAATGAATTTCTTTAAAATTTATTTCAACTGCATGTTTTTTTCTTAACCAAGGATGGAGGTGCAAGCTGAGTATTATACACATCACATTACCGATGCAAACCATTAGAAATGTAGACAAAGAAGGAATCCAAGGTTCAGCCTTCCAATTTAAGGATAGAACAACAATTAAAGGTGTTAGAAATGCTAATGGGATATGAAGTATATTAGATAGAAATTCTAATTGCCTAGCTTGTATTACCCAAATGAAGGGCATTGAAAAAAAGCCCATGACTAAGGATCCCGCTGCAATCGCTGCAGTTAACGAAAAATTCCAAAAATCAACTTCAGGAATCTTATACAAAAAGGCCATGAGACATCCAACAGGTAGAGAACAAATCAATAAAACAATCCCAATTTTCCCTAAAAAACGAAAAGAATGCCAGACGACGGCCGCCACCTTTGCTTGATCATTTTTTGCAATGTGTTCAACGACCATCCCATATGCAGCGGAAATCATACCACCACTTGCTATGCTGAGAAGTCCAACGCAAGCAGTGGCACTTCGGTAAATCCCAAATCCAGTTTCACCAAGCTTTTGAACTAACCACCATGTGACAACAAAATTGCCTAAAGAATAGATTATTTTTAATAGGTTTCTTGTGCTCGTATCGAGTAAAAAACGCTCTGATTTATTCAATTTTTACTTACTATTTAATTATTTTTCACTTAAAACTATCTCTCTTTTATGTTTAGCTCTAAATTTTTGAGCTATATTTAACAATATTTTTTTTGGTAAAACAAGGGCAATTGCAATAATAAAAAAATCTTTTATTTCAACTTTTTTTGGTTTTCTATACTTATCTCCTATTGGAAATATTTTTGCACCATAATTCTTCAGATTTGCAAAAACATGTTTCACTGTATCTTTCCAACGCTCAGCCGTTTTTTGATCGTATATTTCAGTTAACCCAAAGCTTAATTGCCAACATAAATCTAAAAGAAGCCTTTGTGAAAAAAGCTTTTTAAATTTTTTGTTGGATATAAATTCAGGAAGTAAACTTATTCCAAATCCAGCTTCTAAGGTTGACCATCGCTTTGCATGATAGAAACTTTTTAATAATGAGCAAGTATCCAAATATAAATTCCCATAACCATGTTCCAATAACCTTAAAACAAGAACAGAGTGGGGAGCAAATGTAAAGGAAGCGAAATATAGAATCCCCAAAAATTTTTCTATTGAAGGTTTGTGAAATATATGTGATGATATAAAAACTGTCTTAACTAAATCATGATATTTGTAAAAATCATCATAGTTTTGAATGATAATATCTGTTTCAATAGCCCCCCCACTTGAATTGAACTCAATTATTCCATTTTTATACTTTTCAGTCAATTTTATAAAATTTTGAATTGAATTTTCCAAAGGTATATCATCATCTCCCAGCAACCATATCCATTCGGCGTCTGTATTTAATAGTGATCTTGCAATATTTGCAGGCATGCCAATATTATGGAGTGAACGCTTTAAAATAACATTGTTATCAAAAGTGGTGATCAAAGATTTTACTAATTCACATGTTCCATCATTACTACCATTATCGAATATCCATATACTGATATTCTTATCTAACTGTTCATTTAAAATTGTTAATGTTTGATGTAATTCCTTCTTTCGATTATATGTTGGTATTGCTACAGAATATTTGAACTTATATCTCAATTTTGTAACCTAATGTTAAATTTGTGTGTGCTATTTTTATAATTTTTAAATTTTTATTTTTTTTCAATTCATCTAAATATTTAACAACGCCATCTAAAAACATTACACAACAATCATGCCATATTATGATACCATTATCTTTAATCAAACTTAAAGAGTATTCAGTGTCTTTCTTAACACCTTCATAACTATGATCCCCATCTATAAATATTATATCAACAGACTTTGGCGGTAAAATGGAAAAAACTCTTTCAATATCCATTGAGTAAAATTTAATCTTTTTTTCAATATTTTTATTACGAAATTTCCGTCCAATCGTCGGATTACTCAAAGTATTTTGAATATCTATTGTATAAACGACACAATTTTCGGGAGAGTTTAATGCAAACGTTAACGCTGTTTCTCCAAAAGATGTTCCAATTTCTAGTATCTTTTCTTTTGCAAATTTTTTAGCAAATAAAGCTAAACAAAAAGAATCTACTAAATTCGTTGATGCTGTAAAAAATCTCTCGGATTTAATACCTAAAGGAAACTTAGGAATTTCAAATATTCCTGAAAGCTTAACACACTCTTCCTCTGCATTAGGTATAATATCAACGATTGTCTTGGTTTCTAAATTTATACATGGATATGAGAATGATTTTTCATAAAAGTAACTTTTTAAATAATTTTTCAAAAATTTTCTTCTAAATAGAAAATCATTTATTAATTCAGATGAAAAATAAATGAAACGACCTAAATTCATTTTATTTGAATTCACTTAAAACAGTATATTCTCGTTGGTTTGTTTTTAAAAACCTAGATCTCATATACTTTGCTATATAGTAAATTAAATTTTTTGGTAAAAGCAAAAGTATTGATAAAAAAAAGTCTCTATAAAAATCTTTAAAATTTTTATTTTTGGATATAAAATAATAGAAATGATTGAGAAGCGATGAACCAAATACTTTAAGATTGTTATTTGTAAATTTTACAGCTAATTTCCACATGCCTATCTCATTTATATTTTTTATATCCCCAAGCGCCCATAAAAGCATCCATCTCGTCGATGCTCTCAGTTGATTTGAACATATTTTTTTTAAATCTATTTGGTTTACAAAACAAGGGTAAACACTTAAACCCATGGCAACTTCAAGCGTTGACCACCTTCGCGGGTTTAAATTGTTTTTTTTCAATATTTCTTCAACTCTTAATTCCATTTTACAGTCGGGAATATTCTCTAAGGCTTTTGTAATTATAACTACATGCATAGCATAAGTAAAACATGATGTTGCCAGAACATGAAATGTTTTTTTTACAGTTTCTAATTTATAAACATTAGATGAAAAATGCAGCAGTGAACTAACGTCTTTTATCATTAAAAGCTCACTCAAATTTAATATTAATTTATTAGAATTATTAAAGCATGCATCAGTTGTAAAGTTTACAATTGAAGCTTCTGTTTTTTTTAAAACTCCAAGAATTGTTTTTAAACAATTATCTTTTACAGGATCATCATCGCCTAAAACCCAAATCCATTCAGATAGTGTCTGTGTCATGCAACGTAAAAAATTACCTGTCATACCTAAGTTTGATATTGATCTCTTGTAAAAAACTCTTTTGTTATCAATATATTTTAGCAAATCATTTATTTCATCGCTCCCATTGTCATAAATAATAATTTGGGTTTCATCATTTAATTGTGGCAACAATTCCTCAATTCTTTGTTTTACATGATTCACACGGTTATAAGTAGGAATAGCTATGGAAAGAAATTTTTTTTCTTTTATATCATTTATATAATGCATTTTAATTTTGATTATTAATCCAATTTAATACATTTTGAATTCCACAAATATACCTAATTTTGGGTTCCCAATTTAACTTTTCCTTTGCTTTTTTATTGCTTGAAACAAAAAAATCCTGATCGGATTTACGTCTTTCTGTTCTATTAAAAATTAATTTTTTCGGCATTTCTAATAAATTTTCCAAGAAAGAAAATAATTCAAGAAGACTGAGACTATTATCTATGCCTCCACCGATATTAAAAACCTCGCCAGCAATTTGTTCCTTTTTTTCAAATGCCATCAAATATAAGTTTATTAAATCTTCAGCATGAAGGACATCTCGGACCTGTTTACCACTTCCTGAAATTGTGAATGGTTCAGGAATTTCACCTTTTAGCCATGCGTTCTTTTGCTCTATAGCCTTTTTACAAAACCAGCCCACCCATCCTTGATCATAAGTAGAAAATTGTCTGCCACCATATATTGAGGAATGTCGAAAAACCACCGTTTTAATGCCGAAGTTTCGATACCAATCTCGAACATATTGATCTGCAGCTCCCTTTGAGCATCCATACGGCGAAGCAAAATCTAAGGGAAGTGTCTCATCGAAACCATTCGGAAAATCAACAGCTTCATAACGAGTAGGAGTTTCACGCAATCTTACGAAATTTAAGTCTCCATAAACCTTATTTGTTGAACTGTAAGCAAGAAAAGTTTCCGGAGAATATATTCTAGCAAATTCAAGCAAATTAAAGGTTCCAACAACATTAGTGAGAAAATCTCTTTTAGGATCCTTTAATGAGGTGGTCATCGCAACCTGTCCAGCAAAATGACAGATATAATCGAAAGGGGCATGCCTTTGAAATATCATTTCAAGTTCTTTATCGCAAGCAATATCTACTTGATAGAAATGAAATTGCTTTTCCTTGGAATTTGCTTTTAACCATTCAAGATTTTGTTTTCCTCCAACTCGGTAAAGCGAATCAACAATTACAACTTCCTCTTGATTTTTCAGAAACTCAAAAGCTAGATTTGACCCTAAAAATCCACATCCTCCTGTAATAAGAATTTTCATAAAAAAATGACTTTGGGAGTTAAATTCGGCACCAATCGAAAGATTTCATTTTCTCTATAGGGCATAGCTCCAACAAGCAATTGACCTTTAGCCTTCCAGAAATGCCACCACTCCTCAGCAAAAGATCGCAAGGTTCGCGGAACTCCAGAACCAATATTTTTAATCTTTATTTGCGGTTTCTTTAGCTCAAGTAATTCGCAGGTGTGCTGAAGAACTTCCTCTACAACAGCTTGAACGGAAATAAAATCCCGGATTTGCTCACCCTTAGTCATTGGAAAGTCAAGTCCAGCAATTGCTGCTGCTTTCAAGCTTGGCCAAAAGTTTTTCTCGTATTGGCCATCACCGAAAAAGTGAAAAGGACGCAGATAGCTTAAATAAGCCCGCTTTTCACGACAAAATGCTGAAATTGTTAGATAAAAAGCAGCTTTAGATGTTGCGTAAGGCCCCACTGGAATGAGTTCGGCATCTACAGGGATAAATTCATAATTGTTTCCGCTAAGGCCATATTCCATACAACTGCCAATTACTACCCATTTGTTAACGCCTAATTCATTAGCAAATTGAAAAAGGCCAAGACTTTCACACAAGTTGATTTGAAGAGCTTCTTGCCAACTAATTGGTTTTGGAGAAACTCCTGCCGAAGCTATATGCACGATTGCATCAATTCCATCCATCCATTCCGTCTTATATTCACCTAGCCCACCTAAAATCCATTCCAAATGATCCAACTCAAACGGCGGTGACTTTCTCGTAATTGCTCGAACTATAAAACCCTCTTTCAATGCCTGCTTTATAAAGTAACCCCCTAGGAACCCTGTCCCCCCTGTTACAAAAAGTTTCGGCATCTTTAGGAAACTGTCAAATACCACTTATTTTCATTTCGTTTCCAATTAATGTGTTTAATTTTACAGAAATTTACTAAAGCATTTCGGACTCCGGCTAGCTCAACGTCATCTCCGAAAATAATCCCCCCTTTTTTCGTCACTTGATAAAAATTAAAAATATCCTGAAAAACATCTTCCTCTTCATGGCTCCCGTCTATATAAATTGCATCGGCTACAACCCCCTTACGCATCAGCCAAATTGCTGCGGACGAAGAGTGCAAAGGAAAAGGAATGATGTGGTTTTGAAGCCCCTCATAGCAAACATTAGCAAGGAACCGATAATAGACTTGAGGATAGCCGTGCTTGCATTCAAGAGAGAGAAAGCGTTTGGGGTCTGAGTGATCTTCCCAAAATTCCAAAGACCCAAGCCATGTATCAATACATAAAATTCTAAAATCGTGGTGCCAGTTTTGTAAAATTCTGGCCATGTGAATCGCCGATGCCCCTTTCCATGTGCCTACTTCAATCACAAATTTGGGCTTTACTAAACTTAATAGGTATTCAAATGCAGGTGAAGTTGAAAACCAACCTTCAATATCTGGAAAATAATCCTTAAATAGAAAACCTTCATAAATATTTTTACCATGAATTGAAAACATTAAGTCATTCCAACTCGGAATAATTGAAGAGAAACTCTTTTGCTCTTGATATTTATAAGGACTCTTACGCTTAACAATTAAACCACATTTATTTGCAAAATAAAATATTAATTTTCTCAGCAATTCCCGCATTTTTTAGCTTATTTGTAGATAAAGCTACCGCACATGGTTCTTCATGCAACCACATGAAACCACTTATCATGAAACTGATTCTTAGAAAAAACTCAATAATTACCTTTTGAAGAAAGGTTCAGTAAAAAATCAGCCGAGTCGAGGATCTGAACAGCTCGCTTGTGCCAATTGCGCACTTTTTGTAACAAATGAATCTGCTTTTCCTCATCAGAGTTAAGGGCATCCCCCGAAAATTGTTCCTGCAAGCGATCAAGTTTTTCTAAACTTGCTTCCAACTTTGGTCGAAGTCGGTTGTGGACGAAACCAACCACTAGTGGTCGCAAATTCCTATTAGCAGTATAAGTTGCGTGTGCGCGGCTGCCATTGTTCGAAAGTCGCTCTACTGCGCCAAACCCCTCAAGGGCTCTGAGCGCCATACTCACTGCACCCATGCTCAGCCCAAGCCGCTCCGCAATTTGTTCCTGCGCCAATGCCTCCGACGAAGCAAAGAGCAAACCAAATACTAAGCCGTGCGAAGGTGGATTTCCAAAAACGTCTGCCAAATCTGCGAAAACTTCCGGCAATACAGTTTCCAGCTCACTCTTTGCTGCCATAGCCTGTTATAAAAACACAGATTTTTATCCCATACGCAAGAGTAAATTTCATTTCAAATTAAAATTTATTTTACCCTTCGCTCCAAAATAAAACTCTTATATCCCAATTACAGTAACAACAACTTCTCGGCGGTGGGGCGAACGCCTGTGTTCAAAAAGGAAAATCCCCTGCCATGTTCCTAACGCGAGCCGTCCTTTCGCGATTGGGATAGTTTCAGAGGTTTTCGTTAAGGCTGCTCGCAAGTGGCTAGTCGAGTCATCCGGTCCTTCTAGGGTATGGCACAAGATAGGATCTCCCTCTTGCACAAGCTTCTCCATCCAGGAGTGCAAGTCCCTGCGGGCTGTCGGGTCAGCATTTTCATAAATCACAAGACTAGCGCTCGTGTGGCGCAAGAAAACATGCGCTAATCCATTTAGGACTCCTCCCTCCGAAACAACCGTCTGCACCCGCTCAGTAATTTCATATGTGCCTTTTCCATTCGTAGGGACAAAAAAAACCGACTGATGAATCTTCATTTCCCTTGATTGTTTTTCTAGAAAGATTTCTCATGCGCAGCCTTTGCAAGCGGCGTGATAAATTTCCGGATTTCTCCCTCCAAATTTGTAGAACAGCCAAATTCTTCCACTCTTCTCACAACCGCACTTCCCACTACAACGCCATCTGCCACACGCGCAACTGCTGCAACTTGCTCTGAACTAGAAATACCAAACCCAACGCAAATCGGCACCCGGGCATACTGTTTTAGCAACGAAATCCTCTCCCCAAGACCCGCTGCCAAATCCTCACGCTCTCCTGTTACCCCCTCTCGCGATACATAATAGACAAACCCATCTGCTTTCTGACAAATCCTTTTAATTCTCTCCTCCGTCGTAGTTGGCGCCACAAGGCGAATTCTTCGCAATCCTCCAAACCGAAGCTCCCCTCCCATTTGTCTCTCCTCCTCTGGCGGCAAGTCCAGGATCAAAACCCCATCGGCTCCTGCCTCCTCAGCATCCATAAAAAAGCGTTCCATTCCATAAACAAAAATAGGGTTCAAGTAAGTGAATAAAACAACGGGAATTTCTGAATGGCGTCGAAACTCTCGCAACCCTTCCAACAGCAACTCTACCGTCGTCCCCGCACGCAATGCCCGTGTGCTTGCTGCTTGTATCACCGGTCCATCTGCCAAAGGATCCGAAAACGGAATACCAAGCTCCAATATATCCCCACCGGCTTCCTCAACTGCACCAGCTACGGCAAAAGATCTTTTAACATCCGGGTCTCCGCCCGTTATATAAACTACAAGCGCTGATTGCCCACTTTCCCGCAATTCTTCAAATTTTCTTTCTATTCGTCCTTGCTTCTTCCCTTGTTGTTTATTTCCTTTATACATAAATCAACTTCAAATTATTTCTTCGATTTTTTAGTCAAAATAAATTCGTATTTTTCCACAACCCTCTCCAAAGAGAATTCCCTCGCTTTTTTTTGACTATTTGTTCTGTAAAAAAACAATCTCTTCGGATCTCGAAGCAAGCTTATAATTTCATTTCCAATTAAATCTGGATGAAAAGGCATTTTGCGTCCATTCCAATCGTCTTCGACGACATCTTCAACACCTGGTATGCATGTAGAAAGGATGGCCATGCCTGCCATTAAGCCTTCCACAGCTACCATTGGCATCCCTTCATGCAAAGAAGTAAGCAATAAAATGGGACACTCCCGCTGCAAACGCCAAACCTCACTACTTTCAAGCCAACCGTGAAAACAAACCTTTGACGCTATCCCCATTTGCTCAGCAAAATTTTCAGCATTTCGGCGAAGGGGCCCATCTCCGACCATTTCCAACTTCCAGTTTTCCTCCCTGATATGCGCAAGAGCTTCTAGGGCTAACAGTGGATTCTTCTGCACGCTCATTCTCCCTACCCAGAGCAGTCTCACGGGATCGGAAATAGCAGAAATTTCTCTAACAGGTTCCATCGCAACTCCATTCGGAATTACTTCTGGCCGAGACCCATACGCTTTTTCTGTCAACGTCGCTACATAACTACTCACCGCTGTAACTCCTTTTGCACACCGCCATATCGGAACGGTAAACGGTTTCAAAAAACGGAAAAGCTTGTCCGTCTGTTCTGGAACCCCACCAGGAACATCCCCCAAATGAACCGTTAAAACATAAGGCACACGGGAAAAAACTGCCGCAGCAAAAGCCACCGCTCCACTAGGCACAGCGAAATGGGCGTGCACAATATCCGGCTTCCATGCCCTAATCCTCTGAATAGCAGGAAAAAGACTATAAACCAAATAAAAAAACATTTCCGGCACACTACATGTGTCAACGGTTCTCCGGTTCGTTGCGACTCGCCAAACCCGAACTCCATCTATCACTTCTTCCGTTGGCAACAATTCCTTCCCTCTTTTTCCAACATTCCCCGTCAAGTAACCAACTTCATGTCCCCGTTTTGCGAGAGCCTGTGCGATTTGCGACGCAACGCGTCCCCCTCCCCCTCCAACTGGCGGATGCTCGTAACAAATCACCAAGATTTTCAAGACCGCTTCCAAAATTCAATTATTTGCCTTTAAGCTTTTAACTCGATTTGCCACAAATCGGAAAAAAGCTGGCGATAAACTTCACGTTTAAACGGTGCTACCCAACTCAACTCAAAATCTTTAGGCTTCACCCACCGCAGTCGCAAAAACTCCTCGCTGTGTATTTCTCCTTCAAGCTGAAATAAATTCGGTTCCTTAAGCCTTGCAAGGAAATACGTTTGCTCCTGTCCTCCAAAACCCTCCTTAATCTTTCCCTGTGGAAAATCATAACGGTAAGGGCCGAGTTGCTTTAATATAAAATAAGCATCAGGCTTCAAGCCAATCTCCTCTTCAACCTCTCTGGCGAGGGCATCGAGCAAAGACTCTCCTGGCTTCGCTCCTCCCTGAGGAAATTGCCATGTCCCTGGCATGTCTGATCTCTCGCCGATCAATACCTCCGTGCCAAGAAAACTTACCTCTCGCTCCAAAATTAATGCCACGTTTGGGCGATACCGTCTGGAACTCATTGCTTTTTTTCCCTACCACACACGTTTATCCCTTTCCATCCCCAAAAAATTCGCTTCTAACTTCGTGCTCATCCTATCACTTCGCCTACGACCACGAATCTTCTCCTACCTCCTCTCATTGTCACTTATGCCCTAAACCTTGATCTCCTCCACTTCCCCATTTTATTACCAAAAAAATGCTCCTTCAAACCACACCGCTCCGCGTATCGCAACTCAGCTTTCTCAGAACTTCCCTCCTATCGTTTTTCCTCTTTCTCTTTTGCCACCTCACCTATGCCGGAAAAAAGGAAGCCGAACTCGACCCTCCCCCTCCCTTCCCTCAATCCATTCAAGCAAAAGTCTATCTTGGAGAAACTGTGGACATTGCCCTTGAAGCCATAGGCCGTGATGCCAAAGAAGCCATCTTCCTTCTTCGCACCAAGCCCAAATTCGGTAAACTCCAAAATCTTCGCTCCATCGAACCCGGAAAAGCCCTCATCACCTACACCCACCAGAAACCTGCTCCAAGTGGCACCGATGAATTCCTCTACGCCGTCAAATCTCCTAAAAGTCCCGTCTCAGCACCTGCAAAAGTCACAATTCACATAGTCCAACGCCCTCCTGAACCTATCATTCCTAACTCCCTTGACCTTGGTGTTGTCTATGTCGGCTCCAATCTCACGGCATTTTTGCGCATAGAAAACCACGGCGGTTCCCCTTTCGTAACCACACCTTCCGCCGACCCCCCCTTTCTCCTCCCCACAACCCAACAAATCCGCATTCCCCCCAAAAGTTTTTACGACTTACAGGTATTTTATGAACCAAAAACCGAAGAAGAATTCCTCGGTTCCATCCGCTTCTCCCATGACCCTTCAGCCCAAACCCTCGTAAAAGCCAACGCCAAACTTCCTTTCCGCGTAACCCCAAGGGAACTCACCATCCCTCAACCAAACGGAAAAGCCAAACTCCTTATCGAAAACAGGACTCCATCCTCCCTCTCATTCGAAGTCGAACTCCCACCTGTCCTCCGCTCTACAAGCACCCTCCTCATTCCTCCATATTCAGACAAATTCCTCGAAATAGAAGCCGCCTGCAGCTCCGGAGCAGAAAGCACGGGCAACATAACCCTTACCGCACTTAATCATTCCCTTCGCATCCCTTTTCACCTCCTCCCGTCACCTCCAATCATCCACGTCCTTCCTTCACAAAACCTAAATTTCGGACAAGTTTTTCCACAAAATTCCACCACACTCACCTTTTCCCTTCGTAATTCCGGGGGCGCACCAGCTCAAATCTCCATTCAAACCCCATCATGGCTACCTGTCCATGGTCCTTCTGACCTTCTCCTCCAACCACAAGAAACCAAAGAAATACACCTCTCCTTCGACCCCACCCATGTTGGTCTTCACGAAGGCAAAATCCATATCCACGGTTCTGAAGAACCCCTCACTATCCATGTCCAGGCAACAGCACCTCCCCCCGCACCCCCAACTTTCCCCACCCAAAATGCATTTGCCGACGCTTCCTCCCCACATCCAACTCCACCCCCTCACAACCCCTTCCTTCTCGGAGAACTCCAACCGCTAAATTCCCAAAAAACAGATTTTCAACTCCAAAATTTCCGCATCCTCGCAATCACTACTAATTCCATCCTAATGGATTGGCAACAGAGTATCCCCACCGGCGGCCGAATCGAACTTCAGGTTCGCTCCGTTGAAATCACCCCTGGCAACCCTCCGAACATCGTTTGGCAAAAAATCCCCAATGCAGAAATAGCCCCTACAACCGACAATCGCGTCTGCGCCCTTATCCACTCTCTCCCACCTGGTGTGCGCATCTTCTTTCGCGTGGCCGTCTTCAACACTCATAACTACCTAATCTCCACTTCCGACCTCTTTTCTGCCGAAACCGACCTCCCCCCCGCTCCCAAACCCTTCCCGTGGATTTGGCTTTTCCTGCTCCTCTGTCTCGCAGCCATTCTCCTAGCCCTCTTCCTCCTCCGAAGAAACAAAGCTCACTCCACCCTCGAGCTCGAACAGAAAATTAAAAACCTCGACAAAATCTAGCACCTCGCCCCTCACCGATGACCCGGAGCCCGCACCAAAAGCGCCCCTGTTTCCTCCTTCATCCGTCCAAGGATCCTTCCGGCAATCTCTTGAATAAACTCTTCAAGAATCAACCGCAATTGAGACCCAGCGCGATAATCCGACGGCGCAAAGCACCGCACGCGCTGCGCATGCACAGCCAACTCAAAACATTTCCGGAAACTTCGCCTCGTCGGGTCCTCCGGATTATAGACGGCAATTGCATGTCCCCCATTCCGCTGCATAACCGTAAAACACGGTATATCCGTTGGCCCGTCTCCTATGTAGATCATATTGCAAAATGGCACAGGTCTCGCCTCCTCAGGCACAAAGTCATTCACATCCTGGCTCATATCCAAGTATCCCTTATTAATCCGGTAGAGAAACTGTGTCTTCTGCGTATGGCTGATCACCCGGCTGGGAAAGCAAATTCGCCCCATCTCATCTTCAGCAAACTCGCATCCAAAAATTGCGCGAACGTGCTTCGCCAACCTTGAACCTTCCAACAACGCTTTCAATCCCGATGAAACAATATAGTGCTCGATATGGATCCCCACCGAACGCTGTTCCTCCGTGAGAGCTTCCCTCTCCAACTCCTCGAACATCTCCGGCAATCCTGGATAAAAAGTCAACTTTTCGCCGAGCTTTCGCAAGTCCGCATTACTTGGCCGGTCAATCCGTAGGGTATCGAGGAGATTCTTCATGTAAGCGAGTTCCGAGTCAAAGCCCTCGCGCTCAACCAATTCTGAGCACCTCTGCCAAAATTTTCCGGCGTCCACTCCGAAGTGGGGGAAAATTGCTTCATCCTGCATGTAGCGCGGACTCAAAGTCAGGTCATAATCATAAACAATTGCAATTTTCGTAGGCACTGGCGGCATAGATTTTTCATTTCAATTCAACTCTCGCAGAACCGTCAATTTCCAAAAATTTAAATTTTCGTAAAAACCATCCTCCAACCTCGCGAACCAATTACTTCCCAAAACTGAAAACCTCCCCATCACCCCAAAAGGTTCCTCAAAAAATTGGTCCCATTTGCAAAAAGCCAACACTACCCTCACTCCAAGGCTTTCTGAAGCAAATCCTTCAGATTCGGTGCAACAAACCCGAATGGAATTCCCAAAAGCCGCTTCGGAAAAACCCTCTGACTTGCCAGAATCAACTCCGACAATTCCCCCAATACCATCCTCACAAAAAAGCTCGGTAGGTGAAAAATCGCCGGCCGGCGAAGCAATCGAGCCAACTCCCAAACAAACTCCTCACTCCGAAAGGGACTTGGAACCGACGCATTAAACACCCCGCACAACCTTAAATCCGCAGCCAAAGCCAAAAAAATTCGCACCGCATCCAAAATATGCACTGCCGGCATCCACTGCTTCCCACTGCCTACCATCCCCCCCAAACCAAACCAAAACAAACTCCTCAGAATGGGAAAGGCCCCTCCGGTTTTCCCCAACACCATCCCTAGTCGAACAATACAAACTCGCGCTCCGTTTTCTTCCGCCTTCCGCGCTTCTGCCTCCCAGCGCTGGCAAACTTCCGCCAGGAACCCATTACCCCTTGGACTATCCTCGGTCAATTCCTCCTCCCCTCGGTCCCCAAAAAAGCCTGTTGCACTCGCACAAATCAAAGTAACTGGCTGTGCACTCCTCTGAATAGCTCTTACGACTGCCCTCGTCCCCTCAATCCGCGATTCCAAAATCCGCTGGCGCTTCTTCTGTGTCCAAACTCCGAAAACATTCTCCCCTGCTAAGTGCAGAACAATTTGGCACTCCGAAAAATCCAACTTCCCATCCGTTCGAAATTCCCGGGCAGTCTCTTCGCCTGCGAAACACTCAAGCCTTGCTGGTCTTCGGGAGAAAGGGAGAACCTTCGCTCCAACTGCTAGAAATGCCTTTCGAACACTCCTCCCCAGAAAGCCACTTGCACCAGTAACTCCAACGACCTTCCCCTGCAACGGCTGCACCCACTCCACAACTTCTCCTCGCTCAATCTTCATCCGCACCTAATTCCTTTCTGCAATCCTTTCTGCAAAAAAAACCTCCCACACCAGAAAAACGACACCTTTCCTCTTGTCAGCTCGTTCGCGGAAGGCTCGCCCCCATTAATTAAATTTCTAACCTCCAAATGACTTCGAATAAAAAACCCCGCCTCGCCGGTCAACTAGCGCTGGAATTCCAACCTGTAGAGACTCTCGAGATGCTGCAACCGCTGCTTTAGTTCCTTCGCCCTCAGGGACGTTAACGAAAAATTCCTCGTCTTCTTCATTCCCATCAACTGCTCCAGCATCTCAATCTTCCCAATTAATTTCCACTTCAACGCTTTTTGCTTCAGTTTCCGCTTCATTATTGGAAAAGCGGAAGCAGAACTACGATGAGAAGGTGGGTTTGATTCATTTTGGTCAATCCCCTGTTTGAACCCCCTTTCGAAACCCATCACAAAACCCTTTGTAAATGCCTTCCGAAACCCTCTCATGTAGGCATGAAGATAAATACGTTTCGCTAACGGAAGATTGATCTTGGGCTGGTTATTCATCACCTTTTAAATTAAACGAAAAAACAGAAAACGTCAACCCGACAACCGAAAAGCTCCCCTTCTCTCACCTTCCGGAGAGCACCTTGTTCCTTCCTGGCCCTCTTGCCCCCCTTCCGTGAGAACTCACTTCGGCGATGTTACCCCCGGACTCCCTGCGATTAGCTCTTCAGCCAACTGCCTTGCTCTCGCATCAGCTCTTAGAATCTCTCCAAGTTCAGGAGATAAAACTGGCTCCACCTTCTCCAACACCGCCTCAACTATTTCCCAAATCGCCGGAAAGCGAATCCGATTCTGCAGAAAAGCCTCAACAGCAACTTCATTAGCCGCGTTGAGCGCAGCCGGAAACGTTCCACCCCGCGTTCCAGCCTCCCGGGCTAGCCGCAAAGCGGGAAAATCCGCCTCCCGAGGAATATCAAACTCAAGCTTCCCCAGTTTGGCAAAATCCAACGGTGGCAAAATTCCCGCCACCCGTTCCGGATACGTCAAGGCATATTGAATCGGAAACGCCATATCCGTATGGCTCATTTGGGCTAAAATGCTCCCATCGGCAAATTCCACCATCGAGTGAATAATGCTTTGCGGATGAATCACCACCTCAATCCTCGCCATCTCCACCCCAAAAAGCCAATGGGCTTCGATCATTTCTAGCCCCTTATTGAAAAGCGTCGCAGAATCCACCGTGATTTTCTTCCCCATTTGCCAAGTCGGATGCTGGAGCGCCATCTCAGGTGTCACATGCTCAAACTCACAAACCGGCATCTGCCGAAACGGCCCTCCAGAACACGTCAAAAGTAAACGCCGAATCGGCTGTCCCACCTTCCCCTCCAAACACTGAAAAATCGCATTGTGCTCACTATCCACGGGCAGAATCTTAACCCCATGCAAAGCCGCTTCACGCATCACAATCGAGCCAGCCATCACCAGAATCTCCTTGCTGGCAATCGCCAAATCCTTCCCCGCTCGAATCGCCGCTAGCGCAGGAGCCAATCCCGCCGTGCCTACAATCGAAACCAACACAATATCAGCCTCGGGAAGCGTCGCAAGCTCCACTAAACCCTGCTGACCACGCAAAAGCCGCACACCAGCAGGCAGTCGAGTATTACTGATCCTGCCCGCGCATTCTCCAGCACATACTGCAACCGGCCGAAATTCCTCAGCTGCTGCAAGCAACCCTTCCGCATCCCGATTCGCAGAAATCCCAACAATTCGCAAACGTTCCGGCAGCGATCGCACAACCTTCTGCACCGTCCGCCCAATCGATCCTGTCGCACCCAGCAACACAATCCTCCGTTGCTGATTCATACTTCCATCCCAGCTCCAGCTATCAGCCGAAGATAAAAATAAAACATCGGCGCTGTAAATAACACGCTATCTATCAAATCCAAAACTCCCCCAATCCCGGGCAAAACCCCCCCAGAATCCTTAATCCCAGCACTACGCTTCAAAACCGATTCCGCCAGATCCCCGACAATTGCCGCAGCTCCCAACATCAGCGGCAACAGCACAAAATCCACTACCGTCAACAGCGCCAACCGCTCCCGCAACAAGAAAAACAGCAAGAAACTCCCTAAAAATGCGCCAAAAATTGCCCCACCGAGCCCCTCCCATGTCTTCCGCGGGCTTATATGCGTCACACACGGATGTCGCCCAAACAGCATCCCAACAACGTAGGCTCCCATATCCGAAAACTTCGTAACACACACCACATAGAGCACATAAAACTGACCGCTAAGCGCGCCATTCTCCAGCCGGGGTGTCAAATATACTGTTTTAGTCAAAAAATTAAACAGAAACGGGATATAGAACAGTCCGAAAAGCGTATTTGCCAATGCTTCCAAGGTATGAGTCCCACGAATTGGAGCAAAAATTTGCCGTGCAAAAACCGCGACAATCAAAAAAACCAAAACAGCCAATTCGAAGTCAAAGCCTGCTTCTGGTCCATAGACACGCAAATAGAGGAAATTGCCTGATAGCAACGCTGCTGCACAAACAAGCCCAGTCGTGGGAAAGCTTGGCAGGTTGCCAACCCGCAACATCCGGAAATATTCCCACAGCCCGAGCAACCCCACCCCACCAATAAAAACTGCAAAAAGAACCTCCTGCCCCGAAAAAATCCCAATAAGCGTTAGCACCCACAGAGCAACAGTGCTCGAAAGCCGAAGCAAAAACGTAACGCCTTTGCTACTCATGGATTTTGCCGAAGCTGTTCGTCTAACCGCAACAAGTAAAGCCACGAATAGATTCCCGTCCGATGTCCATCCCCCCATTTCGGCTGAATCCCATATCCCCCAACGTATTCTATTCCCCGTAGCTCGAAGCTCTCTGGCACATACTCTACGTTTGGTCGCACAACCCGCCCCAGCACGTCTGGCTCACCTCCACAGACAGCACACGGGCAGGCCCGCCGTAAAAATTCCAGCGGCAGATAACTCTCCCTTCCATCGTTCCACGCAATCGCTAGCTCCTTGCCTACAGGTTGGATCGTGACGGGCCGTATCGGCTGCTTCATACAGAAAGACTCCAAAACGATTCCTGGATAAACTCCATCCCCTCACGAAGGTTTTTCGCAGAAATCCATTAGGAAACGAGCAATCCGCCGTGCTGCATCCGGTCGGCTATAACCTAGGAGATTGCGCTTCCATTCCTTCCACTGCTTCCCATCGTTTGCAAAAACCTCCTCAATCGCTACCGGCAATTCCCTCGCACCGTCCTTCAGAATCCTCCCAGCTCCAATCCGTTCCAGCAAGGCAGCATTCCCCTCTTCCTGACCGGGAACAACATGTGTCACCAAAAACGGTGTCTGCGCAGCAATCGCTTCCTGCACAATTGCTCCACCAGGCTTCCCGCAGAACAAATGGCTCGATGCCAGCAGCTCCGGCATTTGGTCCGTCCATCCAATTAACCGCACATGCGGCGCATGATCAAACCCTGCACGCACCAACGCCTCGTGTAGATTCTCGTTCCTTCCAGTCACAACAACCAACTCTAGCTGCGGATTCTGTAAAAGCTGACTCACTACCTCAATTGCAAGCCTTCGCCGCGTCGAGGGTAAGTAGAGAATCTGATACGGGGGCGTGCACTCCTCCACCAACCTCGGACGAAGCGAAGAAAAGCGCGGATGAACCGGAAAGCCTAGAACGTGGATTCTCCCCTCCTCTACCCCTGCCTCCCGCAACGTCTTGGCCGTCCACTCATCACACACAACAAACGAATCCGATCCACTCCGATACCACGCACTGTTGATACTCGCCGAATCGGTTACGACCGTCACCAAACGAAGCTTCAAAAACGGGCTCTCCCGCAGAATCTCCCGCCAGAGAAAACTATAAACGGGATACGTCGAAACTAGACAATCCGGTCGAAATTCTTGAAACCTCCTCCGTAGTGCTTCCTTGAGCGAAGCCAACAGCGGCAGCCCGGCTTCCAAGAGGCCGGGAACTGCCAACAAACCAAATATCCCGGCCCAAATCCGCGGCAACCGGTTTATTGCAACCGAATAAAACTTCTGCAATCCCCGATTCAACCTCGGATTCGTTTGCTGGTAAGGATCGCAAATTTCCGATTCAACCTCTCCCCGGCCAATTTCCAAAAGTGCCTCGTGTATGCTTCGCGCAGCAGTATTGTGGCCTTCTCCAAACGACGCTGTCAGAATCAAGAATCGTTTCATGCTAACCGAAAATTGCAAAAAAGGGCTTTCTGCAGGCCTCTCCAACTCTCCAAATTACCCTCCGCATTCCATCCCTCCCCTCAGCGGGCTTTTGCTCGTGCCCCCTCCCCAACCGCTCCTGACACCGCTCCAAGCACCCGTTTGACAAGTTCCGTCCGAACAATCCTATAATTTTGGACAGGAAAATCATTTGTATCTGTGCGGGCTTGCGAAATCTTTGAAAGGACATCCATCCCTTCAATCACCTTGCCAAAAACCGTGTATTTTCCGTTCAGCTCCGGCAAATCGCAAAGCGCTACGAAAAATTGACTGCCATTGGAGCGGTAGGCCGGATTGATCGCATCATCCAACCGCCCCATCGCTACACATCCCCTCTGCAGAGGCAGGCGGATTTCCCCAGGCAAGGTATATCCCGGCCCACCTGTGCCTGTCCTCGCCGCCCGCCGCCGGCTAAGAGGATCACCTGTTTGGACAAGGATGTCGGGAATAGCCCGGTGAAACAAATGGTGCCGGTAGAATCCTCGCCTCACAAGCTCCTTAAAATTCGCAACCGTTTGCGGCGCCACTCCATCATAAAGAGCAATCACAAACTTACGCGGCTTCTTCTCCCCAGGAAAAAGGACGTAGAAGTCTGCAACTTCAGGCCCAATCCCTGTCTCAGAAGCAACCTGCGAAGCAGCAACCCGAGCCCCCCAAAAAAATACCACAATAACCAAAAGAGAGGGTGACAAAATCCTCTCAAAAACATGGAAAACATGGCCAAAAAAACCGACAAAGAAGGAATTTTTTTTCATCCACATCGCATTGAGTAGGAAATTTCTAACGATGGATTTGGAAATTGGAAAGCCCGGAAAGTTTCTTCCGCCTTAAATTCCCCGGAGCAGCCCAACTTAGCAAAAAGCTCAACTAGCTTACTTCGCCACTACCCTATCCTCCTACGTCCGACTTCTAGCTTCTACCCAAACCAACCGCACGCTCGGCAGCAAGCACCGTATTCTGGAGAAGCATGGCGATTGTCATCGGCCCAACTCCACCCGGCACGGGAGTAATCGCTCGGCAGATTGGCGCTACCTCCTCGAACCGAACATCCCCCACAAGCCGATAGCCCCGTGGCGCAGAAGCATCCGCTATCCGGTTAATCCCAACATCAATCACCACAGCCCCCTCTCGCACGTGCTCGGAACCCAAAAAATTCGGCTGCCCAATTGCTGCAATGAGCAAATCCGCTTGCCTTGTTATTGCGGCTAAATTCCGTGTCTGAGAGTGTGCAACCGTAACAGTGGCATTTCCCAACGGACCGCGCTGCAGCAACAAAAGCGCCATCGGTTTACCAACGATACGGCTCCGCCCAACCACAACCGCGTGGCTCCCCGGCACAGGAAACCGGATGTGCTGCAGAAGCCGCAAAATCCCCAACGGCGTGCAAGGAACAAATCCGTCGCTATGCCCCAACGCAAGTTTTGCAACATTCACAGGATGGAAACCATCCACATCCTTCTCCGGAGAAATTGCCGCAACAACCTCCTCCTCATCCAAATGCGAGGGAAGTGGGGATTGAACCAGAATCCCATGAATTGCCGAGTCTGAATTTAAAGCATTGAGGATTTCATGTAGTTGCTCTTTTGGGCAATCCGCTGGCAATTCAATCTTACGCGAGAAAAAACCCAACCGGCTCGCTGTCCGATGCTTATTCTCCACATAAATCCGCGACGCAGGATTGTCTCCCACAAGCACAACTGCTAACCCCGGCCGAATCCCATGCACCTCCAATGCTTCAACACGCCGTTGCGTCTCCGCATGGACTTCCTCCGCTATCGCTTTCCCATCGAGAATGTTTACTCCAGAACTCATGCCCGAATTCGTCCTCTAGCCTAGAGCGAACATCCCCGCTCAAAAAGAAAATTGTTGACTCTGAACAGGCAATGTTTAACTTTTCAAAACACAGCTAAGCAGCCAAAGTAGCTCAGCGGTAGAGCAAGGGACTCATAAGCCCTGGGTCGGGGGTTCGAATCCCTCCTTTGGCACAACTCTTTGTCCGTTCCCTCCTAATTCTCTGTTAATCAGAACTCTCCAAAGCCATTTCTCATTTCTCCTTACCCATCCTACCAGAACTGGACCGCACTTTGTGCCTCCACTTCCCTAAAGTCCACAAACGAACAAAACCAAGGTTCAGCCTCCCCTCCCTTCCCCCCCCGAACGCCCCTTCCAATGATACCGAATTCCTCCAATAACTCCAAGATGCACAAGAAAATTTTATTGCAGCAAAGACAAGTTTCGCTCTTCTTTGGTTGCTGACATGAAAATCGGTATGACAAGTTTGATCCGTGCAGGTTTATTTGGAGCAACCCTCTTGACCCTCGCTGCGTGCGCTAGCAAAGACAAAGACCGCTTCGCCGGAGTGGATAGCGATTACGTCCTCGGCACACCCCTCCCAGAAAGAAACGAAGGGGTAAGTTTCTTCGGCAGTAACGTCAGTCGTTCGGAATTTCCCCCTATTTATTTTGCCTTCGATTCTTACACCATCTCCCCTTCCGAAATGACGAAGGTCCAACAAATTGCAAGCAGCTTACGGGAAAGAAATAACGACGTCATTATCGCCGGCTTCACCGATAACCGTGGCACAGAAGAATACAACCGCGGCTTAGGCGAGCGCCGCGCACAAGCCGTTCGTTCCGCTCTCATCAATTACGGCGTGAACGCAGACCGCTTGCAAACCGTCAGTTTCGGCGAAGAAATGCCAGCCGACCCACGCGACAACGAAGAAGCTTGGGCCAAAAATCGCCGCGCAGAATTTGGCGTCGTGCGCTAAACGTGCGCTAAATCTATCTCCTCCTCAGCAAAGTCAACATCCCGAACCCCTTTCCTCAAAAGTGCGGGTTGTTCTTGCTACACGCAATCCCAAAAAGCTGCTCGAGTTGCAGCAGCTTATCGGCCCACGTTGGCTCGTCCTAGGGATCGATTCGCTGCCCCCCTTCCCAGAGCCGATCGAAAATGGAAAAACCTTCCAGGAAAACGCAAGGATTAAAGCCCTCGAAACATCCCTCCATTCCCCATGGCTCACCCTCGCCGATGACTCAGGCTTAGAAGTGGACGCGCTTAACGGCGCTCCCGGCGTCCGCTCCGCACGCTTCGCCGGCGAAAACGCAACCGATGCCGAAAATTTGGAGTTGCTCCTCCGCAAACTGGAAGGTGTGCCAGAACCTGCCCGCACAGCACGGTTTCAATGTGCCCTGGCAGTCGCTCTCCGCAACAATATTCTGGCAGAATTTCATGGCACTGTGGAGGGAAGTATCATAACGAACCCACGAGGTGTCGGCGGTTTCGGATACGACCCCTTCTTTGTTCCGATTGGCTCCTCGTTAACCTTCGCCGAAATGAACCCAGACGAGAAACACAAGCTTAGCCACCGTGGTAAAGCCATGCAGAAATTCCGCGCTTGGTTAGAAACCCAGGGAACACAACTCGCCCAAGCCCAAAATTCTCAGGAAAGCTAACCTCCCACACCTTCCTCCTCCCTCGCCCCCACACCCCTTGATGCCGCAAGAAATTGGAACCTCTCTCCCGCTAGTAAGTGAATTCCTCACCGCCTCCCTCACAAGCGTCCAAATCTTCAAATGGCTCGGCGTCCTCGCCGCAGCCTTCGTTGGAGCCACCGTCGCTGCTATCGCTGGAACCGGCGGCGGCGTCCTCCTCCTCCCTGTTTTGGTCTGGGCATTTGGGGTGCGCGCAGCCGTTCCCCTCTACACAGTTTGCCAATTGCTGGGAAATTTATCGCGGGTGGGGTGGAATTGGCGAGAAATCCGGCTCAAAGTGGTTGCTTGGTTCTCCCTTGGCTCCGTCCCTGGTGCTATCCTTGGAGCCTGGCTCTTCACCCAAATCCCAGATGTAGGGCTTCTTAAGTTCCTCGGTGCATTCTTACTCGCCACGGCAATTTACCGTTGGTTCAAACCTCAGCAAAAGGCCGGCTTCTCAGCCCCTTGGTTTGTTGCCATCGGCTCCGCTTTTTCCCTCGTTTCCGCTCTCGTCGGAAGCGCCGGCCCCTTCCTTGCTCCGTTCTACCTTGCCTTCGGTCTCGTCAAAGGCGCCTTCATCGGAACAGAAGCCCTCGGAACGGCCATCCTCCACATCGTCAAATTGTCTATGTATCAAGGACTGGGAGCAATGGAACCCCATCTCTGGCTTCAAGGATTGATGCTAGGTCCAGTCATGATCGGCGGAACTTACCTCGGCAAACAAATCCTTGAACAGCTCAGCACTACCACCTTTCTGCGCATCGTCGAATTCGCCATTGCAGCTTTCGGAATCTGGTTCCTCTTTCGCTGAATAAGCTGCAGCGCCTTACTCCCCCCCTCACCCGGCAGCACCACCACCTATAGTTTTGAAAACATGAACCGTTATTTCCGGAGGACAGAAAAAACGCGCCGGAACCCCACAGCATCCAGTCCCCCGCGAGGTATAGCCAATGAGATTCCCATACCTCCAGGCACCGGCTAACAGCTTCGAAGGACAGCGCGCATTGCGAACAACCGGAATTCCCCCAGGTAAGCAAATTTGCCCGCCATGCGTGTGCCCACAAAGCATTAAATCAAAATGACCTTCGGCCTCCCGCCACGTTTCCGGACTGTGTGAAAGCAGAACCCGGAAACTCTGCGGCGTTGAAAGTTCCCTCGTTAAAGCTGCTACCTTCGGTAAATCGTGTGTCCTGTAAAAGTGCGGATCGTCAATACCAGCAAGGACAACTCTAGCTCCTTTATAATCAAAAAAACTTGCTTCATTCAAAAGCAAGGATAATCCTGCATCTTCAAGGAATGGAACCATTTCAACGAAATCGTGGTTCCCAAGAACACCGAACACCGGCTTCTTGAGATACTCCAGCAGGATCGCAGTCTCTCGAATAGCAGTGGCAAATTCACCACGGGTTTTGTTCCGAAAATCACCTGTGATGACAGCCAAATCATAAGGTGTTCTTTCAAGAGTTGGGAGAAGAACATCGAGAATACCCGTCTGAAGATCAAGGTGAAGGTCACTCAAATGCAGAATGCGAAATCCATCAAGAGCCGCAGGAATACGCTCGGAACTGACTTGATTCTCCTCGACCCTCAAATCGCGCGCTCCGCGTAAACCAGCCTTCCGAAGACCAAATAAACAAAGAAAAAACCAGACAATGACATCTATTGGTAAAATACGTTCGATGACAAAAACCCCCTCCCCCTGATGAGTTAGGCCTGCAGAATGAGTGGCTTGCAGGAAAAGCCGCCGCGAGAGCATATCGGTCCCCAGCCGCTGCTCAAGAGTTGCAAAGAGAGGTGGTAGGGAGTTGTGATGGGAATCGGCCGTCAAAATCGAAAAAATCCACTTAGTAGTAAATTACTTCCTCTCTTCAAGCTCGTCCCCGCGCTTTTGAGCGTAATCAAGAAAGTCCGTAATTGCAGAGGAAAGACCATCAAGAACAACCGGCCGTCCCAAATCACAAATATCCTCCAGCCTCCGCAGCTCTTGTTGAAGAGAATTAAAACCGAATGTCGAAATCGCCCCACGCAAGCTGTGAAGAGTGCGCCCAAGTCTCTGCCAGTCAGCTTGTTTACAAAGCTCTTGTGCATTTTGCCACAGTCTCCGCACATCAAAAATAGCCATCTTGACAATTTCAAGGGATGCGTCGCGATCCCCACTGAAGAATTCCAGAATTTGCTCCGTATTCAGGGAAGCCCCCCAACCTGCTGCAGAGCCACCAGAAGATTCATCAACCATAAAAAACTGATTCTTTCACACAAGCCGATTGCGGCAACTACAAAACGCCATTTCCCAACAAGGTCCTTATGAAAAGAAATTTTCCTGAACCCTGCTGCTTTGAGCAAGCTCTCTATGGCAGCCTCTTGTCCATCGCCAAACTCCAATGCAAGGCACCCCGAATCACTCAAACGCGAGGGAGCCAAACTTATAAGCCGGCGAAGGATTCCCAGCCCGTCTTCACCACCATCCAGAGCCACTCGCGGCTCATGCTTCACCTCCTCTGGAACTACCTCCAACAGAGGTGATGGAACATACGGAAGATTAGCGATAATCAGATCGTATTTTTCTTCCCCATCTGGCAAAAGATCACAACAAATAAATTTGATACGGTTATCGAGAGAATGAGCTCTCGCGTTTTCACGGGCAACTTCCAAAGCCTCGGAGGAAATATCTGTTGCGATTACTTCCCACCTTTCACATTTTGCGGCCAAAGCTATTGCAATTGCCCCGCTCCCCGTCCCAATATCCGCCGCTCTCACCGATTGCGAAGCCGGCAGTTTTTTCAGAATAAATTCGACAAGAAGTTCGGTTTCTGGTCTGGGTATAAGGACTCGTTTGTCTAGTTTTAAAGGAAAACCACAGAAATCCCAGGAACCAAGAATGTATTGGAGGGGTTCACGAGCAACTCGTCTGCGGATCAAAGAGCGCAGGGGAGCTCTTTCCGCATCTGAGAGCGGCCGGTCATAGATCAAGTAAAGATCGAGCCTGCGGAGATTAAGTGTATGAGCGAGAAGGTATTCCGCGTTAAGACGGGGATTTTCTATTTGATTTTTGGCAAGATAATCCGTTGCAGCCTTGAGAACCGCAAGGACATCCATACTCTCGCTCGGTCCAGTCGAAATTTTTTTCTCTCCGTGCAAGGATGGTTAAGAAAGCTTTCTTTTCCCGATGAATTAAGCCGGAGGCGAGGATGACGGAGCGGAGGAAGAGGGGCCTTCTGCCTCCCGAATTCGCTGCTCGAGATCAGCAGCTTCAAGCGCGTCGAGCATCGTCCCAATTTCGCCTTCGAGAAAGCGGTCGAGCGTGTAGAGAGTCAGCTCGATTCGATGGTCCGTTACACGGTTCTGCGGAAAATTATAAGTGCGGATTTTCTCCTCGCGCCCCCCACTTCCTATAAGGCTGCGACGATGCGCAGAGTATTTTTCTCGTTCCTCTCGGATTTTATCCTCTAGCAAACGCGAACGGAGAATTTGTAGGGCGCGCTCGCGATTCTGAAGCTGGCTTCGGCCATCTTGACATCGAACGATCTTCCCTGTTGGGATGTGAAGTATTTGGACAGCAGAGTCAGTTGTATTGACTCCTTGCCCACCAGGTCCACTTGCCCGACAAACCTCGATTCGTAAATCCTCGGGACGGATCTCGACATCAACTTCCTCCGCTTCCGGCAACACCGCAACCGTTGCTGTCGAAGTGTGAATCCGCCCCTGTGCCTCCGTCGCCGGGACGCGTTGAACGCGATGCACCCCGCTCTCGTAGCGAAGACGTCGAAATACCCCTTCCCCACTAACCCGAAAAACTACTTGCTTAAAACCACCAAGATCAGAGGGACTATGGTCAAGCTGCTCGATCCGATAGCCGGCACTGTCCGCATATTTGCAATACATCCGGTAAAGGTCGGCAGCAAAAAGGGCTGCCTCTGCACCTCCAGTTCCGGCACGAATTTCTACAATTGCATCCCGTTCCTCCCCCGGTTCAGGCGGAAGAAGCGCAGCCTGAAGCTGGCGCCGTAAATGAGCGGCACGCTTTTCGAAAGTCCGAATCTCCTCCTCAGCAAGGGCAATGAGCTCGGGGTCCGAAGTGGGGTCTTCTAGAAGTTTTTGGTTATCAATAAGCTGACGCTCAATTTGCTGTAGTTCCTCCCAGAGCTGAAGTTGGCCCTTCAAACGGGCATGCTCGCGGAGTATCTCGCGCGCTTGGGCCGGAGAATCGTAGAGGTTGGGAGAAGCAATAATTGTATCCAGCTCAGAAAGCCGTTGTCGGCTGCGTTCCAGCAATGCTTTAAAGTCCATCACCACCTCAGAGTTGTTCGCAAATAATGGCTCGTCTAATCACGATAAATTTATCCTGAAAAACGAAAAGACGGAAGCCGACACTTCTCCGGCTGCCGTCTTTTTCCTTCGGGGGAGAAAAGCTAGAGTTTCTTGCGGCGCGCAGCCTTCACACTGCCATAACGGCGGGCAAATTTCTCAACTCTGCCAGCAGTATCCACAAATTTCTGCTCACCGGTAAAAAATGGGTGGCAGTTAGCACAAATACCTATCTTGATATTCTGACGTGTGGATCGGGTGTGATAAACAGTTCCACATGTGCAGGTAATCGTCGTTTCGTAGTAGTCGGGATGAATTTCTGCTTTCATTGATAAAGCGTGAAATTTGCAGAAACTTCACCCCAATTTCAAGGGAGAAAAAGAATACGCATCAGTTTAAGGATAATTTTATCCTCTTTAAAAAACACCTCTAGAGTTCGCAAAGCAAGGGATTTTCCTTGATTTTCATGGGGGGTTTTTTTAGGTCTTGATTGTGGCAAACAGTTTTGAAAATTCTCCGAAGCGGTATGGTTCGAAAGGGCCGGAGAAGTTTTTCCGAGGAATTCCAGTAGCGCCAGGAATCGCCCATGGGGAGGCACTCGTTCATTGGGTTGAGGAGGAGGAAGTCCCCTTTCGGAAAATCCAACCCGAGGAAATGCCGACCGAAATCGCTCGGTTCGAAACAGCTCTTATTGCCACACGTGCCGAGCTTCTTGAATTGCAGGAGAAAATTGCTTCTTCGATTGGCGCCGCAGATGCCGGGATCTTCGATGCACATTTGCTTGTCGTTGAAGATCGGACTCTCATTGATGAAGTCCTTCGAACTCTAGAAAAAGACCGATTCAACATCGAAACCTGTTTCCATCGAGTTGCCGAGAAATACTGCCGTTCCCTTGCAGCTATTGACGACCCCTATCTGCGGGAACGAGTCGTGGACATCCGAGATGTAGCTCGGCGTGTAATCCGCCATCTCCTTGGTAAGGAGTCCAAAGCTATTGGAACAAGCGACCGCACGCACATCGTCGTTGCTCACGACCTTACCCCCTCCGATACCGCCATGATGAATCGCGAGCTTGTTTTGGGCTTCGCCACGGAAGCTGGCTCCAAAACCTCGCATACAGCCATCATGGCTCGAGCATTGGACATTCCCGCCGTCGTCGGCATCCCTGAACTCTGCCGACATATCGCCAGCGGAGATGATCTCCTCATTGACGGCTACACCGGAACTCTCGTCCTTAACCCCTCCATCGAAACCTTAGAACGTTACGGCCGCATTGAAGTTGAAAAGGAAGAAGTAGAGGAACGGCTCGGCACACTGCGTGAAATGCCAGCCCAAACCATAGATGGGCGCCGCATCATCCTCTCTGCTAATATCGAATTGGTCGAAGAAGCCGAAGAAGTCCTCCGTTATGGTGCAGAAGGCATTGGCCTCTACCGCACAGAGTTCCTTTACTTGAATCGCAAACACCCACCCGACGAAGAAGAACAATTCAAAAATTACGCTCGAGTTGCGGAACGGTGTAAACCCCACAGCGTTATCATCCGGACGTTGGACATCGGAGGCGACAAATCTACGGAAAGCCTCGACCTGCCTAAGGAACAGAATCCTTTTCTCGGTTGCCGCGCGATTCGATATTGCCTCGAGCACCCAGAAATCTTCAAACCCCAAATCCGAGCAATCCTCCGAGCAGGAGTGTATGGGAATGTTCGGATGATGTTACCGATGATCTCCGGTGTGGAAGAATTGCGGGCCGCTAAAAAAATCATCGAGGAATGTAAGCGGGAGCTATCCGCGGAGGGAGCTTCCTTCCAGCCAGAAATGGAACTCGGAACCATGATTGAGCTGCCAAGCGCAGCCTTAAGTGCGGAATGGCTAGCCAAGGAAGTAAGCTTCTTCAGCATCGGCACAAACGATTTAATCCAATATGCAATCGCGGTAGATCGCGTCAATGAACGCATCGCCCACCTCTACCAGCCAGCTCACCCAGCAATCTTGCGACTTATTCACATCACTACTGAAGCTGCTCACGATGCAGGTATTTGGTGCGGTGTCTGTGGCGAAATGGCAGGCGACATCTGCCTTATCCCCCTCCTCGTTGGCTTAGGGGTCGACGAGTTGAGCACAGCCCCAAGCCTCGTGCCGCGTGTAAAAAAAGCCATTTGCTCCCTTTCTTTTGTTGAGTGCCAAGCTTTGGCCCTCGAGGCCATGAGTCTCAGCGACCACGCAAGTGTATTTTCCCTCTCCGAATCTCATGCTCAACAAAGGTATAGCGAGCTCTTCTAGATCTCATAACCACACCTTTAAACAGCCCTTTACACACGAATTGGGAGAATGATCATTGGCAAACCGCGCTGGTAAAGCCGACGTTGTATCGAAAAAGCAGTATAATTGTGCAAAAGCCGCGTCCAAATTGTTTCCTTTTCAAAAACTAACTGGCTTCCAAACAACATAGAGTTGGGAAATTTTTCGTTCACTTTCATAACCAACCGCTCCACTTCATCCACAACATCGTTGCCTATCGAGTAAAAGCTTGTTGCCCAGAACCCTTGGGAGCGCATGTAAGAAACATAATGCCCCAATTCCTTCTTCACCTTTCTTTCCAGTTTTTGTATGTCTTTAATTCCCTTAAACTTACCAGCATCCACCAATCCAACCTGCAGAAAAATAAAATTTTTGAATTGACCAGGAAACAACTTCAACACTTGAAAGAGGCAATGTAGGCCCAGGCCGGAATAGCCATTGACGAGGATCGCCGCAGTTCGTTCATTGGGTGGGCATTCCGTGGCCAAGGATTGGTCAACTCCCACGGTATTTTGAGCAGAGCCAACTGCCTCAACGAGCGAATCCAATCTTTTCAGAGCCAAGAGGGTGGTTCGGTAGTGTTTCCGAACCAGAAAAGCGAGGCCAATGAGGGTTCCTGTAATCACAATCGTTAGCCAACCACCTTCGAAAAACTTTAAGCATACCGTCGCTACGAGAATAATCGTCGTTAAAACCAACCCAACTCCGTTTATCATAAGGTGCTTAAGCCAAGCCGAATCACTGGAACGAGACTTAATCCACAACCTCACCATTCCCAGTTGGGAAAGGAAAAAAGTAACAAAAACATTGATTGCATAGAGAACAACAAGAGTAGATACTAATCCACCCGTTAACCACAGCACAACGAAGGCCGAAAGTCCCATCCCCATAATTCCATTTTGGGTAACGAGCCGGTCGCTAAGCAGCGAAAAGCGATTGGGCATCCAACGATCCAATGCCATGTTAGCCAAAACAGCCGGCCCTCCCATAAACCCCGTTTGCGCAGCAACCAGAAGAATAAGCGCCTCAGAAATTAGTGCCACTGTCAAAAAAATTCCTCCCCCAGGCCACTCTCTCGTCAATGTTTCAAAAAAAACAGCATTTAAGGTTTTCCCTTCCCCACCTTGGGAAACCCGCATCAGGAGAAAACCTAAAATCAACCCCCCTGCCATCACAGCAAGACTAACAGCCATATACGTCATCGTCCGCTTCGCAGTCTCCACACGCGGTTCACGCAAAGACCCCATGCTATTACTCACAGCTTCGATACCCGTATAGGAACTTCCCCCTAAACTATAGGCATGCAGAAGCAGCACCAAAACTCCCATCAAGCCAATTTCTTCCCTTGTTCTTGAGAAATCACCCGCACATTGTCGAAAAATTTCACCAAATTGATCAAAATTAATAACTACTGCTGCAAGAATAGCAACCACGTGAGTTAAGAGGAACAGAAAAAAAACAGGCACAATTGGCACTACTGACTCCTTCACTCCCCGCAAATTCAAAACGACCATTCCAAGGAGCAAAGCCGACGCCACCCACAACTTGAATCCGCTCCATTCAACTGGAAGCAAGCTAAAGACTGCATCCATTCCACTAGCAATTGAAGTAGCTATGGTTAGGACATAATCGACAAGCAAAGCACTTCCCGCGATGGCTCCAGCTTGTGGTGACAGCAGCTTGCTGGCTACTAGATAACCTCCACCACCAGTTGGGAAATGCTCCACTATTTGCATGTAACTCGCACTGATGACAAATACAGTTACCACTATCATCAGCGCTAATATTACTGCCAAATACTGATGTTCCCCCAGAGCCTTAAATGCCTCGCCCGGCCCATAACATGCCGAAGAAATACCATCCGCACCTAGCCCAACCCACGCCAGAACTGCAATGAGGGAGAGTTTATGGAAAACACCGGGATCGGTTGGAGAGCGCTTCCCTCCAAGTATTAATCGGAACCAATCACCCAAGTCCCTCGGCGAAAACTCTCTCTTCCCCATAAAAGACTAACAAATTACAGTAAGCAATTTTCACTACAACTCATAAGAAAGTTCGCTTTCTCCATCAACAAATTTCGCCATTTCACTGTTTGCTGCTAGAATTATTAATTCTTCTCTGTGTTTAAATATGTCGTTTATCCTATTTTCTGGCTCTCCCTAAAAGTTAAAGTAGCACTATAAAAAAAGACATCCTTCTCACTCTCCCTCGTTAACGGTTCCACCTCCTGTGGATTCGTCTGTAGCTTCGTTTTAGAATAAAGCAACATACCCTCCAACCTCCAAGTATGGCAAAGGTGCTGATTGTCGATGGCCATAGCGTAATTCATGCCTGGCCAGAGCTGAAGGCAGCTCAAGCTCGTAGCGGCTTGAGTGCAAGAGAGAAAATTAAAGATTTACTTCTCCGTTACTCCGATAATACCGGTGTTCACGTCGTGCTGGTTTTTGATGGCAGCGGCGGAAAAAACCAATCGGAACACGTCACGGAAGGATTGCAGGTATTTTATTCGCGCAAAGGACTTACAGCAGACGCAATCATTGAACGGTTGGTAGCTAAGTATTCTCAGGAACACTCGATTATCGTTGCAACCAATGATGGCATGGAGCGCATGACCGTCACTTCCTTCGGCGCGGAGTGCATCTCCGCCGAAAAACTAAGGGAAGTAATCGATTGCGCTGAGCAAAATTTGCAAAAGCGACTAGCAGAGCTCCGACGCATAACTTCATGACTGCACTCTCCCCAATCTCCACCAATCAAAAAAACTACTTATTTTTAGAAATTTTAGAAATAAAAAGCCGCTAAATAATTCCACCTGCGTTTCTCGAGAGCACCTTAACCAACAGAACCAATTAAAGGGAAAACCAAACCCGAGTAAACCAATTGCAGAATAGGTCAGATAATGTTAAAAACTTGAGCAGCCCTATGAACCAATTGGAACAGCTGAAGCAATACACCACCGTTGTTGCAGATACGGGAGATTTCGAAACGATGCGGAAATACTCCCCTCAGGATGCAACAACCAATCCAACTCTAATTTGTAAGGCGGCTCAACAGCCCGAGTATCGTGAACTTGTCAAACGCTCGGTCGCCAATAACCGCACTTCCCCTCTTACGCGCGACGCCTTAATCGCACGCATAATTGATGACTTACTCGTCGAATTTGGTTGCGAAATTTTGAAAATCGTTCCAGGGCGAGTTTCCACCGAGGTAGATGCCCGGCTTTCCTTTGACGTTGATGGAACGATTCAAAAAGCGCGAGAACTAATTGGGCTCTATGAAAAGCGAGGCATTCCGCGCGAACGAATCCTGATCAAGATAGCATCCACATGGGAAGGTGTTCGGGCTGCCGAAGTCCTTCAGAAGGAGGGAATAAATTGCAACATGACATTGTTGTTTTCGCTCGTGCAAGCAGTTGCCTGCGCGGAAGTCGGTGCAAAGTTGATTTCTCCATTCGTAGGACGAATTCTCGATTACTACAAAGCTACAACTGGCAAAGATTTCAAAGGGGCTGACGACCCCGGCGTGCAGTCCGTCAAAAAAATTTACTCCTACTACAAAAAGTTCGGCTACACCACGGAAGTCATGGGCGCTAGCTTCCGAAATACCGAGGAAATTGTGGAGCTGGCCGGCTGCGATCTGCTCACGATCAGTCCAGAGCTGCTTGAAAAACTCCACTCCAGCTCAGACCCCGTCACCCGCAAACTTTCGCCAGAAGACGCCGCAGCCTCTGATGTCGAAAAGATTAAAATTGATGAAAAAAACTTTCGTTGGCTGCTCAATGAGGACGCAATGGCAACTGATAGGCTGGCCGATGGCATCCGCCGTTTCGCCGCAGATATTCGTAAACTTGAGCAACTCGTTGGAGAAGAACTAAAGTAAGCAAACATCACGAAACCACCTGCTATTTCCATAAAAAGCGGACTTTAAAGTCCGCTTTTTTTTTAGCATATCACCCCCTATTCAGTCTTTTAACTTCCGGAGATAGTTACAGCGTGCTTACACATTTTTTTTAACCAGAAAACGGAGGGGGGAGCGAAGTATTCCGGCAAAGTGGGAAAGGGCATAGAAAATCCACACATCTCCAACAACGATTCCGAAGATGAGCCCTTCTGACCGTTCGAGCGCCTCGCATTACTAAAGACTGAAGAACTCGCCGCAGTTTGCTCAAGGCGTCATCCGCATCATCCGCAGAATGTGAAGAAACCCGGATGAACGTGTCCGAAAAAGCAAAGTGCATGGGCAGGTGCGAGGGCGTTTAGGTTTTCTCCAGTCCCTACCAAAGAGAAAACCCTCACATTGGCACCTATGCCTTCTGGTCCATTTCAGATAATTTCGGCCACTTTGGCTTCCAATGAGCAGAATTTATTCTCTGGGAACTATGGGATGTTGAGCCAAATTCTCCCAACTCGGACAGATAATAATCGCATCTAACGAGTTCGTTCGAACAATTCCGGCAGAAAGGTTTATTTTCCGGAAATTAGTCAATGTCTTCTTCCTCGAGTAGCCGATTGATGCATTCGTAAACAGCTTTTACAGATTCGATCCGAGCATACCATTTGTAATTGGCAGGAATAACGAGCCAAGGTGCGTAATCCGTATGCGTGCGCTCAAACATCTCCTCGGCCGCCTTTACATGTTCATCCCACTTTTTGCGGTTGCGCCAATCTTCATCGGTAATTTTCCAATGTTTGTAAGGGTCTGCTTCTCGGGCACGGAAACGAACAAGTTGCTCGTCTTTTGTGATATGGAGGTATATTTTCACGATGCCGGCTCCGTCATCGGTAAGCCAACGCTCGAATTCGTTGATTTCGCGATAGGCACGCTTCCACTCGCGCTCAGTGGCAAAACCTTCAACACGCTCAACAAGAACACGCCCATACCACGACCGGTCGAAGATAGCCATAGTTCCATATGCGGGGAGCTTCGTCCAAAACCGCCAAAGGTAGTGGTGTTGGTATTCTTCAGGTGTAGGCTTAACGATGGAATAAACCCGTGTATAACGGGGATCGAGACGCTCAACAATGCGCTTAATTGCCCCGCCTTTGCCAGCAGCATCCGGGCCTTCAAAAATCACTATAACAGATCGCTTGGTATTTTTTAGAGCAAGTTGGCGTTCAAGCAACCGAAGCTGGTAGTCTTTCAGGATGCGTTTGTATTCCTCTTGCTCAATCGGGTGGTTCTGATCGAGCTCTTCGAGTTTGATGGAAAGTTTTGGCATGAGAAGAAGATGTAGAGATTGAGATCGCGGGAATTTAAGCTGAAATTGTGTTGAAAGGGAAGAAGGGGAGCAAATGCTCCTTCGAAGATGATAAATCTTTTAAGATTGGTAGCTTGAAATTGTGAGTGATGGACAAATCCCAATTGGCCGTCGAATTGGAAAGTTTGTGATTGAAGGTCAGTTAGGAAGAGGAAGTAGGGGGGTTGTCTGGAAAGCCCGTGATGAAAACGGATTCAGTGTGGCGCTCAAGATTCTACAAAAGGAATGCGCCGATTTCGAGGAAGGCTTCCAGAAATTCCAATGGGAAACAGAAATTCTCAAACGTTTAAACTTTCCCGGAATACGCCGTTTCGTCGAATTTGGGGAGGAAGCGGATTGCGTTTACCTCGCTCTGGAATATGTGGAGGGAATCTCGCTCGGTGATCTCGTCTATGAGCCTATTCAGGAAAACTTGCTTCCACTAAGCCAAGAACATCATCTCGAAGAGCTAATCGAGAGAATCTCAAAAAAATGGATGAATTTGTCAGTTATAGAAAAAGCTGCCGAGGCTGCATGCCGTCCGCAAATTGGAAGGAGTTTTCCGGAGGCGGTTGCTGTGGACCTAATGTTGAGAATTTGCCAGGTAGTGGGAAAGGTGCACCGCTGCGGAGTGATTCATCGAGATTTAAAGCCCGGAAATATTCTGCTGAACCGCAATGGTTACCCTGTAATTGTGGACTTTGACCTAGCAAAGATTCGCGGATGGCATCCAGGACCTTTCGCAGGAAGCGGGAGAGTCATAGGAACCCCGGAGAATCTGGCCCCAGAACAAGCTGAAGATAGTGATCGGGTGGACGAGCGGGCCGACGTTTATAGCCTTGGAACAATTTTCTACCTGCTTTTAACAGGACGGCGGTATTTTGAAGCCACAGGGAACCTTCCAACTGATCTGGAGCTTTTAAAGGCACACAAAGGAAAAAAAATCCGCGAAGTGCGAGCAAACATTCGAGAAGATGTGGAAGAAGTCTGTATGCGGGCCCTCTCAAAGGATTTTCGGAAACGGTATCGAAATGCGATCGAATTCGCTGAAGCGCTCGAAGAAATTCAAGCAACAGCCAAAAAGAGCTGCCAAAATGAAAAAACAGGACTGCTCATACCCTCTAGAAGGACCAAAAAAACCAAACATATAAACTTGGAGCTAGTTACTGCACTGATTTTGGTTGGAATGGTTTTTGGAGGTATTGGGATCTTGCAGAACTACTTTGGGTTCCACAAATCCTCCAATACCTCATTCCCAAGAGAAGCCCCTGTGGGAAATAAGACAAATCCAGAGGCTCTTTTAACAGAAAACGCTTTCACGTTAAACCATGAAACTGAATTAACTCCTCCTGAACCTACTCCCAACGCTTCGCCTTACGATTCGGAGTGGAGCGAATCTCAAATTTCACCGGTAGAAAAATCCGAAATAAAAGAACTTGTTAATCCTCAAACAGATACACAAAGCGAATTGATTCTAAGTAAAGCTGAAATAGATAGTCAAGAAACACAAGCCCCACTCAACGAGGAAATTGCTCCATTTGTACAACTTCCGGAACATGTCCCAAAAGAGCTCCGAAAAGCATTTAATTCGCTATGGCAGGAAGCTAAATTGCATAATGCAAGAATTGCAGTCGAGGTCAAAGAAGATGGCTGGATTCTGCAAATAGAAGAGGCAGGGAAAATGTCGTTGGAAGGATTAAAAAGCTTGCCTTTGAAAGAATTCACGATAAAGGGAGCAAAGGAATTTCAACTCGAATTACTGGTCGCCGAAAACTTAAAACGTCTCGAAATTCTAGACAGCACCCTTCAGCTTGAATCAAAACCACAGATAACCTTTTCACGTCTGGAACGACTAAGCCTCCGAGGATCGCCGCTTCAAACTTTGGACTGGCTGCCACAAACTCCAGAGTTAAAAGAACTGGACCTCGCAAATACAGGTCTTGTTGATATCAACGGCCTTAAAGCCCCAAAACTCAGAAAGCTTGATATTACGGGAACAGCGCTTCGAACAATCGTAGGAATATCGCGCTTCCCTCTCAGGGAATTAATTGTGGACGAACGCGATGCCGCAGACGCACGAAGACGTTTGCTTTTTCTGCGATATATGCCAACCATTTTTAAAATAAGACGCCCCAGCGATCCCCCAAATCAGACAGCAGAGGAATTTTGGCAGCAGATAGGAATTGGAAACTAGTTATTTATGCCGGAATGGTAAAGAAAGTGGGACGCACTTTAAATGAGTTGAATGTCCATTATTGGAAAATCCTGATCCTATTTAAAAGAGACAATTTTTTGACATATCAAGTAGAAGAAGAAAAAATGAATTGGGTCAGTAGAAGTGATGAGAATTCTGTCGGGAATTCAACCAACCGGAGCTCCACATTTAGGGAATTACTTCGGAATGATGTTGCCTGCAATCGAACTGCAGGAGCGCGGCGAAGCCTTTTACTTTATAGCAGATTTACACGCCCTAACGACCGTTAGAAACGGCGATGCTTTGCGACAGTATGTGCACGAATTGGCCTTGGACTTTTTAGCCTGTGGCCTCAATCCAGAAAGAACAGCGTTTTTCCGACAGTCGGAAGTTGCAGAAGTTCCCTTGCTTGCATGGGTATTGAGCACGGTAACGCCTATGGGATTGCTCGAACGCTGCCACTCTTTCAAGGATAAGCAAGCTAAAGGATTACCTGCTAGTCATGGGCTTTTCTCGTATCCTGTCCTCATGGCAGCAGATATTCTGGTTTATGACAGCGACGTGGTGCCTGTCGGTCGCGACCAAAAGCAGCACTTGGAAGTCACACGGGACTTGGCAATTAAATTTAACGAGACTTTCGGGACAGTGTTTAAATTACCAGAACCATTAATTCGAGAGGATACCGCTGTCGTTCCTGGCACAGATGGCCAAAAGATGAGTAAAAGTTACGGAAATACAATTCCTTTGTTCGGAACAGAAGCGGAGTTAAGAAAAAAGATTTTCGGTATTAAAACAGATTGCACTCCTCTTGAAGAACCGAAACCTGTTGAAGGTTCAACTTTGCTTACGCTCTACCGTCTTGTGGCAGGAGAGGATAGAGCAAAGGAAATGGAAGAATCGTTTCGACAGGGAGGCACTGGTTACGGAGAGTATAAAAAACAACTCTTCGAAGCTGTCCTCGACTACTTTGAACCAATGCGACGGCGCAGAGAGGAGCTCCA
The DNA here is from genome assembly GCA_026418675.1 of Chthoniobacterales bacterium. GTDB lineage: Bacteria > Verrucomicrobiota > Verrucomicrobiia > Chthoniobacterales > DYNR01 > JAOAAX01. The sequence goes on along the minus strand of JAOAAX010000005.1, from coordinate 40,677 downwards.
GAAGCAACCAGGACTTGTCGAGGATATCCTCCGCAAAGGAACTGAAAAGGCAAGAGAAGTAGCAAAAAGCGTTATCCTAAGAGTTCGGCAAGCAGTGGGAATTTAAAGCTCCCTAAGAAGTGGAAAAGTAGATCATAGCACTACTCCAGTTTTTAAGAGCGAAGAAATTGGGGCAGAATTGAGATCAATTAATAAAAGGGGCATGGGAAATAAAGAATCAATTAGGTTACCTGAAAAAATGTTGAAAGGTAGCCTTATTTCACGCGTCTTGACTTACCTCAAGTCAAACCTCGCTCTAGCCATGCTCTGCCTGCCCAAAGATCAGCGGAAAGATATGGAAATTTTTTATTCATTTTGTCGGTTTGTAGATGACATCGCAGATAAACCAAAGTTCACTTACAGCGAAAAGCTAGAATGGGTCGAGCTCTGGCAGCAAGCTCTCATTGGGAAAGCTAATTTGCCAGTTGATTTGCAAGACATTCTAACCCGCAGACATATAAAACCATTCCTGTTGCAAGCAATTCTACAAGGAGTAGAAGCAGATATACACCTGAAGTTTTTTCGCAGCTTCGAAGATTTGAAACACTATTGCTGGTGCGTAGCCGGTGCAGTAGGCCTTGCCTGCAATCAAATAACTGGATGCAAAAATCCAAAAAGCGAAGAATATGCTGTCAATCTCGGCCTTGCTCTCCAACTGACAAATATTCTTAGGGACGTAGGAGAGGATGCACAACAAGGGCGGATTTACTTCCCCCTTGCTTGGTTAGAAGAATTCGGAGAACGTCCAGAATCTTGGCTGCAAGGGCACCCTGGTCCTGGTTATCCATTCGTTTGGAAAAAATTGGCCCTCGAAGCTCGAAATCTTTACTCGGAATTAGAAGCTGGCCCTCCTAACGAGGATAAAACGCGTCTCAAAGCAGCCGAAGCTATGCGACTCATCTACAACACGTTATTTAAAAAACTCACAGAAGTCGGACCTACTAAGTTGTGGAATAAAAAAGTGCGTTTACCGCTGGCACAAAAATTGCTGATTCTTTTTAAAAATCCTTCCTTTTTCTCGTTTTACTAGTCTTTTTGACTTTTCGTCAAAAAGCTTTTTTTTCTTGCACATTTTCTCTCCTCTGATAGAGTCTTTGGCCGTTTGGTAACAACCAAACCATTATTAACCCAAACCGCAATAAGCATAACTCTATGAGAAAAAGCAAATTGAATCAAATCTGCTTGCGAGTAATAGTTGGAGCAACAGCACTGTTGCCTCTCCACTATTCAACCACCAGTGCCTTGGCTCAAAAAGCAACAGTTCCAACCACTTCCCAAAAAAAAGAAAAATCCGCTCTCGAGGAATGGTGGGACGGAAAGAATTTAACAGGCAACTGGTTTGGCCTGCGTGATGAATTGAAAGACCATGGGCTAAGCCTCGGTGGTAAATACGACGGCGCTTACTTTGGTGTTATTGATAGCCAAAGAGGAGCTAGAGGTTTCTGGGATCAGCAAATCAGCTTCAACGGAAATCTCAACTTTGGAGAACTTTTTGACGTAGAAGCACTGCGTGTTGCTTCAATTTTCGGTGAAGTCCGTTGGCGCGATGACCGCCCACGTGCAAACGACCTCAGACAAGTTAACCCAAATTATTTCGTCCAAGGTAGCGGACTCTTCAATCCGACAGCTTGGGCTAGCGGTGTTCAATGGCGTCTCATGAACTTTGGGCTTCAGCTATCTTCACGAGACCTCCTCCCCGTCAAGGACATGCTTGTTCTCAGAGGTGGTTGGGTCCAACCGAATAAAGATTTCATTGATCAGCCGCTTTCGAAGTTGTTCTTGAACAATGCAATCCAAAGTGCAAAAGGAATTGGAGGCAATATCCCATTCTCAGGAAGCTTCTCAACATGGGGTGGCACTCTAGAAATTAAACCCACAGATTGGTCCTACACAAAGGCCGGGCTTTATATGGCTTATCCCCATGCCACTGACAGTGGTAACCATGGTTTAGCCTTCGAAGGCTTTGCTCCAGACACCAGTAAAAACGGCTTAATGGTTATGGCCGAGGCTGGTGTTACACCAAAAATCGGTTCCGCCGAACTTCCTGGGAAATATGCTTTCGGTGGTTATTATTGGGGCAACGAACGCCGCTCTTGGAATGGAACCTACAACTGGGGTCAATATGGTTTCTACTGGCAGCTCGACCAAATGCTCTATCGCGAGCCTAGCCATGTTGTTCATGAACCAGTAGTCCACGACAAAAGCGCAAAGGCTACCAAACACTCTAAGGATTACGTTCCATCTGCTCCCAAGAAAAAAGAAAAAAAGAATGACCAAGGCCTGAGCATTTTTAACCTCATTACCTTCGCCCCTAAATACAACAACACATATCCACTCTATTTCCATTCAGGGCTGGTTTATAAAGGTCTCATTCCCGGACGTGATGATGACCAAGCCTTATTCGCTCTGGCTTACGGTAATTATAGTTATTTGAGCAACCTTGCTCGTCGTCAACGCGGACGTGCTTGGCAGGACTACACCATGTTGTTAGAGTGGGGCTACCGTATCAAAATTAATGGTTGGGCCTTCCTCCAACCATTTGCCCAATACGTTATCCGTCCAAACGGAACTGATAACGTCGAAAATGGTGCAATCCTCGGCTTCTACACCGGTGTTACCTTCTAACCCAAACCAAAAAAAACCTTAAAATTCGAAAGCCATTCAAGCTCGGCGTTTGCTTTTCGCAGGCGCCGAGTTTTTTTATTTTTAATAAAACTTTTCCTGTTCACAGGTGTTTCTATCTAAAAAGGACAATGCAAAAAAAACAACAAACCCCCTCATCTCAAACTCCAACTAAAACTCCAGACAAAATTGAACTCCTCCTCGATTTAGTTCCAAAACCCCCTACAAATCCTTGGTTTGTATCAAAAACCCTTAACTACGTAAATGATTCATGCCAAAAACCGCTAACACTTCCTTCACCAATTACTTTTGAATTTATTAGAAAGCTAACCCCAATTGCTCTTAGTATTTGCACTCTGCTTGCCATAATTCTAGCTATCACCCAGCTCCCTACCCCATCCAACACTACATCTCCTAATACTTCCCTCAATGCACCCTCTCCCTTCTTAGACGAAGAAATTATCTCTAACCTCGATATTTATCTTGACCATTTTGAGCAAGAAATATGGATGTTTGCATCCACAAAATGAACACCCTCCCTTCCCCTCTTGTTTCTTCAGCTCGATCCAAGTTCCTCCTTATCTGCCTCTTAGCACTATCTCAGGCCTCTCAACTCTTTGCTCAACCAGCCCCCTCACCAATATCATCCCCCTTGCCTCAAACACAACTTCAACATTTTTCTTCTTCACAAGCAAACCCTCCTCACTTTCATAACCTACATTTGCTCCAACCGCTTCCTCCCTTTCCTCCACCTTTTCCATCCAACCAAATCCAATTTCATCAAAACCCTTCCCCTCCTCCCCATCCTAATCCACCTCCGTTTCCCATTCTACCCCCTCCAACTCAACAATACCAACAATTTCACAAAGCTAACCGCCGTCAATGGGAGCAACTGGAACCTTCCGAACGATACTGGATGAGAAAAAAAGCACATCAGCTACGCCAGCAAACCCAACAGCGTCTCCAACAGGCAATCGAAAACTCAGGTTTGTCTCCTTCTCCTTCCGAACGCCAAGCTCTTTTCGAACAATTTTGGGAGGAACGTGCCACCATCGAACGCGAACTCCGCAAAAGGTATCATGAAGAACGCCAAAAAAAAGAGGAAGAGCTTATCGAAAAATTAATCAATCAATATCGTCAATATAGAAATTCGCCACAACCCCAACCCGCTTCTGAAAATTCCCCAAAAACATTAACAACTCCCTCCAGCCCCCACTAACTTCCCATCCACCCCTTCCACAATACCCAAAAAAATCTTTGGGTTCTCTCAAGTTCTTACTTTGATTTCTACTCAAATAACAAAAAATGCTAGAATAGCTTCACTTTTGTCTTATTAGCGGCATCACAATTTTTATAAACATCTCATCCGCTTTAACGCTATTCTCAGAATTTCAGTGAAAATACTCCTATTCGGAAAAAACGGACAAGTAGGTTGGGAATTGGTTCGTTCGCTCTCGGTATTGGGGGAAGTAATAGCACTTTCCTCCTCAAGCCGTGATTTCTGTGGCAACCTCAGTTATCCCGAAGGAGTAGCTTCCACAGTTCGAAAAACTTCTCCGCAAGTCATTGTCATTGCATCTGCTTACACTGCCGTTGATAAAGCTGAATCCGAGCCGGCATTAGCCGCAACACTTAACCGTGATTCACCAGCCGCAATAGCCCGAGAAGCATCTCGCTTCGGCTCCTTGCTCGTTCACTACTCAACCGACTACGTTTATGATGGTTCCGGTTCAGCCCCCCGGGTAGAAACGGACGACCCTCGCCCACTCAACGTCTATGGCCGCACCAAGCTCCAGGGTGACAACGCCATCCAGGAAGCAGGCTGCCTTTGGCTTATCTTTCGCACAAGTTGGGTCCACAGCCCAAGAAACCATAACTTCCCTAAAACTATCCTCCGACTTGCGAAACAACGCGAATCCCTCAATGTCGTTTGTGACCAAATCGGCGCCCCCACCAGCGCTGAACTCCTAGCAGATGCCACAGCACATGCAATCCTCCAAACACTAGACGACCCCTCCAAATGCGGTCTCTATCACCTTTGCGCTTCTGGTGAAACCTCCTGGCACGAATACGCACAATTCATCTGCCAAACCGCTCGAGACCTCGGCCATACCCTCCCCACCACCAAAATCGAGCCAGTCCCCTCTTCCGCATATCCCTCCATAGCAAAAAGGCCACTGAATTCACGCCTCGATACCTCCAAATTCTGTCGCACCTTCGGCCTTCAACTCCCTCCCTGGCAATTCGGCGTCCAACGCACCATTAACGAATTGCTCATTCACAACTCATTTTAAAATAACAAAATCTTAAGGAATCCCCAAAGATTACCATGTTATCCCGAAAAGGAATCGTTTTGGCGGGCGGTGCCGGCACACGCCTACATCCCATCACTCTCGCTACCTCTAAGCAATTACTCCCCATATATGACAAACCGATGGTCTTCTACCCACTCAGTGTCCTGATGTTAGCCGGCATCCGGGAAATCCTCATCATTTCAACACCAACTGACCTCCCCGCTTTCCGCCGCCTCCTCGGCGACGGCTCCCGTTTCGGGGTCAAATTCTCCTACACCGAGCAACCCTCCCCCGATGGTCTCGCTCAAGCCTTCCTCCTCGGCGAAGAATTCCTCAACGGCCACCCAGCCGTTCTCATTCTAGGAGACAACCTTTTCTATGGGGCCGATCTAACCGCCAAACTCCGAGAAGCTCACGCCCGCACCACAGGCGCTACCATATTCGGCTATGAGGTCAGCAACCCTTCTGCCTATGGCGTAATTGAGTTCGATCAATCCGGTAAACCTCTTGCTATCATCGAAAAACCTCCCTCGCCTACTAGCCGTTGGGCAGTGCCAGGACTCTATTTCTACGACAGCAATGTCTGTCATTATGCAAAAACCCTCCGTCCATCGCCACGTGGCGAGCTCGAAATTACTGACCTAAACCGCATTTACCTTGAAAAAGGCACCCTCCATGTTATACGCCTCGGCCGTGGAATCGCTTGGCTCGATACTGGCACCCACGATTCTCTTCTCGAAGCTGCAGATTTTGTCCGCGCTATCCAGAACCGCCAAGGCCTCCGCATCGCTTGCCTTGAGGAAATCGCCTACAACCAAGGCTGGATTTCTCTCGACCAACTCCGCCAACTTGCCCAATTCTACGGTAAATCCACCTACGGACAATACCTCCTTCAACTCATAAATCACTCCAATCCACCCACACATCCATCAACCCCCAATGAGAGTCGAAAAACTTAAAATCCACGGCGCGCTCCTCATCACTCCCAAAACCTACGGCGACGAGCGTGGATTCTTCTTAGAAATGTGGAACCGCAAAACTTACGCATCCATCGGCCTCGACTTCGATTTCGTCCAGGACAACCACAGCCGTTCCGAAAAATACGTCCTCCGTGGCCTCCACTACCAAGTCAATGGTCATGCTCAAGGGAAACTTGTTTGGGTTTCAAGTGGTGCAGTCTTTGATGTAATTGTGGACCTCCGCGAAGGCTCCCCCACATTCGGACAATGGGACGGACGTGTCCTCACTTCCGCTTGCCACGAACGCCTTTGGGCACCACCTGGCTGCGCTCACGGCTTCCTCGTTATATCGGATTACGCAGACTTCCATTACAAATGCACCGACTACTATTCCCCCGGCGATGAACGTGTCCTCCGCTGGGATGACCCAAAAATTGGAATCTTTTGGCCAATCCCCATCGGCATCCGCCCAAAACTCGCTCCGCGTGATGCCAACGCACCAGATTTCCTCTCCTGTGAAAAATATCCAATGGGCAAGCCGCTCGGTCTCAGCTTCCCAACTTCTCCATAGTTTAGACAAAAACATCTTTTTTGTCACCCCAGTCGGCTTTCGCTTGCGCAAACCTGCAAAATAAAACTACACCCTTTCCCAGAATGTTCACCGCTTCATTCGAGGAACTGGGAATACAACTTGAAACCCTTCAAGCTCTGCGCAACGAAGGAATCGAAATCCCTTCCCCTTTCCAATTCACTCTTCTCTCTCATCTTCTCTCATCCAAATCACTCTTCATCCCCTACCAACGCAACTTTGGCCTCTCTACTGCTATCTCCATCGCTTGCCTCGAGCTACTTAATCGTAATTTCCCCAATCCCCAAATCCTTATCCTCTCTTCTGAGCCAGAATTTTCCTCAGCCCTGGCTGAACGTCTCCTCGAGCTTGCCCCTCACCACCATGGACTCTCCCTCTCTTTTTACAATCCAGACAATTCCCCTTCCGTATTAAAAGATAGCAATATCCTTTTTTTGCACGAAAACTACTTCCACAATCCCATTCGCCACTCCTTCCAGCTCACCGTCGTTGTTAACCCCGAAAAATTCCAACACAGCAAACCTCATCTCCCCTCCCTTATCCACTCAATCAAATCTAACCAATTCCTGATCCTCAGCTCGGACGAAGATTCTCTCGTGTCCAGTCCCTTACATTTCCCTTCATTTGTCACACTCGAAATCCCATCACCAGAAAGCAAACCTACCCCTCCTCCCAACTTAGAAACCTCTTGGGAAACACTGCCGCAAAACAAACCACAAGCCCTCCTCTGGGCACTTCTCAGCCACGGTTCCCCTCAAGCTATTGCATTCTGCACAAACCGCAATTCCGCAAAAAAAGCCGCAAATTTCCTCACGTCGCGCAACATTCCCTGCTCCCTACTCCACAGTGCCTCCTCTCCAGAAGAAATCACTTCCGCTCATCGTGCTTTTCTCCGGCAGTCCATACGTTGCCTCATCCTCACCGAAGCCGCCTCCTTACTCCTCACAAATTTAAATTCAAACTTCATTATCCACTATGAACCACCTTTCGACATAACCTCCTACTTCCATCGCCTCACTTTCCTTGCCCAAGCGCCACCCAACCAATTCACAGCATCCTCTTTCCTAACAACTCCATCCGAGATTGAAAATATCCGCCTCCTCGAGAAAAAACTCTCCCGCCGTTTCCAATGGCGTAGAATTCCGACAATTGCATCCATTTCTACAACCTCTCTCTCTACAACCCTTGATGCTGCCCTTAGCCGTCTCCGCTCTGGTAAAATTAGCCTTTGTCTCGACGCAATTCAGAGCATCACCTTAAACGGAATCCCACCTACTGAACTCGCCGCTGCTTTACTCGCACTTCACATCGAAAAACAATCTTCTCCCTCCACTCCTCCGTCGGAAGAAACACCTCCTCCATCAGAGACTCAACGTTCACAGCCCTCAAATCACGATCAATCTGTCCAAAAAACAACACCGCTCCGCAAATCCAATACCCGCAAACCTTGGCGCGAACGCCTGACCGAAAAAAGAGCCACCCGAGCATCAAGACAGAGAATCCCCCCTCAACAGCAGCCAGCCCTCCCCTTAGAGCAAGACGAAAGCCCGTCACAACGAACCGCCCCCGATACCCCATCACCTCCAAGTCAATCCAGTGAAACTACATCCTACGACTCCTCCCTCAGCAATAGCCACCAGGACGAGCCCCCCCCAACCTCATCACTTCAATCCCACGAGAATCCTGCCCCCATTTCTTCCACCGAAGCCCCCTTCGCCGATTCACAAATCCTATCCCACACCGAAAAATCTTCTACCGAACCATCCTTTCCTCCCCAACCCAAACCTGAAGAATCTTTCGAACCTCCCTCCAACGAAGACCGCGTAGCAGAAGTCCTTCGAGAAGAAAACGTCCCATTCCCACAAAAACTGTCCCGCTCAAAATCGCAGGCCGCAATTGATCATGCCCGCTGGCTCCGCATTTCAGTTGGACGCGAACACGGCATACGCGAACACGACCTCCAAGCCCTTGTAGAAGTCGTCTGCGACCTTCCCCATTCAGCTATCGGCGAAATTCGCATCGAAGATTCCTTCTCTCTGGTCGAAATACGCCCCGCTTATTCCTCACAGCTATCCTCTCAACCCAAACAAATCACCACCGACGCAGGCCCTATCCTTTTCACTCCAACCTCCCCACCCCGCAAAAAATCTCTCTCTTCACGTTCAGGCTCATCTCGTCCCTCCAGCAGAAAATCCTCTAAACAATAAAATTCATTCAAAGGATAAATAAATCCTCTTTTTTACCTTTACCTCGCCCATCACTTAACCCACCTGAAATTGCCGTTGACCTCTCCTCTTTAAAACGATAAACCCCTCGTTTGTCTAACCCAAACTATTAAAATCTAACCCAAACCATACACCTATGACAAAAATTGGAATCAATGGTTTTGGCCGCATCGGCCGTCTTGTCTTTCGTGCTATCGTGGAACAAGGACTCCTTGGCAAAGAAATTGACGTCGTCGCTGTCAATGACCTCGTCCCAGCCGACAACCTCGCCTACCTCCTCAAATACGACAGCACCCAAGGGCCCTTCCGCGGCAAAGTAACAAGCGAAAAATCCTCACCATCCCTCTCCGAAGACGATACGCTCGTCGTTGAAGGTCACAAAATTAAATGTTTAGCAGTAAAGGAAGGCCCCTCTGCCCTCCCTTGGAAAGACCTCGGCGTAGAATACGTCATCGAAAGCACGGGTCTCTTCACTGACGCTGCCAAAGCTAAAGGGCACCTAGAAGCGGGAGCAAAAAAAGTCATCATCTCCGCCCCAGCCAAAGGCGAAGACATCACAATTGTCATGGGCGTCAACCACGAAAAATACGACCCCGCTCAACACCATATCATTTCCAATGCTTCCTGCACCACAAACTGCCTCGCCCCTCTCGTCCATGTCCTCCTCAAAGAAGGATTCGGAATTGTCGAGGGGCTCATGAGCACCATCCATAGCTATACCGCTACCCAAAAAACCGTAGATGGACCCTCCCGCAAAGACTGGAAAGGCGGTCGTGCCGCTGCCATCAACATCATCCCTTCCACAACAGGCGCCGCAAAAGCCGTCGGCCTCGTTTGCCCCGAAGTCAAAGGAAAACTCACTGGTATGGCTTTCCGCGTTCCAACCCCTACTGTCTCCGTTGTGGACCTAACCGTAAAAACGGAAAAATCAACCTCCTACAAGGAAATCTGTGAGGCCATGAAACGTGCCAGCGAAACCTATCTCAAAGGCATCCTCGCTTACACCGAAGACGAAGTCGTATCAACAGACTTCATCCACGATACCCACTCTAGCATCTTCGATGCAGGAAGCGGCATCGAACTCAACTCCAACTTCTTCAAACTCATCAGTTGGTATGACAACGAGTGGGGGTATTCCAACCGCTGTGTGGACCTCCTCCTCCATATGATCAAAAAAGCCTGACAAGCCTGCCTTCATCAAACCTTCTTAAATCCACCGAGCCCCGGCCGCTTCTCCCTAACCCCGGGGCTCCTCCTTTAAGGGCACAAGCACAAAACTCTATACTTCTAAACTCTCCCAAAACAATAAAAGATAAGTTTATCTTTTGCAGTAACAACAACTTCAAAGCCCAATGAAAAAAACAATCCGCGACATTTCCCTCACTGGCAAACGCGTCCTCATGCGTGTGGATTTCAACGTCCCTCAAGACAAAAACACCGGCGAAATCACCAACACTCAGCGCATCGAAGCCGCACTCCCAACAATCCGCTATGCTCTCGACAACGGAGCAAAAGCCGTCATCCTCATGAGCCACCTCGGCCGCCCAGACGGCACCCGTAAACCCAAATACACCTTAGCTCCGGTTGCTAAAAAGCTCGAAGAGCTCCTCGGCAAACCCGTCACTTTCTTAAACGATTGCGTAGGCCCAGAGGTCGAAGCCGCCTGTGCTAACCCTACCCCAGGGTCCGTTATCCTCCTTGAAAACGTCCGCTTCCACCTCGAAGAGGAAGGAAAAGGCTTAAATGAAGCAGGCGAAAAAATCAAAGCCGATCCCGAGAAAGTCAAAGCCTTTCGTGCAAGCTTAACCAAACTTGGCGACGTTTATGTCAACGACGCATTCGGCACAGCTCACCGTCCTCACTCCTCCGTCGTCGGAATCGAGCTCCCGGACCGCGTCGCTGGTTTCCTCATGGAAAAAGAACTCAACGCATTCGCCGCTGTCCTCGACCACCCTAAACGTCCTCTCCTTGCAATCCTCGGCGGGGCAAAAGTCGCCGACAAAATTCCACTCATACGCAACCTCCTCGACAAAGCGGACGAAATCATCATCGGAGGAGGCATGGCTTACACCTTCAAAAAGGTCCTCTCAAACATGCCCATCGGGGACAGCTTGTTCGATCCAGATGGCGCTAATATTGTCCCCGAACTCATGGCAAAAGCAAAAGAGCGAAACGTCCAAATTCACCTCCCTGTAGATTTCCTCTGTGCCGACAAATTCGCCGCCGACGCTTCCACACGAACCACCACAGAAGCAGACGGCATCCCCGATGGTTGGATGGGACTCGACTGCGGCCCACAAACCATAAAAAACTTCACCGAAGTTATATCCCGCGCCAATACCATTGTTTGGAACGGCCCCGTCGGCGTCTTCGAATTTGAAGCTTTCTCAGGTGGAACGCGCGCCGTAGCTAACGCCATTGCCGAAGCTACAAGCCGGGGCGCTGTAACCGTCGTTGGTGGCGGCGATACTGCCACTGCAGCCAAACAGTTCGGCGTAGATACTAAAGTCTCCCACTGCTCCACTGGCGGAGGCGCAAGCCTCGAGCTTCTCGAGGGCAAAATCCTTCCCGGCGTAGCAGCTCTCTCCGAAAAAAATTAATTCCGATAAATAAGTCCTTTTTATATCTTATTCAACCTTTCTCATAACGAGCAAAGATTACGCACCCGGCAAATGCAGGGCGGCTCGAATTGCTCCAAGAAAATATTTTTGGAGCTTTTCGTTTGCTGCCCTCTGCTTTTTGTTTAGATTGAGTTTCCGCGCCAATGATCTCTCAGGATGACTTTGAATTCGCTCTAGAAAACACACGCGTCATTATCGAACCCGAACAGCTCATCCAAACATTCGGCACAACCACTTTCCGCTTCGTCCTTGTTACGGAATTGATGGATGAAGTCCACCGTGTAAAAGTTCGAAACGGCCAAATCGAAGCAGAACGCCCACGCATTGTCTCACCTCAATACTTCCAACGCATGCTCCTCGAAGGATTTGGGGAAAAAGCCCAAAAATTTGCCAACTGGCTCGAGCAAAACTCCGAATTTATTAAAATTCTCCGCTACGGATTTACCCTCCGAAAAACTGACTTTTCGGAGCATATACTCAACAATACATTAGAAGAAGCCATCAACCGTCTCTCTGAAGAAATTCAACGACAGGAAAGAACAGCTCTTATCGCGGGCATTGACGAAGCGTGGGAAGTTTGTTTGCTCAAGTTCACTTCCGATCTTATCCGTCGTTCCTCATTGGAAAACATTAACGAGTGGAAACGACGCGGCTTAATTTAAAAGCTTGGCTAGCTTTTCCCCCACCCCATGATCCTAAGAACGATTCTTATTGTAATTCTAATCGCTGTCCTCGCAGCAATGGCTGCGGGAACTTACTTCCTCGCCAAGGAATTTTACATCGAGCCTAAAAAAGAACGAGCCGAACTCGAAAAACTGGATACACAACCCCCGCCAGAACCTCCCAGTAAAACTGCTTGGCGTGACCTCATAAAGAAGCTCGACCCACATAATCCTGACAAAAACTTAGAGCTAATTCGCTCCTACCTCAACGAACACCCCGATTCAGAATTTCGCAGTGATGCTCTCGACTTGCTTACAACCTACGGTGCTCGCTTACTCTTCTCTCCACTCCCAACCCCATGGAAAGAAACTTACCGGGTAGCTGCCGGCGACTCCCTCAATAAAATTTCAACTAAGCATAACGTTTCTCCCGATTGGATCATGAAAGTCAACAATCTCCTCGACTTTCAGCTCCAACTCGGCCAGGAACTCCTTATCCCGAAACCAAACTTAAAACTGATCGCTTCCCGCTCCGAAAATCGCCTCTTCGTCCTTAATGGTGAAGAATTACTCCTTGCCTATCCATTAACGCTCCATCAAGTCCCTAACCAATTGCGCGAAACCAAAGTCCGTGAAAAAATGGCCTTGGCCAACGGCGAGCGATTTGCTTTCGGAACCCCGCAATATGTAGATGCCGAAAAAATCATCCCTCTCGAAGGCACTTCCATCTCCATCCGCACTTTACCCGAACCTACCCTCGCAGGCAATACCCCCCCACTGCCCGCTGGTCTTCTCCTTGCTCAACCCGATCTCGAAGAGGTTTTTCTTCTCGTCAAACGCGGGACTCCCGTCATAATCGAGTAGCAATCCTTCGATCCACGCGTAGCGCATTACAAACCCTCCATGAAATCCACCTTACTTGACTTCGAGAAACCCATTGCCGAGCTCGAAGAACAAATAGAACAACTGTTGAAGCAATCGGAAAACAGTCGTGTGGATTTCACCGGCGAAATTCGCCGCATGCAGGAAAAGTTGGAAAAACTTCGTAGCGAAATCTACCAGAACCTCTCCGCCTGGCAACGCGTTCAAATCGCTCGTCACCCCGCACGCCCCTTCTTTTTGGATTATGTTCGCTTCTTTTGTAATGACTTTATCGAATTGCATGGGGATCGCCTCTTCGGTGATGACCCCTCCATGCCTTGTGGTCTTGCCACAATAGGCGAGTTCCGTTGCGCAATTATTGGCCAACAAAAAGGCCGCGATACAAAAGAAAATATTCTCCGAAATTTTGGATGTCCACATCCCGAAGGCTATCGCAAGGCCCTTCGCGTCATGAAGCTGGCAGAAAAATTTTCTCTCCCAGTCGTTTGTTTCATTGACACACCGGGCGCTTATCCCGGCATAGGCGCTGAGGAACGCCATATTGCTGAAGCTATTGCCGTGAATATTCGCGAAATGATGGTCCTCAAAACTCCCATTGTTGCAGTTGTAATTGGCGAAGGCGGTTCCGGCGGTGCACTAGGCATTGGAGTTGCCGACCGCGTCCTTATGCTCGAAAACGCCTATTACTCCGTCATAAGTCCCGAGGGCTGCGCGGCTATCCTTTGGAAACACCGTCGCCACGCCCCCGAAGCTGCCGAAGCTCTCAAGCTCGATGCTCGTTCGCTCCTTGACCTCGGAATCATAGACGAAATTGTCCCTGAACCACCCGGCGGCGCTCACAAAAACCCACAATTCGCCGCAGAAAAACTCTACTCTTCCCTCCTCAACGCTCTACGCACCCTCACCCCACACCCTATTGCGGATATCCTTCAAAAACGCTACAACAAATTCCGCCGCATCGGAATTTTCTCGTGGGAACAAAACTCCACATCCCCCTCTCCTTCTCAGTAACCACAAAACTCCAAAATCCTCACCTCCGTGACGATTAGCGAAGAATACGTCTTGGAAGTCCTCCAGGACTCCGGCATGGTCACCCGCAGCCAAATTCAAGCTGCGAGGCAAACCCATCCAGGCAAAGTTATCGAAGGTCTTGTTGAAGCTGGTATCCTCACCCGCGAAGACGTAGCAAAAACACTCGCTGCTCAATGCGGGCTCGACTTTGTCGATCTCTCCAATTTATCCATCCCCGACGAAGTTATTTCCTTGCTCAGTGCCGAAACTGCCCGCCGCTATAGAGCTATCCCCATCCAGCAACGCGATGATGCTCTTGTCATTGCCGTTGCTGACCCTATGGACATTGACTCTTTTGACGCACTAAATCACCTCCTCCAACGTAACCTTGAATTCGTTTGCGCTGTCCCAGAGCAGATTGATCTCGCCCTAAACAAATATTACTCGGCCGAGCAGGAACAAAAGGAAAAGTTGATTAAACAAATTGCCGAAGGCATCGAAATCTCTGGCGAAGGAGACGCAGGCGCAGGCCAGGAAGACGTGGACGAAGCGCCTGTTATCAAAATGGTCACTATGCTCTTGCTCGATGCTTACAAAGCTCGTGCCAGCGACATCCATCTCGAACCGATGGAGAAAAAATTTCGTGTCCGTTTCCGTATTGATGGCGTTCTGCAAGAAATGCCCAGTCCACCTAAAAAACTCCACGCCGCTATCATTAGCCGGCTCAAGATCATGACCGGCACCATGAGTATCGCAGAAAAACGCTTACCTCAAGACGGCCGCATTCAAGTCCGCCTCGGACAAAAATCCATAGACTTACGCGTCTCCTCCATCCCAACTGTGCACGGCGAGAGCATCGTCATGCGTATTCTTGATAAATCCTCCCTCGTTTTAGGGCTTCCAGAGCTTGGTTTCTTTAGCGACGATCAATCAAAATTTGAAAGTCTCATTTCTTTGCCAGATGGGATCCTGCTTGTAACCGGTCCGACAGGAAGTGGCAAAACCACCACCCTCTATGCTGTCCTGAATGTTCTCAACAAACCTGATCGCAAAATCATCACAGTTGAGGACCCCGTCGAATATCAAATGAGCGGAATTAACCAAGTGCAAGTAAAAGCAGAAATCGGAATGACCTTCCCTGCTGCTCTCCGCTCTATCCTCCGGCAAGCTCCCAATATTATTATGATCGGAGAAATCCGCGATGCTGAAACAGCACAAATAGCCATCAATGCTTCGCTCACTGGTCACCTCGTCCTTTCCACCCTCCACACCAACGACGCAACCAGCTCCGTCGCCCGTCTCGTGGACATTGGAATAAAACCATTTCTTGTTGCAAGTGCGCTGCGCGCCGCCATGGCCCAACGCCTGGTCCGACGTCTTTGTCCTCATTGCAAAAAGCCTTGCACTCCTACGGAATATGAAATGCGCACTCTTCGGATTGACGCTGCGATGTTGGCAAACGCCAATACCATGCGTCCCACTGGCTGCGAACAATGTCGTTACAAAGGCTACCGTGGCCGTATGGGGATTTTTGAAATTTTTGTTGTTGACGACGAAATCCGCAACCTAATCGTTTCCAATGCAACCAGCCTCCAACTCCGCAATCGTGCCCGCGAAATGGGAATGCGCACCCTCCGCGAAGA
The DNA here is from genome assembly GCA_026418675.1 of Chthoniobacterales bacterium. Classification (GTDB taxonomy): domain Bacteria; phylum Verrucomicrobiota; class Verrucomicrobiia; order Chthoniobacterales; family DYNR01; genus JAOAAX01. The sequence goes on along the minus strand of JAOAAX010000005.1, from coordinate 25,130 downwards.
TGGAGTTCGCAAGGTCCTCGCCGGTTTGACTACAGCCGAAGAAGTCATTGCCATAACGATGGCCGATTCCAGCTAGTGTATTTAACTTTCCGACCTCATGGACCCTCAACATACAGCTGACATCTTCGTCGAATTCGGTTTCCTCAGCCCCGATCTGGCTCAGTCCTTAGTCCAAGAGTCCCTATCAACGGGCAAACCGATTGACCGTGTTTTCGTTGATCATGGAATCATGGACGAAAACACTTTTTTCAAGTCCATTGCCGACAGTTTGGGGCTCGAATTCTATACCCTCGAAGACTTCACTCCCGACGAAGCCATTCTCCGCCTAATTCCCGCTGGTCTTGCCCGTCTCCACCGCGCCTTACCCATTGGAGCAAACGAAAACACCCTCTACGTTGCTCTCGAAGATCCTCTCAATATCCAAACAGCAGAAGACCTCCGCTTCGCTCTCAATCGCGAAATCCAACTTGCTGTTTGTCCACGTGCCCGCGTCTCACAACTGATTGACAAATATTACGGCTCCGGTGAAGCCAGCATGGAAGAAATCCTCGCCCAAATCGCAGAAGGCGCAGGTATCGAATTCGGAAAAGACGACTCCTCCGATAACTTCAACGCCCAGGAGGCTGCCAACCAAGCTAATTCCGCCCCAATCGTCCGTTTCGTTGATCTTATCCTCGATAAAGCCATCCAAGCCAAAGCCAGTGATATTCACTTCGAGCCATTTGAGAACGAGTTCAAAATTCGCTACCGGGTGGATGGTTCACTTTACGAAATGGACCCCCCTCCCAAACATCTTGCACTTCCCATCATCTCCCGCGTCAAAGTTATGGCCAATCTGAACATTGCCGAACGCCGCCTTCCGCAAGATGGACGTATTCAAAAAAACATTGCTGGCAATCCAATTGACCTCCGTGTATCCACACTTCCAACTCAGTTTGGCGAAAGTGTAGTCCTTCGTGTCCTCGATCGTTCCTCCGTTAATCTCGATCTCGAAAATTTGGGTATGCCAAAACCCATTTATGATTACATCTGCGAGCTGATCGAACGACCCAATGGAATATTCATCGTCACGGGCCCAACTGGAAGTGGCAAAACGACCACCCTTTACGCCTGTCTACGCCGAATCAATACCCTCGACTCAAAACTCCTTACGGCCGAAGACCCTGTCGAGTATGAAGTGGACGGAATTGTCCAATGCCAAGTCAACGAGGCTATCGGGTTAACCTTTGCCCGTTTATTGCGCGCATTCCTCCGCCAGGACCCTGACCGAATCATGGTTGGGGAAACCCGCGACATCGAAACCGCTCAAATTGCCATCCAAGCTTCCCTGACCGGCCACCTCGTCTTTACTACTCTCCACACCAACGACTCAACAGGGGCAGTCACCCGGCTCGTGGATATGGGCGTCGAGCCCTTCCTCATTTCCGCAGCTCTCGAAGCAGTCCTCGCCCAACGCCTCATCCGCAGAATTTGTCGCGCCTGCCGCACCGCTTACGAACCAACAGAAGCCGCTCTCAATGCTCTTGGCCTTACCATCTATGATATTGGCGACAAAAACTTCTTCTTCGGCAAAGGATGTGAAGTCTGCAACCAAACCGGTTACAAAGGCAGAAAAGGTCTTTTCGAACTCCTCAAAATGACCGATGCCATCCGCGAACTCGTCAACGAACGCGCACCTGGTATTGTCCTTCGACAAAAGGCTATCGAGCAAGGAATGGTAACACTCCGTGAAGACGGTCTCCGCAACATATACGACGGAGAAACCACCATCGAGGAAGTTACAAAATATACCTAGTTTCAACACAGAAGTAGATTCCCTGGCGTGGTGTGAAAACAATTTAATCTTTGGAGAAGCAAAAACGCGAGTCACAGCCACCGAAGTCAAAAAATTGCTGGAAAGGACAAAAATGATTTCCCAATTTTTTCACGAATTCCAGCAACATCTTGTTTTCCCGATGAGGGCAAGCATAACGTTTGACGACCGCGTGGTCACTTTTATGTCAAAACAGAAAGTGCTTACCTTGGGTCTAGCTGATGAAACCATGGAATTGCTCAATCCTGAAATCCTCAGAGAAATGAACGGTTATCTCCCCACCTGACCACTCCCTAGAATTTGAGGGAATTTACCTTCTTTTGAGGCTTTTCCCTTTCGCTTACTATTTTTTTTAAAGTTGAAACTCTAAGTGCCTGCCTTCTTGAATACAGCAACCCAATCCCTCTACTTGGGCTTACCTCGGGGCCAAAATTTCGGCTGGGGCACCTGCAGCCATTACTTAAAGACCGAGTTGCGCAGACTTTATCCCAGAACATTCCTCCTGGAGGACCTCTGCACTTTCGAAGATAGAAAGTTTCTCGACGGAACCATCTTCAACGTGCTAAAAGACGTCAATTTCGAGCCACTCTACAAGGCACGGGGCATTCGCAACTTTGGCTACGCGGTCTTCGAGCAAGAACTAAATTCAAATTCTATTCAAAACGCGAAAAACTTCGACTGCATTTTCTGCGGCTCGAGCTGGAATCTCGAAAAGCTTAAAGCAGCCGGGATACCCAATTGCCTTGTTCTCCTTCATGGGGTCGATGGAAAACTTTTTAGCTATTCCGAACCTAACAACCGCGATTCTTTTGTAATCTTCTCCGGAGGAAAATTCGAATTTCGTAAAGCTCAGGACGTAGTCATTCGGGCCGTTTCGATTTTCCAGAAGCGGCACAAGGAAGTTCTGTTCGTCAATGCCTGGCACAATCCTTGGCCGCAAACCATGGTTAGCATGGCAAATTCGCGATGGATTTCCTGTGAATTTCGTGGAACTCACATCACAGAAATCCTTAAAAACATCTTAGCGGAGAATGGGGTGGATTTGCAACGAACCATTGTGCTTGGGGAAGTCCCCAACGACAGGATGCGCGAAGTCTATCAATCCACTGATATTGGTCTTTTTCCGAACCGCTGTGAAGGCGCAACAAATTTAGTTTTGATGGAGTATATGGCCTGTGGGCGTCCTGCAATTGCAACGTATGCAACGGGTCAACGGGACGTTTTGACCGAAGAATCCGCTTTCCTGCTCCGTGAGAATCAACCGTTGCAAATGGAGCAGGACGGCAAATTGATAGCAGACTGGGTAGAGCCAAGCCTGGAGGAAATCCTTGCTCACTTAGAGTTTGCCTTTACCCATCGAGATGTTGTGAGGCAAAAAGGCTTAGCTGCGAGTCAGCAGATCAAGCGATTCACGTGGGAGGCCGCCGCACGAACGGTTCTAGCTCAACTTTGATTCGTTCAGGCAGAGGTTTCTACTTTTCTTGCTTTTTAGCTAGAGCTGTAACCCACTTGCCTCGGCTGTTTGCATGGGTAACCTTTAGCCCCTGTTTGCGGAAGGCTTCGGTAACTTCCTCAATTTGCCAGCGCATCACACCACTGAAAATAAGAATTCCCTCGGGAGCCAACGAAGAAGCCAACTTCTCTGCTCCGCCAATAAGAGTTTCCGAGAGGAGATTGGCCAGGATCAGGTTGCATGGGCGCATGGGCTCCCATTCTTGAAGATCCGCTAAAAGGACCCGTTCTAATTCAACCCCATTTCGGTAAGCATTGTGGCGGGTTTCGCGGATGCAGATGGGGTCATAGTCGAGCGATTCAACTGTATTCGCTCCGAGGAATTTCGCGGCAATCGAGAGAATTCCGCTTCCACACCCAACATCAGCAACATGAAATGGTTGGTTGGTAAATTTTGGACAGAGGTCTGCCAGGAGGCGCAAGCAACGGGAGGTAGTTGGATGATTCCCGGTTCCAAACGCTAAAGATGCAGGAATGTATATTGCCGGTGGGAACGAGGAGGATCGGCGGAATTCCTCGAAAGCCTTTGGGTCGGAGCAAATTAAGAGTTTCCCTCGGATCGAAAGCACGCGCGTCTGCTGACGCAGGGCCTTTTGCCATTCATTTACAGGAAGCGGACGGCATTTCCCGCCAAACTCACGATGAAGTTTGAACGCTAATTCCTCGTCAATGTAGGCTCGAAGGAGAAGTCGCTTGCGGTCGGATCGGCGGAGGATGACCCACGAACCCGGTGGCAAAAATTCTAACCGTTTCTCCCACTCGTCCTCGGCACTCACTAAAGCCGTCCTGCTCCAAACCCACTGCTCTATCCTCTCTGACTCCGATTTATCTTCCATTCCCAAAAAGCTCCATTAATTTTGAGATATTCTGATAAATTTTCAGCGGCGGAAAACCTAACCCTTTTTGTTAAAGAGAAGCGGAACAAAGTTTCGGCCGAAATTCTAAAAATGGGTGATTCCGTGGAAATGGGATAGACAAAGCAAGCAATTTTGTGACAAACCACGGAGAACAAATCGAGGAGAAAAAAAGAAGGAGGACAGAAAAGGTCGAGAGGATTATTTTTGATTTTTTTTGCGGAAGGCCTCGATGATGGAAATTTGTTGAGTAAAATTTTCAGCGGCTTGGCGGAAATTGGACGGCAAGGAGATGGAGCCGGTCCACTTTTCAATCGGGCTAAATTGGTAGGTAGTGTCTCCGATTTTTATTTCCGCCGGATATTTCGTTGGGACGCGGAGCTTTGCAGTCATGAGGACATACTCCCATGGATCGAAGTCCGGCGGTGGAGATTCACCGGGAGCAAGTTGTGGGAGGGGTTTATTCGTAGGCGGTTGCTCAAAAACGTAGAATACTTCTCCCGTTTCTGTTTGGGTTGTGCCTTTGTAAAACTTCATGTCCAGCCATTGGGTGGCCGGGAAGAACTTTGTATAGAAGCTTTGAATGCTTCGGCGGCCCGAATCGGCAGGTGTCACAAATGCTTGCTCGTTGTTGGCTGTAGAGCGAACGAGAAAACCCGACTCGAAGAGATACCCTTCGGTTTGAACATTGTTCTCGTGTTTCAAAGCTATCCGGATATTATTGGAATCGCGCCAGAACTGGACGAATACGGGTCGGTCGGTCGTTGGCGAGGTTTGATTCCCTGAAAGTTCCATGAGTTTGGCTTCTTCTTGGGAGGGGGTATCCGCATACTGGATAGTGATAGAGAAGGTGGTGTTGGGAGGAATTTCTAAGAAGAGTGGGAGCTGAGGGGGGGGAGGGGGTGGCGGCGGCGTGGAAGTCTGGGCCAGTAATAACGGGGTTGAGAGAAGCGATACTGCGATCGCTAAGGAAGGGGAAAAAAATAAGAATTGTTTTCGCATCATAGGGATTTAATTTGAGGTGACGACTTCGGAGGATTTTTCGAGGATTTCGGCAGTAAAACGGTCAATAGCAACGGAGGTCCACGTTCGCTGTTGCCCTTCGACAAGGAAACCAGAGGAGCCAGGGGGCACTCTACCGACTTGAACGATTACATCGGCAAAGAGGTTCCAGTTGCGGGTTTCGAAGACGTCAGCCCAAGCGCGAACAGGTGCCTCGCGACGCCATTTGAGAGTTTCAGGATCGGAATTCTGTCCAGATGAAATGAAATTTACCAATTGGGCTTTGTTCGTCAGTTTTGTGTTGCTTCTAAAGCTCAAGAACCCCTGGGCGGTTACAGTTGGATTGATATTTCCTCCGCTTCCCTCGGGGTCACGAGGAACTCCTTCAGCAAGGGCCTCCAGGACTTTTTGAGGAGCTGTGTTCGGGTTTATTTTGCCTGCGCTGATAGCGTTGCTGAGGTAAGCTTCTTCGTCCACACAAAATAAATCGAGCAAAGCGCTGTCTGCACTGCGATCGTGGAAAAAGTTGAGGCTTTGCCAAGGGGTATCCCGGAAAGTATAACCTAGCTCTGCTACATTTAGGAACTTTCTTTGCAGAATGGGATACCGGAAAGAGGTATTTGTAGGATTTTGGAGGATGTTTGGACCAAGGTAGCCATCGCTGGGGCGCACCACACCATCCGGGTCCGCGAATTTTACGTCCAGTTGAACAGTTGTCCCCCCATTTGGCCAACGGGAGAAATAAGTGGGGTTGGGTGTGGTTGAAAGAAAAGCAAAAGGTTTGTTGTAGCGAAAAGAATCTGCACGGCCGGAGGTGACATTCCAGAGAGTGAAGATGATGGAATTATTGGGGGGCGAACCACTGGTGGTGCTCGTTCCGCGACAGGCAGCCCAACGGGTTGTTCGTGGGTCCCATTTACCAGAAAATTGGGGATCATTTCCGACATTATTTTGTGAGCGGATCCAGAAGGCACAAGTTCCATATTCCCAGTTTTCTGTTGCACCTGTAGTAATTCCTGTTATAGGAAGGTTCGTGTAACCAGCGACGGTATCGTAAATTCTCCAAGCGCTTCCATCGTAGTATTCTAAGACAATTTGGGCCTGATTGACATCAATACGCGCAAACCAGCCCTGTGCAGTAGTTGTTGTAACATTCCGGATGGTAGCTTGGTTCCTGGTTAAGATGGGAAAACCACAATAGCTGTCCCCACCAGTCCCTGGATTGCTATTCCACCAGGGTAACTGACTTGGTAAACTTCCTGTTGCAAAATTACCATCTGCCGGGCGGTTGCGATCGCGGAAGTGGTTATTTGTGGTATAGGGAGAAGAGAAAGTAATCGTTGTGGAAGTGGGGAGTGGAATGGGGATGGTTTGGTCTAGTGCGGTAACATTTCCAGAAGCGCCAAGCCCGGTATGGACGATTGAGGTGATTTGACCTCCGAGAATTCGGGCACGAATACTGGTTGGCTGTTGGGATGGGGTTATTGCGGAGCGGTGGGGATTCCAAAATGTGGGAGACCATTTGATAGCCATGCTAATTGTGTAATTTCGAGAGGTAGTCCCGGGTGGGTTGTCATTCGTGTATTGTCCCCACGGGTCGTGCCTCCAACGTTCCATATTGAGGATGCCAAAAAGATATGGGATGTCCTCTACTCCATGGACATGGACCCCGCCGAAATTGATCGTGGTGGGGTAGTTGTCATTATCGAATTGGTCTATGACACAAGCGGCAATGCGGGCAATCTGGAGGTCTTCGTCGTCCTCAAGAGTTCGGGTAAAGGCTCCGGCGATGGTCTTGCTTGCAGAAGCATGTCCAATCGAACCGGAGAGGATGCCGGCTTTGAGGAGTTCGAAGAAATTCGGTTCGCGGTTCTCGGAGGCAACTTCGGCAAGGGTTTTGATCGTATTTTGGACTGTAGAACCTGTAGAGCCAACATATTCCCAGCGGCCATTTTGCCAGCGGAGGCCGAAATCGCGCTGGACCGTAGCAGGAGTGGCGTTGGTAAGCTGGCCATTCACTAGGCTTTGAGCAGAAGAATTCACTCCATTTGGACCAATTGCAGCCAGGCGGGAGAGGGGAAAGCGACTTTTTAGCAGGGGTTCGCCAGCTTTCGCTGATGTGCCATCGGCTCGGGTGAAGCTGGATTGAACGCGGACGTTGGGGAGGAAACGGTTGGGAGCTGAAGCCGTATTTGCCAAGGCTGTGTAGTCGATGGTGCTTCCCTGGGGCGTAGTGGGTGACCATGTGGGGGAGGTGGAGTGGCGAGAGAAGTGGGTCAAGTAGGGAAGGGCTGGGGCAAGACCTGAATTGACTCGGGTAGCGTAGCGGATGAGGTCCTGGCGTGTAGTGAAACGGTTGAGGGTGAGGTTGGAACCCGAAACGCTAACAGTTGAGGAGAGGAAGCCCGAGCGGAGAGCGAAACGAACAAGTTCTACGTAATTGCCACTGAAGTTGTTGGTGCGGAATTGGATAAGGTTGCTGATGGCGCTAGATGAGATGCCAAGAGAATTGAGGTTTGCACCGGCAGTGGAGGATTTTAATTCTCGGGTGTCTGAGACGGACGAGGGATAGCCGGCAGCATTGGCGTTGAGGAGGCCGCTAACCTCATAGACGTTGTAAGCGAAACGGCCTACGGTATTTTGATTCGGAGATGCGGAGTAGGAGCTGTCTTTCTGGATGTAAATCCAGTTGGGTGTCTGACCGGAGGTAAAACCGGAACCGAGGTGGAGCATTGGCGCATTCCAAGCCGAAGGTTGAATTGAGATGCCGTTTGCAGAGGGCTGCTCCGTGCTGTGTCCGGAGGCATTGAGATCGGCGCCAGGGACGGATTGGCGGATGAGGGTAGGGAAGTTGGGGTTGCCGACGGCGGAAGTGCCTTTGAATTCGGGGATGATTTTTGCTGCCCCAGTGGGTTGGTAAATGATGGGGTTGCTCCCGATTTGGTTTGAATTGGCAATGAGTTCTTGGAGGAAAAGATTTATAAGGTAAGCTTCAACGGAAGGCATGGTGGAGGAGACAACTTGTTGATTGGTGCGCGTGGTCTCGACACGGTAATTCGAAGTTGCGCGGCTGAAAAACGCTACGGAAGCAAAGGTTACAAGAACAAGAAGGGAGAGGGTAATCACTAGGGCAACCCCGCGATCTCTGCGCCGGTGCGAAGAAAAAAATCCATTCCGGAGCCGGCGGAATTTTTGAAGATAGTAAGCTTTTTGCATAGGCTATTGGTAAAATTTGAATAGGCTAGTTTACAGGGAAAGTCCGCTGGAGGATGCGCGTAGAAGATTTGACAGCCGGTGGAAGGGAGGAAGCATCGAGGGCTGTCCGCCAATCGCGAGGGTCGTGGTTAGAAAAAATTCCGAGAGTAGTGGAAAGTTTTCCGGTTTTTTCAAGGAGGTCGAGGGATTGTGGCTCGGTGGCAGCCATCCAAATGCGGATAGAAAAGGTTGTTTTGCCCGGGTTTTTTGCAAAGGAGGAAGATGGCGTAAGGAGAGCTTTCCAGCCAGAGGGAACTGAATAGCCGTTGTAATCAGAGGTCGTTGCCCAATCGTCGGAAACAGCATCGCTTGGAACCTTGATCGGATTGGACTCGTCTGTAGTAAATACTTCGAGGTAAAAGCCAAGTATGCCACCGGCTAAAGGGATGTCAGGACGATTGAAGTCCGAAGAAGCCATTTCATTAAAGAGCTTGGAATCGGAGAAACTAACCGATTTGTAGTTGCGATAGAGCTTTGCCTTCTGAGAATCGTATTCGTATTGGACGGCAAGGAAGCGATGCTGCGATGCGTTGCGCGGAGGAGGACGATTCGTTAGAAGAGCAAGGAATGGCATGTTGGGTGAGGCTTCGCGAAGCAAGATGGATACCTCATTGGTGACAATACCATTCGTGAAATCGGTTGTGATCGTGTCTAAGGCACGGCGAGCAGCAGCAACGGAGTCGAGTTGCCGATTCTGAAGACGTGTGGAATTAAGAATGCCGTCCGTAATTTGAACCATCAAAAGCAGAATCAACGCAAGAACCGCCGTAGCCGTAAGAACCTCCACAAGGGAAAAACCTCTCACAGAGCCTAAATCAAGCACATAAACTTTTCGAATGGGTTTAGTTGACATTGTCTTGCTGAAATTAACGGATTTTTCGGGGAAGGAATTGCACGGGAATGGTCACATGGCCGTCAGCTCGGCTCCACGAATGAGTAGAGGAATTCCATTGAGGATTCGCTTGAGCCGTCCAAGCAACGGAAACTATTGCCCGCGAAAGACCTTTCGTAGGATCACTTTCGAGTTGTTTAATGTCAACGACCGCAGTAAGGATTTTCTTGGAATCGTCTGCACTAGCACCTTCAAGGGTTAGGCGAGGAAACTGATAGCAAGTTGCGCTCAAAGAGCGAAGCGTGGTTTCGTTTGGGAAAATGGTGCGGACAGTGTTGTCTTTGGATATAGCGGCGTGAAGAGCTTCTACATACGAAGTAGCAACACTCGAGGCTGCAGCTCTTTCATTGGAGTTTTTAATACTACGTAGGCCAACTGGGAGAAGGCCCATAGTAGCCACAAGTGCAAAAGCAACTATCCCAAGGGCCAGGGTAACTTCAACCAGCGAAAAGGCATTGCGCGACGAGAGAAACTTCTGGTGTGTAGGGAAAGTCCTCATTTTCGGGATCAAAATAGGATCAATTTAGGATCAATTTGTCTTCGGTAGAGGGTGATTATTGGCTCATTGGGCGGTAGATTTGGCAGATGCCCGTGCTGCCATCAATTCCAATGTCGGCGTAGTTTTTGGAATCGAGGTTGTTGGCACCTCGGGCAGCTTGGATGCCGATGGCTATAAGGGGATCGAAGCGAAAATCGTCTCGGGATGATGGCGCGGTGAGGGAAACTTCTCCCGTAGGCGCAAAGAGAAGCGAACAACCTTTCTGGAAACGCGCTTTGCCGACTTGAAACGTGGCACCGCCAGTGTGAGACGAAAGCTCATCGCCACCAGCAATCTCAGGGGTTTGCGAGTTCGCCAAGCCTACCCGTTGAATGGTCATTGGCTTAATAAGCGGCTGGAGATTTTCAGAGGAGAGATTCGTGGGGTTGCTATCCTTAACAAGTGCAATTCCAAGACGGAGTTGGCGCGTCCCAGCTTCTACCTCATCTTCAATCGCTAACCACACATAGCCGCTACGAGCAATTGCCTCTGAGCGAGCCTGCTCAATTGCCGCTGCAACCTGATAGGATGCTTCCGTAACCCCTTGCGCCCGCCCAAAATTGCTAAACGATGGAATTGCTATCGTCATGAGAAGAACGAATATCCCCACAACAACCAAAAGCTCTATTAGCGAAAAGCCAAACTGATCCCCCACGGAACGTGGATTGGCTGTGCCTCTCTTTGCTAAGCAGAAAGTTTTTGCTCGGAACTTCCTAAGAGAAAAAGTGCGCAATTGAAACTCTCTGCGCAATTCTTCACCCGCAAGAGGAAATTTGGAAGGGGGAACCATACGAGGGAATCTTCTTTTCTGTATTTTAAACTATGTAGTGCAAATGTAAATACATTTTTTGAAAATTTTTTTGGATAATTTTTTTGTTCAATTCAAACCAAAGAAAAGAACGAATGCGAGGGGAGGGATGCGTGGAATGTGGTGTCGGCGAAAACAACTAGGCCAGAATCGGATGGGTAGCACTGCCAAGAAAAGCTTGGCGGAAAATTTCGATAGCAGGGCGGATGAGGTTCGGCGGCACTTCTGCTGGATCGAACCAACGCAGTTCGTCGCTTTCCTGGCTGAGCGTAAGGGAACCACGAATTGGAGCAGTCAGAATTGCAACATCGTTGAGTTGCCGCCAATCGGAATTGTTCGGGTAGCAAACAATGCGCCAGCGCGGTTTGCTAAAAAAGCCAAGGAAACGCACAATGCGAATCTGAAGGCCTGTCTCTTCGCAGGTTTCTCGATAAGCGGTTTGTTCAACGGACTCACCAGCCTCAAGACGCCCACCAAAGAGCGCCCAGCGATGACAATCAGATCGTAGGTCAAGCAGAACTTGCCCGTTGTTGTCCACAACCACCGTGCAAACACCAAGCCTTGCCTCAAGGCCAGGAATGGGGGGAATCGGCCCCGGCGAGAAGTCAGGAAACATGGAATGAGGCTCCAACCCCTGTTCGCGAAAAAAAACAGGCGCGCGTAGATAATCGTCCGGCGTCCCAAAGTCGAGAAAAGGAGCATGCGGATGAAGCGCAGCACGGAGTCGTCCGCGGGCCGCTAATTTTGGGAAAAATTCACGCTCAAGGGAAGAATGCGCGACAGGGATTCCCCTTAGAACACCGCGGCGGATAAGATAGAATCCAGCATTTATCCAGCCCGCTGAATTTTCGATTTTTTTCTCTAAAAATTTTTGTATGTAATTATCCGTTGATATTTGCAGAGCGCCGAAACGTGTGGCAGAGGGATGATGGACAGCGGCAATAACCGCATCGGCCGTCTGATCCAAAAGCTGATGCATAAGTCGGAAATTTGGAAGAAACCACGTATCAGCGTTTACAACGAGCAAAGGATCTGTTGCGAGGAGACCACGGCTGTTGGCAAGCGCAAGAGGGCCGGCCGTGCCAAGGGGTTCCTCCTCATGGCTGTAGAAAACTGGCACCGAAAGCCATTCGTCGCCGACAACAGAACGGATTTTTTCTCCGAGCCAACCCGTGCAGAGCACGAAGGAGGATACACCGCGGATAGCAAGATAATCAAGGAGATAAAAAAGATAGGGCCGTCCGCAAATTGGGGCAAGCGGCTTCGGTATGTCAGGTAGAAGGGAAGCGAGGCGTGTTCCCCGACCGCCGGCAAGGATGACCGCCTGAACACCGTCGAGGGGGAGAGCGGTCTTCGAAATTACGGGCTGTTGAGCGGATATTTCTGGGATCAAATGGGAAAGTAATTAGACGTTGGAGTAAATTGAATTGTGGATTGTTCTGTAACCTTTGATTAGCTCCCGGATACCGTCGTCGAGGGAATAAGCAGGCCTCCAGCCTGTGGAAAGAATCCTCGCATTCGAAACGATGTAGTCGCGTTTGTCGGGGTCTTCCCCGATTGGAGCTTCCAAGAACACAAAGGAGGGAACGTGCTGGCGGATTTTTTCGCAAAGTTCCAGCTTAGAAAGGTTGGCATCCTCAAGGCCAACGTTGTAGGGGCGGCCGCGTAGCTGGGTGAAATGCTCAATGGCAAACGCAAAAACGGAAGCAGCATCGCGAACGTGAAGGTAGTTCCGCTTGAAGTGACCTTCAAAGAGGATAACGGCGCGGTCAGTAACGGCACGATAAACGAAGTCATTGACGAGGAGATCGAGCCGCATACGCGGAGACATCCCAAAAACCGTCGCGAGGCGGAAACTGATGGAGTTTTCGCGCTGAAGAACGACCTGCTCGGCTTCGACCTTTGTGCGGCCATAGAGGGAAATAGGGCGCAAGGGGGAATCCTCAGTGCAGGGAATACCGGGCTGGCCAATCCCATACCCACTGTTGGTAACCGGAAGAAGGATTGCCTGAGTAGGAGAAGCTATCCGGCAAAGGGAGCGGATAGCCTCATAATTTGTGGAAGTGGCAGCAATCGGATCGCGATCGCAAAGAGGCGCCCCCACAAGAGCCGCTAAGGGGATAAGAATATCGTGTTTGGGGATCAGCTCGGTAAGAAGCCTCTCGTCCCGAGCATCCCCACGTATGACTTCAAAACGTGGATTCGCACAGCAAAGAGCAAGGGAATTTTGTTTGTGTAGGAAGTTATCCAAAACTGTGACACTGTGCCCGCGCTCTAGAAGGAAAGGTGTCAGGACGGAGCCTATATAGCCAGCTCCACCAGTAATGAGGATGGAAGGCATCGCAGAGGAAGAAAAATGGATTTATAATTTACTAGGAAATCGGCACGCGGTTGTCGAGTTCAGAGGGATTTCCATTCACCTCGGCGACAAATCACCTGTTTTTATCAATACAGCTGGAATAACGGTGAAACAATTCGTTACCCCGTTAATTTTTGGAGACAAGCTGGGAGAGTGTTTTTGCTGGGTTTTCTCTTATAAGTGTCTTGAGGGCTAAATCGTCCAGTTCATCAAAAAGACGTTTTCTGACTTCTGTAACTTCCTGTAAAGCATTGAGTTTCGCATCGAATTTCCCAATACTTATGGACTGTGCAATTTCGAACATGAGCTGATGAAAACGATCGTGAGCTTGGCGGACAGGACGGAATTCTGGAGCACCTGTCGGATCTACTTCTGCCAGCCATTTGCCTAGCATGCAAATAGTGGAGTTTTTTACACGGTCAAGGTCCAATTGCTCACCAGTAATTAGGGAATTAACAAAACGGTCCAACCAAGCAATGTGGGCTTTTTTAATTTCTTCGAAATTGTAGCGTAAAGAAGAAAGTGTAAATAAGTTTATTGCATCATGCACTTGGTCGCTTGCGTGCTGAAGGCTGATTCCTCCGTCACTCGAAATGTGGGCAATTGCTTTTGTAATGTTTGTAAAATGCAGAGCATTCTGGATGGCAGTATCTATTTCTTTGGCTTTTCTGGCAGCAGACTCTATGTTATGAGAAAGCGACTCGCTGCCACGGGAAATAGAACTGGCGTTTTGGGCAATTTCAGAAGTGACCGAAGTTTGTTGAGTAACGGAGTTTGCAATTGTGGCCGCAAGTTCTTCTAACTCACGGATCGCTTGAGATGCACTGTTCACAGAATTTGAAACCGAATTGCAAAGTTTCTGTATATTTTCCAGTTTTTGAGTGATGTCAAAAGCAGCCGAAGCACTTTTGGATGCGAGATTTTTGATCTCATTTGCAACTACAGCAAAACCACGGCCCGCTTCACCCGCGGTTGCAGCTTCAATGCTAGCGTTTAATGCAAGGAGGTTAGTCTGTTTTGCAATAGTGGTGATGGTCTCGGTAAATTGCCCAATTTGGCGGGTTGCTTCTAAAAGTTCAGCCATATTCAGTGCTGCATCCTCCATCTTGTCGCGAGCATCGGAGGTTTTCTCCCTTTCCTTTTGGCAAATTGTTTCGATCTCGTTCACACTAGCATGAAGCTCTTCAATTGCTGTTGCCACAGAAGAGGCACTGTTGGAGAATTTCTCCGCGGTCTCTGCCATCAAAGAAATATTGTTGCTAAACTCCCGAGATGCTTCTGAAATAGACAAAGATTGGCGATAAATAGAATCTGATTCTGTCAGAATAGCTTTCGTGCTGTTGAAAACGTGTGAATTCAAAGCAAACTGTGAATGGATTTTATTCCGAATGAGAATGACAATACGTTCCACCTTTGCTATAAATTGGTTTAAACTCTTAGCAACGTCCGTTAGTTCATCCGAACCTGATTCATTAAAACGTAAAGTCAAATCACCCTGGCCCTCCGCTAGGTCTTTCATTCTGGTTATTAATTCGTTTGTTCGCTGTTTTACAGTGCGAGTTATTGAGTAAATACCAAATGAAAAACCAGCTAGAATTACTACAAATAAGAGAGAGATGAAGGCTTGTTTATTCCTTATTCTCCTTTCCACTCCCAAAAGTCGCGCTAAAGTTGAATTGATTTGTCCGTCAATTAAGCCATTAAGAGACTCTATGATATTAGTTGCAGCACTGAAATAGTCCGATGGAGGAATTCCATAGCTCCCAACTTGAAATTTTTCCAGTATCTTTTCATTAAATTCAGCAATTTTTTGGACGTCTTGACTTTTAAGGATAAATTCTTTCTTTTCAGCTAAATCTGCCGGAAGGTCTAAAACTGGCGATCTAAGACCGCTTAAAGCGGCACCAAAAGTATTGAGCAATTTTGCCATTTCTTGTGTTGAAACGGGATTGTTAGATGTTAGAATACCGGATGCCGTTCCTCGATTAATCCCAACACTCTCCGAAATACCGAGCAGGAGGGAAAGGTTGGTAAAATCCTTACTAAATCCATAAATTAGTTCTTTTTTGACTGCAAAACTTGTAAGCTCTACCAAGTTGCGAATAACTTCAGAATATCCAGCAACAACATCTGAGGAAGGAGCTCGTGCGTCAACCATTTTCCGGAGTGAGGATATTCGATCTAAGCTATTCAGGGCAAATCCCCTAACTTGTTCAAAATCCTCGTTTTCTTCTAATAAGTTTTTGAACTCTGGCAATAAAGCATCTGCCTTATTTCGTATATCAAGAACACCTCCCTGGTTGCTTCCTCCACTGACCAATATGGAGCTTTGGCCCCGCTCCAACTGGAGCAAGCGCACCAGTTCAGCGAGTTTTTCCAATAGCGTTACGTTTGATTTTAAGATCTTAAGCTCTTTTGACTCCTTGAAGGCATTTTGAAGAATTATAGCACAAAATATTACGGAAACCAGTGATGGAATAATGCTAAGAAGAAAAACTCTCGTAGTGATTTTCATAAGGTTTTTAGCTAAACTTTACGAAAGAAATTGTCCGGGATCAAAAAAATTTTTTTTGTTCACAGTTTCAAATCCTGGTGATGAGGAAGCTACGAAGCCACAGCACCTTCCTTTAAGCTCTTCAAGCTATCTTAAGAAACTCTCAAAGAGAGTCATAAAAAGAAGTAATAAGGACTTAGGATGGCAATTTGAAACGGGATATGAGTTGGCTTAGGTTGTTAGCCAGTTTGCGTAATTCATTTGAGCGCGAAGTAACATCCCCCGCCTGCCGGGAAGCTTCCAAGGCCGCATCCGAAACGCCTTGAATATTTCGCGATACTTCCTCTGCACTAGTTGCAGACTGCGACACCATCACACTAAATGCATTCGTGTCGTTTGTAATCGTTTGAATATTACGTGCAATTTCTTTCGATGTTGCCGCTTGCTCCTCAACAGCAGAAGCTATATTAGTAGAAATAGCATGCAGTTCAGCGATAATTTTCAACGCAGCATCTAAGGAATTTGAGGACTCCTGCGTCGTCTGCTGGATCGCCGCAACTCTTTGTCTTATCTGCTCGCTTGCCTCTGCCGCTCGGCGCGCAAGTTCCTTAACCTCTGCTGCAACAACGGCAAAGCCTTTGCCTGCATCGCCAGCACTTGCGGCCTCAATCGTGGCATTGAGCGAAAGCAAATTCGTCTGCTCCGCTATTGCACTTATCAAATCCACAATTTGCCCTATCTCTTTCGCCGCCACAGAAAGCTCATTTACTCGCTCCCGCGTATCCCGAGATTGCCGACTTAATTGATCGGCTATTGATGATTGCTGCTGACAATTCTTCGAAACTTCCTCAACCGTTGTCGTCATTTCCTCCGAAGCACTAGCTACAGAAATTGTTGCCTCACGAATACGATTCGCACTTTGAGCGAGATCCTTGGCTGTTGCAGCTAGTTCTGTCCCGGCAGCAGCAACGTTGCGGGCTTGTGCCGTTGTCTGCTCCGCACCCGCTGCTTGGGCTTGTGCATTTTTAGCCAACAAATCTGATGCGCCATTCAAAGAAGATGCTGCTTGGCGAATCTCCGATACCAAATTCCTTAACTGCTCAAGGCTGTGGTTTAAGGACTGTTGCAATTCTCCCAATTCGTCCGTCCGATTGATCTTGAGAGACTTGCTCAAATCGCCTTGCGCAAGGGCACTCATCGCATCGGCACACTCCCTAATCGGCTTAACTATTGAACGAGCCACACCCCATGCTATGAATCCCAAAACTACTGCCGAAGCGATCGTAACAAAAACCGAATTGCGTTGCGAGGCAAGCGCCTCTCCAGCCAAGTCGTCCTTTGGCGCCCGAACAATTGTTGCCCAACCGAAGCCGGGAAAACCACCAGCTCCATGAGATGGGGAATAGCCAACTAAAAGTTTTAACTTTTTCCGAGTATGGTAGTCTTCGCCGTAACCGCTTTCACCCCGAAGAACACGGACAGCTGCTTCTTTTCCTGCCTTCACAAAGTTTAGTTTAAAGATTACATCCGGATTGCGATAATATTCTTTCCTTTGGTTGCCAGAAGGATCATATTCGGCTATTACTGTTCCCTCTTTGTTGATTAAAGCAATTTCACCACGCTCAATTCCGGTTTTCGCCATTTCTTCATCATATATGTAAACTAACATTTCTTCAACAACTCGGAAATCAACAAGATTGTGCCAAGCTCCGAGAAAAGTTCCATCATCCGCTTGAATTGGCGCACTGAAGCTGACAGCCCACATTTCCCTTCCATAAGTTTCTTGAGCCATTCTTGAAACATGCACATCTTCCATCACTGTGCCTGTGAGTTTGGACGAAGAATTAAAATCCTTATTTTTAACCCTTACAAACCAACTTTCGTTTGAGACATCTTTCCCCAGCAATTTTTCGGTATTTATTTTCGCTCCATCCGGCGAGATTGTATTAACAGCAACCACTTTCCCTTCTTTGTTTACAACCAAACTCAAGAAATAAACCCCATATAGTTTTACATAACGATTTAATAAGTCCGTCAGGGTTGCCTGCGTCTTTGTATCCAACGAGGGATTTTGCAAAGCAACTTCCACAAAAGGGTTTGCCGCAAAAGCTTGAACATCACCGTAGCGTTCCAAAAATGTCCGATCTAAACTATCGTTGAGAAAGTCAGCTATGGTTTTTAATTCCAAAGCTGAGTTTTTAAAAACAACATCACTTTCCTTAAAAACAATTACAGTTAGGATAGTTACTGGAATTAAACCAACTACTATCAGGGTTAAGATTAACTTTGTGGAGAGTTTCATAGTTACTGTAATACTTGGGGTTTGGCCGCTCTGTTTGAATGATAAAAAGAAAAATGTCAAAAAAAATTTATATAGACATAGATATACATTTTTTAAATTACTAGGGATTGAAACAATAACAAAAGTCGTTTATTTTTGATTGGGAAGTTTAATATTGCCTCGTGGTGTAACGGTAGCACAGCAGACTCTGGATCTGCGTGTCGTGGTTCGAATCCACGCGAGGCAGTTCTTCGCTACAAAAAGAAATACTTAAGATAACTTTGTCTTTTTTATATTAACGCACTTCATGAACTCAAATCGGATAATAAAATTTCTTGAAATGGATTTCATTGATGACTAAAGTTTAAATTCTTTTCTTTGCTTATGGTCAGTGCAGTTATCAAAACAGGCGGTAAACAATACCGGGTAAGAGAAAAAGATACTTTGCTTATCGAAAAATTGGACCTCGAACCTGGTTCGACAGCCTTCTTTTCTGAAGTTCTCCTCGTTGAAACAGCCGAAGGCTGTAAGATTGGGACCCCCCTTGTCGAGGGAGCTTCCGTTACTGGAGAGGTCCTAGAACAAACAAAAGGCGACAAAGTCATCGCTTATAAGTTCAAGCGTCGCAAAGGCTATCACCGGACGGTTGGTCATCGTCAACGTTTGACCCGTGTTCGTATCACAAACATCTCACACTAACAGTTAAAAACCAAAAACAGCGATTGGAACGTATATGGCACATAAAAAAGGACAAGGGAGTGTAAAAAACGGCCGCGATAGCATTAGCAAGCGTCTTGGAGTAAAAAAATTTGGTGGCGAGCACGTCATCCCAGGCAACATCATACTTCGCCAGCGCGGAACAAAATGGCATCCAGGACGAAATGTGGGAATGGGACGTGACTATACCATCTATTCTTTGATTGAGGGCACTGTGCGTTTCGATCAAGGTGGTCGCCGTATTCATGTTGACCCACTCCCTTCATAAATCCCATTCAGCTACCTCCTGCACTTTCAAGCGGGTTGCTCAATAAGCTACCCGCTTTCTTTTTTTTATACGGCAAAGTAAAATACTCCCACCATGTTCTTGCGCTCATTGGAGTTGTTCGGCTTCAAGTCCTTTGCCACGCGCACAACCCTTGAATTCCAACCCGGCGTAACCGCAATTGTTGGCCCTAATGGCTGTGGCAAATCAAATGTTCTCGACGCAATTCGTTGGGTGCTCGGAGAACAGTCCGCCAAAGCTCTCCGAGGTTCAGAAATGGCCGACGTCATTTTTAGCGGAACCGAATCTCGGTCAGCACTCAGCATGGCCGAAGTCTCCATGACTTTCGCAGACTGCCGAAAGGATTTAAAAGTTGAATGGGACGAAATTTCTATAACTCGTCGAATTTACCGCGATGGGAAAAGCGACTATTTTATCAACCGCACCCTATGCCGCCTGCGCGATATCCAGGAACTATTCATGGATACAGGCATCGGCCGCAGCGCATACTCTATCATGGAACAAGGGAAAATTGACCAAATCCTTTCCAGCAAACCCGAAGAACGCCGAGCCGTTTTTGAGGAAGCCGCAGGAATCACTCGTTTCAAAACCCAAAAACGAGAAGCTCTTCGTAAATTAGAACTAACAGATGCTAACCTACTAAGAGTAAACGACATCCTTGCTGAAGTAAGACGGCAAATTAAATCTCTTGAACGCCAAGCTGCGAAAGCTCGCAACTATCGTCACCTAAGCGATACCTTACGAATATTGGAAACACACTTTGAATTTAACCGTTATTCCAACCTAAATCAAAAAATTTGCTCTCTCGAACAACAGATTCAAAGCATCGAAGGTTTACGCGCTGAACTAAACACGACAATCCACTCAAAGGAAGGAGAAATTCTTTCCTTCCAAAGTCAAATTCAAACCCTCGATGAGCAGCTCGGCAGCCTCCGCAATGAAGCCCAACAAACTGAAAACGCAATTTTTGCTGCTCGTAACCGAATCGAATCTCACCAACAGCGAATTTCAGAAATAGAAGCCCAAATCCAGCGGAACGAAATCGAAATTTCGCAGGCGCAAGCTCTTCTTTCCGAAAACCAAACGCGCCTTCAAGAAACCGAAAAGCTCTTGGATCAATTACTTCACAATCTTATAATTAACCAATCCCAGTTCAAAGAAGCCGAAATTGTTTATAAAAACACTTGTGCGGAACGTATCGAAACCGAGCGTCTTCTTGCTACCCTCGACGCTTCTGCCTCTCAACGCCAATCACAGGCTGCTAATCTCCAAGCTACCATCTCCTCTGCCCAAGCTCAACATCAGGCTGCTAAATCCCGCCTTACCTCTCTTCAAGAGGAACTAACACAAACGGAATCATCCACCTCGCAATTCGCCGAGCAATTAAACTCTCTCCGCCAAAGGATTCAAGTTACCGATCAAGAAATCTCAAGCCTCCGAGACGAAATTGCTGTTCTCACAGCCTCCCTTAACCAGCTCCAAGAACAATCCAAACAACTTGCCACCCAACGCCGCAACGCTGAAACACAAATCACTGAATTAGAAACTAAACTCAATCTTTACCAGCAAATCGAATCCACTGGCCAAGGTTATGACAAAGCCACCCAAATTCTCCTGCGGGGTCAGGTTGAGCCGCCACTACAACCAGATTCTGTTCTCGGAACTCTCGCTTCCTTTCTTAACGTCCAACCCAATTTTGTCCCCGCTATAGAAGCCGCTCTTGGGCCCACTCTTCAAACCGTTCTGTTCAATTCCTTCTCTGCCTCTTTACAAGCTGCCCATTCCCTTCAACAAAAAAGTCTCGGTCGCGCTTATCTATACACCTCACCACCTTCAAACACCTTCCCTTCTCCTCATGTTCAGCAACTTCCTGCTGGGGCAATAGCATGGGCTATTGACGTCATCGAAGCCCCCTCCCACCTCCAACCCCTCCTTTCGTCTCTACTTTATCATATTGCGATAGCTGCTGATCTCTCAACCGCCCATCAACTTCACAAAAACTACCCACATCTCGGTTTTGCTACTCTCGATGGCTTTTACCTTGCTCCAAACGGTATCCTCATTGCTGGAACTACTCCCCAGGTCGCAACCTCCACCCTCCTACGTAAGCACGAAATCTCCAACCTTCAATCTCTCCTTGCAACAGCACAAAACGCTCTCAGCCAAATCCTCTCATCCGAAACTTCTCTCTCCTCCCAATCTGAAACCACCCTCAAAACCCTCGAATCTTACCGCTCCCAACTTAACCAATTGCTCTTGGAGCGCACTTCCCTCCAACAACAAATCACCACCCTCGAACATCTCTCCTCTGAGTCTGCCGCCCGCTCCAATGCTCTCCAGCGTGAACAAGCCGCCCTCCTCGCCACTATTGAAGAAACTCGTGCCACCATCCAACAGGCCGAATCCTCCCTCAGTTCACTCCTCTCCCAACAACAATATACCACGCAAAATCGTGCTTCACTCGAAGCCAAACTTTCCCACCTCCGCCAACTTGAACTCTCCCAATCCGAAACACTCAATCAACTCCGCCTTCAAATCGCTACTGAAAAACAACAAAACGAAAGCCTTCTCCGTGAACAAAAACCCCTCCAAGCACGCCTCCAACAACTCTCTAACCTCATCTCCTCCCGACAAACCGAAAACCTCTCCCTCCAAAACAAAATCTCTTTCCTAAAAGAAGAAATCAGCTCCCTCCAACTCTCCCTACATAGCCAAAACGAACGTCTCTCTTCCATCCAGAAAACCGCTCACAACCTTCTCGACCAACGCTTCGCTCTCAACCAAAAGCTTGCTGAAACCGAAAATCTCCTCCGCAACTCCAACAAAAAACTTGCCGAAACTCAAGATAACCTCGCACAACTCCAAATCCAAATCACCCAACTCCAACTCCACCGAAAGAACCACGCCGACCATATCTTCCGTCGCTATCAAATAAATCTCGAATCCTTCCAACCTGATTATTCCCAACTCTTCACTGCCCTCCATCTCACCCCCGCCTCCCATCAACCCCATGACCCGTCAACCATTCCTTGGCAATCTGTTGAAGAAAAAGTTGCCGAACTTTCCCAGCGCCTCGATTCCCTCGGCCCTGTAAACCTCGACGCCATCCAAGAATACGAAGAACTCCAACAACGCCTCAATTTCCTCGAACAACAATTCCAAGACCTGACCAATTCCAAAAAGCAGCTGCTCGAAATCATCAACCGCATCAATAATACCACAAAAAGAATGTTCGCGGAAACCTTCGAAAAAATCCGTAAAAACTTCCAAGAAATGTTTTCCCAGCTTTTTGGAGGCGGTAAAGCCACGCTCGAACTCCTCGACTCATCCGACCCACTCGAATCTGGCATCGAAATCATCGCAAAACCCCCAGGGAAAAAACTTCAAAACATTAGTCTCCTCTCCGGTGGCGAGCGCACCATGACCGCCGTTGCCCTCCTCTTCGCCATCTACATGGTAAAACCTAGTCCCTTCTGTGTTCTCGACGAAATGGACGCTCCCCTTGACGAATCCAACATCCGCCGTTTCATCGAAATCCTCGACCGCTTTGTCAATCAAAGCCAATTTCTCGTCATAACCCACAACAAACGAACTATTTCCCGCGCAGACGTCATCTATGGCGTTACCATGGAAGAACAAGGTGTTAGCAAAATCGTCAGCGTTAACTTCCGCAACAAAACATCAACCCCCACCACAGCAAATAACGACGAATCCCCAGGCATTGCTGAATCTCTTACTCAGCAATCGCTGCCCCTAAAACCAGCCCCTGCTTCTTAAGATTTACTCCAACTCAAGCTCTAACCCAAAATCTTTATCTCATCTGAAAAATGCAATTATCTTTTACAAGTTCTTAAATTCTTCGCTCAACCACCAACCTTCCTCCATCCCTCATTCCCCATTCTCCCCCTATGCCTCAAATCGAGTTACCCAACGAATCCCTCTCGCTTATTGATAATTTCCTCCTCTACCTTGATGTTGAACGCGGTCTTTCCGTCAACTACCAACTTTCCTGTCGTCGATCTCTTGAAGTTTTCTTCGTCTGGCTTTCCAATCACTTTCCTGAGAAAAGCCCTGCAAATGTAACCCATGCTGACATCTCTGAATTCCTCGCCCATCGTAAGCAAGCCGGCCTTGCATCTGCTTCCATCAAACTAGAAGCGGTCGCTTTGCGCGTTTTTTTCCGTTTTCTTGCTTCACGCAAATACATACCGACAGATCCAGCAATTTATGTCGGCACACCACGTATCCAACGCAACCTTCCTCCAACTCTATCCATTACCACAATCCAACTCTTCCTGAATTCCATCCCTACTAATTCTCCTCGTGGCCTCCGCGATCGTGCTATCTTCGAGCTGCTCTACTCCTCGGGTTTGCGCGCCAGCGAACTTTGCGCCCTGCGTCTTGAAGATTACTATCCCGAGGAAGGCTTCGTCCGCATCGCCTCTGGCAAAGGCGCAAAAACCCGCCTCGTCCCCGTCGGCTCTCAAGCAGCGAACGCCATCGAAGAGTGGCTCATCGCAGGAAGACCTCAAATCGTCCGACCGCGCTCCGGCTCCCACCTTTTCCTTAGCCTCCGTGGGAAACCCCTCACACCACAACGACTCTGGCAACTCTGTAAACGATATGCAGCTTTGGCTGGAATAAGTCAGAACGTCTTCCCTCATCTTTTCCGACACTCCTTTGCCTCCCACCTCCTCAACGGGGGAGCTGACCTTCGCACCATTCAAGAAATGCTCGGACACGCCGACATCAGCACCACTCAAATTTATACCCACGTCGAAACCGAACGACTCCGTTCCCTTCACCACCTCCACCATCCCCGTTCCCGCCTTCGCCCTGCTATCCCTCCTCCCACTCCGCCCCCTATTACTACCCAACCTTCATCACCAATCAATCCCACCACTTCCCCAGACAACTCCTAGCTTGCCTACCTTAAAAAATGCCAAGGAAACCTTCAAGCGCGAAACCACAAAATTCGTCCGATTTTTCAAGCACTTTCACACCTCGTCACCTCTCTGAAGCCGCACGCCTCTTTTCCATCCTTGCCGACGAATCCAGGTTGTCCATCCTCAAATCACTAATGCAAGGTGAAAAACCCGTTGGACAACTCGCTGCCGAATGCAACCTCAGCCAGGCAAACGTTTCTAAACACCTTGCTGTCCTCCTCTCTGGACGCTTCGTTGGACGCCGCAAATACAGGAATTTTGTTTTCTATAAAATCGCAGATCCATGCGTCCAGAAGCTTTGCGAATTAATGTGTAGCAAAATTGATAACGATTTCCGAACATGGGAATACCCTCTTCATTCAACACCTAACCGCCCACCTCCAACTGAGCAACCTCCAAAAAAATATTCTTAAAATTCGAATCCTCCTTGCCTTTTGTAACAGTTTCATCTATTGTCCTCAAATCATAGCCATGAAACCATTTTCCTTAGCACTACTTATCGCTTTTGCACAACTAACTTGGATACAGGCACAAGTAGAAACCTTCGACCAAATCCTCAACCGCGCAAAAATCTCCAACAAACCGATCCTTCTCAAATTTACGGGTTCCGACTGGTGTCCTCCATGCAAAAAACTTCACAAAGAGGTTTTCGCTACCCCGGAGTTCCAAAAATTTGCTGAAAAAAATTTAATTTTTGTCGTTATTGATTTTCCCCGTAACCAAACCCTACCTATAGAGGAAACTGAACGTAACGAACAATTAGCTTCCCGTTTTAATGTCCGCGGTTTCCCAACTGTCATACTCCTCTCACCCGAAGGACGCGAACTAGCCCGCGAGGTCGGTTACCTTCCAGGAGGCGTTAGCACCTTCTTGGAATGGATCAAAAAAAATACGCCAACGCAGTAGTTCCTTCTTACCGCTTCACCTCCTCCCTATCATTAAATCATCTTCATTTTAAATGCCAACTCTTGGCAAAGGGGGTTTTTTTTGCTTTTTTAGAAGTAACTCCAGGTAAATTGGCCCTTCCTTTCCTGTAAATCCCTAATCTAAGCAATTAATTTCCAAAACCCTACAAGAATAAAGGTAAAATTAACTCATTTTTTTTACAACTTAAAAAGCAACCATAAATTCTCCTCACCAGAACTATGAACGAATCCCTTCGCTCTGATTATGATCTTGGGTGGAAGGAGGCGCTACAGACCTACCTGCGCGAATTTCTCGACCTCTTCTTTCCCTCCCATCGCCTCTGAAATCGCTTGGGACAAACCCATCACCTGGCTCTCCCAGGAAACCCTTCCCCCTCCCTCCTCCCTCGCAGAATCCCCTCCACACCCAAAAGGCATCGTGGACGCTCTCCTCCGCGTCCACCTCCG
>JAOAAX010000060.1 GCA_026418675.1 Chthoniobacterales bacterium | reverse complement strand
TATAAGAGACAGGTATAGGAGTAACTCGACGGCAACCCCTCCCCTTGAATCCCACTCACCCTTACCTCAAAAACCACATCCTCCGGCGCAGCCAGCGGAAAAATCATTGGCTCCCAGACAATCGTATTGTCTCCCATCCCATTATCCGTCCGCGAAACCACCGTCAGTGGCACCGACCTCCCCCCTTGCGTCATCGTTACCGTAGCCCCGGCAAAATTCGCATTCCGATGTCCCAGCGACCACCGCTCCGGCACCAAGTCCAACGGCGTATAGCCCGGATTCGGCCAAGCCACAAACCGCGCTGGCACATTCGTAGCAAAATTCCCAATCACCCAGAGCGCATTCGCAGCAGAGAAGTTTCCCGAGCGTGGCACATCCCCCGTGCCCACCTCCCGGAGCCCCGGATACAGAATCCACCGCCGATGCCCCACAGGCCGATTATTGGCTCCATCATCGAAGATATACCCATCCACGGCCTCCGGTCCATAGCTCCCCAGGGCGAGGTTCGACTTCGTCGCCGCCTCATACCCATCAGCTCTCCAAAACCGCCAGCTCGTAGGTGGAAAGTGATCCAGTGCATTGTTCGCAGACATCATCAGCGCCGCTTGCTGCGCCTTCGCACTCGCCGTGAGGTTCATCGTAATACTCGCAGGCAATCCCACCAACGCACGGAAAAAATTCACCCGCCGCACCACATCATTCTTAAAAACCAGCGCCGTATCTCCGGCAATCCCCGCCGCCACGTTCCCAGTCCAATTCATCCGCCCATAAGCCCCCTCCGAAGCCATATACACAACATGATAAAACGAAAGCACATCCAGCCGATCCGCCGTATCCACGGAAAACCCTCCCACCGCCTCTGGCTGCGACGTCCCAGGCAGCCACGCCCATCCCCTCTCCCAACACACCCAACCAAACATCCATAAGGCAAACAGCCACAACAAAAACACTCGATTACGCCTTTTCATCTCAACTTCCTTATACGCTCCAAAAAACTGCCAACTCTGCAAGCGAATTTTTCCTCCCGCACAATAATTTTACTCCAACCCGTTTCCCTCTCAAACCTGCCTGCGTTTGTTTCAGAAAAACCCAAAGCCGCCTCCTTATCCACACCACGCTAAGCTCCGCTTCTCCTTCCAGAGGCCCCTCCCAACAAATTCCGCAACGCAAATTTCCACCAGGAAAATTCCCTTGCAAAATGATAAATTCTCATAACGAACTAGAAACTAACAATCAAAATCCAGAGGCAAAAAACAAAACAGGCCACCACTTCAAAATTTTTCAAAATTTTTTCGTAAGTTAAAATTTAGCGGTCCGTAAAACCGTCCGAAAAAAGCGATCCATAAAAAGCGGTTCGGCCTATTAGCGGTCCGGCCTTTCCTAAACAAACCCCTCCCCAACTACTAATTCCTCTCCCATGCCTCGCTCGTCACTCGCTCAAAAGGATTTCTCTCGGTAAAAAATTTTTACTCAATCTTCACAAAATTTCTCTTGCAAAATTCCACTTTTTTCTCATCTATTCATGAGCGGGAACACACATTTTTTAAGACGTGCATCAAAAGACAACTACCTCCAAAATTAGCTTATTTCCTCATCCCCTCGCCCTTCAGCTGATCCTCCCAAAGTCTCTGCGAGCCATTCTCCAAACCGTCCTCCTCCTGATTGGCTCGACTAACCTCCCTGCCAGCCCACCAGAAGCCGCACAAACCCCTCCGCTTCTCCTGCTCTCCTCCCAACCAACTTCTCTCTCCCTCTCTCCCTATTTTCAAGTTCCGGGCGTTGAAGGTCCCGTCGTCCGGGTCCAAACTACCCTCGGCAATTTCCTCCTTGCCCTCTACCCCCAAGCTGCACCGCGGACCGTCGAAAACTTCCTCTCCTACGTCCGCGATGGCGCTTACCGCAATTGCCTTGTGCATCGCTCTGTCCCTGGGTTCGTCATCCAAACCGGTGGCTACCGCGCAACCGTTCCCCCACAACCCATCCCAACCAAGCCCCCCATCCCCAACGAATTCCGCCTCTCCAACACCCGTGGCACCGTCGCAATGGCAAAACAGTCTGGGAATCCTGACTCCGCCACAAACCAGTGGTTCGTAAATCTCGCCAACAATAGCGCCAACCTGGACACCCAGAACGGTGGCTTCACCGTCTTCGGTCAAGTCCTCTTCGACGGCATGCAAGTCGTAGATGCCATCGCAGCTCTCCCCACTTTTAACGCCGGCTCCCCATTTGAAAATCTCCCCCTTCGGAACGTCCAACCCGGTCAACAACGTGTCGAACAGCGCAATCTCATAGCCATCCAGAACATCCAGCAAATCTCCCTCCTCCCGAGCCGTTCCTCCCCCAGCTCCCTCCTCACCCTCCGTCTTCGGAATCTCCAGCCTCTTGCAGCTCGGGCAAACCTCGTCGCTTCCAATCTCACCCTGAGCGCAGGTTGGCCCCAGCCTGGAATTGGTGCACTTCTCATTGATGCCCTCGATACCACCGGCAATTTCGCTCGCCAAGTCATCTTCACCCGCTCCCACGGAACCACCACACCAACCTTCTGGGATTGGGATTTCTCCGCTGGCTCCCAAGCCTTCACCTCCTTCTTTGCCGACCTCCCACAAAACTACGACCCAGAGCTCTTCGAGCTGATCGCTGAAGAACGCGACGCCCCTGCAGACCGCGGCCGCCGCCAACGCTCCCTCCTCCTCGGCGGCACCAACCGAAGCGACGACCTCTGGATGGCATGGAAACGCCAAATCGAAGGACTCATCCCCGGCCAGGCGTATCATTTCTGGTTCGGTGTCGAGTTTTCCTCCGATGCCGACCTTTCCGCAGTCGGAATTGGCGGCTCCCCCGGTGGCAGCGTTTACCTCAAAGCCGGCGCTTCCACCGCCGAACCCCTCGTTTCTGCCGACGCCGCTGGCTGGCTCCGCCTCAACATCGACATCGGCAGCCAATCCCAACCCGGCGCAGCCGCCGCAGTCCTCGGCCCCATTGGCAAACCCGATCGCTCACCCCATGGCTTCCTCCGATTAGCCGCCACAAATTGGAATACCCCCGTCACAGCGCGGGCCGATTCCGAGGGCCGCCTTTGGGTCTTCGTTGGCACCGACAGCGGTTTTGAAGGGAGCACCGAGTGGTATCTCCACCGCTTGACAATCGTAGCTGCGCCTGCCGAATCCACCCCCCCTACCCTCTACGTCCGCTCCCCCCAGCGCAGCGTCTCCCGCTCTGCCGAAATCCTCATTCGGGGCCTTGCCGCTGACCCCGGCCGCATCCTCTCCGTCGAGTGGAGTTCCGATGGGGGAACTTCCTGGCAACCTGCTTCGCTCTCCGCTTACGCAACCCCGCGCACCGACTGGACTGCCACAATCCCCCTCCACCCCGGCGAAAATACCCTCCTCTTCCGGGCAACCGACTTTGCCGGCAACACCTCCCCAACCCAAGAACGCCGTGTCACCTACTTCCCATAGAACCCACCTCGCTGCGGAAAACGCAAACGCAACCGTAGCCCAAAGCCTAAAATCGTTGAAGAATCCGTAGCCGATGGCGTAACTCTTTGGATAAAAAACGTAGCCGAAAGCGTGAGCTTTTTTGGATCTCCGATCCCTTTCCAAACCTTACGTCTTCGGCTCCTTGCCTTTCGCAACAGCTTTTATTTTATACTTATGGCTCCTCCCCGCACGTATCGATTCTGCTCCTCATAGCTTCGCTGAGGAAGATTGCATCTCCGTATCTCAACTGTCCGTTCTCGGCTCGATGCAGTTCGTAAATGTCAAATAACGAGTAAGCAAAATGCGACAGGTATGACCAAATCTCATGGAAAAGCGGCGCACCAGCGTAATGGGGTATAAACATGATTTCCGTGAATATGAGCGGAATGTTTCCGGTTCTCAGAAGCATTTCAGCACCCCGAAAAGCACTTAATTCACCACCCTGAATGTCTGGATGTCAATTTGTGATATACGGGTCTCCCTCACAAAAGAGTCAAGGCATATAACCTCCACTTCGATGGTCGCTTTCGGACCGGCTGATTTGGGATAATACCTTCTACCCGAAACCGGACGTGGCAAAAGCGAATTGGTCGCGTCCAGTTCGTTGACATGGAAAATCGCCTTGCCATCCTGTTGGGCAACAGCCTTTGGAATGATGTGGATATGTTGATCCTCGGCAAACCGCTTTCTTAGTTCCACAATCGAATCCGGAAATGGCTCAAAACAATAAATGTTGGCCGTCGGGAATTTGGAACGATATTCTTTTGCAGTTTGTCCCTTGTATGCACCGATATCGAAGATATTTACCACATCCCTACTAAAAATTTTCATCAATTGGTATTGTGCTTCGAATGGTTCTGATGGAAATCCACTACGAGAATTGCCTAAAATTTCAGCTTTTCGCCTCAGTTCGTAACCAAAAAGTTCGATAATTTTTTGGGCAGCTATTTTCAAAAGTTGCATACAGGGAGATTATGAATTTAAACGTAACTATGTTTGGTATGTATGTTAAAAAATCTAGTGGATCATTTCAACATGGAAGAAACTTCAAGTTTTTCCTCACCGGCTCCTCCGTCGGCAATTGAGCCATCTCACAATCTCCATAATTGGCAGTGTTTCATAAGGGACCAAGAGGTCAGTGAAATCAAAAATTTAATGGGCAGACGCTTTCACATGCAGTTGTTCCTCGCTTAATTCGCTAGATCAGAGCGCCCCAATGACCTTTTTATTTAATGATGTGAGCAGCAAAATTTTGCCACAACTCCATTTGTTTTTTTTGGAGGGAGGGAACGTCGTCGAGCGGAACAGAAGAAGGGGGAATGGTCATTTTTAAAACAACCTTTAGATTCCGCTTACCCCGAGCAATTTTCGGCGCCGCGCTTTTTCTAAACTTTCCAAACCAAAACCGCTTTGCGATCAATGCAATCGCCAATTTTCGGATGGCCTAAGAAAAAGGAATTCATATCTCCGAAAACGAATTTTCCTTCACCTCTCCCCACCTGCCAATGAAAAAAATCGCTTTACCTGTCGGCGAAAAATGGATTTTTATATCCATATCCCAAAAACGAATTTTATACACCTTTCTCCACTAGCAAAATGCAAAAAAAAGCTTTACTTGTCGGCGAAAAGATTTTATCTTTAGCGACTCAAAATGCCACCAAAGTGCTTGCAAATCCTTCGCGAGCTTCCTTGGTAAAGTCATAGGAAAAATGAAGTAAAGTATGATTATCTGGCTGGCTTCCTATCCGCGCTCGGGGAATACATTCCTCCGCATGTTGCTTCATCACTCCTGCGGATTCAAAACCTACTCCACTTATAACGACCCGCTCTTCGACCAACTGGGTGCAACGGATGCAGTCGGTCAGGAACGCCTATCCGCACCATTGGAAGAACTTGCCAAAGCTCCCGAAACCTATCTGGTCAAAACGCATGACTTACCTACAGACAAAAGTCCGGCCATCTACGTCGTGCGCGATGGACGCGATTCGCTCGTCTCATTAGCCCGCTACTTGCTATCTTTCGAACGCAAGCCCAGCATGATGAAAACAATCAAAGAAATGCTGGGGATAGATAACTTCAGCACTGTCCTCGAAGAACTTATTATTAAGAAAGAACACTATGGCGGTTGGAACGACCATGTGCTCACGTGGTTACACCGTGAC
>JAOAAX010000059.1 GCA_026418675.1 Chthoniobacterales bacterium | reverse complement strand
AGATGTGTATAAGAGACAGCCTACAACACCGCCCCTGCGCACTCAGCCGACCCAACCCGTTCAGGCTCCTGCTCAACAACCTCAGCAACCTCAACAACCCTCTCAGTTCACAACGGAAAAACAAATTTCAAGACCACAAAATCTACAATTTGTGCCCTCTCCTCCTGCTCAACCCGCCAATCAGCCTTCTCCTGGCTCCGAAGAAATTCTCTCCCGCACCCGCTCCGCTAAAGACATTGCCGATGCCCTTTACTCCCGCAAGCTTTACGATCTGGCTCTGCCCGAATACGAAAAATACCTGACTACGGCTCCACGTGGCCCCGATCGCACTGCAGCTCTGTTCCGCTATGGTGAATGCCTCCGTCAAGTTGGCGATATTGCTCGAGCAAAACGCGCTTACGAAACTCTCCTTCAGGAAACCCGCACGGGCGAATTTGCCGGTGCGGCCGCTTATCGCCTCGCCACGATGCTCATGGAAGAAAACATGTTTTCCACCGCCGCTTCCTATTTTGAAATTGCTGCCACCGAAGGTGCCGATCCTGCTCTCCGTCTCTCTGCTATCTTCTTTGCGGGCCGCTGCTACGAATCCCTTGGCGACAAGCGCAGAGCCTACGCCGCCTATGAGCGCGTTCGCCAGACTCGCGGCAACGAAACTCGTTACGAGGAATATTGCCTCTCTGCTATGGCTTCCCTTGCTACTTCTCTCGGACGCCAGCGCGAGGCAATCGACCTCTACCGCCAGCTCGCCAATTTCACCCAGAACCCGTCGCTCCGCGAGGAATCCCTCCTAAAGGCAGCTCAGCTCCTCCTCGAAGCTGGAAAAAACTCTGAAGCCCGCGAGCTCCTCACAACAGTCGCCAACTCCTCCCTCCATCCTCGTAACGCCTCACTCGCTAGAATTGCAATTCTAGAGATCGATATAAACAATAAAGATTATTCGAAAGTCGCAAATGTAACGGAGCAAGAGATCCTCACTCTTGTAAGCGACGATCAGCCGCGCGCATTTTTCCTCGTTGCCAATGCCGCACGCTCCGCCGGCGATTTCCAACGGGCCCTCACCTTTTACTCACGCCTCCTCGAGCTTTTCCCTGATTCCCAACAAGCCAAAGAATCCCGCTTCCTCCGGCTCGTCTGCCTCTTCCGCCTCAAAGACCCCTCTCTCAACTCCGAACTTGAAAAATTCCGCGCTGAAAATCCCTCCCCACAAGAACTCGCCCAAGCAAATCTCCTCCTCGCCGAATCCTATTTTCAAAACGCTCAATGGGCAGAAGCTGCCAACGCTTACTCCAAAATTCGCATCCGCGACCTCCCTTCAAACCTGCAGGCAGACCCAGCCTACAAACTCGCCTGGTGCTTGGCCCGCGTATCAAGGCATACTGAAGCAGTCAATGCATACTCCGATTTCCTTGAAAAATTTCCGAAAAACGAACTTGAAGACAACGCCTTGACAGGACGTGGCATTTCCTTGCTACAGCTCGGCAACCATACAGCGGCTATTCGTGATTTCGACCGTGTCCTCCAAAAGTCTCCTCCCAGCAGCCAACGCGAGCTAGCCTTGCTTAACCGTGGCCTTGCCTACGGATCCCTTCAGCAGAATGACCGCATGCGGGCCGACTTCGAGCAGCTCATCCGCGAATTCCCTAATTCTCCGGCCCGCGCGCAGGCCGAATTTTGGATTGGATACTCTAAATTTGAGGCCAAAGACTATCGAGGATCTGTGCCCCATTTTCTCAAGGCGCGGGAGCTTGACCCAACCAACTACGGGCAACGGGCAGGCCTTCGAATTCTTTTGGCGAATTATTACCTCGATGACCCGGAAGCCACGATGGCCGAGCTAGAATCGGGCAAGCTCGAAAACATCCCTCCGGAAATCTACCAGTGGCTTGGCTTCCGATTCTTCGAAAGAAACAAATTTGACCTTTCCGAAAAATACTTAACCAAGCTCATAGAGGACAAGAAGCTCAGCCCGCCACCGAGCGTTTATGCCCAGCTTGCTCGGGCACAGCTCCGCCTTGGCAAGTTTGACGCTGCGCTTGCCTCGGCGCAAAAATACGAAGAAATCTCAACCGAACCGGCCGAGCGCGCCCGCGCAAAGCTCCTCCAGAGCGAAGCTGCCATCGGCGTGCGCGATTACGACCGCGCGCTTGCGCTTGCACGCGACGCACAAATGCTCCAACCCGAAGGCCGCATCAATGCTGAAGCCCGTATGGCTGTGGGCAATATTCAGCTCCAACAAGGCAACCCTGCCGAAGCAGCAAAAACTTTCCTTGCGATTGCCGTGCTATACGATGACGAACTTCTGACACCGGAAGCTCTCCGTAATGCAGCCGCTGCTTTCCGGCAAGCTGGCGACGAAGCCGAAGCTCAGAAAGCCGAGGCAGAGCTTGCCCGGCGTTATCCTGCGCAAACCCAAATTCCACAGCAACGATGAAAAGTCTCCTGCGTTTCACCCTTTTCCTAAGCATACTCCTTGCTTTCCTCAGCGCCGTGTATTTTTGGAAAGTCTCCTCCCCTTCTCCAGCGCATTCGAATTCCCGAGCACCGTCCTCTGCATCCTCCGCATCCTCTGCCCCCTCCTCACCCCTCACATCCCGAACATCTCCCCCCTCCTCCCAATCTCCGAAACTTGCGCAAGCCTTCCCTGCTCCCCCCATACAACCTACCTCAACGGCGGGTTTACAAATTCGCTCCCGCCTCCCCATGCTTGAACAGCTTGACCGCGAATTTCGCGAACTCGTCCAACAGGTTCGCCCGTCGGTTGTAAGCATAACAGCGGAAAATCCCATGGGTGTCCTTGCGCGGCAGCCTGGCGGGTGGGGTGTTTTGCGCTTACCTCCCAACCTCGGCTCTGGCGCAATTGTTTCTGAAGAAGGGCACGTTTTAACGAATCTTCACGTTATTCAATCTGCAAGTGCCGTGCTTGTGCATCTCCACGACGGCCGCACAGTTGAAGCTCAACTCATAGGCGCCGACCCCTTAACCGATATTGCCATCCTAAAAATAGATGCACATGGACTTAAACCGCTCCCGTTTGGCAATTCGGACGAAGTGCAACCTGGACAGGTTGTGTTCGCTGTTGGCAACCCGTATGGTCTGCAAGAGACGGTTACTCAAGGCATCATAAGCGGGATTGGCCGGCGCTCGACAACCGAAACCGTCAACGAATTCTTCCAAACTGATACGGCCATCAATCCTGGCAACTCTGGCGGCCCGCTCCTCAACATTTATGGAGAAATGATAGGTGTCAACAACGCCATCCATACCCGCAGTGGGGGGTGGGAAGGAATTAGCTTTGCCATCCCGTCGAATACCGCCCGCCGGGTCTATGAGGACATCGTTCGCTATGGTCGCGTCAAGCGGACGTGGTTTGGCGTAGCCTGGGGACGTGCCATCACTCCGCAAATCGCCCGCCAACTCGGACTGCCCGGCAACTACGGCGTCCTTATTGAATATACGTTCGAAAAATCTCCCGCCGACGAAGCCGGACTTCGCGCAGGAGATGTCATCGTCGAATTCAACGGACGCCGGGTGGAGGACGGCTATGACTTACGCACTCGCGTCGCAGAAATGCAAGTTGGCGATGTCGTCGAAATCACGTTTTACCGGCGCGGTCGCAGGATGACAACCCAAGTTCGGTTAGCCGAACTTGTCCAGTAATTCTTTCCGATTGCCCATCAAATATTTCTCTGTTGTCTCGCTTCCCTCCCTCTCTTCCTCTCTTTGGCTCTGCGGGTTCTGACTTGCTTAAGGAAGGCTAGGGTTGTTGGCGGAGGGGAGCAAATTCGTTTGGTTTGGCTGATTGGAGGAGCTGGGCAATTCGAGTTGAGGTATGGCAGGGAGGCTATCGCGACCAGCGATGCCTTGGATGCCTCCATAAAGCTGGGCGAGGGAAGAAATTGCTCGATTGATTTGCTTTTCGCGTTCTTGCCACACTCGCTCGAAGGAACGGCGCTCGGTATCGAGTTGCGCCTTCAGAGCAATAAAAGTCTCGACCAGATTTTCGATGCGTTGCCGAAACTCATTGCTGCAGAGGTAGTCGTAGAGGAAGCGGGCTTTATCAGCAGCATTGGTTTGTTGAACTCTCTGAACAGCAGCGGCAAGGATGCCGTGGCGCAGGGCAGCTGCCAACCCTACGGCAAAAGGCAACTCACAAATCCATACCCCATCCAACTGACCGATGCCTCGTAAGGATGGAGGCAACACCGTGGACACAATGACCGCCAAGTCGGCCTTTGCTTCCCGTTGGTTTTCTTTAAGCTTTTCCGTCCAATCGGATGACCAATTCTTCGCGCGTTTGGCTTCCCATAGAATCGAACCGCAGACAAATCCCTGGTTGGTGCGAATAATTTGGAGACAATCCCCTCCCCGCTGACCTTTCTTGATCTCCTTGATTTCATCGAAGGGGAATGCAGCCCGCAGTTCGGCTTCGAGCGTAATTTCTAAAGTTTCGCCTTGGAGCTGGACGGAACCTTGGGTGGCACGCTGCTGAAGTTCGTCAATTTTTTTCTGTAAATCGGCGATGGTTTTTTCTTTCTCGGCAAGTTTGAGGCGTTCGGCTTCAATGGCTTGTTGGCGAGCAGCTTCGGCAATTTTCTGGCGTTCTTCGTCGAGGCGGCGGCTGAGCTCGAGTTCTTGCCGTTGAATAGCTTCTTCGAGTTTGCGCTGTTGCTGGCGGAGATTAAGCTCCAGTTCTTCAGCATCAATGCGTCTCTTTTTTTCGGAGGCGAGTTGGGCTTCCAGATCTTTAATTTGGAGGGAAAGCTTTTCTTGGGCTTCAGCTGTAGCTTTTTGGAGGAGAATAGCGCGCTCTGTATCAAGGCGCTGGCGGACAATGGCTTCAAGTTGGGCAGCTTGTTGCTCGAGAGCAGCCCTCTGGTCGGCAAGCTGTTTTTCGCGAGCAGCAAGGTTGGCCTGGAGAGCAGTTTCTCGCTGGGCAATCTGCTCGAGGAGGCGTTTTTCTCGAGCATCGAGTGCAGCTCGCCGCTCTTCAAGTTTTTGTTGGAGAGTTAATTCTATATTGGAGCGTATTTGTTGAGTAAGCACATCAGAAAGTTGGAACTCTGCGCCACATTTGGGGCAAGTTATCTGGGTAGGATTCATGGCTTTCATAATTTTTGATCTGCTTCCGTAAGAAAATGTCAATGGTTTTTTTGTGGGCTTCGGAAAGTGCGCAATTCGATGGATAGGAGAATGCTAACCCTCGTAGGAGTGGTTAGACCGGTATAAAAGGCGCATTAGCGGCTCGCTCATAAGCAGAAACGTTTAGAGGAGGACCACTTCATAGATAGGCTGTATGGCAAAACTTTTTGGCGCGTTTGAAATTGGTTTTTATTCAGAAAGAGGAGAGGCGTTGAATGGGGATGCTATAAGATTTCTGACGGTAGTAGTGGATTGAAGAAGAGATGGAAGAGGGGCTAGGAAGGTTTTTGGAATTTAAGGGAGGTTTTTTGGGTTGAGAGTGGAGGTTGATTTTTGAGGAGGTGTTTCTTGTTGATGGCAGGTGGGTTATTAAAATTGCGAGTAGGGAAGGCTTGCGTGGTGGGTGTGTGGTGGAGGAAAGTGGAGGGGTATGAAAGAGGAGCAAGAGAAGAGGGTTTATCACCCGCATGACAAGTTGGTGAAGGCAGGGTTTGGGGATGTGGAGACGGCGCGGTCGTT
>JAOAAX010000058.1 GCA_026418675.1 Chthoniobacterales bacterium | reverse complement strand
GTGGGCTCGGAGATGTGTATAAGAGACAGCCCCTGTGCCAACGAGGTGAGTCAGAGCTTCGCACGCCGCTCGGTAGCCATCCTTTTTCGTGCCGCCAAAACCTGGGCTTTCAACGGGAATGACGGGGATGCCCATCTCCGCAGCAACAGCTTTGCAAACAGCACCAACATCATCCCCAATCAACCCACTAATGCAGGTAGCATAGACGAAGGCTGCTTTAGGTTCCATCGCAGCAATCCAAGCACGCAAAGCCTGAGCAAGTTTTGTTTCGCCCCCAAAGATGACATCGCGCTCTTGGAGGTCGGTCGAGAAGCTATTGCGGTGGAGCTGTGGCCCACTGGATTGTGCTCCGCGAATGTCCCATGTGTAAGCCGCGCAACCAATAGGCCCATGAACAACATGCAGAGCATCGGCAATCGGGTAAAGCACAACGCGCGATCCACAAAACACACACGCCCGCTGCGAAACAGACCCAGCCACACTGCGTTTGCAGCAAACTACCGGCCGGTTTTCCTCGCGCCGAACAATTTGCGCTCTGCGCTCTTCAAGCAAAGGAATGTCAACCGTAGGCATGGCTGGTAAGG
Organism: Chthoniobacterales bacterium; assembly: GCA_026418675.1. GTDB lineage: Bacteria > Verrucomicrobiota > Verrucomicrobiia > Chthoniobacterales > DYNR01 > JAOAAX01. Next base: position 6,523 of record JAOAAX010000058.1, on the reverse strand, counting down.
CAAGGTATGGCAGATTAGCAGGTCAAATGTGGCAAAAGCGCGGCAAGCGTCTGATTTACTGGACAAGCTCGAATTTTTCCTCGGGGCAAGTGCGGTCTTGGAAGTCCAGCAGCGCATTGCTGATTTGCTCTAGCAAACGCATTGCGCCACGATAGCCGACCATCGGGAATAGCCGGTGGCCAACGCGATCGAGAATCGGAAAGCCAGCACGAACGAGCGGAATGTTCTCTGCTCGTGCAATGTGCTTGCCATGAGAATTCCCAATTAGCAGCTGCACGGGATCTCCCTTGATGCGCTGGTGTAACTCAAAAAGGTCGGCCTGCGATTTTACCAGTGCCGAGGTGCTATGCTCCTCGAGCAGTTGAGCCGCTCGGGTCTCAAAAGCCTTGCCCGTTGCTCCCGTAAAGACATATTTTGGCTCCATCCCAAGCTCAAGAGTGAAACGGAGAATTCCGAGAACAACGTCAGGATCGCCATAAATGGCGACAGGCACCCCGTAAAAATACTGCCCCATGTCGGAAATTGCATCGAGGAGCCGGCCACGCTCGGCTTCAATCGAGGAGGGAACTTCGACGCCAGCTGCCTTTCGAAGTGCATCAAGGAACAGATCCGTATTTGCAAGCCCGATTGGGGCGTCGAGGGCATTGTAGGGGACGCCGCATTTCTCCAACAAAGCCTCTGCAGCAGGATGGGCCGTAAATTTACCCAACGCAATCGTGCGCGGAGCATCTCCCATTCGGCGAATATCGGCTAGGGGCGTGCCCCCTCTTGGATACATCTCGTAGATACCCGTCTGCGGAAGATCGAGGACGTCGGAGGTATCAGGACAAAGCGTGATCACGACTCCAAGCTCGGTAGCCAGCCGCTTAATTTCGCGCATGTCCGAGGGATCAAGCCACCCCGGAAAAACATTGATTTTCTCCGTTGGCTCTCCTGTCTGCTCCGCAAGGTAGTTTACAATCGCTATGCACATGTTTGAGAAGCCAGTCACGTTAGAGCCAACAAAGCTCGGTGTGTTGGCATGGATAACAACTTTGCCCTCCGGAATTAGTCCCTCCTCACGCGACTTTTTGATAATTGTCGGAATGTCGTCGCCGATTACCTCCGAAAGGCACGTCGTGTGAATTGCCACGATGTCAGGATTGTAGATAGCAAAGATATTAACGAGGGCCTGCTGAAGATTCGCAAGGCCGCCAAAGACCGAAGCCCCCTCAGTGAAGGAACTTGTCGTTGCCACAACCGGCTCCTTAAAATGTCGTGTAAGTTGGCTGCGATGGTAAGCACAGCACCCCTGCGAACCGTGGCTGTGAGGCATACACCCGTGAATACCAAGCGCTGCATACATCGCTCCTATCGGCTGGCAAGTTTTTGCTGGATTGATGACAAGCGCGTTGCGCAATTCAAGTTGAGTTGGAGTAGCGTCAAGCATAGATCTCACTAATAGCGTTGAGGTTTCGGTTTGTAGTTAAGAGCTTGTGTCTTGCAGATCGGGCTCAGTTCACAATTGAGTCTCAGTTCCCTTCTTCCAAGGGGGAACAACGTAATTCCAAACCTTGGACGAAAGCATACGGTCAATTTCCTGATAGAAATTAACTGCACCCGTAAAAGCTGCGTAAGGGCCTCCGTAGTCGTAGGAGTGGAGCTGCTTACAAGGCACACCCATCTTTTCAATGATGAATTTATCCTTGATTCCAGAACCGATAATGTCCGGCTTCCAAGTCTTGATGAGCGTTTCGAGCTCGTAGTGGCTGATGTCGTCTATAACAAGAGCGCGCTTTTTCATCTCGGCCATCATCCCCTGATAGTCGGAAAAGGAAAAACCAGCAGCTTCTAGCTTCGCGCGAGCTTCAGGCGAAATCCGCGGGCGGAAGCGAACGGGGTCTGGTTCGACTTCGAGCTCCTCGATATTCCGGCTGTCGGCATCGATCTTAATATTAGGGAGGACGCGGCGCCCCTCGTAATCGTCGCGGTGGGCAAACTCATAGCCTGCGGAGATGGTTTCAATTCCCATTTCTGCAAAAAGATGCTGGTAGTGGTGGGCACGCGACCCCCCTACAAAAAGGGCTGCTTTTTTCCCGCTGTGCTTGGCTTTCATCTCGGCTTGGACGGGACGGACCAGCGCCATTCCCGCAGCAGTAACTTCCTCTGTCCGTTCCATGAGGGCTTTGTCACCGAAAAAGGTAGCGATCTTTCGGAGCGACTTCGCCGTAGCTTCGGCACCAAGGAAGTTGATTTTAATCCACGGAATGCCAAACTTTTTCTCCATCATGTCCGCCATGTAGTTGATGGAACGATGGCACATCACGACGTTAAGATCGGCTTGGTGGCTCCGAATGATTTGGTCGTAGGTAACATCACCACTTAAGGTAGCGATGACCTTAATGCCACATTGTCGGAGAAGAGCGTCTATTTCCCAGGCATCGCCACCAATGTTGTATTCACCAAGAATGTTAATCTTGAAGGGGTGTTCGACAGGCGTATCGTCGAGCCCAACCATGTGCTTGAAAACCCCGTTGTTCGCAATGTGGTGGCCAGCAGATTGGCTCACCCCCTTGTAGCCCTCACAGGAGAAACCAAACACATTGATCCCAAGTTCCTCCTTCGCCTGTTTACACACAGAATGGATGTCGTCGCCTATAAGCCCCACAGGACAAGTCGCATAGACAGCTATTGCCTTGGGCTTGAAAATGCGATAGGCCTCGCGAATTGCTTCGGCGAGCCGCTTTTCGCCACCGAAGACGATGTGGTCCTCCTGCATGTCGGTAGTCATGCAGTATTGGAGAAAATTGGGTTGGCCCGGAGGAACTTTGACAAGGTTTCGGCGTGTAAGCCATGAGTAGTAGCCACACCCTACAGGGCCGTGGGTAAGGTGAAGGATGTCGGGAATAGGTCCCATAACAACCCCTTTGCAACCTGCGTAAGTGCAACCCCGTTGGGTAATGATCCCAGGGATCGTGCGGGTGTTGGCTGCAATCTCAGGCGGTTTCTCGGGATCGTTTTCAATAATTTGCTTGGAGCGCTTGCGAAGGGTTTTCGCGGGCAAACCCTCCAACATTTTCTGGCGCAAGGCAGAGGGGCTAACATTCCGGACTTCACTCACTTCACCTTGCGACAGAGGTGGTAAGGTCTCAGCTGTCATAGTTTTAATTCGTTTAATAGGTTTGTAAGGATTTTGTGCGACTTTCCTTCCGGAGCCAATGCTTGGAATACGCGGCCCAAGAAAAGGGCTATCCGAAAGAGTGCTAATTGAAGAGGCCAAAATCCACGAGCAGGGACTCCAGCTCGTCAATCGGAAGTGGCTTCGGTATGACTTTCATGTCGTTCTCCTCAATAGCTCGAGCAAGCTGCCGATACTCGTTAGCTTGCGGAGCTTGTGGATTCCATTCAATGACGGTTTTCCGGTTGATTTCCGCGCGTTGGACGTCGTTGTCGCGTGGCACAAAGTGGATCATTTGAGTGCCGAGTCGTTTCGCAAACTCGGTTATAAGTTCTTTCTCGCGGTCCACTCTGCGGCTATTGCAGATAAGGCCTCCGAGTCGAACACTGCCCGTTTTGGCAAATTTTACAATTCCCTTGCAAATGTTATTGGCCGCATACATCGCCATCATTTCGCCAGAACAGACAATGTAAATTTCTTCGGCTTTCCCTTCACGGATGGGCATTGCGAATCCGCCGCAAACAACGTCGCCAAGCACGTCGTAGAAGACATAATCGAGACCCGCACTTTCATCGTAAGCGCCCAATTGCTCGAGCATATTGATTGAGGTGATAATTCCGCGGCCAGCACACCCAACGCCGGGTTCGGGGCCACCAGATTCGACGCAAAGAACATTGCAGAAACCGGTAGAGCGGATGTCATCCAGTTCGACATCCTCCCCCTCCTCGCGAAGGGTATCGAGGACACTACGTTGAGCCAGTCCCCCAAGAAGGAGACGGGTTGAATCGGCCTTTGGATCACAGCCGACAACCATCACCTTGCGGCCCATCTCAACTAAAGCCGCAACGGTGTTCTGTGTAGTGGTGGATTTTCCAATCCCACCTTTCCCATAAATTGCTATCTTGCGCATAGGTTCTTTCTGTTTGTTCTGTTGGTTGGTTTGTCCGCTTAAAAAAAGCTCGACGGCAATACTTATTGCACCTCCCGTGCCAGATAGGAAAAACAATCACCCCGAAACCGCCGCAAGTTTTTCCCCTGTAGATCCTTACTCTTCGCAAATGTGGCTTTTGGGGATGCCAAACCGAGACGAAAAAACCTACAAAAATGTAGGAATCGAGACCGAATAGCTACATTTTGGAAGGATTCCTAGATTAGAAGCGAAACGAAGCTGGATCGAGCGAATATTTTTTGACACGCAAGGCCATGATCCGCTCCGAAATGCCAAGTTGGCGTGCGGCTGCTGCCATGTTGCCGCGGTTGGCCTTGAGGGCATCATAAATCATCTCCCGTTCGAAAGCATCGAGGGCAGCCTTAAGCGTTGGACGTTTCTCGTCTGCCGTTGGTGCAATCGGCATTTGCAGAGTAGGGGGGAGGTGATGCCCGTGAATAACACCCTCGCTCGCTAGAATCGTGGCACGCTCGATGACGTTTTCTAACTCGCGAACATTCCCAGGCCATGAGTAGGCCATCAACATTTCGATGGCTGGTGTAGAAATCCGGCGGACTTGTTTGCCATTGAGGCGGTTGTATTTTTCGATAAAGTAGTCCGCTAAGAGGAGAATGTCGGATTTGCGCTCCCTCAGAGGAGGTAAATAAATCGGAAAAACATTGAGCCGGTAATACAAATCTTCGCGGAATTTTCCTTCGGCTACAAGCTTTTCGAGATCGCGGTTGGTAGCAGCTATGACGCGGACATCGCAACGGAGTGTCTCCGTGCCACCAACGCGTTCAAATTCGCGCTCCTGGAGGACACGCAGAAGCTTAACTTGGGTGGTGATGGGGAGTTCGCCGATCTCGTCGAGGAAAATAGTGCCGCGGTGTGCAAGCTCGAATCGGCCTTTGCGCATCGCAATAGCACCCGTAAATGCACCCCGCTCGTGGCCGAAAAGCTCGCTCTCAACAATGGATTCTGGCAGAGCTGCACAGTTCAGCTTAACAAAGGGTTTGTCTTTGCGCGAACTGGCAGCATGGATGGCCTGCGCAACAAGTTCCTTGCCAGTGCCACTTTCGCCACGGATCAGGACTGTAGTCTGACTGGAAGCAACCTGCTCAATCGAGAGATAGACAGTCTGCATCGCACGCGAATTGCCAATCATGTTTTCCGGACGGAATTGGCATTGCATTTGTTTCTGGAGACGCTCGTTCTCCTTGCGCAAGTATTCGATTCGTTCAGCCGATTGCTGGCGGAGATGAACGGCGCGTGCAATGAGCTGAGCAAGTGTTCTCAAAAGGCGCAGATGGGCAAAAACGATTTGCTTGGAAGTTGGTCGCAAGACTACACTCAAAAGACCGAGTATTTGCGTCTCCAAAGAAATTGGAATGCAGAGAAGAGTTCCCGGCGGTTGAGAAAAAAATTCGTCGGGTAGGTTGGTTATGCCCGACGTCGGGCTTGCGGCTGACTGCGTAAGCGCAATCGGAAACAGCCAAGGTAAGCCAGTTTCAAAAACACGTTGGCTCAAATAAGCGTTGCAGCCGTCAAATTCTTTATGGAGCTGTTTATCCGGAAAAGGCGTCGCTGCGGCAAGTTCTAATTTATCGGTAGCCCGATTTTTAATCTGGAGGGAGGAGCAGAGAAACTCTGGCTGGGAGCAGATTGCTGAGAGGACAGCTGGAAAGAGACGACGTAAGTTTGTGTTTTCTTGGAGAATCCTTGCCACCTCATACAAGAGGCGCAGCTCATCCAAGGCTCGACAAACCGCTGGGGGTATCGCCTTGAGAAGGTCAGCTTCAGTTTGCGCAGCAGCAATTGTCGAACAGTGCTTTCCACAAAGAAGGGATTGAATTTGCTCTTCGTCTCCCACAGCCCAACCCGATTTCTTGCAAGCAAGATTTGAACCAAAATCGTTAATGCCTTCAGTGACCTGCGAGAATTAGCAGACGCTAAAAGCTGGTGGGAAAATGGTGGAAAGCTCAACGGACCTGGTGAAGGGAAGTGTTGGCAGGCTGTGGAGCCTGAAGGTTGGGTTAAGCGGGAGGGACGAAGTCCAGGTTGGCATTGACGGCATGCACCTTGTAACCAAAGTCACGGATTCCTAGTAGGATATTCTTCGGCCGCGGGTGCTTTTGTCCGCCACACCAATGCTATCCTAACCCTTGGCCATTTTGCTGCAAAACTTTCGCCCAACGCTGGAAGCGATCGTTCCCTTGCTCCTGCATGCAAAGTGACCAAGGGAACGATTCTTCCCAATTGAGGTTCAGGTGAGGTTACATCAAATTTCATTTACGCCACATCTCTGATTCCCCACTTGCAAGAAAGAGAGAGCTGATTTCCTGTTGAGCGGAGGATGTTTCCTGCTGCTTCCCGGTGGCTCGACTTACCGAAGTTGCCTGAAATTGTGGACGCTCCTGCAAGCACATTGGGCCGAA
>JAOAAX010000057.1 GCA_026418675.1 Chthoniobacterales bacterium | reverse complement strand
AGCTTCATCGGCGTTCGAGCGTGCACCGAATCCCACTTCGCAATGCCGGCGGCGGGTCGCCCCCGATCGTCCCGCTAGGGGGAAACCACCACGCTTGCCCTGGCTCTGCAGAATTCTCCGCCCCACGCGTCCAAAGTAACCAACCTGCTAGTTGCCCTCCCCGCGCCTGCGCCCCACCAGCCAGCAGCAGCACCTCCCCAGGATTTCCAGTCTGATTCCATGCCAGCCACGAGGCGCTAAACGGCAACCCGTTTGGCCACCGCCCCACAACCAGAAGTAACCCACGCGCCTGCAGACGGGCTTGCAACTCGGCACCGCTGATCTTCCCCCAATCCTCCCCTCCTTCCACCTGAGGCTTAAGGTTTATGCGCAGCGGTTGTGGCTCTCCACGTAGCGGATGCGGAACGCCTCCTCCCAGCAGTTTGCCAGCTACAAATCCTACTTGGGATTCCCCCACCCGCTGGACCGTCCCACGCAAGTAAGCACTACCTTGCCACACCGCTTCCCCTTCCACCTCCATCGTTTGCCTGCCTGGCCCGCTCAGTTGGGCCGTAAATCTCCCATCGGCCTGCAGCATACTCCGGCCCAGGTAGGTCCCTTCGGGCATTTGAACCCGCAACGTCACTCCTCCTCTCCCGCTTACCGCTGCTTGAATGCTTCCCTCCGCTCGCTCGAATCCCCACGAGATAGAACTCGTTGGCGTGGACGGCAACAACGCTCCCAGCCGCCCATAAATCCCTGCATAACTTCCTCCCGCAAGTTGGCCAATCGGCTGCCCCTCTTGGTAGAACATATACCGAACGTTTCCGATGAGCACACCAGCACTCCGCCCCTCCGTCGAGAGATTCGGCTCCACGTCAACAACCACCTCCCCTCTGCCAGAGCCAGAGGAAACGCGCGCCCGAAGCCATGTCGCCTCGCTCCGCACGGTCCAATCCCCGCTCTGCGTCACTTGCACCTTCACGCCTCGCTGCCCACCCCCTGGAATAAAAAAAGACGGCCCTGGCTCCGGCTCGGGTTCCGTAGATTCAAACCTGACGTTGAGCCGGATATTCCCTTGGCTTTCGTTTTTACCATCCACAGCAATTACATAAACTTCGCCGCGTTTTGTTTCGAAGGAAACTCCGCTCAACCGGCCATAGAGATCGTCCATCGAAGCGACGATCTGCAAATTTTGCAGCGACGTCCCCTGATACACAGCAAGGGTTGTGTCGAAGTTGCTGCCAAGGGTGTTAATATAGACACGTCCATCGGCGGGCGCCGTCCATTCCCACCAGACAGACGCCAGCGGCAGGGAGACGCCAGCGTGATTGGGCTCCCCTTGCTCGCCCGTCGCTCCTACGTTCGAGCTTTCCATGGTTGTCCCCTCGAAACGTAAGCGGTTAGCGAAATGATCATGGCGTTTGGCTGCGGGCAAGCCAGTCTGAAAATGAAGATTCAGGAGGAAATCGCTGCGCTGGCTGTGTGGAGTTGCCACCGCAATCCAATAGACATTTCGAGCTGTCACTGCAGGATTCACGCTTGCCGCGCCCCGATCCACCCGCTGCGAAGCAACCTCCTGCAGAGTCCGGAGGGACGAGCCCGTATAAACTGCAACGGCGATTGGTCCTGCGCGGCTCTCAGCGTTGAGGGCTAAGTGGCCTGAAGCGGGAGCGACCCACCGATACCAAACCGAGGCGAAACTACCCTGCATATTAGCATGCGAGGGCTCGAATGGTTCTGCCGAAGCAAGGTAAGTATCTGCGGCTATGCGAGAGGGCAAGCTTACGATTGGTTCAGCATTGGCAAAATCATCGTTCGAGGGGCGCAGGCGGGTGCGTTCAACAAACACGCGTATGGGGCGAGTCTCGACATAGCCGCTGGAATTAGCGGCACGGAGAATGTAGTCGCCGCTGTGGGCTTCGGTGGCAGAGGCACGCTCCAGCTCGGTCTGAGTTTCTCCTACTAACGGGGTGCCTTTAAAAAACCACTGATAAGAATCGGCATTATGCACCACGACCCGCAGACGGAAGGGATGGCCAACGAGCACGGAGCGGTCGGGCGGCTCTTCGAGGATGACAGGCGGGCCGGCTGGTGCGCCAGCCGATGGGGGATGATTCAGAACCACCTCTCCTTCCTCCCCGAGGAAACCATCTACCTGTATGGCATATTCCTTGCCTTGCTCGGCAAAAAAAGTCACTGCGCTAGTGAGGGCTTCGAAGTCATCATTTGCAGCTATCAATTCCAATTGGCGCAAGTGATTGCCCTTGAAGACAGCGAGCGTAGTATCAAAATTACTTCCCGCGGTGCTCAAGGTGACCATTTGGCTGGCAGGGGAAGTCCAGCTCCACCACACGGTCTTTCCTCCACCGCCGGGAAGGACGATTGGCTCTTCCAGCTCGCGTGTAGCGTTTCGGTTAGTTCCGTAGCTACGGGTGATGCCGCCGCCGGTGGGGGTGCGGCGTTCAAATGCATCGTTGGGCGGTCGGCTCATAACCGGAAAGACAAAATCTGCCCGTGCAGGGGATTTTCCCGCAGCCGAGGCTTGCACTTCTACGCGCACCTGCCCACTAACCAATGGCACTTGCAACATCCCAGAATAAACACCATCTCCAGCCAAGACGTCCGGCGCAACTCCGGAATCTGCCAGAGTTGCCCAAGCAGCATTTCCAACCCGCAACTGCACAGACGCCCCTCCAATTGGATACAAGTCGCTGACAGTTACAAAAACGGGAATTACTTCACCTGCCGGCAAAGGGAATTGGGCAGGGGAACAGAGAATTTCCAAATTTCCATCTTCGCGGGCTTCCATAGCTGCGGCTACGTTGAGCAGGCCGCCGCTGATTGTTCGCCCTTGGAGTGCAGCTAGTAGGGTAGTTGACATAAGCAGCCGCTGCTTCAGCTCACGCACGGAAGCTGTAGGGAAGCGGGCCTTGAGCAGTGCAGCAGCTCCGGAAACATATGGCGCAGCCATACTTGTTCCGCTCCAGCGGGCAATCGCCCAATCGCTTTCCGCCGTAGTGGAAAAGATGTGCTGGCCGGGTGCCGCCAAATGCACCACCGAGGGGCTATAGTTGGAAAACCAGGCCAGCTCACCCATGCGGTTGATGGCAGCCACGGCGAGCACATTTGTGGCGTTGCTCCCTGCCGGGGAAAATCGCACCTGCGAGATGTCACGGGCATTGTTTCCTGCTGCTGCTACGACGAGTGCCCCTGCCTCGCCTGCACGCCGGATGGCTGCGTCGAAAATTTCACTCTGGAAATACCCTCCCCAACTCGCGTTGATGACGGCAGCTCCGTTGCGAACTGCATATTCGAAGCAACGCAGAGCATCGGAGAGATAGCCATAACCCTCGGAGGAAATAAACTTCAGCGCCATTAACCCGACCTCCCATGCTACGCCGACCATTGGCCCACCGCCGTTGGCGAAGGCACCAATGATGCCTGCGCAGTGAGAACCGTGGCCGTGGTCATCCTCGGGAGGGGCCCCTGGCGAGAGGGTGTTGATGCCATGAATATCGTCCACCCAACCATTGTGGTCATCGTCCACCCCATTACCAGGAATCTCGGCGGGATTCCGCCAAAGGTTTGGTGCAAGGTCAGCATGGGAGAGCCGAATTCCTGTGTCTACGATTGCTACCTTCACTTGGCTCGAACCACGCGTAATTGCCCATGCCGGGAGGACGTTTATGTCCACGCCGGGGCGTCCGCCATCCTGGCCCGTATTGCGCAGCCCCCACAGCCTACCATCAACGAACGCTTCGTCGGTAGGGACAGCATCTATCCGCACGACAAAATCTGGCTCCACGCGGCGGAACAGCCCCGACTTCCGCAAATCTTCGATTTGCTGGCGGAGCCTCGCTTCGGCTTCTTCGGGAGCTTGTGGCGCAGAACCCATGCCCCCTTGTCCGGCACTATGCCGGCCCGTTCTCGTAGAAGCTCCCTGGGAAAGCCGAACCACCCCAACTTCAGGATGCGCTGAAATGGGATCGAAACTTACAACGCTCTCTCCAAGCTTTGCTTTCAGATAGCGGGTAATTTCCGACGCGTTTCGCGACTGCTTCCGGGGAACCTTTTCGCTGGAATGGAATTCGACAAGCACTCGATCCGTAGCTACTTCCTGCCCATTGTAGAAACACGTCTCAACCGCCTCCACGCTTCCTCCAAAAAGCAACGTCCCAATGAACAAAAAAGAGAGTGAAAAATACCCCCTCATGAAAGCAGAACCGATTTTCTTCACGCTTCGCACGGAAAAACTCCTACTTCTCATCCTGCTTCCCCAAAACAGTTAATCCTAAAAGGTATTCTCTTGGGCAGACATTCCTCTTACATAAGATCTGTTTTTCGCTAAAATATTCGCGAATTGGAAGCGAGTCAAGCACATGCAGAAGACGAAGTGTTAATTTTTTGAACTTTTCCGTTCCGCGAATGAAGTGGAACTTTGCAGGTGGAGGTTGGCTTGCAGCAAGTGTCAAGCAGGGCATCTCCCTCTGGTCCTCTCGACTTCATTGCCCCGAAATCCAAATCTTCAGGAATTTTTCTTGCTGGCTTTAGGGGATGGAGGAAGAGGATTCCCCTTGCGATCCTGCAAGCTCAGGTTTGCAAGAGGCTCCTCCCCCTGCAAACTTCCACCAAAGGGAAAATATAACTTCTCCGATATTTTGATCTTTAGCTCAGATTCCCTCAATCTTTCGCTGAGCGAAAGAGCGCTGAGTCGAAAACTCCGGAGACCGCTCATGTCCCCATTCCCATAAACCATACTTTGCGCGACTTCTTCGGGAATCTTATTCCCTGAACGTGAGGCTATCACCTCTCCTGCTTTGCAAACAAGAAAGGCAAGGGGACCCTGCCAAAAAAATTACACCACCTTTCATCATAGTAAATACAGGCCTGTCCTTTCCCCTCTTACCCACCCCTCCACGAAACAAAAAAGGAGAAAAAACGCTTTAACTCTGCCAAAAATGCTTAAGGTCAGGGAGTCCATTCGATCCACTTCGAAGCCAAACGGTTTCACATAACAGACCTAGGCAACTGACGAAGTGGGGGCTTTTCAAGCTTCGCCGCGTGGATGGGATATTTTTGACTTTTTATTTGTTCCCTCATAAAAAGAAGGAACTTAAAAAGAACAAGGGAGGTCTCTTTTAGAAACGAAAGTCGTTTGTCATGGTTAAATGAAAAAAAAAGAAGCCCCAGCCTTGTGGCTGGGGCTCCTTTTTCCTAAACTCTACTTGTTCTAAGCTATATACTTGAATGTAATTGAACCAACCGTTTGCCCTGCTGCATGGCCAATTTGGCCTGCTGCTGTTCCAGTATTTAGATTTGTTCCCTGAACAACACCTACTACTGCTGTTGCGAAATTACCAGCTTTTGTTGTCCCATCGCTCAAAGTATAGTTAGTAAATATGAAATCAAACGCATTTGACGATGAACTATCTGCAATTTGGATGTAACCAGTCGTTGAGCCGGAAACACTTCCAATTGTAAGACTACCAGCAGTTGCATTAAATTTATTAATATTGATGCTTCCAATAGTCTTTAGGCCAGTTAAGTCGGCTCCAAAACTAACGTTCCCATCTACAGTAAGGTTACCGACTGTTTCAAGGCTGCCAATACTGGCTCCGCCAAGAGTTAGGTTCCCTTTGTTTGTAGCCGCACCTGGAGAGTCAATTGTGATATCACCAACTACAGCTTTGGTCCCAGCTCCTGTTCCTGCAATGTTGAGGGTTAGCGTCTTGTTATTTGCCAAATTGCTAAAGTTAATTGCTCCAGTAGTTTGGGTGTTCAAAGTTACTGTTTGATCATTATCTCCCGTTGAAGTAATGGAGCCAACTGTTTTATAGGCATTTATAGTGAGACCAGTAATTCCATTACCCCCTGTGACGGAGATGTTACCCACGGAGCCCGTCTTGGATGCTGCTGGAGTTGTATTATTATTGGCATTTATAGTTAATCCACCTATTCCTATAGCGTCTGCATGTGTTACAGTAACAGTAATATTGCCTACATTCACCACTGAACCTTGCTTGCCACCAGCATTGAGAGTAACAGTGCCGTTGATTCCATGTGCACCTACTTGGGTCGAGCTATTTTTAACGGTGATTTCTCCGATAGCTCCCGTATCCACCAAAGTAGCACCACTACCAGACTTGTTTTCTGCAGTGAATGTAACTGTTCCTTTTATAGCATCACCCGTTGCATTTGTTCCTTCAACTTTAGCAACAATAGCGCCTATGTTGCCCTGGGTTGCATGAATGGTTAAACCGGGGCCGCCATCGATTGCAGACTGACCATCTCCGCTGACAATTGCTGTGATGTTCCCAATAGATGCACCGGATATGGTTTTAGCAGCAGTTGTGACCAAAGCGGATTTTGTTGCTGTTGTGGCTGTGAGTGAAGCAAGCGCACCTGTTCCATCATTGTCTGTATCTGCTTTAATTTCCACACTATTGATTGCATTTCCATTGACGGCGGTAACAGTGATAGCCCCGATTCCTTTGGCAGCATTTATAATATTATTGGAAATTCCATCATTGTTACCCGTAACGTTAACTGTAATTGTTCCTATTGCGCCTTTTGTCGCTACAATATTACCGGAGATTGTCCCTGAACTTGTAATATTTCCAATGTCTCCAGTATTTGATATAATATTGCCAGTTATGCCATTATCTCCCACTGTGATTTTGCCGATATTTGTCTGAGCTGTGATTGCGGCGTTAATTCCTTTTGCTGAGATATCTCCGATCTTACCGACATTGGTTGTTATTGCGGCATTAATGTTGTCGTTTACTGTGATAGAGTCAATATCTGTCTGGGCTGTAATAACGGCAGTAATTTTATTTGCAGTAATCGCTCCGATCGCACCGACATCGGTTGTTATTGGGCCAAAAATGTTACCACCGACTGTGATTTTTCCTAGTGAATTAGCAGAAACTACACCTCCTAGGTTTGAAGTAGCTCCTGAAAGTGTGATATTTCCTATCGTTCCATTATCTGCTTTCAGATCTCCTAGGATAGAGGCGGAACTTGTCACAGTTCCGATATTTCCTTTTGTGCTTTCGATGTCGCCAGCACCAGTAGAACCGCCGGTTCCAATTGTTATGTTTCCGATATCATTGACAGCCGTAATTGCTGCGGCAATCTGGTTTGCAGAAATATCGCCTATTTTGCCGGCTGATGTAATTGCGCCTGACAAGTTGGTAGACACAGAAATTTTACCGATGTCACCCGCTTGTGTAGTGATGTTGCCTCCTGTGATACCACCTAAAACAGTGAGATCGGCGATATTCCCCGCAGTTGCGGTGATGATTGCACTGGCGCTACCAAAGGTAATGGAGTCAGTTTTGATACTACTAAGTCCAGAGATTCCTGCACCTGCTGTGATGATGCCCCCCGCATCTCCGACAACCTGAATATTCAGGTGTTGCCCAGCAATAACTGCACCCGTTATATCTCCGCCAACATAGAGAGTAATATTTCCTCCCGCCTTAATTGTCTTAGTTAAATTTC
>JAOAAX010000056.1 GCA_026418675.1 Chthoniobacterales bacterium | reverse complement strand
GTGTTGCCTTTTTTCTAAATCCTTCTCCCAGACACACAACTACTCAGAAGCCCTCCAAAAAGCTCTGTTCTTTTACGAAACCCAAACGAGTGGTTACACCCCCCTCGACCATCGCGTCGAATGGCGTGGCGATTCCTGCATCCGGGATGGCAGCGACGTCGGACGCGATTTAACCGGCGGGTGGTATGACGCAGGAGATGGCGTCGTTTGGACTGGAAACGACGCTTTCGGTGCCACCATGCTTGCTTGGGCTCTCTATCGGCACCGCCAAATCTTTATCCAAACAGGCCAATACCAAATCGCGATTGACCGCGTTCGCGAAATCTCAAATTACCTCGAAAAAATTGTCCAGCTGGACAGCAACGGAAACGTCGTTCGCATTTACTGTGGCAAGGGAGCTATCCGTAATTCCCCTCCCAATGATCCCGCTCCACGCAATGACCGCACCGACGGCTGCCCTAACGAAGTCATGGACACAGTCGTCGGCGGCTCTCCGCAAACTGTGCGTCCCTCTTATTGGGTAGATTCCTCCACAGGCGGAGCCGACGTAGCAGGCGCCGTTGCTGCTGCTCTTGCCGCTAATTCAATCGTCCTTCGCGAATATGGGGACGTGGCAAGAGCAAACCAGCTTCTCGAGCTGGCTAAGAAAGTTTACAACTGGGGCGAGGCTAATCCCAACCAGCAACTCACAATTGACGGCACTACCACCACCCGCGCCACCCGGCGCTTGACAAATGGGCAGGTTGTCACCATTCCCGATTACCCCTCCCGAATTAGCACTTGGACAAGCCGAATGATCTATGCCTGCGCGTGGCTCCACCGAGCAGACATCGCTGCTCAAACCCCCGGCTACACCAACACCTGGGTCACTAAGGCCCACACTCTCTACAATTCCCCTGAAAATGCTTCTCGGCGGAACCGCCACTGGTCTGTCTTTACCACTGGTCAGGAGCACAACGGTGCCTACACCATGCTCGCCGCCGACACCGGCAATAGCACATTCGTAGCAGAAGCAAACGCTTACGCCAACTTTTGGCTTTACGACCGCAGCAACCACACTGGCCGAACCACCGACCCTACCGTCACCCCTGAAGGCTTCATCGCACGCGGCCAAGAAGCTGCTTGGAATGTTAATTATCTACTCGACCAAGCCCCCCCTTTACTGGATTGGGCTGACTCCTCTCATAACACCAATTCAACTCAGAAAAACCGCCTCATCGCCCTCTTCACAGGCACATATAACGCCGGTAACAACGAATGCCCCGTCAAACAAATTGATTACATCCTCGGCTCTAATTCTAAAAAACTCTCCTACTTAGCAGGTTACAAACCCCAAGGCACCGGTTACGATTGGGTCCGCAACCTCCTCTATCGCTCAACGAACTGGGACTACGGCGGTTTCGGAACCCCAACTGCCGACAAAACTCAGTGGAATCGCTTCGTCCCCTATGGTGTTGTAGCACCAGGGCCAGATCACACAGATTACTATCCCCAAAATGTCCCACTCACTTCAGGATATGTTCTCGGTTACCAAGAACCCATCATCTACTCGGGCGGCATCCTCACTGTCCTCGCCCGCAACATCGCTGCCGGTGGGCCATTCGCCGGACAGCCTCTCCACACCTTCCCCGAATGGGAACAACGCCCCAGCGATTATCAAACCCGCTACTTCTTTGCTCAAGCTATCTTAGATTCCTCAAACCGCACTACCGTTTACGTTAACAACCGTGCCGTATTCCCACCCCGCGAAATCAACACCCTTGGTTTTCGGTTTTACTTCACCCCCGATGGAGTCGCAGGCAATCAAGTCACTTGCAGTGCCACCGGCATTGGCTTGCTCTCCGGCGAAACGGTCCAAGTGACAGGCCCTTTCCAAGTCGGAACAAGTTCTACGTGGTATTTCAACATCCGGCTTGTCAATGCTATGGTTGTGCCCGGCGAGTTCGGCCGCTACTATCGCCGCGTCCAGCTCACGTTTAGCCAACCCAGCGGCACTTTCAGCTTCTCGAACGATCACTCCGGCGCAGCTATTACCAGCACCTTATCCACCATCGCCAACATCCCCGTTTATGACACTGCTGGTGGCAATTGGCAACTCCTTGGCGGATTTGAGCCCTCCGCTGGTTACATCCAATGGCGGCGCGCTCACTTCAACAACGTCATGGAGCAGGCTCCCTCCGTCGTCCTTATCGCAGAGCGCGTCGGAGGCACCCAGGGCGCCGTTTCTGCCTCCGTCTCCCTGACACCCGGCTCCGCCAGCACCGCCGACTACGGTTCCCCTTCCCCAGCAACCCTCTCCTGGAGCAACGGCGAAAGCGGCGAAAAAACCGTTTCCATACCCTTAACCAATGACTCATGGGACGAAGGCCGCGAATATTTCACCGCAACCCTCGGTAGCTTCACCGGCGGCGCCCAAGCCGGCATCATCACCACCGCTCGCGTCTCCATCGAAGACAACGACTTCGGCGGTCCCAAAGAAACGGGCAGCTTGGTCCAAATCATTGGCAACAACATTGTCATCGGCAAAGACGACCTCCAACCCGACCTCGCCGACCATACCGATTTCGGCGCCACCGCGGTCAACAACACCTCCGCTGCAATTACTCGCACCTTCACCATCCGTAACCTCTCCTCCAACACAACCCTCTCCCTAACAGGCTCTCCTCGCGTCCAAATCTCTGGCTCCAACGCAACCGATTTCACCGTCACCTCCCAACCACCCGCAACCATCGCCGCAAACAGCTCCGCTACGTTCTCCGTCCAATTTTTGCCATCTCAAACAGGCACGCGCAATGCCACCATCAACATCCCCTACACCCTTGGCAACCCCTCCAATTACACCTTCGCCATCCGGGGCATCGGCACCGCCGCCGCAAGCTCCGCTGGCCTCGAAGTTGAAGAAATCACCATCCTCAACGAAACCGCCTACCTCGTCAGCCAACCCTACACTATTCGAAACAACGGCTACGGAACCCTAAACTGGACAGCTATCCTCCCAACTAATTATTGGGCGATCAGCTCTTCCACACCAGGTGGCCCTCAATACGAATGGATAGATATCACCTCCCCTGGACCCAACCAAGGCACCGCCATCACTTCCTGGGGCGCTTCCAGCACCCTCCGAGACAACGCTGTCTCCAACACCATTGACATCGGCTTCAGTCTTCCCTTCTACGGACAACAACGCTCCCAGCTCCGCATCTCCACTAACGGCTTCCTCACCTTCAACACCGCCACCACCGACTCCGTCCCCTCCAACACTTCCCTCCCCTCCTCGGCTTCCCCAGGCTCCCTCGTTGCACCGTGGTGGGATGACCTCGTTCTCCCAGCCAACCAAGGCAATGTCTTCTATCGCCGCGTTGATGCCGATACCTTCGTCGTCACCTGGCATCGCGCCGCTTATCTTGTCGGCGGGAACCCCGTCGGCGACATCTCCTTCCAAGCCATCCTCAAGCGCGACGGCCGAATCATCTTCCAATACAAGGACATCGGTTCCCCAACCGATTCCAACGCCTACACCATCGGCATCCAGAATGCCAACGCTGCCAACCAATCCTCCCTCTTTGCCTTTAACAGCCTAGTCGCCCAGCCAGGCACGGCCGTCGAATTCCGTCCCCCTGGCACTGGCGATTTCGACCCCGCCGGCTCCTCTGGCAACCCTCTTTCCCTCTCCACCTATAGTGGCTCCATTGGCCCACAAGGCAACCAAACAATCTCCATCTATTTCGACCCCAACGGTCTTGCCTCCGGCCAAGCCTACCGCACGTATTTTGTCCTCCAGACCAACGACCCCAACAACCCCGAATATACAATCCCCGTCCGCCTTGTCATCTCCCGTGAATTTCGGCTCGAGGCTATTGACGCCACCAACCGACCTTGGGAAACCACAGCCACTTGGACTCCCAGCTACACTATACCCGGCCCCAACGATCGCCTCATCCTCGATAGCATGAAACCCGGCGGCGGTTCCCTCCGCATTGATGGCCCACGTTCCCTCTACTCCGCCAACTTCACTTCCCCCAATGGCCTTAGCTTCAACGGCACAACTACCGACGGCACCGGCTCCAACGCCACACTCTTCTTTAACAACATCGTCACTATCACAAACGGCAACATCACCGTCGGTTCCTCCTCCGCACGGCTCCAATTCAACGGCGGCCTCCTCCTCTCCGGCGGCTTGCTTGGCTTCGCTTCCGGCTCCACTGGCGGCATCACTGTCCCAAGTGACGTTCCCATCACGCTGGGTAACGGAACCCTCAGCACCCTCATCAATACAAGCGGCACCGTTTATTCCATGAACCTTGGCACAGGCCGCATCACCCTTACCGATACCAACGGCACCATCCATGTCCCCAGCGATACCTTTACCTTAAACCGCACCTTCACAGGCTCCGGCGGCTTCCGCAAAACCGGCAACGGCACACTTGTCCTCACTGCTCAAGGCACCGACAACCTTGGCACCATCGAAATCGCCCAAGGCACCCTCCGCTTTGGCAACAACGACATCTTAAGCCCCGACTCCCGCATCCGCCTCGCCGGCGGCTCCATCCACACCAACGGAAAAACCGCCATCGCCGGTCCACTCGAACTCACCGCCAACTCAACCATCAACTTCTCAGGCGGCGGTGGCATCTTGTTCGCAAACTCCGCCAATCAAACCTGGGGAGCCAACGCCAACCTCGCCATCATCAACTACAATGCCACCAACAGCGTCCTGCGCTTCGGCACCTCCTCCAATCACATCTCCTCCTCCCAAATCGCAAAAATCACTGTCAACGGCCAGCCCATCACTGCGGCAAACATCAACTCCGAAGGTTACTATACTCCCAATCCCTCAATTTGGGCTTCCGGTTGGCCAAAAGCCGATACCCCCACCACCCAAGGCTTCACTCTCCGCGCACGCTTCACCGCAAATGGCACTGCTTATTACGTCGTCCTTCCCGACGGCGCTTCCGCACCCAACGCAACTCAAGTCAAAAACGGCCAAAACGCCACAAATCAAGCCGCCCTCAAAGCTGGCAACCTCACCATCACAGCGAACACCGAAAATTCCGCCGTCGTCACAGCCCTCACTTCCAATACCGCCTACGATGTTTACTTCGCCGCTGAAAATTCCACGGCCCAACTCGAAACCAACGTCATAAGAGTGGATGTTTCCACACTCGACGTTGCTTCCCTCTGGTCTTCCGGCTGGCCCAAAGCCGACACGCCAACCACCGACGGCTTCACCGTCCGCGCTCAGCTCACCCAACCAGGCAAAGCCTACTGGGTGATCCTTGCCGACAATGCCACCGCCCCCACTTCCTCCCAAGTTAAAAACGGCCAAAACGCCTCCAATCAACCAGCCATCCAAGCCGGCAATTTCACCCTCGCTGCCAACACCGAAAACTCCAGCGCCCGCTCAGGTCTCAACTCCGATACTCCCTACGACGTTTACTTCGCCGCAGAAGATTCCGTTGGCAACCTCCAAACCAACCCCACCAAAGTGGACGTCTCCACTCTCCCCGTCTCCCCTTCCTCCTTCACTTGGAATCACGACGGCAACGGAAATTGGACCGACACCACCCGCTGGAACCCAAATGGCACACCCAACGGAACAGACGTCGCTGCCGTCCTCGGCCCCATCATCACCGCAACCCGAACCATCACCCTCAACACCAACGCAACACTCGGCAACCTCACCTTCAACGAAGACACCGTCACCAATAATGCTTACACCGTCAGCTTCAGCGCCAACACCTCCCTCACTTTCAATACCACCAGCGGCAACGCCACCCTCAATGCCCGCGGCACAGGTGGTTACGCCTTGGGAACACAAGCCAATAACAGCACCGTCCAGCTCAATTCCAATCTGACCATCTCCGCTGGCTCCTCAGGCACCGCCACCTCAGAAGCAGGCACCATCGCCATCAATAGCCAAATCCTCGGAAACGGCTCCCTCATCCTCAGTTCTCTCAACTCCAACGACGGTTCCGGCACTGCGCCCAACGGTGTCCGCGGCACCTTCCTCCGCTCCACCGTTGCCAACACGTTCACTGGCGGCATCCTAGTCCAATCCGGTTTCCTTGGCCTCAGCGGCAATATCAGCAACGCCGGCAGCGGCAACATCACACTCAGCGCCTCCGACTCCTCCAACGGCGGCCTCGGCACAAGCCTTATCCTCCAAACCGGTGGGGGCACCCTCCCCAACCCTATCCACTTCGCCAACCCCGAAGCCTCCGCCGGAACTAACCCACGCCTTGCCTTCCAACTCCGCGACAGTTCCACCCAAAATTACACTTTCACAGGCGGACTTTTCGGCAACCTCGGCAACCAAACCCTCCGCATCCAAAGCCAGAACCAAAGCAGCGTTAACACTAATTCAACCCTCACCCTTAGCGGCAACGGCAGCGCCTTATCCATCGGCCCCAGCGCAATCGTCCAAATCCGCAACGGTTACCTCATCCTCAACCACCCCCACGCTGTCGGCCCCAACAACACCGTCGGCAACGGAACCACCGGCGGCTGGCAAGTCGCCAACTTCTCCAACAACACAATCGGTTTCGCAGCCCTCCTCACAAACGGCTTCAACGTCTCCGGACGCATCTTCACCAACTCCGCTACCTCCGCAGGCAACACCAATAACGACACTATCCTTCTCGGCGGTATCCACACTGCCGGAACAGCCACCTTCACTGGCAACATCCAAGTCGGCCGCATCGTCAGCGGCTCCCGTGAACTCCGCCTCACCTCTGCAGCCGGTGGCACGACCGTTTTCAGCGGAACGATCTCAGATGCTGCCCCCAGCGGTAGTGCCAACGCCGTCATCCCCCTCGTCAAAGTCGGCCAAGGAACTGTCATCCTCACAGCCGCCAATACCTTTAACGGCGGCCTCACGATCAGTGAGGGCACCCTCCTTGCCAACAACCCCACTGGCTCCGCCACAGGCTCAGGCAATGTCACCGTCCAAAATGGCGCCCGCCTCGGCGGAACTGGCACAATCTCCGGCAACGTAACTCTCCAAGCCGGTGCCCTCCTCCGTTTTGACCTCATCACCGCCAATGCCTCCCATGACCGCTTGGATGTCGGCGGCACCCTCGCTCTCAACAATACGAATATCGAACTAGTTTCCTCCAACGGACAAGCCTCTCAAGGCACTTATGTCCTTATACAAGCTGGCAGCATCACCGGCACACCGGGCAGTGTCTCTGCTCCCGCAAACTTCACCGCAAATGCCTCCGTCTCCGGCAACCAGTTACTCGTAACGCTCACCCCATCCTTAACACCACTCGAACAATGGCGCCAAACCCATTTCAGCTCGCCAGCCAACTCCGGCAACGGTGCTGACTCCGCTGACCCCGATGCCGACGGCATCCCCAACCTCATCGAATACGCGCTGGGCGGCACGCCCACCAACCCCACCTCCCGCCCACAGCCCACCGTCGGCACAGCCACAGTCAGCGGCCAGCAGCGCCTCACGCTCACCTTCACCCCGCAAGTCGTCAGCGGCCTGACCTACCTCGTCCAAGCCAGCAACGATCTCTCC
>JAOAAX010000055.1 GCA_026418675.1 Chthoniobacterales bacterium | reverse complement strand
GCTCCGGCCCCCATCCCCGCTCCAGAAAACCCATACCACCTTGTGTAGCCCCCATTAGCGGCACCGTCCCCAACCCAAATGCTCCCATCATTACTGCTCCCATCCAACCACTCCCTGCCAACCCAGCCGCTGCAAACGCCATATACAGCGGCACGCATGGCAACAGAGGCGTCCCCAAACCCACCACTCCAGCTCCCCACCATCTCCCCATTCGCACCCCTACCACCCTCGAAAACCACTCCCCAAGTCCCTTCATCTTCAGCCGCTTATCAAAACCCAAAACTACAGCCACAAAATACAACACAAAAACCCAAACTGCAGCCCGTGTCCCTCCTCCCAGCAAAAACCGGCTCACCCCTTCCCCTACCCATCCCGCTGCAAAACCAATCGCTGCGTAAGCTAGCACCCTCCCACCATGATACAGAGCCACTGCGCGCCACCTCTCCTGCCAGCAACTCTGCGAGCACAATGCACACCCAATCGGCCCGCACATCCCCACGCAGTGCAAACTCGTCACCAATCCAGCGACAAAGGCTGCCAGCGGCCCTGTCATTTCCGGGCTTATCATGGTTTCTGCCCTCCTTTCTTTACTTCAAACTTCCCTGCAGCAAGCTCTCTCAACATCTCCTCCCGCTTCTCAAGCCAATATCTCTCCCCAGCCACGTCCAACTTCTCTGTATTCACCTGCCTCGAATAATAAACTGCCACCCCCCACCTCAATCCTGTTAACACAAAACCCACCATCACCAATCCAAACACCACCACCGCTATCGGCTCCACTCGCTTCCCTTTCATTTCTTCCCTCCACTTCGATACGGCCCAAGGAAGGGCACCTCCCTTTTTTGCACCACCTTCCCATCCCCATCCACTACTTCCACTTCAACAGCGAAATTCCCACGAAATGCCTCATCCGGCACTATCAAAACCAACGGCTCCACAATCTCCTCACCCCTCCTCAATTCAATCCCTCCGCTCGTCACTCCACTTGCCACCAAACCCTCCACCTCCCCCTTTACTCGCACCCAATATTTCTCCATCTCCCCTTTCTTATTCCCAAGCCGCACCAGAAACTGATTCCGTATCATCCCTCCGTCCCGGATGTAGGGCGCCCCTTGCATCCTCGTAACAAACAATGTTACGGGCTTCACATTCCCAATCGCTACTACAAATGCAACCATCCCAACCACCGCAAAAAACAAATATAGATAAACCCGCGGCCGAAAAAACTTCCATTCCCGCCCAGCAAACCGACTCAAGCTATCGTGCCGAATCAGCCCTTTCGGCCGCCCCAATCGTTCCATCACCTCATCGCACGCATCTATACAAGCCTCGCACCCAATACATTCCATTTGCAATCCGTGCCGTATATCGATCCCAGTCGGGCACACCTGCACGCACCGCCGGCAGTCGATACAATCCCCCGTCACGCTCCCAGGCTTCCCTCTCGGTTCGCCTCGCCGCTCATCATACCCAACCACTATCGTATTCTCATCCACCAATGCCGACTGAAACCGCCCATACGGACACAGAACAATGCAGAACTGCTCCCGAAACCATGCAAAGTCAACATACAAAGCCACGCTCATCCCAACCACAAACAGAAACAAACCCCAATTCTCCGCAGGCGACCGCCACATCATCCCCCACAACACTGGAGCGGACACGAAGTAACTCACAAACGTATGCGCCACCACCCATGCAAAAACAAAAAACAACACATGCTTCACTCCTCGCCGCACAATCTTCCCCACAGTCCATGGCATCTCATCCAGCCGCCGTCGGCTCGGTGCATCCCCTTCCAACAGCCGTTCAATCCGCCGAACCACATGGTCCAGAAAAACCGTCTGCGGACATGTCCACCCGCACCATACTCGCCCAACAATCGCCGTCACAAAAAAAAGACCAAACCCAACCCCAGTTATCAAAAAAAACAACAACCACAAATCCTGAAACATCAACGTCATCCCAAAAAAGTGAAACTTCCTCCCTCCTAGGTCCAAGAAAATTGCTGGCTCCCCGCCCACCCGCACATGGGGCAACGCAAAAAACAAAATCAACAGCCCATACCCTACCACCCGCCGCCACCGCGTCCAGAATCCTCGCACATCCGCCGGATGCAAAAAATACCGCGACCCATCCTCATTGATGGTCGTCACAGAATCCAGCGTTGGAACCTTCGGTTTCACTCCTCCTCTTTACTTACAACTACTCTTTCCCTCCACCCCTCACTGCACCACATCCCCCCCTCCCGGCGGCTTCTCCATTGTCGGATTCTTGCTAATTATGAACGCCACGACTTCCGCTATCCGCTGCTGCCCCAAAACAGGTCCCCATGTCGGCATCCCCTTCTCCGCAACCCCATTCACAACTGTGTGGAACAAATCCATCGGCCGTCCCCCATGAATCCATTGCCCATCCGTTAGATTCGGCCCGATTCCCCCCTGCAAATTCTCACCGTGACATGCCGCACATGTCGCACGAAACGTCTTCTCCCCAGCAGATACAATCTTCGCATCCCGGCTAAAATTCCATAACTGCTGATCATCCGGCGGCGCACCCTGCGAGAGCGCCGCAAGCCGCACCGCTTCTAACTCACTCTTCACCCGCACCCATCCATCCTCCATATGTCCCGTCCAATGGTAATAAGCCCAATACCCAACTGAAAATATCACTGTCGCATACAGCGTAAACAACCACCAATTCGGTAGCCTCTTATCAAATTCTAATATTCCATCATAGCTATGGGGACGCAACTCCTTTTCCTCATTTGCTTCATACTTACTCATTTCACTTCTCATTTCTTTTCTCCTCCTCCAAAGGTAACTGAGCGTCATGATCCACGCGCTCCCGCGACATCCGTGCTGTGGAAATTAAAACCCATATAAAAACCCCTGCGCTCAAAAAAAGTGCCACTGCCGCCCAAACCTCCGTCCATTTCCCAAGCTGGAGTTCGTCTAGCATCTCTCGCTCTTTTTATTTTCTTCCTAATTCGCCTTCCGATTTGGGCTCTAGCACTCCGCTTCTTACTCCAGCCTCTCCGACGATTCCCATTCCTACTTCCTTCCCTACTGGCTTCTCCTCATATTGTCCCAACTGCTGCAGATAGGCAATCAAGGCGATGATCTTCCGGTCCGGCTCAATCTCGATCCCACTCTTTGCCAAATCCTCGGTAATCTTCCTTCCTTGCTCCAGACACCTCGCCAATATCTCCTCTTGCGTATAATTTGGGAATGGAACACCCAACTTCCTCTGCACCTCAATCTTCTTCGCCAATCCCTCCCAATCCGCTCGCTCTTCAAACAACCATGGATAATTCGGCATAGTGCTACCGGGCGATGTCGTCCGCGGATTCATCATGTGCTGGAAATGCCACAAATTCGGATACTTCCCTCCCACCCGCTGCAAATCCGGTCCCGTCCGCTTCGACCCCCACTGAAACGGCCGATCGTAGATCGAATGTGCCAAACGCCCACTCCCCCCATACCGCAATACTTCCCCAACAAACGGCCGGATCATTTGACTATGGCACACATAACATCCCTCCGAAATGTAAACCTCCCGCCCAGCCAATTCTAGCGGTGTATAAACTCGCTGCCACCCTCCATCCTCTTTCACTGTCTGATCCATAAAAACCAACGGCAGAATCTGAATCGCTCCACCAATCACCACCGCCACAAACGTCAACACACTAAACGGTATCCAACTCTGCAGCAACCGCTCATACCACTCGCTCCACTTCGCCCCAGACACGCTCATGTGAATCATCGCCACTAACGCCGTCTCCACAAGCAAAACAAACGAAACCGTGCTCACAGCCCCTTTCCCCAATCCCCACAACGTCCCAAACAGGATGATCAGAAACGAGTAAATCACCGGCGCATTCCAAAACGCTCGCCACAACCCCATCCCTTCAGGCTTCATCCGCTCCCTCACTCCCACCTCCACGCTCGCCGTCACAGGCTTCCCACTCCGGATCGTCCGATAGACGTTATACCCCAGCAGCACAAAACCACTGAAGAATATCGCCCCTCCTATCAACCGCATCACCAACATCGCCCACGTCGTCGTCACTGCATCCAGAAAATTCGGGTGCGCCAGCACCCCATCCTTCGTCACCGCATTCAACATCAAACCCTGCGTAATCCCACTCACCCACATCGCCGCTATGTAAAGCAATATCCCAACCATCCCAATCCAAAAGTGGATATCCGCCAACCGTGGCGACCACAGCTTCGTCCCCCACAACCGCGGCACAAGCCAATAGATCATCCCTGCAGCCATAAAGCTATTCCACCCTAAGGTCCCGCTATGCACGTGCCCAATCGTCCAATCCGTATAATGCGATACCGCATTCACGGACCGTATCGCCAACAACGGCCCCTCAAATGTCGCCATCCCGTAAAAAGTCACCCCCGCCGCAAAAAACTTCAACACAGGATCCGTCCGCAACTTGTGCCACGCCCCCCGCAGTGTCAAAAGCCCATTCAGCATCCCCCCCCATGACGGCGCCCACAGCATCAAGCTAAACACCATCCCAAGCGTTTGCAGCCATTCCGGCAGCGCCGTGTTCAGCAAATGGTGCGGCCCAGCCCAAATGTAGATGAACACCAACGACCAAAAATGCACAACCGATAGCCGATAGCTATACACAGGCCGCTCCGCAGCCTTCGGAACAAAATAATACATGATCCCCAAAATCGGCGTCGTCAGAAAAAACGCCACCGCGTTATGCCCATACCACCACTGCACCAACGCATCCTGCACGCCGGCAAATAGCGGATACGAGTGCACCAAGCTCGTCGGTATTTGCAGATGATTCCCAACATACAGCATCGCCACCGTAACTATCGTCGCTATGTAAAACCAAATCGCTACATACAGCGACTTCTCGTTCCGTATCGCCAGCGTCCAAAAAAAGTTCACAGCAAATACCACCCAGATCACCACCACCGCAATATTGATCGGCCAAATCAACTCCGCATACTCCTTCCCGCGTGTCAAACCCAGCGGCAGTGTGATTGCTGCTGCAACGATGATCGCTTGCCACCCCCAGAAATGCACCCAACTCAGAAAATCCGACGCCAACCGCGTCCGCACTAACCGTTGCGTCGAGTAATACACCCCGGCAAATATCATATTCCCAACAAATGCAAAAATTGCTGCATTCGTGTGCAGAGGCCGCAACCGCCCAAACGTCAGCCACGACGTATCAAAGTTCAACTGATAAAACGCCAACTGCCCAGCTATCACCACACCTGCCAACATCCCAACCAATCCCCAAAAAACCGTCGCCAATAAAAACCAACGGACAACCGTGTCATTATACTCAACCCTCACCTTCCCCTCGCTCTGACTCCCGCTCATCTCGCCACCTCCTCTCTCTCGCTCCCGTCGCTCTTATTCCCCTTCCCATCACCCCTGCTCTTCACCTCCTCACGCCCAAACGGCAACAAACTATCCCGCATCTCATCCCCGCTCGCATAATCATGATAATAGAGATACGAAAGTCCAAAATAAGCAGCCAGCGCAACGCTTACAAAAATCGTAAAAACCAACACACTCATCTCTTTTCCTCCTTCATCGCTGTTCCAAAATCAAAAACTCTTCGCAACTACCTTCAAACCTAACTCCACACCAACCATCACGCCACGCATCCCATGACTTTTAACGCGCAAATTTTAACATCCCACACAATTTTTACCCCTTTTCTAAATTCTGGATAAATTAGGTTTCTTTTTTACTATTAATAAATGATAAATTTGTCATCTTTTTCAATTATTCCCCTTTTTGCTAATTTTTATACCTATTTGTCAACAATTTTCCCTTTTTTTTCATCCCCAACGCCTTCCATTCCCGTTCCCCCCTTGCCCAAAATCCGCCCCTCGCCCTCCACCTCACCGCTCCCTCGGAGCCGGGCTACCGAACCGGCTTCTATCCTCCCCGAGCTTTCAATTGCTCCAGATACCCCCGAATTCCTTTCGTATCCTTCAGAATATGCCCCATGTTATAGAAGATCACTCCCCCACCGTGTGGCTTCGGCCCAATCTCCTTCTCCAGCTTCATTTGCAACGCTATCTCACTCAGCGGCCAACTGTGGGGCGGCTCCATCCGCTCCAGCGCTATTCCGGCGTAGATCGGTATGCCACGCGGATTCGCTCTCGCGCTCCTCCACCACCGCAGAAGTGCCGAAAATGACTGCTCCCCTCCATCCCGCCAATAAAGCTGTGGCGCTATATAATCCACCCACCCCTCTTTCATCCACAACACCGGATCGGCGCAAAGCTCCCTCAGCCCATCCACCCCCGCCTTTACCTCCGGCGGCTCCCCTTTTGTATATATCCCAAACGGACTCACCCCAAACTTCATCCCCGGATTCCGCTGTTTAATCACCCCGTGCAGCTCCCAAATCAACAGATTCACATTCCTCCGCCGCCACTCCTCCCTTCCAAGCTTTCCCCCACGCGCCACATATGCCCCATACGTATCCTCATCCGGAAACTCCATCCTCCCCCCACGCGGTGGATACGGATAAAAGTAATCGTCCAAGTGGACCCCAGCCAGATTCGGATACCGGCCGACAATCTCCTTCACCACCTCAACGATATGCCGCCGAACCTCCTCCGCACCAGGATCCATCCACAGCAAATTCCCAATCCGCTTCGTATGCCGCCGCAGCCGATTCGTTATGTGATTCCTCGCACGCTCATCCCTTGCATTCACAGCCGCTCGATACGGATTGATCCACGCATGAATCCGCACCCCACGCCGCTCCCCCTCCTGTAGAAATTCCCCAAGCGGATCCAGCCCCGGCGATACCCCCTGCCGCCCCGTCAAAAAACGACTCCACGGTTCCAACCGCGACGGATACAGCGCACACGACTCCGCACGCACTTGCACAAACAAATCCCCTATCCCACACCTTCGCGCCACCTCCACAATCCGCGCAATCTCCTCCCGCATCCTCCCAGCAGGCATGCCCGGCGCCGAAGGAAAGTTCAAATTCCACACTGTCGCCACCCACGCTCCACAGAACTCCCCCCCATCTCCAACCAACCACCCAACACCGGCAAAATAAAAGATAACGACAACCAAAATTAAAGCTTTTCTCATCGCACCCCATCTCCTCATGCTTCCCAACGCCCCGTTTGTCAAACAAATCCATGCTCTCCCCTCCCATACCCGACCACTCCTTCCTCTCCTGCTCTTTACGAATCCTCTCTCCCTATTTATAAAAAATTCCCTATGTCCATTCTCATCACACTTCTCCTCATTATCCACGTCATCCTTTGCATCCTCCTAGTCCTTGTTGTCCTCATGCAACGCCCACGTAGCGAAGGCCTCGGCGCGGCCTTCGGCGGCGGCTTCACGGAAGGCCTCTTCGGTGCCCAAACCACACACGTCCTCCAGAAATTCACCGTTTATCTCGGCATCGGCTTCTTCGCCATCACCCTCCTCCTCGCCATCCTTTACGCGAAATCCTCCTCTTCCCCTTCTCTCATCCAGCGCGAACTCCTCGCCGAGCCCGCCAACTCCCCCTCCCCTCCCCACCAAACGCCCTCCACAGCCCCATCCCCAACACCTTCTCCAACCTCCTCCCCTTCCACGGAACCCACCGCACAGCCTCCACAACAAACACAGCCCACCAACC